>NZ_CM177102.1:0-402500 GCF_058216595.1 Enterococcus sp. AAFC-DPL-6103
ATGGTATCCCTCGATGCTTTATGGAACGAATTAAAAACTACTTATCAAAGAGATTTATCTCCAGCGAGTTATAATACTTGGATTGAAACTGCAATACCTCGCTCACTAGACAAGCATCAATTTGTCTTAGAGGTTCCAAGTAAGATTCACAAAGAATATTGGGAGAAAAATCTAGCTACAAAAATTGTTGAAGTTGGCTATATGTTGACTGAAGATGAAATTATTCCACGTTTTGTCACTGGTGATGAGATTGAACAAGAAGAAATCGTTATTGAAAAAAATGAGAAGCCAGCTGTCGTTGCCCCGATAAAAAAAGCCATGTTAAATCCTAAATACACTTTTGATACATTTGTCATAGGTAAAGGAAACCAAATGGCGCATGCTGCAGCATTAGTTGTAGCAGAAGATCCTGGATCTATTTATAATCCACTCTTCTTTTATGGTGGTGTTGGTTTGGGTAAAACTCACTTGATGCATGCAATTGGTCATCAAATGTTGTTAAGCCAACCAAATGCAAAAGTAAAATATGTAAGCAGCGAAACTTTCGCAAATGATTTTATCAATTCAATCCAAAATAAAACTGCTGAAGAATTTCGCCAAGAATATCGGAATGTTGATTTACTATTAGTAGATGACATTCAATTTTTTGCAGAAAAAGAAGCTACCCAAGAGGAATTTTTCCATACATTTAATGCACTGTACAATGAAGGTAAACAAATCGTATTAACAAGTGATCGTTTGCCCAATGAAATTCCAAAACTACAGGAACGCCTAGTTTCACGCTTTGCTTGGGGACTTTCTGTCGATATCACGCCACCAGATCTGGAAACTAGAACAGCAATTTTACGAAAAAAAGCTGCTGCTGAGCAATTAGAGATCCCAGATGACACCTTAAGTTATATTGCAGGTCAAATAGACTCGAACATTCGCGAACTTGAAGGAGCTTTGGTTCGAGTTCAAGCTTTTGCCGCAATCAATAGCTCAGATATTTCAACTAGCTTGGCCGCTGATGCTTTAAAGACATTAAAATCTGGAAAAGGTCATTCTCAATTGACTATTTTACAAATCCAAGAAGAAGTTGCTAAGTATTACCATGTTCAGCTGAAAGATTTAAAAGGGAAGAAACGTGTCAAGTCTATTGTTGTTCCACGTCAAATTGCGATGTATCTTGCACGCGAGCTCACAGACAGTTCATTACCAAAAATTGGTGCTGAATTTGGCGGAAAAGATCATACAACTGTCATCCATGCACATGAAAAAATTCAACATTTGATGGATTCAAGCATGAGCATGCAAAATGAAGTTTCAGAAATCAAAAATTTCTTACTTAATTAGTTTGTGGATAAATATGAAAGTTTTTCTTTTTTTATCCACAGTTTGTCCACAGTCTTTTTTTCTACGGACAATTATGGTTTCACTAGTTTTCCACAAAATTAACATGCCCTATTACTTTTATTATTTTAATTAACTAATAATAAATTAACTAATCAAAAGGAGATTCATCATGAAAGTTACTTTAAATCGAGCTAGCTTTATGCAAGAACTACAAACTGTTCAAAGAGCTATCTCAAGTAAAACGACTATCCCAATTTTAACTGGGGTCAAAATCACGTTAACTGAAGAAGGTTTAACTTTAACAGGGAGCAACGCAGATATCTCAATTGAAACACTTTTATCTGTTGAAAACGAAAAAGCTCAAATGCAAATTGAATCTACAGGTTCAATTGTTTTACAAGCACGCTTTTTCAGTGAAATTATTCGTCGTTTACCGGAAGAAAATTTTACTTTGGAAGTTTTAGAAAATAAACAGGTAGCAATTACTTCTGGTAAAGCTAACTTTACTGTCAATGGATTAGATGCAGATAATTACCCACATTTACCAGTTGTTGAAAGTCATAACCAAATGAAATTACCAGTACATGTATTAAATAAACTGATTAATGAAACAGTTTTTGCTGTTTCTCAACATGAAAGTCGCCCAATTTTAACTGGGGTGCATTTAATTTTATCGGATGAATCTTTATTGGCTGTTGCTACAGATTCACATCGTTTAAGTCAACGAGTTATACCAGTAGAACAAACAGCTGATCATTTTGATATTGTTATCCCTGGTAAAAGCTTGACAGAACTTTCTCGCTCGTTGACAAACGAAGAAGAGATTGTTGAAATTAGTATCATGGAAAACCAAGTACTCTTTAAGACAGAAACAATGTTCTTCTATTCTCGTTTACTAGAAGGAAACTATCCTGATACAAATCGTTTAATCCCATCAAGCTTTAACACAGAAGTTGAATTTTCAGTACCAAGCTTATTAGCTGCGATTGAACGTGCTTCATTATTGTCTCATGAAGGTCGCAATAACATTGTTCGTCTATCTATTAATCCAGATTCAGTTGTGTTATATGGAAACTCACCTGAAATTGGTAAAGTAGAAGAAAGCCTAACTTATACGACTAGTAGTGGAGATCCATTAGAAATTTCATTTAATCCAGACTACATGAAAGCTGCTTTACGTGCATTTGGGGATATGAGTATCAAAGTTAAATTCATTTCAGCTATTCGTCCGTTCACACTAGAACCAGCTGAAGAAGGTGTTCAATTTATTCAATTAATCACGCCAGTTCGAACAAATTAATCTTTTTTTCACTCTTTTGCAAAATACTTTGAAAAGAAATAGAAAAAATAAATTTTTAAACAGAGGGCCCTAAAATCAATTTTAAGGCTTTCTGTTTCTTTTTATTCAAAAGACCTTTTTAGAATTAAATCTTCTTATATTTGAAAATATGTGGGAAAATTTGTTTTATTCCTCAAAAAAAGGTATAATAATGCTATGTTTAATAATGAAAATGAGGGATGGATATTGAAACAACAAGTCATTTTAGAAACAGAATTTATGACGTTGGGCCAAATGTTGAAAGAAACTACTGTTATTGGTAGTGGTGGCCAAGCAAAGTGGTATTTAGCTGAAAATACTGTTTTAGTTGACGGTGAACCAGAAAACCGTCGTGGAAGAAAACTTTATCCCGGGATGATGATTGAAGTTCCAGATGTAGGAACTTTTTTTATGGTAAAAAAAGGAAAAGTGAATAATGAGGCTGAATAAGCTCCACCTTAAAAATTATAGAAACTATGATGAATTAACTATGGATTTCTCCAAGAATTTGATTATTTTTTTGGGGGAGAATGCTCAAGGAAAGACGAATCTATTAGAAAGCATTTATGTACTGGCTATGACACGAAGTCATCGTACAACCAGTGAGCAGGAACTAATTGGCTGGGAACAAGAACAAGCGCTTGTTCAGGGAGAAATTAGTAAAGGTTCTTCTAAACTTCCTTTAGAGATTTTACTATCTAAAAAAGGACGTAAAACTAAAATCAATCATATTGAACAAAAAAAATTAAGTAGTTATGTTGGGCAGCTAAATGTCATTTTATTTGCACCAGAAGATTTATCATTAGTGAAAGGTAGCCCTCAGATACGACGAAAATTTTTAGATATGGAATTAGGCCAAATTAATCCTATTTATCTGTATAATTTGGTTCAATATCAGTCAATTTTGAAACAAAGAAATCAATATTTAAAGCAATTGAGTGAAAAAAAACAATCAGATTTGCTTTATCTAGATATTTTATCGGAACAATTGGCAGACTTTGGAAGTAAAGTGTTAAAAGCTAGAAGCCAATTTATTAAAAGATTAGAATTTTGGGCCAATTCACTACATCAACAAATCACGCATCAAAAAGAACAGCTAAGAATTGAATATGTGACTACGCTTAATTCTTTAGAAAATCAAACACAAGAACAAATTCAAAAACAATTTTTAGAAGAATTAGTGAAAAATCAAAAAAAGGATCTATTTCGAGGTACGACAACAGTAGGACCCCATCGAGATGACCTTCATTTTTTTATCAATGAAAAAAACGTTCAAATTTATGGTTCACAAGGACAGCAGAGAACTACTGCTTTAAGTGTAAAATTGGCCGAAATCGATTTGATTAAAGAAGAGACAGGTGAGTATCCAATTTTGTTATTGGATGATGTGATGAGTGAATTAGATGATAACCGCCAATTACATTTGTTGGAGACTATTGAAGGAAAAGTCCAAACTTTTTTAACAACGACAACACTTGACCATGTAAAAAATAAAATGACCGTTGAGCCAGAAATATTCTATGTTCAACAGGGAAAAATAAAAGGAGACGAAACTGAATGACAGAAGAAAAAAGTTTAGTGGATCGCGCTAAAGAATATGATGCCAGTCAGATTCAAGTATTAGAAGGACTGGAAGCCGTTCGTAAACGTCCAGGGATGTATATTGGGACAACAAGCTCAGAAGGATTACACCACTTAGTATGGGAAATCGTTGATAATTCAATTGATGAAGTATTAGCTGGTTTTGCTACTTCTATTCATGTAATTATTGAAAAGGACAACAGCATAACAGTCATTGATGATGGTCGTGGTATACCTGTTGGTATTCAGGCTAAAACAGGTCGTCCTGCTGTTGAGACAGTTTTTACTATTTTGCATGCTGGAGGTAAATTTGGCGGTGGCGGATACAAGGTGTCTGGTGGTCTTCATGGTGTAGGATCTTCTGTTGTTAATGCATTGTCTACGTCGTTAGATGTCAGAGTTTATAAAGATGGAAATGTTTATTATCAAGAATATCGTCGAGGTGCAGTTGTCGATGATTTGAAGATTATTGACACAACTGATCGTCATGGAACAACTGTTCATTTTATTCCAGATCCAGAAATATTCACTGAAACAACTGTTTTTGATTTTAATAAATTGGCAACACGTATTAGAGAATTAGCTTTCTTAAATCGTGGCATGCATATTTCAATTGAAGACAAGCGTGAAGAAGAACCGGTTATTAAAGAATATCATTATGACGGTGGTATTAAGAGCTACGTCGAATTTTTAAATAACAGTAAAAATGTCTTGTTCCCAGAGCCAGTTTATTTGGAAGGTGAGCAGCAAGATATCACAGTCGAAGTATCAATGCAGTATACAGATGGTTATCATTCAAATATTATGAGTTTTGCCAATAATATTCATACATATGAAGGTGGAACACATGAATCTGGATTTAAAACGGCACTGACACGCGTTGTTAATGACTATGCAAGAAAACAAAAATTGATGAAAGAAAATGATGACAATTTAACTGGAGAAGATGTTCGCGAAGGTTTAACAGCTGTTATTTCAATTAAACATCCCGATCCACAGTTTGAAGGTCAAACGAAAACAAAACTAGGGAATTCTGAAGTTCGTACTGTAACAGACCGCTTGTTTAGTGAACATTTTATGAAATTTTTACTTGAAAATCCAAGTGTTGGGCGACAAATCGTTGATAAGGGATTACTAGCATCTAAAGCACGTTTAGCTGCTAAACGGGCACGTGAAGTTACTCGACGCAAAGGCGCACTAGAAATTAGTAATTTACCAGGAAAATTAGCGGATTGTTCAAGTAATGACCCTGAAAAGTGTGAATTATTCATCGTCGAAGGAGACTCTGCGGGAGGATCAGCAAAACAAGGACGTGATCGACAGTTCCAAGCAATTTTGCCAATTCGTGGGAAAATTTTAAACGTCGAGAAAGCAAGTATGGATAAAATTTTAGCCAATGAGGAAATTCGTTCATTATTTACAGCAATGGGTACAGGGTTTGGAGCAGATTTTGATGTATCAAAGGCACGTTATCACAAATTAGTCATCATGACCGATGCCGATGTCGATGGCGCTCATATCAGAACATTACTATTAACACTGTTCTATCGTTACATGCGTCCAATCGTAGAGGCAGGCTATGTTTATATTGCACAACCACCTTTATACGGGGTAAAACAAGGAAAGAAAATCACTTATGTTCAGCCTGGAAAAAATGCAGAAGAGGACTTGAAAAATATTATTGCGACCTTACCTTCATCACCTAAACCAAATGTTCAGCGTTATAAAGGTCTAGGGGAAATGGATGACCATCAACTATGGGAAACAACCATGGATCCTGCTAATCGAATGATGGCTCGTGTAACTGTAGATGATGCAATTGCTGCAGACCAAATTTTTGAAATGCTGATGGGAGATCGCGTAGAACCTCGACGTGCGTTCATTGAAGAGAATGCACACTACGTTAAAAACTTAGATATTTAATCATGAAGGGGGAAAAGAATTGTGAGTGAAAAATTTAGTGAAAACATCCATGATGTCAATCTAACCAATGAAATGAAAGACTCCTTCATCGATTATGCAATGAGTGTTATTGTAGCTCGTGCATTACCTGATGTTCGAGATGGATTGAAACCAGTTCATCGTCGTATCTTGTACGGAATGAATGAATTAGGTGTGACACCTGATAAACCACATAAAAAATCAGCCAGAATTGTTGGGGATGTTATGGGTAAATACCATCCCCACGGTGACAGTGCTATTTATGAATCTATGGTTCGGATGGCTCAGCCATTTAGCTATCGCTATATGCTAGTTGACGGTCATGGAAACTTTGGCTCTGTAGACGGTGACGGAGCTGCCGCAATGCGTTATACAGAAGCTCGAATGAGTAAGATTGCTATGGAAATGCTAAGAGACATTAACAAAAATACAGTTGATTTCCAAAGTAACTATGATGATACGGAAAAGGAACCAGAAGTTCTTCCTGCTCGGTTCCCTAACCTTTTGGTCAATGGAACAACTGGTATTGCGGTAGGAATGGCAACAAACATTCCACCACATAATTTATCAGAAGTTGTGGCAGCAATTGATTTATTGATAGAAAACCCAGAAGTTACGACAAATGAACTAATGGAAGTGTTACCCGGACCTGATTTTCCAACTGGTGGTCTAGTTATGGGGAAATCTGGAATACGCCGTGCATATGAAACAGGTAAAGGATCAATTACTGTTCGTGCAAAAGTTGAAATCACTGAAATGCCAAATGGGAAAGAACGAATTTTAGTTACAGAATTACCATACATGGTAAATAAAGCGAAACTAATTGAACGAATTTCTGAACTTCATAGGGATAAGCGAATTGAAGGAATTACTGATTTACGAGATGAATCTTCTCGTGAAGGAATGCGTATTGTTATTGATATTCGCCGTGATGCTAGTGCTTCTGTTATTTTGAACAACTTATATAAAATGACTTCACTACAAAACTCGTTTGGATTCAATATGTTAGCAATTGAAAAAGGTGTTCCAAAAGTTTTAAGTTTGAAAGAAATTCTTGAAAATTATGTTGAACATCAGCGTGAAGTAATTACACGTCGTACAATTTTTGACAAAGAAAAAGCTGAAGCAAGAGCACACATTTTAGAAGGTTTACGAATTGCGTTAGATCATATTGATGAAATTATTGCTATTATTCGTGGATCAAAATCTGACGATATTGCAAAAGCAACAATGATTGAACGATTTGCTTTGTCAGATCGTCAAGCACAAGCCATATTAGATATGCGTCTTCGTAGATTAACTGGTTTAGAACGTGAAAAAATCGAAAATGAATATCAAGAGTTACTAAAACTAATTGCAGATTTGACAGATATTTTAGCTAGACCAGAACGAATTACTGAAATCATCAAAACGGAACTTGCTGAGTTAAATCAACGTTTTGGCGATAAACGTCGGACAGAACTTTTAGTTGGTGAAGTTTTGAGCCTAGAAGATGAAGATTTAATCGAAGAAGAAGAAATCGTTATTACTTTGACAAATAATGGTTACATCAAACGTGTTGCTAATAACGAATTTAGAGCCCAAAGACGTGGTGGACGTGGTGTACAAGGTATGGGCGTTCATAATGATGATTTTGTAAAAAATCTAGTATCTTGTTCAACCCATGATACTTTACTATTCTTCACGAACAATGGAAAAGTATATCGTGCAAAAGGATATGAAATTCCAGAATATGGGAGAACTGCTAAAGGAATTCCTGTTATTAATTTACTTGGAATTGATTCTAGTGAAAAAATCCAAGCAATTATTGCTGTGACAGGGAAGGCAGAAGAAGGCCATTATCTGTTCTTTACTACTCGCCTCGGAACTGTAAAACGGACAGCGGTGACAGCATTTTCTAATATTAGAAGTAATGGTTTGATCGCCATCGGATTAAAAGATGGTGATGAGTTAGTCAATGTCTTACTAACAAATGGCGAATCGAACATTATTATTGGAACACACAATGGTTACTCTGTTACGTTCAAAGAAGAGGCTATCCGTGATATGGGTAGAACAGCTTCTGGTGTAAGGGGAATTCGTTTAAGGGAAGAAGACTATGTCATTGGCGCAGCTTTGATGACAGAAAATCATGAAGTTCTTGTAATTACAGAAAAAGGATATGGAAAACGCACAAAAGTATCCGAGTATCCTGTAAAAGGTCGTGGTGGTAAAGGAATTAAGACGGCTAATATTACAGAAAAGAATGGTCCTTTGGCAGGATTAACGACTGTTACTGGTGAAGAGGATATCATGTTGATTACGGATAAAGGTGTCATTATTCGATTTAATGTATCAACTGTCTCTCAAACTGGTCGTTCAACATTAGGTGTTCGTTTAATGAAAATGGAAGCTGATACGAAAGTTGTAACGATGGCAGCAGTTGAACCTGAAGCGATTGAAGAAGTTGCAGATGTAAATTCAGAAAATGATGTAGAAGAAACAACAGAAGAATAAAAATTTTCTTTGAAAATCATGTATAATAAGAGTACCTTAATTTTTAAGGTACTCTTATTTTTTTGTTGCGCAAAGAGTGGCTTACGTGTATAATTAAAGATTGTGAGTAGTCTAATTATATTAGAAAACTCTCCTTGCTCTTGGAATAACAAGAGCCTAAAGTCCATAGGGAGGTGAAATCAATGGAAAATACGAAATATGAAATCATGTATATTATTCGTCCAAACATTGATGAAGAAGCAAAAACTGCTTTAATCGAACGTTTCGATACAATCTTAAAAGATAACGGAGCTGAAGTTATCGAATCTAAAGATTGGGAAAAACGCCGTTTAGCTTATGAAATTAACGGTTACCGTGAAGGTATCTATCACATCGTTAAAGTGTCTTCTCCATCAAATGCAAGTGCAATCAATGAGTTTGATCGTCTTGCTAAAATCAACGACGATATCGTTCGTCACATGATTGTTAAAGAAGAAGCTTAATTTGTTTCACATGGAACAAAAGAAAACGATGAGAGGAGATGGCTGTTTTGATTAATAATGTTGTACTAGTTGGACGTCTGACTAAAGATCCGGATTTACGATATACATCAAACGGAACTGCAGTAGCAACGTTTACTCTGGCCGTAAATCGTAATTTTACAAACCAAAGTGGAAATCGAGAGGCTGATTTTATTAACTGCGTTATTTGGCGTAAATCAGCAGAAACAATGGCTAACTATGCACGTAAAGGTACACTCTTAGGTGTTACCGGACGTATTCAAACACGTTCTTATGATAATCAACAAGGACAAAAAGTTTATGTTACAGAAGTAGTAGCTGATAACTTCCAATTATTGGAATCTCGTTCTGCATCAGAGAATCGTCAACAAAGTGGCGGGTATCAAAGCTCAAACCAATCAACAAACACATTTGGTGGAAACAATAACTTTAATCAAACATCTCAATCATCCAACGGTATGCCTGATTTTGATCGTGATACAACTGATCCATTTGGTTCAAGTTCAACGATTGACATTTCAGATGATGATTTACCATTCTAAACGAATTGATAGGAGGGAAATAGAATGGCACAACAAAGAAGAGGCGGACGTAAACGTCGTAAAGTAGACTACATTGCTGCTAATCATATTGAATATATCGATTATAAAGATATCGAATTGCTAAAAAGATTTATCTCAGAACGCGGTAAAATTTTGCCACGTCGTGTAACTGGTACTGGCGCTAAAAACCAACGTAAACTTACTGTTGCAATTAAACGCGCTCGTATTATGGGCTTACTACCTTTCGTTAGTGAAGACTAATAAATTGTAAAAGTTGAAGCAACAACCTAAAAGGTTGTTGCTTCTTTTTTATATAAAAGAGAACTAGTTTTTGATTTAGTGAGCAATATAGATGTTAGTCGCTTGTAATGATGAAAATATGGTAAAATTGAACTAATTATTAGTGGGAGGGAGAACATGGAAAATGAAAATTTAAATTTTACCCCTAAACCATTCTTCTTTTTTTTATTTATTCTAATTGAAGTTACGGTCATTCTAGTGTTTCCATTTCGATTAATTAGTGCATTAATTGTACTGATCATGAATGCGCTTTGGTTCCGTTATTGGTTGAAAGTGAGTCGATGGTTAGTTTTAAGGAATCGAGAGAAAATTCAACAAGCATCAACTGTGGCAGAAACCAACCTTGCATATGTTTCAGAAATTATGCCTGTAGGGGTAATCGCTTACCAGCCAACAACACAAAAAATCGAATGGTTAAATCCCTTTGCTCTAGATATAAAAGATAAGAGTGCGTTATCGGAAACTGAATTATTGGATGCTTTTTTCTCTGCAAAGGAAAAAAATAAAAATCAATTATATTTAGCAGATAAAACCTTTCAGTTTGATTTAGATACAATCAAAGGGGTTATTTACTTCAGTGACGTTACACAAAATCAATTATTAAAATTGCATCAAACAAATGTACAACCCGTGATTGGAATTTTGTCAATTGATAACTATGCAGATGCAATTGATAAATTAGATGATAAAGAAATTTCTTATCTAAATTCATTCATTACCACCTTGATTTCTGATTGGATGGACGAATATCATATTTTTTATAAGAGAATAAACGCAGAGCGTTTTTTCTTTTTTGCACAAATGATTGACTTAAAAAAGATGATGGAAAAGAAATTCGATTTGTTGGACCGATTGAGAGCTGAAGCGGAGAAACAAAATTTACCGATTACACTAAGCATGGGTGTTGCATATGGGCAAAAAACGTTAGAAGAAATTGGCGATGAAGCGCAGAATAATTTAGATATTGCTCTAGTTCGCGGGGGCGACCAAGTTGTTGTTAAAGAAGTTCATGAGGGATCAAAACCAACTTACTATGGTGGGAAATCAGCAAAAAATGTAAAAAGAACAAGAGTAAGATCCCGTGCAATGAGTACTGCATTACGGAAAATATTTACGGAAACAAGTGATGTGTTTATTATGGGACATCGTTTTCCAGATATGGATGCTTTAGGTTCTGCTTTCGGTGTTAGTTGTTTGGCACGATTCAATCAAAAAAAAGCATATGTTGTGATTAATGAAGACGAAATTATACCAGATGTTTCCAGATGTTTAGAAGAAATTCATAAGCATCCAGAACTAGAAGCTCAAATAATTTCGCCAGAGCAAGCGATGGAGATTAAACAGGATAATGATTTGTTAGTTATGGTAGATTATCATAAACCGTCATTATCAATCTCACAGAGCTTATACGACCAATTTGACAAAATTGTTATCATTGATCATCATCGACGAGGAGAAGAATTTCCCAATAAACCATTATTAACTTATATTGAATCCTCCGCGTCATCAGCCTCAGAATTGGTCACAGAATTGATTCAATATCAAAGTACGAGAATCAATAAACTTGATCGTTTTGAAGCAACTCTTTTGCTTGCTGGGATGACTGTAGACACGAATAGTTTTAATGTGAGAACTACAGCTCGAACATTTGATGTGGCTAGTTATTTAAGGTCTTGCGGAGCAGATGCATCATTAGTACAATATTTATTAAGTTCTGATTTAGATACTTACTTAGAAATCAGTGATCTAATTGCGCACAGTGAGTATGTGACAGAAGATATTGTTGTAACAGCAGGAACAAATGAGAAAGAGTATAATAGTGTTATTGCCGCTAAAACAGCTGATACACTGCTGTCAATGATTGATATTAATGCTGCATTTGTTATTACTAAGCGAACGGATGGCTTGATTGGGATTAGTGCAAGAAGTAGCGGAACAATCAATGTCCAACTCATCATGGAATCTTTAGGTGGCGGTGGCCATTTTACTAATGCAGCGACACAATTGGAAAATACCACGGTTGAAGAAACAAAAGAGCAGTTATTGGCAGCAATTCATAACAATATAAATCAAATATATGATAAGGAGTAGGCCAAATGAAAGTAATTTTCTTACAAGATGTAAAAGGAAAAGGCAAAAAAGGGGACGTTAAAGAAGTTCCAACTGGATATGCACAAAACTATTTATTAAAAAATAATTTAGCCAAGGAAGCTAATAAAGGAAGCATCAGTCAATTAGCTGGACAGAAAAAAGCGCAGGAAAAGCATGAAGCAGAAATTTTAGCTGAAGCAAAAAAATTAAAAGATTTTCTTGAAAAAGAAGACACAGTTGTTGAAATCAAAGCAAAAGCTGGTGAAGACAGTCGTTTGTTTGGATCAATTCCATCAAAACAAATTGCAGAAGGCTTGAACAAACAATATAAAGTAAAAATTGATAAACGAAAAATAGAATTGGAAACACCGATCAGAGCTTTAGGTTACACCAATGTGCCAGTTAAATTGCATCATGATGTAACTGCGATAATTAAGGTACATGTTATACAAGAATAAAAAGTACAAAGCGGCTGTTTTGAGAACACCGTGAATAAAGTTGTGGCTCCAAATGATCAGCTTCGAAAAAAAAAACTGTCAAAAATAGCTCCACATGTTTTTGAACAATTATGAATTATCTGAGGCGTTGCTTGGGAAACACTATTTATTTGGAGAAAGGAGGTATGACAATTCCTTGTCACACCTCCTTTCTTACGGTGTACATTTCAGTTATTTTCTTGTAAAATGAAGCAACTGAAGACAAGGAGCGATAAGTATGAGTGAAGTGTGGCAGGATCGAATCCCACCGCAAAATATTGAAGCGGAACAAGCAGTCTTAGGCTCTGTTTTTCTTGATGCAGAAACGATCATTGATGCCATGGAATACATAGAGCCAAAAGATTTTTATCGTCGTGGTCATCAAATTATTTTTGAAACAATGATTGAATTGAATGATCGGAATGAAGCAATAGACGTTGTGACTGTGAAAGATCGATTAGAGCAAGGAAATCTTTTAGAAGATGCCGGAGGATTGAGTTACCTTTCAGAACTTGCTTTGGCAGTACCTACAGCTGCAAATGTGGCTTATTATGCCAAAATTGTTGAAGAAAAATCTTTACTGCGAAATTTAATCCAAACCGCAACTGGAATTGTAACTAAGGGTTTCGAGCAAGGTGAAGAAGTTCAGTCGATTTTAGATGATGCGGAACGAAGTATTTTAGAAGTATCTGAAAAAAGAAATCGTAGTGGTTTTTTATCAATTGCAGAAGTTTTGAACTCTACGATTGAAAATATAGATCAGCTTGCACAAAATAATGAAGAGATTACTGGTTTGCCGACAGGGTATCAAGGTTTAGATAAAATGACTGCAGGGTTCCAAGCGGAAGAATTAATTATTATTGCTGCTCGTCCTGCAGTAGGTAAAACAGCATTTGCTCTGAACATTGCTCAAAATGTGGGAACAAAAACAGATCGTTCTGTAGCAATTTTTAGTTTAGAAATGGGTGCGGAATCGTTAGTAAATCGTATGCTTTGTGCAGAAGGATCTATTGAAGCTAGTCATTTACGAACGGGACAGTTGTCAGAAGAAGAGTGGTCCAACTTAATTGTCGCTATGGGAAGCTTGTCACGAGCAAATATTTATATTGATGATACTCCGGGTATTAAAATTTCTGAAATTCGTGCGAAGTGTAGAAAACTGGCACAAGAAAAAGGAAATTTAGGGTTAATCTTGATTGATTACCTACAATTGATTGAAGGAAGTGGACGAGAAAATCGCCAACAAGAAGTGTCTGATATTTCACGTCAGCTGAAAAAATTGGCAAAAGAGTTAAAAGTACCTGTCATTGCTTTATCCCAACTTTCACGTGGTGTAGAACAGAGACAAGATAAACGTCCAGTTCTTAGTGATATCCGGGAATCTGGATCCATTGAGCAAGATGCCGATATCGTGGCGTTCTTATATCGTGATGACTATTATGATCGTGAAGGCGGCGAAGACGGAGAGGCGACAGAACCGCAAAATGATAATGTAATCGAAGTGATCATTGAAAAAAACCGAAGTGGCGCACGTGGGACTGTTGAGTTACTTTTTATAAAAGAATACAATAAGTTTTCTTCACTTTCACCAAGGGAAGAATTCTAAATGATTTTATTTGAGAAAAGTTTGGTTTTATTGTGTAGACAGTAAAGCCGAGCTTTTTTATTATAGAAATTTTTTAAATAATTAGTAAATTGTTCGTAAATAAACCGTTTTTACGAAATAAAATAAAATATCATTCGATTTTGTTTGAATATATAGGTGTAAATTGGTACAATAGTTCAGGATCAAATAATATAAAATGAGGTGTTCGAATGTCATCTGTAGTAGTAGTAGGTACACAATGGGGCGATGAAGGGAAAGGAAAAATCACTGACTTCCTTAGTGAGAACGCAGAAGTAATCGCACGTTACCAAGGTGGCGATAATGCAGGACATACAATTAAATTTAGTGGTGTTACGTATAAACTGCATTTAATTCCTTCTGGGATTTTTTACAAAGATAAAATCAGTGTGATTGGGAATGGTGTTGTTGTTAATCCTAAATCTTTAGTAAAAGAGCTTGCCTATCTACACGAAAAAGATATTACGACGGACAATTTAAGAATTTCTGACCGTGCGCATGTCATCTTGCCATACCACATTAAATTAGATCAATTGCAAGAAGATGCGAAAGGCGAGAATAAAATTGGAACAACGATCAAAGGAATCGGACCTGCATACATGGATAAAGCAGCACGTGTAGGGATTCGAATCGCAGATTTATTAGATAAAGAAATTTTTGAAGAACGTTTACGTATGAATTTAGAAGACAAAAATCGTCAATTTGTTAAAATGTTTGACTCTGAACCAATTTCATTCGAAGAAATTTTTGAAGAATATTATGAGTATGGTCAACAAATCAAACAATATGTGACAGATACTTCAGTCATTTTAAATGATGCGTTAGATGCTGGGAAGCGCGTGTTATTCGAAGGTGCACAAGGTGTTATGTTGGATATTGATCAAGGAACATATCCATTTGTTACTTCATCTAATCCAGTTGCTGGAGGCGTAACAATTGGTAGTGGCGTTGGCCCATCAAAAATCAATAAAGTGGTTGGTGTATGTAAAGCTTATACTTCACGTGTAGGCGATGGTCCTTTCCCAACTGAATTATTTGATGAAACTGGTGAACAAATTCGTAAAGTTGGTCGGGAATATGGTACAACAACTGGCCGACCACGTCGTGTTGGATGGTTTGATACAGTTGTTATGCGTCATTCAAAACGTGTATCAGGGATTACGAACCTTTCACTTAACTCTATTGATGTTTTAAGTGGCCTAGACACAGTAAAAATCTGTACAGCTTATGAATTAGATGGAGAATTAATTTATCATTACCCAGCTAGCTTGAAAGAATTAAAACGTTGCAAACCTGTATATGAAGAATTACCAGGTTGGTCTGAAGATATTACTAGTTGTAAAACATTAGCAGAATTACCAGAAAATGCTCGTAATTATGTAAGACGTATCTCAGAGCTTGTAGGCGTGCGTATTTCTACTTTCTCAGTTGGACCAGATAGAAACCAAACAAACATCTTAGAAAGCGTGTGGGCGCAAATTTAAGACACTTTTAGCCCATATAGATAACTGAATCAGGACATTTCTTTTAGAAGTGAGTTATCTTGGGAAAACTTTTTAATATAAAACAACTGAAACTTGAAGTAACCTTGAATTTATTCATGTTGCTTCAAGTTTTTTCGTAAATAATAGCCATAAATTCCTTTTGATTACAAGACGTTTGTTATAATGTAGTAGTTAGGCGGGTTAAGAATAAAAAAGGAGTTGAATCATGTGTATCAAATAGTGACTGATTCTTGTTGTGATTTACCTTATCAGGTATTAAAAGAAATAAATGTCGACTTTTTATCAATGAAAATCCAGCTAAATGGCGAAGAATTAATTGACGACTTAGGAAAAACTTTTGATTATGAAAAATATATGAATGAATTAAAAGGTGAAGCAATGCCAACCACTTCACAAATAAATGTGGGTGGCTATTTAGAATTTTTCCGATCATATGTTGAAAAAAAGATTCCTGTCCTTTATGTTGCTTTTTCTAGCGCAATGAGCGGTTCTTATAGTAGTGCAATGCAAGCTGTTGAGCTATTGAAGGAAGAGTACGAGAATCCAGAAATTTATGTTTTTGATACAAAGGCGGCTAGTATTGGTGAAGGACTGTTGGTTTTAGCTGCAGCCAGATTAAAAGAAGAAGGAAAGCCTCTTGAAGAAGTTTTAGAGTGGTTGAAGAATAATTATTTAAAAGTTCGCTCTTGGGTAACTGTTGATGATTTAAAACATCTTGAGCGTGGGGGAAGAATTTCTAAGACAAGTGCGACATTAGGAAGTATTTTAAGTGTAAAACCTATCATTACCGTTGATGAAGCAGGACGTTTAACAAACGTTGATAAGGTTCGTGGAAGAAATAAATCCATTCAAAAAATTGTTGATGAAACGATCCAATCAATTGTAGCACCTCTTGAACAAACCATTTATATTGCTTATGCAGGAGATTTAGAAAGTGCTGAAAAAGCTAAGAAACAATTAGAAGAAAAAATCCAAGTAAAAAATATTGTGCTTTATCCATTAGGACCAACGATTGCTAGCCATACTGGTTATGGTTGCATTGCTATCTTTTCAATGGGGACGAGTCGTTAATCCATAATAAAAAAAGCGTAGGGCAGTTAATTGTCCCTACGCTTTTTTGTGGGTTTTATGAAAATAATACATCCATATTTTTCTTGACATCAGGATTTTCTAAAAACTCATCATAGGTTGTATCTGCTCGATCAATTACACCTTTATCAGAAACAGCAATAATACGGTTTGCTAGTGTTTGGATAAATTGATGGTCATGAGAAGCAAATAGGATAGAACCAGTGAAAGCCATCAATCCATCATTTAGAGCAGTAATTGACTCTAAATCTAAATGATTTGTTGGATCATCGAGCACTAAGACGTTTGCTTTTGAAAGCATCATCTTTGAAAGCATACAGCGAACTTTTTCTCCCCCAGATAAAACGTTAACTGGTTTTAAGACTTCTTCTCCAGAAAAGAGCATTCGTCCTAAGAAGCTTCTCAAGAAAGTGTTGTCGTCTTCTTCTTTACTTGCATACTGACGTAACCAGTCAAGGATCGTTAAATCAGTATTGAATTCTTTTGTAGTATCTTTCGCTAAATAAGAGTGACTGGTTGTTACACCCCAGCGAACAGTCCCAGTATCGGGTTTGATTTCGCCCATGATTACTTTAAACAATGTAGTAGTTGTGATATCATTATCTGCTATAAAAGCAACTTTGTCTTCCTTGTTTAAAGTAAATGATATATCTTTTAAGATTTGTTTACCATCAATGGTTACACTCACATTATCTACTTGTAAAAGATCATTTCCAATTTCACGTTCAGGTTTAAATCCAACAAATGGATAGCGCCTTGAAGACGGTTGAATGTCATCTAACGTAATTTTTTCTAGCATTTTTTTACGTGAAGTTGCTTGTTTAGATTTCGAAGCATTTGCACTGAAACGCGCAATAAATTCTTGTAGTTCTTTGATTTGTTCTTCTTTTTTGGCATTTGCATTTGCTTGAAGTTTTGTTGCAAGTTGGCTAGATTCTAACCAAAAATCATAGTTTCCGACATAAAGTTTGATTTTACCGAAGTCCAAATCTGCCATGTGCGTACAAACTTTGTTCAAAAAGTGACGGTCATGTGATACTACGATTACAGTGTTTTCAAATTCAATTAAAAATTCTTCTAACCAATTGATTGATTGAATATCCAGTCCATTGGTAGGTTCGTCCAGCAGTAATACATCAGGTTTACCAAAAAGTGTTTGCGCCAGTAAAACTTTTACTTTTTGACCAGCAGTTAATTCACTCATTAATTGATGGTGTAGTTCTTCAGGGATATTTAAGCCTTGTAATAAAACTGCTGCTTCTGGTTCAGCTTCCCAACCATTTAGCTCAGCAAACTCTCCTTCTAATTCTGCAGCACGAATGCCGTCAGCATCAGAAAAGTCTTCCTTCATATACAAAGCATCCTTTTCTTTCATTACTTCATACAATCGTTTGTGTCCCATGATAACAGTTTCTAAAACAGTATATTCTTCATAATCAAAATGATTTTGTTTCAAAACAGCCATACGTTCATTAGGACCTAAAGTAACATTCCCAGTTGAAGGTTGTAAATCTCCAGATAAAACTTTAAGGAAAGTTGATTTACCTGCTCCATTTGCACCAATCAATCCATAACAATTTCCCGGAGTGAATTTAATATTAACGTCATCAAACAGTTTGCGATCTGAAAAGTGCAAACTTACATCATTTACAGTAATCAATTTTTTTCCTCACTTATATTTATAGTAGTTTTGACGAATTTGAGTCTTATAGAATTATAAAGGGGAAAGGTAAAAGTTTCAAGGTAATACCAATTTTAATTGTGTTTCACGTGGAACTTAAAAATTTTGCTGAAAAATTTTTAGCGAGATAGACAGCATAACTTTTGACGCACGTCGAAAGTGCGTCTAGTATTAGTTATGTAAATAAAAGAAAGAAGGTATGAAAATGAATGAAAATAGAAGAATGGTTGATTGGGGATCACTACTGATAGGTATTTTATTTGTAATTGTATCGCTATTATCATTTCAAGACCCAGTTGGAAATTTAGTGGCAATTGTTATGGTATTTGCAGTATTTGCTTTTTTAAAGGGAATTTTTGAAATTATTGGTCGTAATCGCTTGAAAGAATTAACCGGTTATAAAGCAAAAATGCCTTTAGTAGTTGGAATTATTGATATTCTAATTGGACTCTTTTTGCTGTTTAACGTAAATGCAGGTGTGATGGCCTTGCCTTTTGTATTTGCTATTTGGTTTATTATTGATTCGGTGTTTGCTTTATTTGTTACTGATCTGGCAAAAAATATCAGTACAGGATATTATTGGTTTACAGTTATTATCAATATTTTAGGTATCTTTTTAGGTATCGTGTTACTTTTTAACCCAATTTCTTCAGCATTAACTTTGAGTTTCTTAGTTGGTTTTTACTTTATGATGTTTGGAATCACTCATATTGTTTATGCATTTAGATAAAAAAACAAAAAAAATGCGTATGCTTTTTGAGCATACGCTATTTTTTTATAGACTTTCGTAAATTTCATGAAGGACTGGCATGTCATGTACTTCATATTTTTGTTTGAAACTTTCAATTTCTTCAGTTGAATAAAGACGAGGATCCAGATGTAGATCTTCAACTGGTAATGGACGCTTATCTGAAATTTTGACATCGATGACTACTGGGCGAGTTGATTTTGCCGCAGCATCAAATGCAGGTCGCAATTGTGAGAATTCAGTGATTGTGAAACCATCAGCCCCCAACGCTTCTCCTGCTTTTCCAAAATCAGCACCTTCCAAAAAGACGCCAAATTTATTTTGCTCAGAATCTTCTTGCTCAGCTTCGATAAAACCAAAGGATTCATTTGAAAAAACAACATTGATAATAGGTAATTGATATTTTACTTGAGTAATAATATCTTGCATGACCATTGCAAATCCACCATCACCACTGAGTGTAAAAACTTGTTGTTCAGGATAACTTAATTTTGCAGCAATCCCAGCCGGAACGGCGTAACCCATCGTGGCAAACCAACCAGATGTTGTATGCTTTTGTTGACCATTTAAATCTAATAGACGAATAGATTGGATCGTTGTATTACCGACATCTGTTACAAAAATAGCTGATTCTTCTGCAATACGATTGATTTCATTGTATACAGCTTCGGGACGAATTGGCTTATCAGCTTTGGTTGCAAATGATTGAAGCCAGTTGACCCAATTTTCTTTATTTTTTTGGTTCGCAAGTAACCAGTTATCTGAAGGACGTGATTTTCCAACTTCAACCAGAGTTTGCAATGTTGTGATAGCATCTCCTAAAATAGCTAATGAAGTTTGGTGTCGACGACCAAATTTTGACGCATCAATATCTACTTGTACAAATTTAGCATCAGGATTGAAGAAGTATTTGGCAAAAGGAAAATCACTTCCTACGAAGAAAATTAAATCAGCTTCAGCCAATGCTTCATTTGCAGGTTTGGTAGCGACACGCCCAGCAAAACCAAGAAAATTAGGATAGTTGTCTGGAACAATCCCCTTTCCTAATACAGAAGAAACAACAGGCATTGAAAAATGTTCTGAGAAAGCTTTGATTTGTTCAAACCCTCCACGAGTCCCTTGGCCAATATAGAGCACAGGTTTCTTTGCTTCACTGATGTATGGTAAAGCTTTGATTACTTCCTCTTTTTTTGGTAGCAAAACATTGTTCTGGTGTGTAGAGGCTGTACTGAATTCTTGGTCTTCGATATCTGCATAACCAAAATCAACTGGGATAGTTACTATGGCAACACCATTGTATTTATAAGCCGCTTTGATAGCTTCGTCGGTTACATGAGGGAGACTTTCTGGTGTCATTACTGTTCTATTATAGACACTAACATCGGCAAACATAGGGTTTTCATTTAATTCTTGGAAAGCATTATAATTCATTGCAGTCGAAGCGACTTGACCAAGAAATGCAACTACTGGTACATGATCCATTTGTGCGTCATACAGCCCATTGATTAAGTGTGTAGCTCCAGGACCAGCTGAGCCAAATACAGCACCAATTTTACCAGTCAATTTTGCATCTGCCGCGGCAGCAAGTGCTCCTACTTCTTCATGACGAACTTGAATATATTTAACAGAGTGTTTTTCTTGGTATAAAGCATCCATGATGGAATTAAAAGAGCCGCCAGGGATACCATAAATATGATCAATGCCCCAACTTTCTAAAACTTTGACCATAGCTACGCCTGAATTTATGGTTGACATATGATGTATCACTCCTTTTATTTTGTTAGACTCAGTATAACTCTTTCTTTATTTTGTCCCAACTAATTCGTTTTTTCACATAATAAGTTGTGATAGGTGTCGAAAAAATACTTTTTTTAGTATGATGAATAAGTAAACGAGAAAGGAGAAATCAATGGTTACTTGGTTATTAGGGTTAGATCCATGGGTACAAGCATTAGTGGGAACAGGATTCACTTATTTTATGACAGCGCTAGGCGCAGCACTTGTATTTTTCTTTAAAGACATCAAGAAAGAGTTATTAAATTTGATGCTAGGATTTGCTTCGGGAATAATGATTGCTGCCAGTTTTTGGTCATTGCTAGATCCAGCAATCTCAAAGGCAGAAGAAAATGGTGACATTGCCTGGTTGGTTGTAAGCATAGGATTTGGTTTAGGGGGTGTCTTTCTTTACATAGCAGATAAGACGTTACCTCACATGCATTTTGGTCCAAAACATGAAGTAGAAGGATTCCAAACACATTTGAAACGAACGATTTTATTGGTTTTTTCGATTACATTACACAATATACCAGAGGGATTGGCAGTAGGTGTAGCGTTTGGGGCAGCTACGAATGCTAGTGATCCTAAGGCAGCAACGTTAGCCGCTATTTCAGTAGCTTTAGGAATAGGCATCCAAAATTTCCCTGAGGGTGCAGCAGTATCGATTCCATTGAGACAAGAAGGGTTAAGTCGAAGAAAAGCGTTTTGGTATGGGCAGGCTTCGGGAGTGGTCGAACCAATTGCAGGAGTGTTAGGTGCATTGCTTGTAACGAGAGTTTCGCTATTATTGCCTTATGCGCTAGCTTTTGCTGCGGGTGCAATGATTTACGTTGTTGTAGAAGAATTGATTCCAGAAGCGCAACAAACGTTGTCAAGCCGACGACACTTTGCGGTATTTGGTGTCATGCTCGGTTTTATGATTATGATGATTTTAGATGTAGCATTAGGATAACAGACTTGATTAAACTTTTATTCAAAGCAAAAACCAGAGAAAAATTTCTCTGGTTTTTTTACTTTTTGAATAAAAATCATAAAAAATTGAAGGCTCTCTAGTTGAAGTTAGAAAATATTTTTTGAGATCTCTTCTTTTTTCGTGCAATAATTAGTAGTATCGTCTATTGTTACCGGACGTGCCTGTAATCAATCGGACTAGCCAAATAGCAATAGCCAATGGGATGAGTAATTTGATTGCAAACCACAAGAATCCGCTTAGTAAACCAACAAACAGACTGATAACAGAGCTAGCGATGATTAGAAAAAGAATTAACAAGAATACTTTTCCGATTATATTTTTTTGTCCCATGAACTATTCCCTCATTTCATATGTTTTTTCTATATAAAAAGTTTAACAAATTTTTACTTTTTTCACGTCCAACTAAAGACTGATTATTTCATCAGACTTCAGATGATTATCTTTTGCTTTTTTTGAATGTTTCCATATAAAATAAGCGAAAGGAGAGAAAATTATGACAAAGAATCGTTTAGAAGCATTTACAGATGCAGTTATTGCAATTATTATGACCATTTTAGTTTTAGAATTACATCAACCAGGTTCAGATACTTGGTCGGCATTAATTGGACTTGAACATAAAATTTTGATTTATGTAATCAGTTTCTTTACACTGGTTATTTATTGGAATAACCACCATCATTTATTTTTAGTGGTCAAAAGAATAAACGGACAAGTATTATGGCGAAATAGCGTTTTTATTTTTTCTTTATCTTTATTCCCATTTGCAACTGCTTGGATCAGTGAATATATTAATAGTCTAGTGCCTGAACTTGTGTATGGGTTAGTGACCTTGTTTGCTAATGTTACCTATTATTTTCTAGCAAGAGAACTCGCTAAAGTAAATAAAAAAGAAAGTGTTGTGAAAGAATTACTGATTGATTACCGGAAATCTTATCTGTCCATTGGACTGAATATTTTAGGATTATTATTGGGATGGTTAGTCGCACCTATAGCAGTTTTAGTTGTAAATGTATTGATTTTATTGATGTGGTTCATTCCAATAAAAAGAATAGAACAGTATTTTGGATGAAAAGAAAGGTGTAGGACAAACAGTCTTGCACCTTTCTTTTGTGGATTAAACATATGCATAAAAGTTTTCCACAGTGGATAACTTAAAAAACATCAAAACAAGGAGGGCAAACGTGTTATTTATAAATGATGAATTAGCACATTTTTACCGTATTCATTTAAGAGATAAACATCTAGTTTTTTATACCTTTAGGGGGTATTTTTAGTAGTAAGTAGTGGCTAGAATGGTTAGGTAAAAGAAATGTTATGTTGTTGAAGGAAAAGGGAACAGTTTTCTTATACTGAGATAGATAGGTTACAATAAATAAAAAGGAAAAAAATAATGAATAATTTACGTAAATTGCGATTAGAACACCAATTAACTATTCGAGAGTTAGCTGACATTTTAGCTTGTGACTTCTCTTTATATTCAAAATATGAACGCGAAGAGCGGAGTATTCCAATTAAATTACTGATCATACTATCCGACTTTTATGGAACGAATAGTGATTTTCTACTAGGACGGACAGATTATCCCAAAAAACTTCCATCGTCTAAAGAGCCATCTGAATATGATCGTACATAGAATTACTAATAAAAGAATGCTAACTAAAATTTGATATATCAAATTTTAACTAAAGATTAGATAAACAGTAAATAAAAAATAGATAGATCAAAACAATAGTTTACTTTGGTAATCTTATCAGATTGCTGAGCATTTTCATAAAGATAAAAATGCGGAATTTATTAGCTTTGCAATGTATGAGGTTTTTACTACATAAGCTATTACATGGATGTTAAATAACATAGAAATCTTCCATAGTGGAAAGGAATAAAAAAATGTTTGTTGAGTAAAGAAAGAGTGAGTCTAGCAAAAGATTCATTGTCAAACTATTCTTCAAGGAGTACATTGATGGTAGAAAATAAAAGAATTGAGACAATCAAAAAATGACACAAAAAGCATCAGCAGAAATCCTAAATGTCACACCTCAATCAGTATTTAAAGAGGAGTGAAATGTGGTAATCTGGATATTCAAACACGTTTAATACTAAGCAGATATTTTTGAATTTTCTTTTTTCAAAAATGAAAAGGGGTGAGCAGATGAAAAGGTCTCAAAATACGAATATAGAACAAGTTTCAACTGATATAAAAGTCTTGATTTTTGACTTGAGTGGGAGTTTCATGAGTGATAAAGGCTTGTTACAAACACAAATTTTGAATAGTAAATTACAGTCACTGATGAATAAAAACGAAAAAAATATCATAGTAGACACATATGGATCTAGTCAGATAAATAAATACGGAGAACAAGCAGATGTTATTCTATTGACGCCTTCATTTAGTTTTGCACGAAAAGAAATTGAAAAACAATTTCCTATAATACCTGTGATTGAAATATCAAAGAGGGACTATGGCTTGTTGAATATTGAAAATATTTATCAAGAGATTCTCAACTTAGTAAAGTAAAAATTAAGAAATAACTAAGTAAAAAAAGGCAGCTTTTGAGTAAACAACTCAGAGGCTGTTCTTACACAAGGTGTTGCTAGTTTTCGTACATTTCCTACTTCTAGTAACATTATAGCCACAGCAAGAGAGTACCTATATATCATCAGTTGTTAAAGTGCTTGAACTAGGTGTCGTTAAAATTAACTCAGAAAAAGCTTATGACCATTATTTTACATAAATCATCAAGTGGCAGCAGCTTTTTCTAATTGTTTTTTGAGTAACTAAATTTAACTACTAAATTTGCTATACTAGTAGATGAAAGCGAAAACAAGTTATTGCTATAACTCAAAAGGACTGATTTTATGAAAAAAGTTTTTTCTCGCGTATTTATTAAAGACACCGCTGGGGATTTCTTGGTGATTAGGGACAGAGTAGATGTTTGGAATTTTCCAGGTGGGAAAAAAGAAATTGGTGAAACTACAATGGAGTGTGCCATACGTGAAGTGTACGAGGAAACTGCGTTACGAATTTCTCAAGTGGAAGAAGTTTATCAAGCGGATTTTCTTTTTGAAGAGGTGGAATGGGAAGGACATTTCTATTTTGCTTATCAGGCTTCAGGGCGTCCAACATTGAATGAGCCTAATAAAATTAAAGGTGTACAATTTATTTCTGAGCTAAGCTCTGTTGAATTTTCTCCTAGTTTAGCTTCGTTGTTTCAATGGCTTTCTAGACAAGATGATTTAAAGACAGCACAGACAACTTGGTGTTAAAAAATACGCAGTTACTTTTATATTTAACTTTTTAAATATGTTATCTTCCTGACTAGATAGTCAGTTTTTTATGGTAAATAAGTCACTCTGTTTTTACCTTAGAAAGAAAGATGGTACGCTTGTTTTATTCGATAGAAGGTAAGGAGGAACGTCATGTTTTTAGCAATAAACGAAATCAGGTATTCAAAGTTGAGGTATGCTTTGGTAATTGGGGTTATGTTTTTGATTGCATATCTAGTATTTTTTTTAACAGGCTTAGCTTATGGATTAGCTCAAGACAATCGGACAGCGATAGATAAGTGGCAAGCAGACGATATATTATTAGCAGATGAAGCGAATAATAATTTAAATATGTCAATGATTCCATTAACGAAATTTGATGAGGTAAAGGCGGAAAAGAAGGCCTACCTAACACAAACTGCAGGTGTGATACAGAAAGAAAAAGGAAAAGAAAAAATTGATGTTACTTTTTTTGGAATTAATCAAGATCAATTTTTAGCTCCGAAAATCAGTGATGGAAAAATGTTCCAGTCTGATGATGAAACAGTGGCGGATAGTAGCGTAAAAGAGCAGTATGGCTTGAATTTGGGTGATACAGTTCAGCTTGCGGGGAGTGATAAAAAATTAAAAATCGTAGGATTCACGAAGAATGCAAAATTTAGTGTTGCTCCAGTTTTATATATAACAGTGAGTGCTTATCAAGAAATTCGTTTTGAAACACAAGGTAGTCAGACTAGCGAAAAAACGAGAGTCAATACGATAATTACTAGAGGACATGTAAGTAAAATTCCTGATAATCTAAAAAAAATTAGTATTAAAACATTTATAAATGATTTGCCTGGATATAACGCACAAGTCTTAACATTTGGTTTTATGATTGGCTTTTTGATTGTGATTGCTGCAATTGTGATTGGGATATTTATTTATGTTTTGACTATGCAAAAGGCAGAAATCTTTGGTGTTATGAAAGCGCAAGGGATTTCTAGTAGATACATCGCCAATTCAGTAATTGTTCAGACTTTTTTATTGGCTATTATCGGCGTGGTAGCGGGATTAGCAGGAACGCTGGGGACAAGTTTATTGTTGCCTGAAGCCGTGCCGTTTCAAATAAATCTTCTGTTCTTTTTAAGTATTAGTATCTTGATGATTGTGATAGCTGTTTTAGGTGCCTTGTTCTCTGTAAGGACAATTGTAAAAATTGATCCATTAAAAGCTATCGGATAGGAGAAGACAATGAAAGCAATTGAATTCAAGCAAGTAAAAAAATCATTCAAAGATGGTGATTCCGTTATTGAAGCTTTAAAAGAAACTGATTTTTCAGTTGAAAAAGGAGAATTTGTAGCAATTATTGGTCCTTCTGGTTCTGGCAAAAGTACACTTTTAACGATTGCTGGAGGGTTACAGGCTCCTTCTGCTGGACAAGTATTGATTAACGATCGTCCATTTAGTGAAGAAAAAGAAAAGCAGCGTGCAGCTTTGCGCTTTAAGGAAATTGGCTTTATCTTGCAGGCATCTAATTTGGTTCCTTTTCTAACTGTAAAAAAACAATTGAAATTAGTTGATAAAGTTAGTAAAGAAAATCGATTAGATAATGGGATTAAGCTGTTAGAACAGTTGGGTGTAGGTAGATTACTTGATAAATACCCTGAAGAATTATCAGGAGGAGAACGTCAACGTGTAGCAATCGCTCGAGCATTGTACCATGATCCGACAATTATTTTAGCAGATGAACCAACAGCAAGTCTTGACTCAGAAAAAGCTTATGAGGTAGTAAAAATATTAGCTGAAGAAACCAAAGAAAAACAAAAAGCAACGATTATGGTGACACATGATACACGTTTGATTGAACATTGTGATCGTGTGTTGGTGATGAAAGATGGTCAGTTAACAGAACAGAAAGAGTAATTAATTATTAAAAGTGATCATTAATTTGTTTTAAACATAAAAGCACTTAGGAGTTATTTCTCCTAAGTGCTTTTTATTTGAATTAATAAGGAAGATAGAGTAATTTTCAGCAAGAGAACTTATACCTAAAGCAGGGAAGGCTACTTTAGGTATAAGTTATTATCTTACAAAATTAAAGTTCGCAAACAAAAAATAGTCTTGCCTGCTCAATTTTTAACGCCAACCTAGACCAGGAGCGACATCTTTTACAATGGATTCAAGCAAATGAACGTTATATTCAACTCCTAAAGTATTCGGAATAGTTACAAGAACGGTATCTGCTTCTTTGATTGCTTCGTCTTCCGCTAATTCTTTTACGATTTGATCGGGTTCGCCAGCAAATGTTCTACCAAAAATTGTTGGATTTTGATGATAAGCTAAGAAACCAACTTGATCATACTTGGAATCATCATTTCCACCGAATAAACGACGATCTAAATCACTTGTAATTGGTTGAATGGAACGAGTAACAAGTGTTCTTGGTTCAAAATCATGACCTGCTTCTTTCCAAGCTTCTTTGTAGACACGTAATTGTTTTGCTTGTTGGACGTGGAAAGGTTCGTTTGATTCGTTATTAACAAGTGTAGATGATTGAAGATTCATTCCATGTTTAGCTGCCCAAATAGCTGTTTCTTGTGAGCCTGCTCCCCACCAAATACGTTTTTCTAAACCTTCTGAATAAGGTTCAATACGCAATTTTCCAGGTGCTTGTGGGAACATTGGCATTGGATTTGGTTCAGCAAAACGTTCACCTTTCAATAACTCTAAAAATTCCAGTGTTCGTTCACGTGTAACTTCTTTGATTTCTTCTTCACTGTAATCATAACCAAAGTATTTCCAACCATCGAGAACTTGTTCAGGTGAACCACGACCGACGCCTAATTGCACTCGTCCTTGAGTAATGATATCTGTTAATCCAGCATTTTCTGCCATGTAGTAAGGATTTTCGTAACGCATGTCGATTAATCCTGTTCCAATCTCAATCTTACTTGTTTGTGCACCAATCGCAGAAAGTAGTGGAAATGGTGAGCCGATTTGTGGTGCAAAATGATGGACACGGAACCAAGCACCATCAATGCCGAGTTTTTCTGCTTCAACAGCTAGCTCAATTGATTGTAGATAAGCATCTTGAGCTGTTTTTACTAAAGAACCTTGATCCATCCAATGACCGAAACTTAAAAAGCCAATGTTTTTCATAATTGAAATCCTCCTTAATCTTGAATAATTTTACTTACTTTTAATAAGTTGAGTTCATTCTACTACTTTTTGTTTAAAAACGCGAATAATTGTTCTGGTGGTGAAGTGAGCTAAAAATAGTTGGCTTTTTTGACAAAAACAGGAACTACCTGATCTTCCATAGGACTTTATTTATTATCTATACTCGACTGATTATAAAGGGGTTACATTCGTAATACCTTTTAAAATCATTTATATTTATAGTAACGAAAATTACTTGAATCAGATATTTCTGACATGTTTGTAAGTATCAGTCATGCTTAAAAAGTGTGAACGTTAGCCATTTCAACAAATGTGTGGGGATGGTTAAGAATATCGTGATTACCGAAAAAGACTAGAACAATATAGATCAAAAATAGAAGGAATACTGATTTGATTGTAGGAGGTGGAAAGGTGATAGGGATTCTTTACTTTATTGTCATTGTTTTAGCTAATGCCGTTGGGGCAATTTCTGGAATGGGTGGTGGCGTGATCATCAAACCTGTTTTTGATTTTATTGGCGCACATGACGTGGCGGCTATTTCTTTTTATTCTGCTACAGCAGTATTTACGATGTCTATTGTTTCTACTGCGCGTCAATTGGCGAGTGGTCGAAAATTTGATTGGCAAATTGTCAGTTGGGTATCAGCTGGGGCAGTATTAGGAGGAATTTTAGGAAACAGTGCATTTGAAGCTTGTTTAAATTGGTTTGGAAATAATGATATCGTGCAGTTGATTCAAATCATATTGACTGTGTTTACCTTGATTTTTGCTTTTGTTTATACAAAATATGATTGGAAAAATTTTCAACTCACACACGTTGGTTGGTATTTTATTTGTGGATCGATCTTAGGATTTTTAGCTAGTTTATTAGGGATTGGCGGTGGTCCAATCAATGTCTCGTTACTCATGTTGCTATTTTCACTACCAATTAAAGACGCAACAGTTTATTCTATTTGTACCATTTTCTTTTCACAATTTGCAAAATTACTTACGATAGCTTTTACCACAGGATTTAATCGCTATGATCTAACTATGTTGTGGTTTGTGATTCCAGCCGCAATTATTGGTGGTTTACTAGGAGCAAAATTCAGTAATATTTTATCGCCGAAAAGAGTTACGGCTGTCTTTCAAGGAGTGATTATCCTTGTACTATTCATTAATCTTTACAATGCTTATCAGTTATTACAATAGGAAGATGCGGAAGATTACTTTAGACAATTGAGAAGTTATAACATGAGCCTTGTACCACTATCGTCAAGAACACTATAAGTTTTAAAAAAGAAACCATGAGTTCCTATCAAAGGACTCATGGTTTCTTTTTTTTCTTTCCACTCAATAGCTTATTGGGTTTTTGAACAGTAGAGCTAGCGTGATTAGATTTAAACTGTGACCAAAAGTGTGATTATTATATATCACGTGATTCAAGTGGTTTATATCGGTGTACTGTGATATGAATTTTTAGTGATGAACAATTATTTTTCAAAAATTTTAATTGAAAATCGCAGTAATAACTTTTTTAATTGTTATTTTTGAGCATATACAGAATGAAAAAATTTTTTTAGTTCCATTGCTTTATCGTTGTTATCTAAAAGATAGAAAATATTAATTAATCCCTCTATTTTGTTAATGTCGATGGTCGCTACGTTTTCTTCGCAAATCGGTGATAATGTGCTAAATATTTTATAGTAAATTTGTTCATATACATTTTTAGATTTTACTGCAAGTCTCTTTAAAGGAGCTAGAAAAATAGAAAGTAAATCTAAGTTTTTTCTTTCAAAGCTTAAATAGCAACCATTTATTAAAAATGATGTATAAAGAGATGGATAAAAATTATTTTTGTAAAATAGTTTCATTTTTTCTTCACTATTTTTAAACAGCAATTTTATTGTGTCAGTTGGAAAGATAAACATTAAATTATTAAAAGTCGTCAATTCAAAATAACCCCAGGTTTCAATTCTAAATAGCCGGTCCCTAATGTATCTAATCTCTTTTTCAAATACTTCCAAATTTAATACATCCTTTTCTTTAGCTAGTAGCATATTAAATTGGATAAGTAAAATAAAATAGTACTCATCATTTGTTTGTTTAAACAGAGAAAGTAGTTGATTTCTAAATTCTTCTATTTTTTGGGGGGTAGAATTCTTATAAAGAATTTCTACAAAATTTTTGGCTGTAGCTTCTTTCAAAGTAATCTTGTTGTTTTGCAGATAAAACATAAATTCTGGTAATTTTATATTCATTCTGTCTAAGTATCTAAGCAATATTTCAGAAGAAAGAAGTGTGTGTCGGGTCTCGAATGAACTTAAAGTTGTTCTAGAAGAAATTTGTTTTGTTAAATTTGCTTGAGATATTTTACGTTCAACTCTTAACTTTTTTAACAGGTCAGCTTGATCCATAGATACCTCCTAAAACAGACGCATTTTTGTTCATTTTAACACATGAATAAGAATTAATAATAAACTAATTTTGAAAAAATGAAAAGGAGGAAATAATTATGAATCCATATACATGGGAAATTGAGCCACCACAAAAAATTGAGAAGTAAAAAGTAGAAAGAAATCGGAGGGAAAATATCATGATGAGAAATTTCAACCTAGAAAAAATTATAAAAATAATGTTGCTAAGTATGTTGTTAACATTAGTATCCCCCGCAGTGACTAATATTGTATATGCTGAAACAGATAGTCAACCTAAAGAGACTGAAGTAAACAACCCTGAAAATGTAAATAAATCTTTTGATAAAATGCAATCGATTGCGTCTCAATCACAAGAAATTACTAGTCCAACAGTTATTGAGACGATGAAAAATAACACATTAAATTCTATCAAAGAAAAAAAACTAATTCTTAATGGACAAAATATTAATTTACTTTGGAATGACTCAAAATTTTTATCTATAGATGAAGAAGAGACAAATTATAAGTCCATCTCTGTACCAATAGAAGGGAAAGAATACAGTTACTTTAGTAATTTAACAGTAGTATTTGATAAAAATGAAAATGTAGTAACTTATTCAGAAAGTTTAATCACAAAAAATCAAGTAAATAAGTTTGTTATTGATACTTACATTGAAGGTAAAAAAGTTAGCACTCAAAATACGGATATAGATTATATAAATAATTCTAAATTAAAAGAAGGCTTGTTCAGTCTTAAACAAAGTGTGAAAGAAAGTAAAAATGTAAATACTAGAGGTATCGGAGCAATCGCAGGATGTATAGCGGCAATCGCAGGAATAAACGGAACAATAGCATATTTGATTGCAGGAACTTGCATTGCAGCATGTCCAGCTGTTGCACCGATTTGTGCAGCTTGTATAGCAGGTGTTTGTACAATAGGCGCTGCAGATATTGGTGGGGTCATTGCTTGTTTTAAATTATAATGAGGGAGAGTGGTTAAATTGTGATAGGAAAGAAGAGAAAGATTATTTTCTTATTGTTTGTTATTATTTTAATGAGTGGTGAAACATATTTTTACGCTAATCAAAAAGAAAAAAATTTTAATCCCTTGAATAGTATAAATAGTAATCAAATTCAAAAGCTAATTGATAATACCGATACTGGATACATTTATATTGGTAGACCTACATGTGAAGAATGTCAGGAATTTCTCCCCAAATTAAGATCTGTTTTAATAAAAAAAAGACAAAAAGTATTTTATTATAACACTGATAATGCCCGTAAGGAAAATCAAGACAAACTTGTAAAAGAATTAAATAATTTAAACGTAAAGATAGTACCAACAATTCTTTATATGAAAAAAGGAAAGATAGACGAGAAATTAGAAGGCTCTACTAATAAAAGTGAGATTGAAAAGTTTTTAGCGTACGAATAAAACTGTTGGTTAGAGAAGGTGTAGACTCTGGAAAAAAAATCTAAATTAATATTTTTTGTTGGAATTTGTAATTTTATATTGGCCATCTATTGGTTAATCTCGAATTTCAATGAAATGCATCCACAAGATATTTTTATAATTGGTTGGCTTATCGTAAATTTTATTTTCCTACTTAGTAGTACTATAAAAAAATAGTTCGAGAACAGGGGTAAAAATAAAAAATAGTTGAATACTGTAACCACAAAAAAAGAAAACCGCTAGAAAACCTATAAATTAGGCATTTCTAGCGGTTTCTTTTTTTATTTCCATTCAATGATGTATAAAAAGAGAGAAATCGGGAAACTTGATTTTAAGATAATTTACTAGATTAAAAAAGTATAGCTTTGTACTAAATTTATAAGAACTGTGATAAAAGTGTGATAATTATTTTTTCATTTCAGTAAACTATATAAAAACTAGTAAAATAAAATTAAAAGCTCACATTATCCTCTGTATCTATATTTATTTACCAAACAATGTGCATAGTTTAGGAATCAATTTTTTACAAAACTAAGGTACTCTATCAATCTATTAAATAAAGCTGACTTACTCATGAAAAAATACTTAGCCACTTCTTCAAAAGAATTAAACTTCAAAACTACTTTCCTAACAAAAAAATTTTTTGAAATATATAAATAACTCTTATTTAGAGTTATTATAACTATATATTGTGAAATAGAATATATAATAGGAGGAGTATTTATGCTTAAAAATTTTTTACAAAAAGTTACACATAAAACAGAAGAAATAAATTCAAAAGAAGTTTTATCTAAAAATTATCGTGAAGTAAAAGGATTATCTTTTGTACAGAACAGTGATGAAACAATAGTGATAGATTTTTTAAATAATATGGATAAAGAGTTTCCGGTAGGAAAAATAGGTTGGAGACAGCAGGGAGATTATTTTGAACAATTTCTAGCAGCTGTTTTTCGATTAGCTAATTATGAAGTTGAAATAACTAAAAAAGAATATAAAAAAGACAGATATGTATATACTGGGGATAATAATATAGACTTAATTATAAAAAAAGATAATGAATGTATTGCAGTGCAAGCAAAACATTATCGTCTAAACACTAAAGCACCAAAAATTATTACAGTGGATTATATTAAAAATTATTCTGGAATCTCAGATAAGGGATGGACAAATAAACTATTCATTACTACTTCTTTATTTAATCCATATGTATACATAGAAATAGAAAAAAATGAAAAGGCACAAAATATTGAGTGGTATGATAGATATGGTCTGTTACAGCTACTGAATCAGCTGATCCCAAACACTATGGAAAAATATATTTTTTTGAAAAGTTTGCCTGAAAAAGTTGTTAAATGTCCAAAATGTGAATCTGGATTTATTGTAGATAAATGGAGTGAGAGCAACCATAGTTATTTTAGAGCTTGTACTATGTATCCTGAATGTAGACATACAGAAAAGATTCCTAGTAAATAGGAAATTACAATAAGCGTTCATTAGAAACTAGGGGGAACGAATGCTTATTTTTAACTTTATGAAAGATAAAAGTGGAATAGTGTTAAAAATAAATTTAAGAAATAAAAGGAATAACTGTGATAAAAGTGTGATAATGAAAAAATAAACAGCCAACAAACATTGATTTAACAACGTTTGTTGGCTGTTTTTTATTATTCCCACTCCACAGTTGCAGGTGGCTTAGAAGTAATATCGTACACAATACGGTTTACGTGTGCGACTTCATTTACGATGCGGACAGAGATTTTTTGTAAGACATCCCAAGGAATACGAGCAAAGTCAGCTGTCATTCCGTCAATTGAAGTAACGGCACGGATACCGACTGTGTAATCATACGTACGTCCATCACCCATAACACCAACTGAACGGATGCCAGGTAAGACAGTAAAGTATTGCCAGATATCACGGTCAAGTCCAGCTGCTGCAATTTCTTCACGCAAGATAGCATCTGATTCACGAACGATTTCTAATTTTTCTTCGCTAATTTCACCTAAGACACGGATACCAAGACCAGGTCCAGGGAATGGTTGGCGCCAAACGATAGAGTCAGGCATTCCAAGTTGAGTACCTAATTCACGTACTTCATCTTTGAAGAGTGTATTCAGAGGTTCAATTAATTCAAATTGCATATCTTCAGGTAATCCACCAACATTGTGGTGAGATTTGATTGTTTGAGCTGTTTCAGTTCCACTCTCGATAACATCAGTATAAAGTGTTCCTTGCGCTAAGAAAGAAATACCTTCTTCGCCAGCCAATTTGGTTGCTTCATCATCAAAAACATAAACAAATTCATTCCCAATGATTTTACGTTTTTGCTCAGGATCAGAAACACCTTTTAGTTTGTTTAAGAAACGTTCACGTGCATCTACTTTAATGATATTTAAGCCAAATTTTCCACCTAAGCTTTCCATTACTTGATCTGCTTCGTTTTTACGTAACAAACCGTGGTCAACAAAGATTGATGTTAATTGGTCACCAATTGCTTTTTGTAAAAGAACACCGACAACACTAGAATCGACTCCGCCAGAAAGGCCAAGTAAAACTTTTTTGTCGCCAACTTGTTCACGGATTTTTTCAACTTGCATATCAATAAAGCTATCCATTGACCAATCACCTTGGCAGTGGCAGACATCGAATGCAAAGTGACGTAATAATTCGATTCCGTATTCAGAATGACGCACTTCAGCATGGAATTGGATTCCATAAAAGTTACGCGTAGTATCTTGAATCGATGCGATAGGACAGTCTTTACTTGTACCAACGATTTCAAAACCTTCGGGAACTTTTGTTACGAGGTCACCATGACTCATCCAAACAGTCTGTTCTTTTGGTGTATCACTAAATAACACAGCATCATCTGTTGTAACTTCCAATAAAGCTTTTCCGTATTCACGGTTTTTAGCAGGTTCAACTTTCCCACCAAGATTGTACGTAATTAACTGCATTCCGTAACAAATTCCTAATACAGGTATACCTAAATTGAAAATCTCAGGATCAATGCTAAAAGCACCTTCGTCATAAACACTGTTTGGTCCACCAGAAAGGATAATTCCTTTTGGATTCATAGCTTTAACTTCTTCTGCAGTAATTCGGTGGCTCAATAATTCAGAAAAGACTCCTAGATCACGGATGCGTCGTGTAATCAATTGATTATACTGGCTACCATAATCTAATACGATAATCTTTTCAACGTTCGTCATATCGGCAACGTTTGTCACATTTATTACCCCTATCCATTTAAATTTATCTCAAAATAGTTTTACTATTTTAAAATGCTAATATTTGCGCATGAAAATCGAATCAATGATATGATTTTCAGTTTTATGGAGAATTATATCCGCTCTACCACGTGTAGGCAAGATATATTCCTCTAAATTTTTCAAATTCACATTTTTCCAGACTTCTTTAGCCATTTTAAAGGCATCTTCACGATTACCGATTGCAAAACGATAATAATAATTCTCAGGATTTTGAAAAGCTGTGTCTAACAGCGCTGCAAAACGATCAAGATACCATTTTTCAATCAAATCGGGTTCAGCATCAACAAAAACAGAAAAATCAAAAAAGTCACTAACGTAAATTTGTTGGTTAGCTGGGAGTTGTAAGGTATTGATTCCTTCAACTATTAAGATATCTGGTTGCTGGATGACTTCATACTCGTCAGGAATAATGTCATAAACATCATGAGAGTAAATTGGAACTTTCAGCTCATCTTTTCCGGACTTCACTTGATTTAAAAAATCAATTAGCATTTCCATATCATAGCTTTCAGGAAATCCTTTACGATCCATGATTCCTTTTTCACGCAAGACCTTATTGGGATACAAAAAACCATCAGTCGTAATCAATTGAACGTTCCGTCGTTTTAACGTACGCGACAAAATCGTTTGTAACAAGCGTGCAGTTGTACTTTTTCCGACAGCAACACTCCCTGCAATTCCAATAATGAAAGGTGACACAGGTACATATTTATGGAGAAAGAGTCCTTTACTTAATGATAAAGATTCGAATTCTTTCATATAAAGATGAATGAGATGCGTTAAAGGAACATAAATATCTTGAACATCTTGCATCGAGATTCGATCATTCAAGCTTTTGATACTGTCTAGTTCCACTTGTGTCAGTGGTGCTTGTCCATTACGATAAAATTCTTGCCATTCTTCCCTTGCAATACGATAGTAGTTCATTGGGTCGTTCATAATAGCCTCCTGCGTTCTCTCCCGTCAATGGATTTATTCTAACATAAAATAGTGTTAAACCCTACCTCTTATAAAGGGAATGAAGAGACTTTTTCACGAATTTAGAAACATAGCTTTAACCTATCAGTTTGATTTGTTAAAATCAAAGAAAGAAACAGCTGAAACAAAGAAACTTGAAACGAAAGAGCGCTTGTTTGTTTTCAATGAAAACGGTAGACTATGTACAGCAAAGACAGAAGAAGGATGGAAAAGATGACAGATCATTATTATACAGAGCGTCCCAATGTTGCCCATGACTTTGAGCAATGGTCGTTTGAATTAAAAGGGAAATTATTTCACTTTGTGACAGATGCTGGCGTATTTTCACGTGAAACGGTGGACTATGGTTCGCGTGTGTTAATCGACGCGTTTGATTGGCAAGAAATCCCAGCTAAAGGAAACGTCTTAGATGTTGGCTGTGGTTATGGACCAATTGGATTAGCCATTGCATATGCCAGCCAACGTATGGTTGAAATGGTAGACATTAATTTACGTGCAGTGGAATTAGCACAAGGAAATGCGAATCGTAATCAACTGGCGAACGTGGACATTCATCAATCAAATATTTACGAAAACGTGCATCAAGAAAAATATGCAGCGATTATTAGCAATCCACCTATTCGTGCTGGAAAAAAAGTTGTTCACGAAATATTGACAGGTGCCTATCCGCTCTTAGAAACTGGTGGAACGCTAACAATTGTCGTCCAGAAAAAACAAGGCGCACCAAGCGCACAAAAGAAAATGGAAGAAACTTTTGGTAACGCAACAATTGTTACCAAAGATAAAGGTTATTACATTATTAAAAGTGTAAAAGAATAAGTTTGGTTATCGATTATTATTGCAAGGGACATTCAACTTTCGAATATTCCTTGCAATTTTTTTGTCCAAAAATTATTTTCATTTTAAGAAAGTGCTATCAATTAACTATTTTTTTAGAAAAGGTTTTGTTACACTGATTAAAAGTTCAAGTTGAGGAGGAGAAAAAGTGAAGTTAACAATTAGAGATATTGCGGAGATGGCTGGTGTATCAGTTACAACTGTTTCGCAAATTTTGAATAATAAAGGTAGTCGCTTTAGTGACAAAACTAGAAAAAAAGTTTTGAATATTGTCAATGAACATCATTATAAGCCAGATTATTTTGCTTCAAATGTAATCAACCGACATTCAAAAACAATTGGAATGATTGTTCCAGATGTAACAGACTTTTTTTTCTCGAAACTAATTGAAGGTGTCGAAAGCTATTTAAATCCACTTGGATATATAATTATGTTGTGTAATTCAAGACACAAACAAGAAAATGAAATCAAATATTTACGTGAGTTGGCGCATCGTTCAGTGGATGGGATTTTATTAGCTACGCCAAACGTTTTACCAGAGGCCTATGCGCTAGACAGTGGATTTTATAAAAATATGCCGATTATTTTGATTGATCGTGGCTTAAACCGTCGAGATAGTGGTCGTTTAATTGTCAAAGAATATGAGGGAGCGTATCAAGCTGTTTCACTATTTATCAAACAAGGACACACAAAAATCGGTATGTTAAAAGAAACAACTGGCTATTATCAACTAGAAGAGCGTTTCAATGGTTACCGACATGCACTAAAAGATCATGGACTACCATTTAATGGGAAATTCGTTGAGCATGGCGAATTAACGGTTCAAGGTGGATACGATGCGACTAAAAAATTATTGGAACACAAAGATATTACAGCAATTTTTTGTGGAAATGATGCAATGGCAATTGGTTGTTATCAGGCCATTCATGAAATGGGCAAGACAATTCCTGATGACATTTCAGTTATTGGCTTTGATGGATTAAAATTATCTGAGTACATGATTCCACAATTAACAACTGTACAACAACCTAGTTTTGATATTGGATTTTATGCAGCTCGTTTTCTAATCGATACAATTGAATTCCCTCAACGCAAAGTTCCGAACAAAGTCTTCGAGACAAAATTAATTATTCGTGAGAGCGTAAAAACATTGACAAATAGCTAAGTGGGCGTTATATTGCTTATGTAAGTGTTTACAAATGCAGGGCAAAGCCTTTTGCGTTTTTAGTAAACCAGTTTACTAAAGTGGTTTACCTTTTATGAAAATAATGTATAATACCGAATGAAGGCTAGGAGGATCAAGCGATGCGAATGGTAGATTTGATTGAAAAAAAGAGGGATGGAAAAACCTTAACAAAGGATGAGATTGATTACATAATTACTAATTATACAGACAATCAAATTCCGGATTATCAGCTCAGCGCATTATTGATGACAATCTTTTATCAAGATATGACTGATGAAGAAATTACAAATATGACTTTAGCAATGGCAAATTCTGGTGACGTGATCGACCTTAGTTCTTTGAATGGTATTAAAGTTGATAAACATTCTACTGGTGGAGTTGGAGATACGACAACTTTGATCTTAGCGCCGTTAGTTGCAAGTGTGGGCGTGACTGTAGCAAAAATGTCAGGACGTGGGCTTGGATATACTGGTGGAACGTTAGATAAATTAGAGGCGATTCCTGGATTCAAAATTGAACTTTCTGACGAAGAATTTATTCGGATTGTCAATGAAAGTCAAGTTGCTGTTATTGGACAATCAGGAAATTTAGCGCCAGCAGATAAAAAACTATATGCTTTACGTGACGTAACGGCGACTGTTGATTCAATTCCTTTAATTGCTAGTTCAATTATGAGTAAGAAAATTGCAGCTGGTGCGGATGCAATTGTTCTAGATGTAACAACTGGTGACGGAGCTTTCATGAAAAACATTGAAGATGCGAGACGCTTAGCAAAAACAATGACAAGTATTGGCAAACTTGCTAATCGTCAGACAATAGCAGTGATTTCTGATATGTCTGAGCCATTAGGGGAAGCAATCGGAAATAGTTTAGAAGTAGTTGAAGCAATTGAAACATTACAAGGACATGGACCAGAAGACTTGATCGAAATGTGTTACGTATTAGGTAGTCAAATGGTTGTTTTAGCTAAGAAAGCTGATTCCGTGGAAGAAGCGCGTGTGATGCTACAAGAAGCCTTAACTTCTGGTAAAGCCTTAGAAAAATTCAAAGAAATGATTCAAAATCAAGGTGGAGACATTCGAGTAGTTGAAAAACCAGAATTACTTCTGACAGCGCGACATCAAGTAGAACTTCCTGCAAGATCTGCTGGATTAGTTTCTAAAATCGTTGCTAACGAGTTAGGTATCGCAGCAATGATGTTGGGGGCCGGTCGTAAAACGAAAGAAGATGCAATTGATCATGCTGTGGGTTTGAAATTACACAAAAAAATTGGTGATTCAGTACAAGAAGGTGAATCATTATTAACTATTTATAGTAATACAGAAGAGCTTTCACAAGTTATCGAATTATTATATCAAAACATTGAAATTAGTGATTCAGCTACAAAACCAATTTTAGTACACGATATTATTACTGAGTAGGAAGGAAGAAAAAGATGGAATTAAATCGAATTATTGACCACACAATTTTAAAAGCAGATGCGACAGAGGAAGATGTGTTACGCATTATTGAAGAAGCAAAAAAATATCATTTTTATTCTGTATGTATCAATCCAACCTGGGTTTCATTGGCAAAAGAACAGTTAAAGGGTGAACCTGTTGCAGTTTGTACAGTAATCGGTTTTCCTTTAGGAGCAAATACTTCCGCTGTTAAAGCATATGAAACAACAGATGCAATCAATAATGGTGCAGACGAAGTAGATATGGTTATCAATATTGGCGCATTGAAATCAAAACAATTCAATAAGGTTCAAAAAGATATTGAGGCAGTAGTTGAAGCAGCAAAAGATCGCGCACTTGTTAAAGTGATTATTGAAACAGCATTGTTGACAAATGACGAAATTGTCAAAGCTTGTGAACTTGCAAAAATCGCAGGAGCAGATTTTGTTAAAACTTCAACTGGATTTTCAACAGGTGGTGCTAAAGTAGAAGATATACGTTTAATGCGTGCAACTGTTGGTCCAGAAATGGGTGTGAAAGCTTCTGGTGGTATCCATAACGAAGAAGAGGCCGTGGCAATGGTTGAAGCAGGTGCAACACGAATTGGTACAAGTGCTGGAGTTGCTATTATGTCTGGTGCTGTTGGTGAAGGATACTAAAATGAGTGAAGTGACAAAACAAGAATGGATTGACATTGCGGTAGCAGCACTCGACAAAGCATATGTTCCGTATTCACATTTTCCAGTGGGTGCATGTCTAGTAACTGATACAGGGAAGATGTATCAAGGTGTAAATATTGAAAATGCTTCTTTTGGATTAACAAATTGTGCTGAACGAACGGCATTTTTCAAAGCTGTATCAGAAGGCGAGAAACAATTTTCTCATTTGGTTGTTGCTGGTCACACACCAGAACCAATTTCACCATGTGGTGCTTGTCGTCAAGTGATGGCAGAATTTTGCTCACCAGAAATGCCAGTCACGTTGGTTGGCGATGAAGGTGTGACAAAAACAATGACGGTTAGAGAACTACTACCGTATGCATTCACAGAAAAAGATCTATAACCTACGTTCATTCAGTCAGCTGACTGTTGAAAAAACAATTATTTTAGGGGGCTTTACAGAAATGAAAAAAGCAAAATTATTTGGTTTGGGTGCCGTAGCATTAACAGCTGGATTACTTCTATCTGCATGTGGCAATGGCAATAGTGGAACAGATTCAACTGATGGTGGAAGTTCATCAGCAGGAACAACTGCAGCATTAATCACAGATACAGGCGGTGTCGACGACCGTTCATTCAACCAGTCAGCTTGGGAAGGTCTAGAAGCTTGGGGTAAAGAACACAAGCTTTCACGTGGAAACGATGGCTACCAATATTTCCAATCTTCAAATGAATCAGATTATATTCCAAATATCGACCAAGCTTTAACAGCGGGATTCCAAACAATCTTTGGAATTGGGTATAAATTACAACCTGCTATTAAAGAACAAGCAACAAATAATCCTGAAACAAACTTTGTTATTATCGATGATGTTATTGATGGTGTAGATAACGTAGTTTCTGCAACATTTAAAGATAACGAAGCTTCTTATCTAGCTGGGATTGCTGCAGCTTACACGACTGAAACAAACGTTGTTGGTTTCATTGGTGGAGTAAAAGGTGAAGTTATCGACCGTTTTGATGCTGGATTTACAGCTGGTGTTGAAGCCGGGGCGAAAGAATTAGGTAAAGAAATTGAAGTGAAAAACCAATATGCTGGTGATTTCTCTGCGCCAGATAAAGGACGTTCAATTGCACAAGGTATGTACGCACAAAATGCAGACATTATCTTCCATGCTTCAGGTGGAACTGGTAACGGCGTATTCCAAGAAGCAAAATCATTAAATGAATCTGGCGACAAAAAAGTTTGGGTAATCGGTGTTGACCGTGATCAATCAGACGAAGGTGGCTATACTCTAAACGGCGAAGATAAAAACTTTACATTAACATCTACACTTAAAGGGGTAGGAACTGTTGTTGAAGATTTAGCTCAAAAATCTGCAGATGGTGATTTTCCTGGTGGAGAACATACTGTTTATGGCTTGAAAGAAGATGGTGTTGGCTTAACAAAAGGTCAACTTTCTGATGAAGCACTAAAAGCAGTTGATGCTGCTAAAGAAAAAATCATTGCAGGCGATGTAAAAGTTCCAGAAGTTCCAGAAAGCAAATAATAATTTTTCTATAGCCTTGTTAGACAACTGTTTGACAGGGCTATGGTTTCAATTTTAGTAGTTGTTTGTTTATTCAAGTGGTCAAATTTTGACTATTTGAATAAGGGAACACCCCCTGAAGTGAGTTTACTTCAATTTGCGAGGATAGATTTCCGATAGCCAGAAATCTTTACTCATCGTTGCCCTAGATAGAAATCGTTAGGATGTGAAAAATGTGGTTCAAGAAAATATTGTCATCGAAATGCGGAATATTACCAAGCAGTTTGGAACATTCAAAGCAAATGACAACATCAATTTGCAAGTAAAAGCTGGGGAAATCCATGCGTTACTTGGAGAAAACGGTGCTGGCAAGTCAACATTAATGAACGTTTTATCCGGTCTTTTAGAACCAACATCAGGAGAAATTTTGATGCATGGGAAACAGGTTCAAATCACAAGCCCGACTAAAGCCAATCAATTAGGGATTGGGATGGTTCACCAACATTTTATGTTAGTTGATGCGTTTACTGTTACTGAAAACATAATTTTAGGTAGCGAGCCAAGTCGGATGGGAATCGTTGATCGCAAAAAGGCACGTGAGGAAATTCAAAAAGTATCAGAACAATATGGTCTATCAGTTAACCCGGATGCTTATGTTCGTGATATTTCTGTTGGAATGGAACAGCGTGTCGAGATCTTAAAAACACTTTATCGTGGTGCAGATGTCTTGATCTTTGATGAACCAACAGCTGTTTTAACACCACAAGAAATTGATGAACTAATTTTGATTATGAAAGAGTTAGTTAAAGAAGGTAAATCAATCATTTTGATTACCCATAAATTAGATGAAATTAAAGCAGTAGCGGATCGTTGTACAGTTATTAGACGGGGTCAAGGGATTGGAACTGTTAATGTGAAAGATGTTAGTTCACAACAACTTGCTGACATGATGGTTGGACGTACTGTTTCGTTTAAAACGGATAAAAAAGAGGCTCGTCCTCAAGAAGTTGTCCTGGCAATTGAAGATTTAGTTGTAAATGAAAATCGGGGATTAGAGGCAGTGAAAAGTCTGAGTCTTGAAGTTCGTGCTGGAGAAGTTTTAGGAATCGCGGGAATTGATGGTAATGGGCAATCTGAGTTGATTCAAGCATTAACAGGCTTACGAAAAGTTGAAAGTGGCAGTATTCGCTTAAAGGGTGAGGAAATCAGTAACAAACGTCCGCGGAAAATTACGGAGTCTGGTGTCGGGCATGTTCCAGAGGATCGTCATAAATATGGTTTAGTTTTAGACATGACATTGTCAGAAAATATTGCTCTTCAAACGTATTACCAAGCTCCTTATAGTAAAGGTGGGCTATTAAATTATTCAGTTATCAATGAACATGCAAGAGACTTGATTGATGAATATGATGTGCGAACAACGAATGAATTAGTCCCTGCTAAGGCTTTATCAGGTGGAAATCAGCAAAAAGCAATTATTGCACGTGAAATTGATCGCGACCCTGATTTGCTGATTGTTGCGAATCCAACACGTGGATTAGACGTAGGTGCTATAGAATTTATCCATAAGCGTTTGATCGAGCAAAGAGATAAGTTTAAAGCAGTGTTGTTAGTCAGCTTTGAATTAGAAGAAATTTTAAATGTATCTGATCGAATTGCCGTGCTTCACCAAGGTAAAATCGTTGGAATTGTTAATCCAAAAGAAACATCTGAAAATGAATTGGGACTATTAATGGCGGGCTATTCTTTAGAGGAAGCAAGAAAAGAGTTAGAAAAGGCGGGTGGGCGCACATGAATGATCGTAGCGAAAAACTCCGTAATTTACTTGTACCTATTTTTTCAGTAATTTTAGGATTAATTTTAGGTGCATTATTGATGGCAGCTTTTGGATATAATCCAATTCAAGGCTATTCTTCTATGTTGGAAGCTGCGCTAGGTTCACAACGAAGTATTGGTGAAACTTTACGACAAGCAACACCGCTTATCTTTACAGCATTAGGATTTTCAGTGGCGAATTCAGCGGGATTCTTTAATATCGGGCTTTCTGGACAAGCGCTATGTGGTTGGATCGTTAGTGTGTGGTTCGCGTTGGCTTTTCCAGATTTACCAAAAGTGATTTTGCTTCCAGCTTGTGTCATCTTAGGCGCTTTGGCTGGTGCAATGGCCGCGGCGATTCCCGGCTTGTTGCGTGCGTTCTTTGGAACCAGTGAAGTAATTGTCACGATTATGATGAATTATATTTTATTATATTTAAGCACTTATGCTTTACATGACGTAATGCCAGAAAGTTATCGTTCAAGTTTGGATTCATCAAATCTAATTAGTCAAAATGCTTCATTAAGAGTTCCTTGGCTAACTCAAATGTTTGGTGGCTCACGAGTAAACGCTGGTTTATTCTTAGCTTTGATTGCTTTGTTCCTTGTATGGTTACTTATGAAAAAGACTACTTTAGGTTATGAAATTCGTTCCGTTGGACTAAATCCTTTTGCATCAGAATATGCGGGGATGAGTAGCAAACGAACAATTGTTTTATCCATGGTTATTTCTGGAACACTTGCAGGATTAGGGGGCGTAGTTGAAGGTTTGGGAACGTACCAAAACTTCTTTGTTCAAACAACTTCTTTAGCAATTGGATTTGACGGAATGGCAGTATCTTTATTGGGATCTGGTTCAGCAATTGGTGTGTTGTTATCAGCAATTTTATTCAGTATTTTGAAAATTGGTGGTTTGGGAATGCAAACAGGCGCCGGTGTGCCATTTGAAATCGTGAATGTATCGATTGCATTGATTATCTTCTTCATTGGTATTAATTTCTTAATTCGCTTGATTATGGCAAAATTTTTCCAAGGTAAAAAACAAGTAGCTGTAGTTGAAACAATTGAATCTAAATCAACGCATCAAGATCAAGAAGGAGGGAATTTATAATGACAGCTGTAGAATTGATTGCTCTAATCCTTACGTCAACATTAGTTTATTCCACACCTTTGATTTTGACATCGTTAGGTGGAACGTTTTCTGAACGAAGCGGAATCGTTAACGTTGGTTTAGAAGGAATTATGGTAATGGGCGCTTTCAGCTCAATCGTATTCAACTTAACAATGAGTCCATCTTTAGGTGCGATGACGCCTTGGATTGCCATTCTAGTTGGTGGGATAGTTGGTGTTTTATTTTCATTACTTCATGCAGTGGCAACTGTTAGTCTTCGTGCAGACCACATCATTAGTGGTACGGTCATCAACTTGATGGCACCTGCGTTAGGGGTATTCTTAGTTAAAGCATGGTACGGAAAAGGACAAACAGATAACATCACAAGAAATTTGGGCTACTTCTCATTTCCTGGGTTATCAAAAATTCCTGTAATCGGTCCAATTTTCTTTAAAAATACTTTCTTGCCAGCTTATTGTGCCATTTTAATTGCTGTAATTGCTTGGTTTATCATTTTTAAAACAAGATTTGGCTTACGTCTTCGTTCTGTCGGAGAAAATCCACAAGCTGCAGACACTTTAGGTATTAACGTTTATGCGATGCGTTATTCAGGCGTTTTACTTTCAGGTTTATTAGGTGGCATGGGTGGAGCAGTATTTGCTCAATCAATCTCAGGTAATTTCTCTGCTGGAACGATTGTTGGTCAAGGTTTCATCTCGATGGCAGCAATGATTTTTGGTAAGTGGAATCCTTTGGGCGTAATGGGTGCATCACTATTCTTTGGTTTTGCACAAAGTTTGAGTATTATAGGAGCACAGCTTCCAGTAATTTCTTCCATCCCGCCAGTGTTATTACAAATTGCGCCTTACTTGTTAACAATTATCGTCTTAGTTGTTTTCTTAGGACAAGCATCTGGTCCAAAAGCAAATGGAAAGAATTATATCAAATCCAAATAATTTTTAGTTAATAAAAAGGGTGGGACTATGGGAAATGTTTCTTCGTCTCGCCTTTTTTGTTTAGTTTAAAGTAGAAAAGATGAAAAGAAAGAAGGAATCGAAATGTTTAAACGCGTACACTTAATTGTAATGGATTCAGTCGGAATTGGGGAAGCACCTGATGCAGACAAATTTAACGATGTTGGGTCAGATACTCTAGGGCATATTGCAAAAGAAGCAGGTTTAACAATTCCTCACCTAGAAAATTTAGGTTTAGGTACGATTCGACCATTAGACGGTGTAAGGGCTGTAGCTGATCACCAAGGCTATGCAACAAAATTAGAAGAAGTTTCTGTTGGTAAAGATACTATGACAGGGCATTGGGAAATTATGGGATTGAATATCAAGACACCATTTCGGGTATTTCCTAATGGATTTCCTGATGAGCTATTACAACAAATTGAAGAGTTTTCTGGACGAAAAATCGTTTGTAACAAGCCTTATAGCGGAACAGCTGTAATTGATGATTATGGTGAACATCAAATGAAAACAGGCGACTTGATTGTTTATACGTCTGCAGATCCTGTTTTGCAAATTGCTGCACATGAAGAAATTATTCCTTTGGAAGAGTTGTATCGTATTTGTCAATTTGTTCGCGATATTACGAAAGATGATCCATATATGATTGGCAGAATTATCGCACGTCCTTATATTGGAGAACCAGGAAACTTTACTCGAACAAGTAATCGCCATGACTATGCTCTTGATCCATTTGGTCACACAGTTTTGGACTCATTAAAAGAAGCTGGTAAAGATGTGATCGCTGTTGGTAAAATTAATGATATCTTCAATGGTCAAGGAATCACTCAATCTGTCCGCACTAAAAGTAATATGGATGGTGTAGATCAACTGTTAAATGTGATGAAGCAAGACTTCAATGGATTAAGCTTTACTAATTTAGTAGACTTCGATGCTTTATTTGGTCATCGTCGTGATGTTGTTGGTTACGCACATGCAATAGAAGAATTTGATTTACGTATTCCGGAGTTGCTTGATGCAATGAATGATGATGATTTATTGTTGATTACAGCAGATCACGGAAATGACCCCACATTCCCAGGAACAGATCATACACGTGAATACGTACCATTATTGGCTTATAGTAAAAAAATGAATGAACAAGGAAGTTTACCACAAGGTTACTATGCGGATATCTCAGCAACAATTGCTGAAAACTTTGAAGTACCAGCAACGGAAAATGGTGAAAGCTTCTTAAAATTACTGAAATAATTGTTACTAAAAACCATAACTTAGGAGAAAAAGAATGAAAAAATTAAGCGAAATGTTACAAGAAACAACTCAATTCATCCTTGATAAAGGGGTAAAAGAAATTGAATTTGGTATGATTCTTGGCTCAGGTCTTGGTGAGTTGGCAGATGAAATTGAAGATGCAATTAAGATTCCATATGACACAATTCCTTTCTTCCCAGTTTCAACGGTTGTTGGACATGCGGGACAACTAGTTTACGGTACATTATCAGGTAAAAAAGTTTTAGCGATGCAAGGACGTTTTCATTTTTATGAGGGGCATTCGATGCAAACAGTTACTTATCCAGTCCGAGTAATGGGTGCACTTGGTGCGCATTCAGTGATCGTAACAAATGCTTGCGGTGGCGTAAATGAATCTTTTGTACCAGGTGATTTGATGTTGATTAGTGATCACATTAATTTTACAGGCACGAATCCATTGATTGGTCCAAATGAAGATGAAATCGGCCCACGTTTCCCAGATATGAGTCAAGCTTACACACCTGCATACCGAGAATCTGCAAAAGAAGTTGCTAATAAGCTAGGGTTAGACTTAAAAGAAGGTGTTTACATGGGGTATTCAGGTCCGACTTATGAAACGCCAGCAGAAATCAAAATGTCACGTGTCATGGGTGCTGATGCAGTCGGAATGTCGACCGTTCCTGAAGTAATTGTTGCGGCACATGGAGGTTTAAATGTATTAGGTATTTCTTGTATCACGAATTTAGCGGCAGGAATGCAAGCAAATTTAAATCATGAAGAAGTAGTGGAAACAACGGAACGTGTTAAACAATCATTTAAAGCTTTAGTGAAAGAAACACTAGCAGTATTATAAAAAAGAGTATTAGTTGAAATTGAAGGAGAGATAAACTGAATGAGTGTTCATATCGAAGCAAAACAAGGTGAAATTGCTGACAAGATTTTACTTCCAGGAGACCCGTTACGTGCAAAATATATTGCAGAAACTTTTTTAGAAAATCCTGTTTGTTATAATCAAGTTCGTGGAATGCTAGGTTACACAGGAGAGTATAAAGGTGAGCGTGTTTCTGTACAAGGTACAGGGATGGGTATGCCTTCAGCAACGATTTATGCGCACGAACTAATTAATTCTTATGGCGTGAAAAAATTGATTCGCGTGGGGACTTGTGGTGCATTATCAACCGATGTCCATGTGAGAGATTTAGTGATTGCTCAAGGAGCAGCAACAAGTTCATCTATGATTGAAAAGAATTTTCAGCAATTCCATTTCCCGCCAATTGGTGATTTCGATTTATTATTGAAAGCTTATGAATTTGCTAAAGGAAAAGGGTACACAACTCATGTAGGAAATGTTTTGTCAGAAGATACATTTTATAAAGATGATTTAACTGAAACACTAAAATTAGCTGAACTTGGTGTTTTGGGTGTTGAAATGGAAGCTGCAGCACTTTATTATCTAGGTGCGAAATACAAAGTACAAACGTTAGGAATTATGACAGTTAGTGATCATTTGATTACTGGAGAAGAAACAACGGCACAAGAACGTCAAACAACGTTTAATGAAATGATTGAAGTTGGTTTAGAGACAGCAATCGCAAAATAATTGTAGAAAAAGCTTGGAACGACTATTATTAATATTGGTTCCAAGCTTTTTTAATAAGTAAGGAGGAAAAGAAATGGAAAATTTTCGCTTTGATGTAGCAACAGATATTCGTTTTGGAAAAGATCGTTGGGATGAATTACCAGAGGTCTTAAGTCACTTTGGAAAAAATGTTTTACTTGTTTATGGTGGAGGAAGTATTAAGAAAAATGGTGTTTATCAAAACATTATGAGTCGTCTACAAGATCATGACTTTAATGTAACAGAACTAAGTGGGGTAGAACCCAATCCTCGTATTGAAACAGTTAGAAAAGGGATTGCTCTTTGCCAAGAAAATCAAATTGATGTGATTCTTCCAGTTGGTGGAGGGTCAACGATCGATTGTGCTAAAGTAATTGGTGCAGGTTTTTTCTATGAAGGAGATCCATGGGATTTAGTTATCAAAAAAGCAAGTGTTGGGAAAGTGTTACCCTTAGTAACAGTGTTAACACTTGCAGCGACAGGGAGTGAAATGAATCGAGGAGCAGTCATTTCAAATCCAGAGACCAATCAAAAACTTGGCCTAGGTGGTTGGGAAATGTTACCTAAAGTTTCATTTCTTGATCCAACCACAACATTCACTGTACCAAAGAATCAAACTGCGGCAGGTTCAGCAGATATTTTCAGCCATCTAACTGAAAATTATTTTAAACGGACAACTGGAACAGATATTCAGGATTTCGTTGCAGAAGGGATTTTTAGAACAGTCATTAAAAATTGTCCAATTGCATTGAAATATCCAGACGATTATGATGCACGGGCAAACTTAATGTGGGCTAGTACCTTAGCTTTAAATGGATTAACTGGTAGTGGAAAAACGGGTGCGTGGTCCTGCCATCCAATTGAACATGAGTTGAGTGCATTTTATGATATTACGCACGGCGTTGGCTTAGCCATTTTGACCCCACGTTGGATGAACTATGCATTGAATGAAGAAACTGAAGAAAAATTTGCCCAATTTGCTCGTAACGTGTGGGGAATTCAAGAGTCAGTAAATCATCTTGCTGCAAAAGAAGGAATTCAGAAAACTTATGATTACTTTAAAGCATGTGGTATTCCTATGACTTTACCTGAAGTAGGGATCGATGAAACCAAATTTTCTTTGATGGCAGAACAGGCTGTTAAACACAGCCAAATTGCAACAGATGCGTATGTTCCATTGAACGAACAAGCAGTCGAAGAAATTTTGCGTGAGTGTTTGACAGAATCTAATTATTTATAATTAAAAAAGGAGTGGCGATAAAATCGCCACTCCTTTTTTTGGCTTATAATCAATAAAAATTATAAGTAGTATTTTTTAGCAACAGTTAGATCATCATTCAATTCATAAACAAGTGGTTGACCCGTTGGAATTTCAAGATCCATGATGTCTTCGTCAGAGATACCTTCAATATGTTTTGCTAAAGCGCGTAATGAGTTACCATGTGCAGCTACTAAAACAGTTTTGTCATCTAGTAATGCTGGAGCAATATGATCTTGCCAGAATGGTAAAGCACGTTCCAAAGTAACTTTTAAGTTTTCGCCACCAGGGATATCGCGTTTGTCTAACATAGCGTAACGACGTTCGTTTGCAGCTGAACCTTCGTCAGTTTCATCCAATAATGGAGGAAGAGTGTCGTAAGAACGGCGCCAAATATGAACTTGTTCGTCACCATATTTTTCAGCAGTTTCTTTTTTGTTCAAACCTTGTAATTTACCATAGTGACGTTCGTTTAAGCGCCATGATTTTACTTGAGGTACCCAAAGTTGATCTGAGTATTCTAAGATAAGGTTACAAGTTTTGATGGCACGAGTTAAAACAGAAGTATAGGCAATGTCAAATTCGATTCCAGCTTCTTTGATTTTGCGTCCGCCTTCTTTTGCTTCTTCGATACCTTCTGGTGCTAAGTTTACATCAGCCCAACCAGTAAATTGGTTTAAAGCATTCCATTCACTAAGACCGTGACGAGAAAAAACTAATTTTGGCATGTTTTGTGCTCCTTTTTAAAATATATTTATTTCTGAAAATTTCAGTTCTTGTTTATTGTACAATTTTTTTGAAAAGATTTCCATTGAAAATGATAGAAGATTAGGTTCAGATACGCAAAAAATATAAAAAAATAAGCAATCTTCGAAAAGATTACTTATTTTTAATTAATTATATAATTGCTCAATATCTTTTTCTGGAAGATTTATATATTTATAGCAAGTTCCAACAGAAACCCCACATTTTGATGAAATAAATTGGATTGTTTCTTTTTTTTCATAATAAAGACGACGAATTTTTTTGATAGTTTTGGCATCAATTTTAGGACGACCACCAATTTTTCCTTTTTTACGTGCTTCATTCAAGCCAATTAAAGTACGTTCTTTAATCAATGAGCATTCCATCGTAGCTAGACCTTCCATCAATTGAAAGTAAATTTTGCCCATTGGTTTACGAGTATCGATTTCTTCGGCAATACTTACTAAGTGAAGCCCACGATCGTTAAAAAGTTTTGTGAATTCCGTTAATTGTCTCGTTGATTTGCCAAGACGATGCAGTTGGCAAATGACAAGTGTGTCTCCTTGTTGCATTTGTTCAATGACGGATTCTAATTTGATCATTGTCTCAGCATCTTTTGATTCGTACGTTTCATGGAAAATTTCCTGACAACCAAAGGTAGATAGTTGTTCAACCTGAGTTGTTAAATCAACATCGTTTATGGTTGTGCGTGCATAACCAATAATTTTCATGATGATTCCTTTCTAGCGGTGATTTTTAAACAGAATACAATAGTAAAAATTTAGCATAAAGTCCATAAAAAAGATAGTATTTTAGCGGATTTTATCTAGAAGGTTTATCTGGAAATACTATACTTTAGGAGCGTGTGGTGTATCCAAAATTTGCACTCCATTGTCAGATCCGACAACTACTTTTGAAACAAGATTCAAGAATAAGCCATGTTCAACAACACCAACAAGATTATCTAAGTAGTCGGCAAGTGTTTCTGGCTGTTCAATAGTTTGAAGATGTAAATCAATAATGAAATGTCCACTATCAGTTTTAAGGGTTTCACCATTCGTTGTTTTTCGTAAAACTGGATGAAAACCTTTTGCTTCAAATAGACGTAGCAACTGTTGTGAACCATATGGGATAACTTCAACAGGGAGAGGAAAATTCCCGAGTTTTTCGACTAGTTTTGATTCATCGACGATCCAAATCGTTTCTTTTGAATAGGTAGCGACGATTTTTTCGAATAGTAAGGCCGCACCTCCGCCTTTAATTCCTTGAAAATCAGTACTGATTTCGTCTGCACCATCAATCGTTAGGTCAACTTCAACAACATCATCAATACTCTTTAATGGAATACCGAGTTTTTCGGCTTGTTCTTTCGTTGCATTTGATGTTGTTACACCTACGATTTTTAGTCCCTCTTCTCTCATCCGGCGACCAAGTTCTTCTACCATATAATAAGCAGTAGATCCAGTTCCGAGACCAACGATCATACCATCTTTGACAAATTTTGCGGCTTCGATACCAGCCTGTTGTTTTAGATTCATGTTTGCTTTCCCCTTTTTTTGAGTTTGAGCTTTCCAGCTTATTTTAGCGTTTATTTCAGTAAAAAGATACCTTTCTTTAGAGTCAATTTGAATGATTTTCAAAAAAAATATGGAACAAGTTGACATGGGTTTTCATTCATGCTATTCTAACGAAGGTGCTTTATCTACAGGTCTCTGTAAAGAGACGTGCTGACTGTTTATCAAAGCATATTTGATAAAGATGCAGACATTGCATTTATTTTTTATCGCAAAAAAAGAACCACCTGGATGTGTGGAACTAGATGCGAATGAGGGAAGGAGGAAACAAGGAATGCCTACAATTAACCAATTAGTACGTAAACCTCGTAAATCAAAGGTGGAAAAATCAAATTCACCTGCTTTGAACAAAGGATATAACAGCTTTAAGAAAACTCAAACTAACGTGAACTCTCCTCAAAAACGTGGGGTAGCAACTCGTGTGGGAACTATGACACCTAAAAAACCGAACTCAGCTTTACGTAAATATGCTCGTGTTCGTTTGTCAAACTTGATTGAAGTTACTGCTTATATCCCAGGGATTGGTCATAACTTACAAGAACATAGCGTTGTATTATTACGCGGTGGACGTGTAAAAGACTTACCAGGGGTACGTTACCACATCGTTCGTGGTGCACTAGATACTGCTGGTGTTAACGATCGTAAACAAAGCCGTTCTAAATACGGTACTAAGAAACCTAAAGCTTAATTTTAATTAATTAGCCAAACAAACAATTAAACTTTACTTCTATATAAGAGGTAAATACTAAGAACTATATTTCGGAAGGAGGAGTTACGGATGCCACGTAAAGGTCCTGTTGCAAAACGTGATGTTTTACCAGATCCTATTTATAACTCAAAATTAGTAACTCGCTTAATCAACCGTGTAATGGTTGATGGAAAACGCGGGATTGCAGCTAACATTATCTATAATGCCTTTGATTTAATCAAAGAATCTACAGGTAACGATCCATTAGAAGTGTTTGAACAAGCAATGAAAAATGTAATGCCTGTTCTTGAAGTTAAAGCACGTCGTGTTGGGGGTTCAAACTATCAAGTACCAGTTGAAGTTCGCCCTGAACGTCGTACAACTCTAGGTCTTCGTTGGGTAGTAAACTACGCTCGCTTGCGCGGTGAACACACAATGGAAGAACGTCTAGCTAAAGAAATCATGGATGCTGCAAACAATACAGGTGCTTCTGTTAAAAAACGCGAAGACACTCATAAAATGGCAGATGCTAACCGTGCGTTTGCTCACTACCGCTGGTAAGATTCTCTCTGTTTGGTCGGCTTTATGCCGACCTCAGAAGATGTCCTTATTTTTAGCAACTAGATAGTAAAGAGAGGAGAAACAAGGAGAATGACCAGAGAATTTTCTTTAGATAATACTCGTAATATCGGTATCATGGCCCATATTGATGCTGGTAAAACAACTGCTACTGAACGTATCTTGTACTATACTGGTAAAATCCATAAAATTGGTGAAACTCATGAAGGAGCTTCACAAATGGACTGGATGGAACAAGAACAAGAACGTGGAATTACGATCACTTCTGCTGCAACAACTGCACAATGGAAGGGTCACCGAATCAACATCATCGACACACCAGGACACGTAGACTTCACTGTTGAAGTTGAACGTTCATTACGTGTACTTGATGGTGCTGTTACAGTTCTTGATGCACAATCAGGTGTAGAACCTCAAACTGAAACAGTTTGGCGTCAAGCTACAACTTATGGTGTACCTCGTATTGTATTTGCAAACAAAATGGATAAGATCGGTGCTGACTTCTTATATTCAGTATCAACTTTACATGACCGTTTGCAAGCAAATGCTCACCCAATTCAATTACCAATTGGTGCTGAAGATGACTTCACAGGAATTATTGACCTTGTAACAATGAAGGCTGAAATCTATACAAATGATTTAGGTACTGAAATTGAAGAACGAGAAATTCCAGAAGAATATCTTGAACTAGCTGAAGAATGGCGCGAAAAATTAGTTGAAGCAGTTGCTGAAACTGATGAAGAACTTACTTTGAAATACTTAGAAGGTGAAGAAATCACTGAAGCTGAGTTAAAAGAAGGTATTCGTCGTGCAACACTTAATGTAGACTTCTATCCAGTATTGTGTGGTTCAGCATTCAAGAATAAAGGGGTTCAATTGTTATTGGACGCTGTTCTTGATTACTTACCATCACCATTAGATATTCCTGCTATTAAAGGGATTGATCCTAAAACTGATGAAGAAGTTCTACGTCCTGCAGACGATGAAGCTCCATTCTCAGCATTAGCATTTAAAGTTATGACTGACCCATTCGTAGGTCGTTTAACTTTCTTCCGTGTGTACTCTGGTGTTTTAAAATCAGGTTCATACGTACAAAACGCAACAAAAGGCAAACGCGAACGTGTTGGTCGTATCTTACAGATGCACGCTAACTCACGTTCAGAAATCTCTGAAGTTTACGCTGGAGATATCGCTGCTGCTGTTGGTTTGAAAGATACAACAACTGGGGACACACTTTGTGACGAAAAGAATTTAGTAATTCTTGAATCAATGGAATTCCCAGAACCAGTTATCCAAGTCGCTATTGAACCTAAATCAAAAGCTGACCAAGATAAAATGGGTGTTGCTCTTCAAAAACTATCTGAAGAAGATCCTACTTTCCGTGCTGAAACAAACGTGGAAACAGGCGAAACTGTTATCGCTGGTATGGGTGAACTTCACTTAGACATCATCGTAGACCGTATGCGTCGCGAATTTAAAGTTGAAGCTAACGTAGGTGCTCCTCAAGTATCTTACCGTGAAACTTTCCGTGCTGGTACTCAAGCCGAAGGTAAGTTTGTACGTCAGTCTGGCGGTAAAGGTCAATACGGTCATGTATGGATTGAATTTACTCCAAACGAAGAAGGCGGCGGCTTTGAATTTGAAAATGCAATCGTCGGTGGGGTTGTTCCACGTGAATACATCCCAGCTGTTGAAACAGGTTTGAAAGATGCTATGGAAAATGGTGTCTTAGCTGGATATCCATTAGTTGATATCAAAGCAAAACTTTACGATGGTTCATACCATGATGTCGATTCAAATGAAACTGCCTTCCGTGTTGCTGCTTCTATGGCATTACGTGCGGCAGCTAAGAAAGCTAATCCAGTTATCCTTGAACCAATTATGGCTGTTGAAGTAGTTATTCCAGAAGATTACTTAGGTGATGTTATGGGACACGTTACTGCACGTCGTGGTCGCGTTGAAGGTATGGAAGCTCGCGCTGGCGGACAACAAGTTGTTCGTGCTATGGTTCCTCTTGCTGAAATGTTTGGTTATGCTACAACGCTTCGTTCAGCTACTCAAGGTCGTGGTACGTTTACTATGACATTTGACCACTACGAAGATGTACCAAAATCAGTTCAAGAAGAAATCATTAAGAAAAACGGCGGAAAAGCTGAATAATTTCTTAAAAACTTGATAATCACGTAAAGAGATTATCTAAAGAGACTATATTTTTAATATAGTTTCGTGTAAAATAACTATCGATGATATGGGCATGTGATGTACGTTGAGTACATCATGTTCCTATCAGATAAATAAAAAATTATATTGTATTTTGGGAGGACATTTTAAAATGGCAAAAGAAAAATTTGACCGTTCTAAACCACACGTTAACATTGGTACTATTGGCCACGTTGACCATGGTAAAACTACATTAACAGCTGCAATCACAACTGTACTATCTAAGAAAAACGGCGGCCAAGCTATGGCTTACGATCAAATCGATGGTGCTCCAGAAGAACGTGAACGCGGAATCACTATCTCAACAGCTCACGTTGAATATGAAACTGACACACGTCACTATGCTCACGTTGACTGCCCAGGACACGCGGACTACGTTAAAAACATGATCACTGGTGCTGCACAAATGGATGGAGCTATCTTAGTAGTTTCTGCTGCTGATGGTCCTATGCCTCAAACTCGTGAACATATTCTATTGTCACGTCAAGTTGGTGTTCCTTACATCGTTGTATTCTTGAACAAAGTTGACATGGTTGACGATGAAGAATTATTAGAATTAGTTGAAATGGAAGTTCGTGACTTATTAACAGAATACGAATTCCCTGGTGACGATGTTCCTGTTGTTGCTGGTTCAGCTTTGAAAGCTTTAGAAGGCGACGCTTCATACGAAGAAAAAATCCTTGAATTAATGGCTGCAGTTGACGAATATATCCCAACTCCAGAACGTGACAACGACAAACCATTCATGATGCCAGTTGAAGATGTATTCTCAATCACTGGTCGTGGTACTGTTGCAACTGGTCGTGTTGAACGTGGACAAGTTCGCGTTGGTGACGAAGTTGAAGTTGTTGGTATTGCTGAAGAAACTTCAAAAACAACTGTAACTGGTGTTGAAATGTTCCGTAAATTATTGGATTACGCTGAAGCAGGCGATAACATTGGTGCTTTATTACGTGGTGTTTCACGTGATGATATCCAACGTGGTCAAGTTTTAGCTAAACCAGGTACAATCACACCTCATACAAAATTCTCTGCAGAAGTATACGTGTTGACTAAAGAAGAAGGTGGACGTCATACTCCATTCTTCACTAACTACCGTCCACAATTCTACTTCCGTACAACAGACGTAACTGGTGTTGTTGAATTACCAGAAGGAACTGAAATGGTTATGCCTGGCGACAACGTAACTATGGAAGTTGAATTAATTCACCCAATCGCTATCGAAAACGGTACTAAATTCTCAATCCGTGAAGGCGGACGTACAGTTGGTGCTGGTGTCGTTACTGAAATCAAAGCTTAATTTTTAAGCTTACTCAAAGCAACATTATATTCGGACTTAAAAGCTCGAAACAATCATTGTTAGTGATTGTTTCGAGCTTTTTCTTTTTTTATGAAAAAATATGAAAATAAATTGAATTTCCAAAGAAAAAGCCTTGCGTTGTATGTTTTAATATACTATAATTACAAAGGTGCGTTTACCTTGGTGAATTGCACAGACGGAATCAGGTTGATTCTTGTCGGCTAAGAAACGAGAGGTTGCGACACGCCCGGACGCTTTGCCACGAACGAGCGTGACGGAAATTTTCGTGGAGCTATGTCTACTTTTCAAAATAGGCGAAGGAGGGAACAAGATGGCAAAACAAAAAATTCGTATCCGTTTAAAAGCGTATGAACACCGTATTTTAGATCAATCAGCGGATAAAATTGTAGAAACTGCAAAAAGAACTGGAGCTAGTGTATCTGGTCCAATTCCATTACCAACAGAACGTAGTCTTTACACTGTTATTCGTGCGACTCATAAATACAAAGATTCTCGCGAACAATTCGAAATGCGTACTCACAAACGTCTAATTGACATTGTGAACCCAACACCAAAAACTGTTGATGCTTTGATGAAGCTAGACTTACCATCTGGTGTAAACATCGAAATCAAACTATAAAAAATTAAATTAATGGAGGTGTACTCATGACCAAAGGAATCTTAGGGAAAAAAGTGGGAATGACACAAATCTTCACTGAATCTGGTGAATTAATTCCAGTAACTGTTGTAGAAGCTACTCCAAACGTAGTACTACAAGTGAAAACAATGGAAACTGATGGCTACGAAGCTATTCAAGTTGGTTACCAAGATATGCGTGAAGTTTTATCAAACAAACCTGCGAAAGGTCATGTTGCAAAAGCAAACACGGCTCCTAAGCGCTTCATTCGTGAATTCAAAAATGTTGAGCTAGGAGAATATGAAGTAGGAAAAGAAGTTACAGTAGATGTTTTCCAAGCAGGAGACATTATTGATGTAACAGGTACTACGAAAGGTAAAGGATTCCAAGGGGTTATCAAACGTCACGGCCAAAGCCGCGGACCAATGGCTCACGGTTCTCGTTACCATCGTCGTCCTGGGTCAATGGGTCCAGTTGCACCTAACCGTGTATTCAAAAATAAACGTCTTGCTGGCCGTATGGGTGGCAACCGCGTGACAATCCAAAACTTGGAAGTTGTTCGCGTTGACGCAGAAAGAAACGTAATCTTAATTAAAGGTAACGTTCCTGGAGCTAAGAAATCATTAATCACTATCAAATCAGCTGTGAAAGCTAAATAATAGTAGGAAGAAAGGAGGAACTAAGGAATGCCGAATGTAGCATTATTCAAACAAGATGGTAGCCAAAACGGTGAAATCACACTTAACGAAGAAATTTTCGGAATCGAACCTAATGAAAGTGTTGTTTACGATGCAATCGTTATGCAACGTGCTTCATTAAGACAAGGAACACATGCGGTTAAAAATCGTAGCGCTGTTCGCGGCGGTGGACGTAAACCATGGCGTCAAAAAGGAACAGGTCGTGCTCGTCAAGGATCTATCCGCTCACCACAATGGCGTGGAGGTGGCGTAGTTTTCGGACCAACACCACGTTCTTACAGCTACAAACTTCCTAAAAAAGTTCGTCGTTTAGCAATGAAATCTGTTTTATCAGAAAAAGTTGCTTCAAATAACTTGGTTGTTGTTGATGCATTAAGCTTTGACGCACCAAAAACAAAAGAATTTAAAGAAGTTCTTGCTAACTTATCTGTAGACGCTAAAGTATTAGTAGTTTTAGAAACTGGCAATGAGTTCGCTGCTTTATCTGCACGTAACTTATCAAACGTTTCTGTAGTAACTTCTGATAATGTTAGTGTTCTAGACGTTGTTTCTAACGTGAAAGTGTTAGCAACACAAACTGCTCTTACTCAAATTGAGGAGGTGCTTGCATAATGAACTTACTAGACGTAATCAAACGCCCAGTGATCACTGAAAAATCTATGCTTGCTATGGATGATAAAAAGTATACTTTCGAAGTTGACACTCGCGTAAACAAAACTTTAGTAAAACAAGCGGTAGAAGCTGCTTTTGACGTTAAAGTCAAAAACGTGAACATCGTGAATGTTCGTGCGAAATTCAAGCGTATGGGCAAACATGCGGGATACACTAAAAAACGTCGCAAAGCGATTGTTACATTAACAGAAGATTCAAAAGAAATTCAATTATTCGAAGCTGCTGAATAAGCACTATCTTGAAAACTTATTATAAATAGGAGGGAAAAACGTGGCGATTAAAAAGTACAAACCTACCTCAAATGGTCGTCGTAACATGACAGGTTCTGATTTTGCTGAAATCACAACATCAACACCTGAAAAATCATTGTTACAACCATTGAAAAACCATGCTGGTCGTAATAACAACGGTCGCATCACTGTACGTCATCAAGGCGGCGGACACAAACGTCAATACCGCGTAATCGACTTCAAACGTAACAAAGATAACGTTGTTGCTACTGTTCAAACGATCGAATATGATCCAAACCGTTCAGCAAACATCGCGTTAGTACACTACGAAGATGGAGTGAAAGCTTACATCTTAGCACCAAAAGGACTACAAGTTGGAATGAAACTTGTTTCAGGTCCAGATGCAGATATCAAAGTTGGTAATGCTCTTCCTTTGGAAAACATTCCAGTTGGTACTGTTATCCATAACATCGAAATGAAACCTGGTAAAGGTGGACAATTAATTCGTTCTGCTGGTACAAGTGCTCAAGTACTTGGTAAAGAAGGCAAATATGTATTGATCCGCTTAAACTCTGGTGAAGTTCGTATGATTTTAGCTGCATGCCGTGCAACTATCGGTTCTGTAGGTAATGAACAACATGAACTTATTAACATCGGTAAAGCTGGACGCTCTCGTTGGATGCGCAAACGCCCAACAGTACGTGGTAGCGTAATGAACCCTAACGATCACCCACACGGTGGTGGTGAAGGTAAAGCTCCGATCGGACGTAAAGCACCAGTTTCTCCTTGGGGTCAACCAGCTCTTGGTTACAAAACTCGTAACAAGAAAGCCCAATCAGACAAACTTATCGTACGTCGTCGCAAGACTAAATAATTTCTTTGACCATGTGTCGCACATTTTGAGAGGAGGTTCACCATGGGTCGTAGTTTAAAGAAAGGACCTTTCGTCGATGAGCATTTAATGAAAAAAGTTGAAGCTCAAGCGGGGGTTGAAAAGAAAAAAGTTATCAAAACTTGGTCACGTAGATCAACAGTATTCCCAAGTTTTGTTGGATATACCATCGCAGTTTATGATGGACGTAAACATGTACCAGTTTACATCCAAGAAGACATGGTAGGACACAAATTAGGTGAATTTGCACCAACAAGAACTTATCGTGGCCACGCTGCAGACGATAAGAAAACTAAACGCTAATTTGAGGGGAGGATAAATCCAAATGGCAGAACAAATCACATCAGCTAAAGCAACTGCAAAAACAGTTCGCACTTCACCTCGAAAAGCCCGTTTAGTAATTGACCTTATCAGAGGTAAAAGTGTTGCGGATGCAATTTCAATTTTGAAATTCACACCGAACAAATCTGCTGGAATCATCGAGAAAGTCTTGATGTCAGCAGTTGCAAATGCAGAAAATAATTTTGACTTAGACGTTGAAAATTTAGTAGTATCTGAAGCTTTTATTAACGAAGGACCAACAATGAAACGTTTCCGTCCACGCGCAAAAGGTTCAGCTTCTCCAATCAATAAACGTACAAGTCATATTACAGTAGTCGTATCAGAAAAATAAGGAGGGATAATCAGTGGGTCAAAAAGTACATCCAATTGGAATGCGTGTAGGCATCATCCGCGACTGGGATGCTAAATGGTATGCTGAAAAAGAGTATGCTGAATTCTTACACGAAGATCTAAGAATCCGTAAATTTATTTCAACTAAACTTGCTGATGCCGCTGTGTCAACTGTTGAAATCGAACGTGCTGCAAATCGCGTAAACATTTCAATCCACACAGCTAAACCAGGTATGGTTATTGGTAAAGGCGGTTCTGAAGTTGAAAGCCTAAGAAAAGAATTAAATAAATTAACTGGTAAAAGAATTCACATCAACATCGTGGAAATCAAAAAACCAGATTTAGATGCTAAATTAGTGGGCGAAGGAATTGCACGTCAATTAGAAAACCGTGTAGCTTTCCGTCGTGCGCAAAAACAAGCTATCCAACGTTCAATGCGTGCAGGCGCTAAAGGGATCAAAACTCAAGTATCTGGACGCTTAAATGGTGCTGATATTGCACGTTCAGAAGGATACTCAGAAGGAACTGTTCCTCTTCATACATTACGTGCGGATATCGATTATGCATGGGAAGAAGCAGATACAACATACGGAAAACTAGGAGTTAAAGTGTGGATCTATCGTGGAGAAATTCTTCCAACTAAAAAAAACACTGAGAAAGGAGGGAAATAATCATGTTAGTACCTAAACGTGTAAAACACCGTCGTGAATTCCGCGGAAAAATGCGTGGTGAAGCTAAAGGTGGTAAAGAAATCGCATTTGGTGAATATGGCTTACAAGCTGTTGATTCACACTGGATTACAAACCGACAAATCGAAGCTTCTCGTATCGCAATGACTCGTTACATGAAACGTGGTGGGAAAGTATGGATTAAAATTTTCCCTCACAAATCTTATACTGCCAAAGCAATTGGGGTACGTATGGGTTCTGGTAAAGGGGCACCTGAAGGATGGGTTGCACCAGTAAAACGTGGTAAAATCATGTTTGAAATTGCAGGCGTTCCTGAAGAGGTAGCTCGTGAAGCGTTACGTCTAGCTTCTCACAAATTACCAATGAAAACTAAGATCGTAAAACGTGAGGAAATGGGTGGTGAATCGAATGAAGGTTAAAGAAATCAGAGAATTAACCACTGCCGAAATGCTTGATCAAGAAAAACAATTAAAAGAAGAATTGTTTAATCTTAGATTCCAATTAGCAACAGGTCAATTAGAAAACACTGCACGTATTAAAGAAGTACGTAAATCGATTGCACGCATCAAAACTGTATTGCGTGAACAAGCTAAGTAATTATGGAAGGAGGCCATTAAGCGTATGACTGAAGAAAGAAATCAACGCAAGGTTTATCAAGGTCGTGTAGTTTCAGACAAAATGGATAAAACAATCACCGTTGCTGTCGAAACTAAGAAAAATCACCCTATCTATGGCAAACGCATGAACTATTCTAAGAAATACAAAGTGCATGATGAAAACAACACTGCCAAAGTGGGAGATATCGTGAGAATTATGGAAACTCGTCCATTATCAGCTACAAAACGTTTCCGTTTACTAGAAGTAGTCGAAGAAGCAGTTATTATCTAATAACACGAGATTTTCCTATATAGATTGAATGCAAAATCTGAAAGGAGGATACACAACGTGATCCAAGCAGAAAGTCGTTTAAAAGTCGCTGACAATTCAGGCGCACGTGAAATTTTGACGATCAAAGTCCTTGGTGGATCTGGTCGTAAAACTGCTAATATCGGTGATGTTATCGTTGCTACGGTTAAACAAGCAACGCCAGGTGGGGTTGTCAAAAAAGGTGACGTCGTTAAAGCCGTTATCGTTCGAACAAAATCAGGAGCTCGTCGTACAGACGGTTCATACATTAAGTTTGATGAAAATGCTGCAGTGATTATTCGTGATGATAAAAGCCCTCGTGGAACACGTATCTTTGGGCCAGTTGCACGTGAACTACGTGAAAACAACTTCATGAAGATCGTTTCACTAGCACCAGAAGTTTTATAATCTTGAGACACTTATCAAAGGAGGTGCGAAACAGTTATGTTTGTTAAAAAAGGCGATAAAGTTAAAGTTATCACTGGAAAAGACAAAAATAAAGAAGGCGTTGTATTAGCAGCGTTTCCTAAAAAAGATAAAGTCATTGTCGAAGGTGTGAATATTGTCAAAAAACACCAAAAACCTTCTCAGGCTGCTCCTCAAGGTGGTATTGTTGAGATGGAAGCTCCAGTTCATGTTTCTAACGTGATGGTGATCGACTCTACTGGTGTAGCTGGCCGAGTTGGCTACAAAGAAGTAGATGGCAAAAAAGTCCGTGTTTCTAAAAAAACCGGTGAAGTTCTAGATAAATAATAATTTTAAGGAAGGAGGGTCTTACTGAATGAACCGCCTAAAAGAAAAATATCTTAAAGAAATTACTCCATCATTGATGGAAAAATTCGACTATAGCTCTGTTATGCAAACACCTAAAGTTGAAAAAATCGTCATCAACATGGGTGTTGGTGATGCGGTATCAAACGCTAAAAACTTAGACAAAGCAGTTGAAGAATTAACTTTAATCACTGGACAAAAACCAATGATTACTAAAGCAAAAAAATCAATCGCTGGATTCCGTTTACGTGAAGGAATGCCAATTGGTGCAAAAGTTACTTTGCGCGGAGAAAGAATGTATGAATTCTTAGACAAATTGGTTTCAGTTTCACTACCACGTGTACGTGATTTCCATGGTGTAAGTAAAAAAGCCTTTGACGGTCGTGGAAACTATACTTTAGGTATTAAAGAACAATTGATCTTCCCAGAAGTAGATTATGATTTAGTAGATAAAGTACGCGGTATGGACATCGTTATTGTAACAACAGCTAACTCAGATGAAGAATCTCGTGAGTTGTTAACACAATTAGGTATGCCATTCCAAAAATAATTAAAGGAGGCGAACTACGTGGCTAAAAAATCAATGATTGCTAAAAACAAACGTCCTGCAAAACATTCAACACAAGCTTATACTCGTTGCGAACGTTGCGGACGTCCACATTCAGTTTATCGTAAGTTCCATCTTTGCCGTATTTGCTTCCGCGAACTTGCCTATAAAGGTCAAATTCCCGGCGTGAAGAAAGCTAGCTGGTAAAAAGTAAATTCGCATAAGAAGGAGGTAATTAGTTCAATGGTCATGACAGATCCAATTGCAGATTTTCTAACTCGTATCCGTAATGCAAACATGGTTAAACATGAGTCTTTAGAAGTACCTGCATCAAAAATCAAACGTGACATCGCTGAAATCTTGAAACGTGAAGGTTTCGTCCGTGATGTTGAATATATCGAAGATGACAAACAAGGCGTAATCCGTGTTTTCCTAAAATTTGGTAAAAACGGTGAACGTGTTATCACAAACTTAAAACGTATTTCTAAACCAGGATTGCGTGCTTATGTCAAAGCTGACGAAGTACCAAAAGTATTAAATGGTTTAGGTATCGCAATTATTTCGACTTCTGACGGTGTTATCACTGACAAAGAAGCTCGTGAAAAAAATGTCGGCGGCGAAGTTATCGCTTACGTATGGTAATTAAGTAGAATCTACAAGGAGGTGTCTTTAAGTGAGCCGTATCGGAAATAAAATCGTAGTCATTCCTGCAGGAGTAACTGTTACTCAAGATGGAAATGATATTACAGTTAAAGGACCTAAAGGTGAATTAACACGTACTTTTTCTTCAGATATTACTATGAATATTGAAGGAAATGAAGTTACTTTCACTCGTCCAAACGACAGTAAAGAAATGAAAACAATCCATGGAACAACTCGTGCTAACTTCAACAACATGGTTGTCGGTGTTAGTGAAGGTTTCCAAAAAGCATTAGAACTTATTGGGGTTGGATACCGTGCACAATTACAAGGTTCAAAACTTGTATTGAACGTTGGTTATTCTCATCCAGTAGAAATTACACCACCAGCTGGTGTTACAGTTGAAGTTCCTGCCAATACACAAGTAATTGTTAAAGGTGCGAACAAAGAAGCAGTTGGCGAATTAGCTGCGAACATTCGTGGTACTCGTCCTCCAGAACCTTATAAAGGTAAAGGTATTCGCTATGTTGGTGAATATGTACGCCGTAAAGAAGGTAAAACTGGTAAATAATCGTAATTTGTTCAAATTACGATTCGCGGCCTAACGGCTAGCATTATTAAAGAGGTGACAATTGTGATTACAAAACCAGATAAGAATAAAACACGTCAAAAGAGACATCGTCGTGTACGTAATAATATCTCTGGTACTGCTGAGCGCCCACGCTTGAACGTTTTCCGTTCTAATAAAAACATCTACGCGCAATTAATTGATGACGTAGCGGGTGTAACGCTAGCAAGTGCCTCTACCTTGGATAAAGAAATTTCAGGTGGAACAAAAACAGAAACAGCTACTGCTGTGGGTAAATTAGTTGCTGAACGCGCAGCTGAAAAAGGCATTAAAGTAGTAGTCTTTGACCGTGGTGGATACCTTTACCATGGCCGTGTGCAAGCTTTAGCTGAAGCTGCTCGCGAAAATGGACTAGAATTTTAGAAGAAGGAGGAATACCATTCATGGTTTACATTGATCCAAAACATTTGGAATTAGAAGACCGCGTTGTTGCAATCAACCGTGTAACAAAAGTTGTTAAAGGTGGACGTCGTCTACGCTTTGCTGCTTTAGTTGTTGTCGGTGATAAAAACGGACACGTAGGTTTCGGTACTGGTAAAGCTCAAGAAGTACCAGAAGCAATCCGTAAAGCAATTGAAGATGCGAAGAAAAACTTAGTTGAAGTACCAATGGTCGGTTCAACAATCCCACACGAAGTTATCGGTACTTTTAGTGGTGGTAGAATCCTAATGAAACCTGCTGTAGAAGGTTCTGGGGTTGCTGCTGGTGGACCAGTTCGTGCCGTATTAGAATTAGCAGGGGTAGCTGATATCACTTCTAAATCATTAGGCTCAAATACACCAATCAACGTTGTTCGTGCAACTGTTGAAGGTTTGAAACAATTGAAACGTGCTGAAGAAGTTGCAGAACTTCGTGGCAAATCAGTTGAAGAAATTATCGGATAAGGAGGACAAAAATAATGGCTGAATTAAAAGTTACTTTAAAACGCAGTATTATCGGACGTCCTCAAAACCAACGTGACACTGTTAAAGCGTTGGGTCTTACAAAGATTAACAGTTCAGTGGTTAAGCCTTCTAATGAAGCTATTAAAGGTATGATCAATACTGTTTCTCACCTAGTGGACGTTGAAGAAGTCTAATAATTAAGAACTAGATTATTTAAGGAGGTGCCAAACCTATGAAACTTCATGAATTAAAACCTGCAGAGGGTTCACGCCAAGTACGCAATCGCGTTGGTCGTGGTACTTCATCTGGTAACGGAAAAACTTCTGGACGCGGTCAAAAAGGTCAAAAAGCTCGTTCAGGCGGTGGTGTACGTTTAGGATTCGAAGGTGGACAAACTCCATTATTCCGTCGTTTACCAAAACGCGGATTTACTAACGTAAATCGTAAAGAATATGCTGTCATCAACTTAGATATTTTGAACCGTTTTGAAGATGGTGCAGAAGTAACACCTGTTGCTTTAGTTGAAGCTGGAATCGTTAAAAACGAAAAAGCTGGGATTAAAGTATTAGCTAACGGTGAATTAACTAAAAAATTAACTGTTAAAGCAGCTAAATTCTCGAAAGCAGCTCAAGACGCTATTGAAGCGGCTGGTGGTTCAATCGAGGTGATCTAATGTTTAAACTATTAAAAGATGCTTTTAAAGTAAGAGACATTCGATCTAAAATTTTCTTTACTGTATTTGTACTATTTGTTTTCCGTCTGGGTGCCCATATTACGGTACCAGGCGTGAATGCTAGTACATTACAAAATCTTTCTTCTTTACCATTTTTCAACATGTTGAACTTGGTAAGTGGTAGTGCAATGCAAAACTTTTCTATTTTCTCAATGGGGGTCTCGCCATACATTACTGCTTCAATCGTCATTCAATTATTACAAATGGACATTGTTCCTCGTTTTGTTGAATGGTCGAAGCAAGGAGAAGTTGGACGTAAGAAATTAAATCAAGCTACTCGCTATTTAACATTAGTTTTGGCTTTTGTTCAATCAGTAGGGATTACTGCTGGATTTAATCAATACGCTCAATTAGGCTTTGTAAGCAATCCAAACGTGTCTACATATGTAACGATAGGTTTAATTTTAACTGCCGGTACAATGTTTGTTACATGGTTAGGAGAGCAAATTACAGAAAAGGGAATCGGAAACGGTGTATCAATGATTATTTTCGCAGGTATCATTTCTCGATTACCTGATAGTATCAAAGAAATTTACGAAGATTACTTTGTAAATATTGATTCTTCTGATATTTGGAAATCTGCAATTTTTATTGCCGTTTTACTTATCGCGGTTTTATTGATCGTGACATTTGTAACATTTTTCCAACAAGCTGAACGCAAGATTCCAATTCAATATACGAAGCGTGTAGCAGGTGCACCAACAAGTAGTTATTTACCATTAAAAGTAAATGCTGCTGGTGTTATTCCGGTTATTTTCGCTAGTTCGTTTATTGCTACTCCTAATGCTGTTTTACAAGCATTAAGTGGTAGATTTGGGTCTGAAAATTGGTATAAAATCATGATGCAAATTTTCAATTATAATACGGTGCCTGGTGCAACGATTTATACTGTTTTGATTATTGCATTTACATTTTTCTACGCTTTTGTCCAAGTTAACCCTGAGAAATTAGCGGAGAACTTACAAAAACAAGGAAGTTATATACCTAGCGTGCGCCCTGGTAAGGGGACTGAGGAGTATGTCTCAAGCTTATTAATGAGATTGAGTACAGTTGGTGCAATCTTCCTTGGACTTGTGGCTTTATTACCAATTATCGCTCAGATGATTTGGGATTTACCACAATCGATTGGGTTAGGTGGTACAAGCTTACTGATTGTTATTGGTGTAGCTTTAGAAACTGCAAAACAGTTAGAAGGCTTAATGCTGAAACGCAAGTATGTTGGCTTTATCGAATAAGTAAGAAAGCGTGTTGAGGTTCTTTCCTCAACACACGTTCTCACATTTATTAGGAGGGAAAGCAATGAACCTCATTTTAATGGGGCTGCCAGGTGCGGGAAAAGGAACACAAGCTGAAAAAATCATTGATGCTTATGGTATTCCTCATATCTCAACTGGAGACATGTTTCGTGCGGCTATCCAAAATGAAACAGCTCTAGGCTTGGAAGCAAAGTCTTATATGGATAAAGGTGCATTAGTTCCTGATGAAGTAACAAATGGAATCGTGAAAGAGCGCCTAGTAGAACCTGATACAGAGAAAGGCTTTTTATTAGATGGCTTTCCTCGTACAATCGAGCAGGCTGAAGCTCTAGACGTAATGCTAAAAGATTTAAATAAAAAAATTGATGCTGTCATTGATATCCATGTTGGTGAAGAAGTTTTGGTTGAGCGATTAGCTGGCCGTTTCATCTGCAGCAATTGTGGAGCAACTTATCACAAAATTTTCAATCCTACAAAAATTGAAGATACATGTGATCGTTGTGGGGGGCATGAATTCTATCAAAGAGAAGATGATAAACCTGAGACGGTTAAAAATCGTCTGGCTATCAACATCAAAAATAGTGAACCAATCCTTGCTTTTTATAAAGATCACGGTTTGCTTCATACTATTGATGGTGATCGTGAAATCGATGCTGTGTTTACTGATGTACAAAAAATCATTGAAAAATAGCATGATTGCCCGTAGCCAACTTGCTTTATGCAGTTACTCTTGTAAAGTTCAATAAATTATGATAGAATATGTCAGTCCGACTTCTAGAGATTCCTCTAGATGATCCATTTTGAGAATTTTGAGGTGGGAACTGCAGTTTCCGCCATTTTATCGTGTGAAAATGCGAAACAAGTACAAGGAGGTACTGTGCGTGGCAAAAGAAGATATGATTGAAGTCGAAGGTACAGTCGTCGAAACTTTGCCGAATGCAATGTTTAAAGTTGAACTAGAAAACGGACACCAAGTTCTTGCTACTGTTTCAGGTAAAATTCGTATGCATTATATCCGTATCTTACCTGGTGACAAAGTAACGGTTGAATTGTCTCCATACGATTTAAGCCGTGGCCGTATCACTTATCGCTTTAAATAATTGTACTCCGTAAAACTACAGGAGGTATTATCATGAAAGTAAGACCATCAGTAAAACCAATGTGTGAACATTGTAAAGTAATTCGTCGTAAAGGACGCGTTATGGTGATTTGCCCAGCAAATCCAAAACATAAACAACGTCAAGGATAATTGGAGGTGTAACAAGTATGGCTCGTATTGCAGGAGTAGATATTCCTCGTGATAAACGTGTAGTAGTTTCACTTACTTATATCTATGGTATTGGTAACACTACTGCTCAAAAAATCTTGGCTGATGCTGGTGTATCTGAAGATGTTCGTGTTCGTGATTTAACGAATGAACAAACAGATGCTATCCGTGCTGAAGTTGACAAATTAAAAGTTGAAGGTGACCTTCGTCGTGAAGTGAACTTAAACATCAAACGTTTGATGGAAATCGGTTCATACCGTGGTATCCGTCACCGTCGTGGTTTGCCAGTTCGTGGACAAAACACAAAAAACAATGCACGTACTCGTAAAGGTCCAGCTCGTTCTATCGCTGGCAAGAAAAAATAATTCTTAAGTGAAGGAGGTTAGAACTTCATGGCAGCAAAAAAAGTGAATCGTAAACGCCGTGTGAAAAAGAATGTAGAAGCAGGGATTGCACATATCCACTCTACTTTCAACAACACAATCATCATGATCACTGATACTCACGGAAATGCATTAGCGTGGTCATCAGCTGGTTCATTAGGTTTCAAAGGAAGCAAAAAATCAACTCCTTTTGCCGCTCAAATGGCAGCAGAAACTGCTACTAAAGCAGCAATGGAACACGGATTAAAAACTGTTGAAGTAACAGTTAAAGGACCTGGTTCTGGACGTGAAGCAGCAATTCGTTCATTACAAGCAACAGGTTTAGAAGTGACTGCAATTCGTGACGTGACTCCAGTTCCTCATAATGGTGCCCGCCCTCCAAAACGCCGTCGTGTTTAATGAGTGCCGCTCATTTTGAGTTTCTATAGTAACGTCATTGAACAAGACACTTTTCGTTTTGAAAGGGGTAAAGATAAGAATGATTGAGTTCGAAAAACCAAGAATCGCAAAAATTGATGAAGAAAAAGATTATGGCAAGTTCATCGTTGAACCTCTTGAAAGAGGGTATGGGACTACTTTAGGGAATTCCCTACGTCGTATTTTATTATCTTCTTTGCCAGGTGCTGCCATCACTAATATTCAAATCGATGGTGTACTGCATGAATTCTCTACTATTAAAGGTGTTAGAGAAGACGTCACTCAAATCATCTTGAACATTAAAGGCTTAGCGCTTAAAATGTATGGCCAAGAAGAAAAAACCCTTGAAATCGATATTACCGGACCTGCTACAGTAACTGCTGGCGATATTATCGTTGATAGTGATGTAGAGATTCTGAACAAAGATATGTATATCTGTAGTGTCTCTGAAGGAGCTACGTTCCATGCTCGCTTAACTGTGAAACCTGGACGTGGTTATGTTCAAGCAGATGAAAATAAAAAAGAAGATATGCCAATCGGTGTTCTTCCAGTCGATTCAATCTACACACCAGTTCGTCGTGTAAACTACCAAGTAGAAAACACACGTGTTGGTCACCGTGAAGATTTTGATAAATTGACGATGGAGATTTGGACAGATGGTTCGATTGAACCATTGGAAGCAATGAGTTTATCTGCGAAAATCATGACGGAACATTTAGATATTTTTGTGAACTTAACTGATGAAGCAAAAAATGCTGAAATCATGGTCGAAAAAGAAGAAACACAAAAAGAAAAAATGTTAGAAATGACAATTGAAGAATTAGACTTATCTGTTCGCTCTTATAATTGTTTGAAACGTGCAGGAATTAATACTGTACAAGAACTTACGAATAAATCTGAGCCAGAAATGATTAAAGTCCGTAACTTAGGTCGTAAATCATTGGAAGAAGTTAAGGCAAAATTGCATGACTTAGGTTTAGGTTTACGTAAAGAAGATTAAAACCTTTTACGAAGGAGGGAAACCAACGTGAGTTATCGTAAACTAGGACGCACATCTAGCCAACGTAAAGCGATGTTGCGTGATTTAACAACTGATTTATTAATCAACGAACGTATTGTGACAACTGAAGCTCGTGCGAAAGAAGTTCGCTCAACTGCAGAAAAAATGATCACTTTAGGTAAGCGTGGAGATTTGCATGCTCGTCGTCAAGCGGCTACTTTTGTACGTAATGAAGTTGCTAGCGTGCGCGAAGAAAACGAAGACATCGTTATTGAATCAGCTTTACAAAAATTATTCAATGACATTGCACCTCGTTATGCAGAACGTCAAGGTGGCTACACTCGTATCTTGAAAACAGAACCAAGACGCGGTGATGGTGCACCAATGGTTATCTTAGAACTTGTCTAAAATCACACTAATAACATCACTTTATAGATGATTCTTTTAGAGTGTTATGATGTTGGAGCTTTGCTCCGAGTCTAGCTCAGCGCTACTCCCCAAGTTTTTAGCTTGGGGAGTATGCACTCATCATAAAGTGTTTTTTTGTACCTTCAATTAACTGTCTTGACATGTTTTATTGAAGGTACAAAAAAACATTTTATTCAAACAATAAATAATTGAAAATTTAGTTTTTTTTTGATAGTGTTAGAAAGAACTTTAGGATGAAGAAGGAGTAAGCATGGAGCCAATTATTGATTTGAAACATATAAATTACACATATCAGCCTGATGACCTTCGACCAGCATTAAAAGATGTCTCATTTACAATTAACAAAGGAGAATGGGTTGCAATTATTGGGCACAATGGTTCTGGAAAATCGACTCTTGCTAAAACGATTAATGGTTTGATTTTACCAGAATCTGGTACAGTAGCAGTAGAACAACAAACACTTAACGAAGAAAATATTTGGACGATTCGGCAAATGGTTGGAATGGTGTTTCAAAATCCAGATAATCAATTTGTTGGTTCAACTGTGGAAGATGATGTTGCTTTTGGCTTGGAAAATCAAGGTATTCCTCGCGAAGAAATGCTCGTACGTGTAAAAGATGCGTTAGAAAAAGTTCGTATGAGCGAATTTGCAACTCGAGAACCCGCTCGCTTATCTGGTGGACAAAAACAACGTGTAGCAATTGCTGGTGTAGTTGCTTTACGGCCAGATATTATTATTTTAGATGAAGCAACTAGCATGCTTGATCCTGAAGGTCGAGAAGAAGTTATTTCAACTATCAAAAAAATTAAAGAAGAAAGTCAATTAACTGTCATTTCTATTACACATGATATTGACGAAGCTGCAAATGCAAATCGTATTTTAGTCATGCGTGAAGGAGAACTAGTTGGCGAAGGGACACCGGAAGAAATATTTTCTGCTGGTCCAGATTTGATTCGTCTGGGATTAGACTTACCATTTCCAGAAAAGTTAAAAAGCGCGTTAAAAGAGCGTGGGATAGATGTTCCTGATAAATATATGACAGAAGAAAGGATGGTGAATTGGTTATGGACATCCATTTTGAGAAAGTAAACTTTACTTATCAACCAAATACACCATTTGAACAAAGAGCATTATTTGACATTGATCTGTTAATCAAAGAAGGAAGTTATACTGCTTTGGTCGGGCACACAGGAAGTGGAAAGTCAACATTATTACAACACTTGAATGCTTTGGTTAAACCAACGAGTGGTTTTGTACAAATTGGTGATCGAAAAATAACTCCGGAAACTGATAACAAGAATCTAAAACCAATTCGTAAAAAAGTGGGCATTGTGTTCCAGTTTCCAGAAGCGCAATTATTTGAAGAAACAGTTGCTAGAGATATCGCATTTGGACCAAAAAACTTTGGTGTAGGGGAAGAAGAAGCTTTAGAAATTGCTAAGGCAGCATTGATTCAAGTTGGCTTAGATGAAACATATTTGAATCGATCACCTTTTGAACTATCTGGTGGACAAATGCGTCGGGTTGCTATTGCAGGAGTTCTTGCAATGAAACCTGAAGTGTTAGTTTTAGATGAACCAACTGCAGGGTTGGATCCTCAAGGAAGAAAAGAAATGATGGAGATGTTTTGGCGGCTTCATAAAGAACAAAATATTACTATTGTATTGGTTACTCACTTAATGGATGATGTGGCTAACTATGCTGACTTTGTTTATGTTTTAGAAAAAGGGAAAATCGTTAAGAATGGTGAACCGAGAGAAGTCTTTCAAGATTTAAATTGGTTAAAAGAAAAACAATTAGGTGTGCCTACTGCAACGGAATTTGCTGAATTATTGAGTGAAAAAGGAATTAGAATGTCTGAAATACCTTTAACAGCTGAGGAATTAGCAGACGAAATTGTACGTTTGTCTGGGGGAATTGCTCATGATGAATAAATTGATTTTCGGACGGTACATGCCAGGGGATTCATTCATTCACAGATTAGACCCTCGAGCAAAGTTATTAGCTAGTTTTTATTTTATTGGGATTATTTTTTTAGCAAATAATTGGCAAACATATCTTCTTCTAGCGGTGTTTACTTTATTCGCTGTTTCATTATCAAAAGTGGACATGAAATTTTTCATTCGTGGCATTCGCCCATTGATTTGGTTAATTTTATTTACTGTAGCACTACAAGTTTTATTTACAAGTGGTGGCGAAGTTTATTGGCATTGGGGAATTTTTAATATCACCCAATATGGTGTATTGAATGGCATTTTCATTTTTTGTCGATTTGTTTTGATTATTTTTATGTCAACATTACTTACTTTGACAACCCCACCTTTAGAATTATCTGATGCAATTGAATATTTATTGCGTCCGCTAAAAGTTGTTCGTTTTCCCGTCCATGAAATCTCACTGATGTTGTCTATTGCATTACGTTTTGTGCCAACATTGATGGATGAGACAGAAAAAATTATGAATGCGCAACGTGCACGTGGTGTTGATTTCGGTGAAGGTAACTTAGTTCAAAAAATGAAGGCCATTATTCCTTTATTGATTCCTTTATTTGTAAGTAGCTTTAATCGAGCGGAAGATTTAGCAACTGCTATGGAGGCACGAGGTTATCGAGGCGGTGAAGGGCGTACGAAGTATCGGATGCTTCATTGGCACAACCAAGATACGATGGTTATGGGCGCTTTTGCTCTATTAACAGTCATTTTAGTGGTATTACGTGGTTGATAAAAATTAGTAAATTGATTATTATATGAAAAAAGAGAGGCGCCGTGACGATGTCACAGCCTCTTTTTTATGGGAAGATAAGGAGAGAAAAAATGGTACGTTACAAAGCAATCATTGCGTACGATGGTACAAATTTTCATGGTTTTCAAAAGCAACCAAATGGTCGAACTGTTCAAGATGAGTTGGAAAAAACATTAAAAAAAATGGCGAATGGACAAACTATTACTGTTTTTGGTTCTGGTCGAACAGATTCTGGTGTTCATGCAGTTGGACAAGTTATTCACTTTGATTATCCGCAAGAACGGCCTTTAGAACGTATGCGATTTGCTTTGGATACTCAATCGCCAGAAGATATTGCAGTTAAAGAAGTGGAACTTGTTGCGGAAGATTTTCATGCGCGCTATATGGTTCATGAAAAAACGTATCAATTTCGAGTAGATATCGGCAAGCCGAGAAGTCCGTTCCGTCGACATTACGCGAGTTATTACCCTTATCCATTAGATTTGAAGAAGATTGAACGAGCTTTGCCAGACTTGCTTGGTACGCATGACTTTACTTCGTTTTGTGCTGCAGGTAGTTCAATTGAAGATAAAACACGGACAATTTATGAAGCAACAATGCAAGTAAATGATGCAGGAGATGAATTGTTGTTTACATTTAGAGGAAACGGGTTTCTGTACAAAATGATTCGTATTTTGGTGGGTACTTTATTGAAAATCGGGAATGGTCGTATACCGGAAGATGCAATTCCAGAAATTATCGAAAAAAAAGATCGTAATTTAGCAGGTCCAACGGCACATCCAGAGGGTTTATACTTGTATGAAGTGAAATATAAATAAATAGTATGATACTTCGTTAAATAGCCATTAGAGGGCAAAAAAGCACACCAACTACTTTAGTTGGTGTGCTTTTTTCGTCTAAACATTTAATTGAGGGAATCTGTGCCGTCTAAAATTCTTTTTCGACCTAAAAGATAAGAATACAGAGCAAAAAGTAAGATGCAAATGACGAATAGCATACTGCCAAGCTTAAATCCTTTTGGTAAGTAACTAAAAGTAATTGTGTGTTTGCCTTTTGGAACTTTGATCATTACAAAAGCATCTTGGAAGCTTTCAATAGGTACAGCTTTTCCGTCAACTTTTGCTTGCCAACCTTCATCATAAGGAATGGTTGTCACAAGCATGCTGTCTTGGTTTGAATTGACTGTGCCAGTTGCTTTGTGACCTGAAGTGGTCAGATCAACACCTTTATTTTTAATCTGATTCATAGCAGCTTGATAGGCAATAAGATTTAGTCCAAGAACTTCTGGTTCCATGAAGCTCACTTCTTTTGTTCCATAAAAACTAGTTGTAAAAGTTACTGTAGTATCAGTAGGATAGTAGCCTAAATCATAATATTGACCAGAGATATTAATTTGAGTTTGTCTTGAAGTTCCATTTACTGTAATAGTTGCACTAGAGCTTTCCAACTGGGCATAATTTGTTGGGAATAAGCTTAAATAAGCCTGTGTATTTGCAGGAACTTGGACTTCCCAAGTCAATTCTTTTGCTTGATTGTCGGTTATTTCAGAATAAGTGACACCAGTTGTTGTATTAGTGATTTTCGTATTTGTTTGTTTTTTCAATGTAGGTTTGTAGAAAGAGTAATACTCTTCTTGTAAACCGGAAAGTTCATTGATTAAGTTTGTCTGACTCGTTAAATTATCAGTTGCTGGTTGTTCGATATCATCAACTGTCAATGGAGCAGTGAAAGCAAGAGGTAGAGCATTGATATTTTCATATAGTGTGTAATCACCGCTTTGTCCAACTTGATTGAAGCCGTATTTGCTGAAAGTATTTCCATTTTTGCTGATGTTATATTTAATACCAGTAAATCCATCCATTAGCAATGTATTATTTGCATAACGGATATTTAAATTGGTACCGCGAGAACGAAAGCCAAGTCGGTCAAGATAAGAAGAAGAGTTACGATTACGGATTGAAGAAAACATACTGATGCCACTATAACCATAGTTTAATGAATCATTGGCAGAAACAGGATCTAAATTTTCTAACCGATAAAATGTGTCAGATTCTTTCTTAGTTTTTTGGACTAACTCTTGAATATTTGGATAAGGATCTGTAAATAAACTGCGTGAAGCATAGTTCCAATCATCTAAAATGCCGTGAATCATGCTATTCGTATTGACTACTGCCTCAGAAGACATTAGAAGCAATAATAAAATACTTAAATGTTTCATAGGAATCTTTTTGAGTTGGAAAAATCCAACAGCAATCGCATAAAGAATCAAAAAGACGATTGTTAAAATAAAGGATGTTGACGTTACATATGTGTAGCTTTCAGCTGGTTTAAGCGCCCAAGAAATGGAGAAGATGGCAGCTAATATGAGTGTGATACCAACAAAAAGTCCGTGATCGTTCAGTTCTAACTTTTCCCAACCATAACCGGCAAGCAAAATGACCAGAAAAGAAAACAAGTAGGCATAGCGGAATAAGAACATATTAGGTGCGTGCATCCCGTGCCAGAATAAATTTAAGGGGACAAGATAGAAACTTGCAATTAAAATTATGAACAAACTTCCAAACAAAAGTTTATTTTTTAATTTGATTTTTCGACTAACAAAGTAAAAAATACAAAGAACTAGTGGAAACAATCCCGCGTAGACAAATGGAATCGATCCGTATTTCGTTGTGTCATAGACACCGATCATGTTTTTCATCGCTAAATCCAAGAAGGAAGTTGCTTCCGTTTTTAAGGTAGTTATTTGGCTCAGTTCCTCACCATTAGATCGTAAATCAAGTATAGCGGGTAAGATGATAATCATTGATGCACCACCAGCTAATAACGAAGTAATCCCGTAAGGTAGAATAGTTTTTTTGTATTTGGACCAATTGGTAAAAAGTCTCGCTAAGAAATAAAGAAAAGAGAAAACGCCAATCATGAAGCCCATATAAAAGCTAGATAAAAATAATAATAAGTAGCTAACAAATAAAACAAGAGGCTTTTTCAAATCCATCACGCGATGAATACCTAAAATGACTAGCGGTAGATAAACGAAAGCATCTAACCACATAATGATTTCTGAGTGTGCTGTGATAAAAGAAATCAACGCATAACTGATACTAAGTGCCACTTGGCCCCAGTGTGGGATTTTAAATGTTCTTCCTAAAAACCAAAAAGCTAAACCCGCACTAGCTACTTTGATCAAGGTTAAAAAGTAAAGTGCATCAGGCATGTACTGATTTGGAAAAAGGAAGACTAAGGGTGTAAAAATTCCTCCAAGATAGTAGGAGATTAGGGATAAATAGTTTAATCCCAATGAAGCATTCCATGTATAGAAAATACTTTGTTTTCCTAAAAGCATATTTCGGAAGCTGGCATGGAAATTCGAAAATTGTGAGAATGCATCACTTGCTAAAATACTTCTGCTACTACCAGGATAAATTCCGATGCTTAAATAAATAAGTGCCAGAATAATTAGTGGAATGAAAAAGCTAGCAACCATGTATGGCCAATTTTCTTTGAAGAATAGTTTGTAATTTTTTTTCATTTTATTTTTCACCAAATTTCTATTAAGTTGTTTTAAGTTTATCATACTCAGGTTTTTCTCCACCAAAAAAGAGCACAATTTTCATGAAAAAATAAAAAAATGAAATAAATAACACTGGTAAGTTTAAAAAACCTAGGAATTTATGATCTGATAAAAAATAAACCAATCGAATTTTTGTTAATTTTACAAGGTTTAACCTATTGACAGCATTTGAATATAAGCGTATATTTTAGATGTAAAAAAAACATATATTACTCATTTGCGTTTAGAAGCAAGTGGCACATAAAAAAGAACTTAGAACAGCTATCTCAATGGATAATTGCTCTAAGTTCTTTTTCTTTCCTAGATGTTTTTAGTTGATATCATAGTATGTAAGAACGGTTTAAGAAGTTGTGCTCCAAGCACAACTTCTTTTTTTGAAGAATCAATAACGATCCTGAAAATAAATCCAAGAAAAAAACCGTTCATACGATGAACGGTTCGCAGTCCTGATTCAATTAAACGCGTTCAACTTTTCCTGATTTCAAAGCACGAGTTGACACCCAAACTTTTTTAGGTTTTCCGTCGATCATAACGCGAACTTTTTGTAAGTTAGGTTTAACAGTACGTTTTGTTGAGTTCATAGCGTGTGAACGGTTGTTTCCACTTGAAGTCTTGCGACCTGTAAAGTAACAAACTTTAGCCATGTAAATTTCCTCCTTTGCCTTGATATTGGAGCAATAGAATAATTAAGCTCATACCAAACTAACTTATCATATAAGGAGGTAATTTGCAAGCACATTTATCGAGTTATAATTGACATTTCTGCATAATAATTGTAAATTATACAGGGTTGCTAATAAACATTTTGAGGGTTTTAAGGTACTTTGAAAGTAACTGCCTTTTATTTCACGTTATGCTATGATAAAATATTATAGAAGAAAAATGGGCTATTTTTGCCCGTTAAGGAGGCTTATTCATGGCTGTAAAAATTCAAACTTCAGCTGGAACCATTGAAATTACCAATGATGTGATTGCAACAGTTGTTGGTGGCGCTGCAACGGACGTTTTTGGTGTTGTTGGTATGGCCAGCAAGAATCAAATTAAAGATAATATTACTGAGATTTTGCGCAAAGAAAACTATTCTCGTGGAGTAGTTGTTCGTCAAGAAGAAAATGGTATTGCAGTTGATGTATATACAATTATTAGTTATGGAACAAAAATTTCTGAAGTTTCACGTAATGTTCAGGAAAAAGTAAAATACAACTTAGAGGCATTATTAGGTGTAACAGCCAATTCAGTTAATGTCTTTGTACAAGGTGTTCGTGTACTGCCAGACTAGGCAGGAGACTTGCTAGTAACTCAGCAGTCGATCTGAAGGAGGATTATCCAGGTGAGTGTAACAGAAATCAGTGCAAGCCAGTTCCAAGAAATGGTTCAGGCCGGTGCGAATCGTCTGCAGGCAAATGCAGAGTATGTCAATTCATTAAATGTCTTTCCAGTACCAGATGGGGATACTGGAACAAATATGAACTTATCAATGACTAGTGGCGCAAAAGCCGTAGTCGACTCAACTTCTGAAAAAGTTGGCGAATTAGCCGCTGTGCTTTCTAAAGGACTTCTTATGGGAGCTCGAGGAAACTCAGGAGTTATTTTGTCTCAACTATTTCGCGGATTTTCAAAACAAATTCCAGAAGTAGAAACATTGAATGCAATAAACTTAGCAGCAGCTTTCACACATGGGGTTGAAACTGCGTATAAAGCAGTGATGAAACCAGTTGAAGGAACGATTTTAACTGTTGCTAGAGAAGCAGCCAAAGCAGGTGAAAAGAAAGCGAAGTCTACGGATGACGTAGTCGAAGTAATGACTGCTGTTGTTAAAGGTGGAAAACGCGCATTAGCGAAAACACCTGATTTATTACCTGTACTAAAAGAGGTTGGGGTAGTAGATAGTGGCGGTCAAGGGTTATTGTTTGTATACGAAGGTTTCTTGAGTGCATTAAATGGTGAATTCCAAGTTGATGACGTCTATGAACCATCTCCTGCAGAAATGGATGAGATGGTAAATGCAGAGCATCACCGTAGTGTACAAGGACAATTAGCAACGGAAGATATCCATTTTGGCTATTGTACAGAAATCATGGTTAAAATTGGCGAAGGTCCGACTGTTGACAGTCAATTTGATTATGAAGGCTTCCGTAATTACTTAGATGGACTTGGTGATTCATTATTAGTCGTAAATGATGATGAGATTATCAAAGTACATGTTCATACAGAACATCCCGGTGAAGTAATGAATTATGGTCAAAAATTTGGTTCATTGATTAAAGTAAAAGTTGACAACATGCGCTTACAACATGAAACGATTTTAGAACATGATGAAGACGTCCAAGAATTTACAGAAGAAAAAGCACGTGTTCCTTATGGCGTGGTAGCTATCGCGGCAGGACAAGGAATCCAAGAACTTTTTGAAAGTCTAGGTGCTAACTATGTGATTAGCGGTGGACAAACAATGAATCCAAGTACAGAAGATATTTTGAAAGCAATTAAGGATGTTAATGCTGACCAAGTAATTGTTTTACCAAATAACAAAAATATTTTCATGGCTGCAGATCAAGCAGCTGAAGTTGCTGAAGTTCCTGTTGCAGTTGTTCCGTCTCGAACGATTTCTCAAGGCTTGACAGCGATGTTATCATTCAACGATCAAGCTTCATTAGAGGAAAACAAAGCAACGATGACTGATGTATTAAGCAGTGTCATAAGTGGTCAAGTAACCCACGCAATCAGAAATACTTCAATTGATGGGGTAGAGATTGTTGAAGGCGACTTTTTGGGAATGATTGATGGGAAAATCGTTATTTCAAATCCTGATATTTTGGCTACTTCTTTAGCTACTTTAAAACAAATGATTAATGAAGATACTGAAATTGTGACAATCCTTGCTGGTGAAGGCGGTACAGTCGCACAAGCAGAGGAGTTGGCAGCAACGCTAACGGAAAAATATCCTGATTTAGAAATCGAGATTCACCAAGGAGATCAACCAGTCTATCCTTATCTGTTTTCTGCTGAATAGGAGAACTTGTCACTAAACTATCATTTTATGGTGCAGAAAGTATGAAGGACCTCGGTTTTCGATTCACTTTGATCGAAAACCAAAGTCCTTTTTTTGTTAAGAAAGGAGTGAAGTTGATGCGAACGTTAATGGATCCAGTTACTGTGCTAGCTGGTGTAGGAGAAAAAAGAGCAGAAAGTCTGGCTAGTTTGGGCATACATACAATTGAAGATTTGCTAACGTATTATCCTTTTCGTTATGAAGATATACAAGAAAGAAATTTAATCGAGATCCAAGATCAAGAAAAAGTAACGTTAAAAGGATTGGTTGTTTCACCGCCGGTATTGAGTCGTTTTGGATACAAAAAAAGTCGGCTACAGTTTCGGATGATGCAAGACCACGCTGTTTTTAACGTTTCGTTCTTTAATCAGCCTTATCTTAAAGATAAAATTATTTTGTCTGAAGAAATTGCGGTTTACGGTAAATGGGATTCCAAAAGAAAGGCACTGAACGGGATGAAAGTCCTTGGCTCAAAGACGTTAGATGATTTTTCACCAATCTACCATGTCAATAAGTCAATCAGACAAACAACGTTGGTTGATTTGATCAAAAAAGGTTTTGACGAGTACGGTGATTTAGTTGAGGAAAATCTTCCTTATACATTAGTGGACAAATATCGTTTGCTTGATCGTCAAACGGCAGTTAGAAGTATGCACTTTCCCAAGAATCATGAAGAAAGTCATCAAGCCAAACGACGTGTTGTTTTTGAAGAGTTTTTCTTGTTCCAAATGCAGTTACAAGGACTTAAACATGCTGAAAAATCCGAAAAAAATGGAATTGAAGTTTTGTATGACGTTCAAAAGCTCAAAGAATTCACTCAAAGTTTGCCATTTGAATTAACGGAGGCTCAAAAACGAGTAACAAATGAAATTTGCCGTGATTTACGTAGTCCTCAACATATGCAACGTCTCCTGCAAGGGGATGTTGGTAGTGGGAAAACGGTGGTAGCAGCAATTGCTTTGTATGCAACCGTTACAGCAGGATTCCAAGGTGCATTGATGGTGCCCACTGAAATTTTAGCTCAGCAACATATGGAAAGCTTTGTACAATTATTTTCAGATAAACTTTCTGTTGCATTGCTAACGGGTTCGACAAAAGCGAAAGAAAGACGTGAGCTATTAGAACGTTTGGAAAATGGCGAAATAGATGTAGTGATTGGGACTCATGCATTGATTCAAGAAGGCGTGGAATTTAAAAATCTTGGGCTAGTCATAACAGATGAACAGCATCGTTTTGGTGTCAACCAACGCAAGGTTTTACGAGAAAAAGGATGGCAGCCAGATGTTTTATTTATGACAGCGACGCCGATTCCAAGAACACTAGCTATTACTGCCTATGGTGAAATGGATGTATCCATTATTGATGAACTTCCAGCAGGACGGATTCCGATTGAGACTAGATGGATCCGCACGCCGCAATTAGATAGTGTCTTAGAGTGGACAAGAAAAGAGTTACGTAAAGGACATCAGATGTATGTGATCTGTCCATTGATTGAAGAATCAGAAGCACTCGATGTTAAAAATGCTGTAGAAATTTATGAAAAACTCAGTAATTTATTCGCATCAGAGTACGAAGTGGGTTTACTGCATGGAAAAATGAAGAACCAAGAAAAAGAAAATATCATGGAAGACTTTAAAGAAAATCAAACACAAATTTTGGTTTCTACTACAGTAATCGAAGTTGGGGTGAATGTTCCAAACGCAACGGTTATGCTGATAATGGATGCAGATCGATTTGGTTTAGCGCAGTTGCACCAGTTGCGTGGTCGGGTTGGTCGTGGAAGTGACGCTTCATTTTGTATTTTGGTTGCTAATCCAAAAAACGAAATGGGTGTAGAACGGATGAAAATCATGACGGAAACGAATAATGGTTTTGTTTTAAGTGAAAAAGATTTAGAATTACGAGGGCCAGGAGAAGTTTTTGGTTTCCGACAATCTGGGTTACCGCAATTTGCGATTGCAGACTTAGTAGCAGACGGAAATATTTTAGAAGTAGCTCGTGAGGAAGCGACAACCATTTGGCAGAAAGTTAATTGGCAAGTCTTGCCGGAATACCGAGTGTTAGTCCAAAGCTTACAATTAGAAAGTCAAGACAATCGTTATTTTGATTAGCAGATGTGCTATACTTTGAAATGATGAACGAAAGAGGAGTGAAGACAATGAGAATTGCGGTAGATGCAATGGGCGGCGATCATGCACCACAAGCAATTGTGGAAGGTGTTGCTTTAGCTCAACAAGATTTTCCAGAGATTGAATTTTTATTGTATGGGAAAGAGTCAGAAATCAAAAAGTATTTAACAAATGAAAAAAATATTACGATTATTCATACAGATGAAAAAATTAGTAGTGATGACGAACCAGTGAAAGCAATCCGTCGTAAAAAAACAGCCTCAATGGTTCTTGCTGCACAAGCTGTTAAAAATGGGGAAGCAGATGCAATTTTTTCAGCAGGAAATACAGGTGCGTTACTTGCTGCCGGTTTATTTATCGTTGGCCGAATTAAAAATATTGAACGTCCTGGTTTGATGTCAACCTTACCAGTCATTGGAAAAGAAAATGCTGGTTTTGACATGTTAGATTTAGGTGCGAATGCTGAAAATAAACCAGAGCACTTACTTCAATATGGAATTTTAGGTTCGTTCTACGCACGAAAAGTTCGTGGAATTGGGCGTCCTCGTGTAGCCTTGTTGAATAATGGAACAGAAGCGACAAAAGGTAGCGAATTAACGAAACGTGCATACGAGTTATTACAAAATGAAACAAGCTTGAACTTCATTGGAAATGTAGAAGCACGCGAATTGTTGAATGGTGTGGCTGATGTGGTTGTGACAGACGGCTTTACTGGAAATGCTGTTTTGAAATCAATTGAAGGAACAGCGCTAAATATGATGGATTTATTGAAATCTGCAATTTTGAATGAAGGAATCAAAGGGAAGATGGGCGCTTTATTATTAAAAGATGGATTACGTTCATTAAAATCTGAGATGGATTATTCTAAACATGGCGGTGCGGTTTTATTTGGATTAAAAGCTCCTGTGATCAAAACACATGGCGCAACTGGTCCTGATGCCGTTCGTTATACGATTCGTCAAATCCATACAATGTTAGAAACAAATGTTGTGGGACAGTTAGTTGAGCAATTTGAAAGCTCTGCAGATTAATTATCATTTAATGTAAACGATGTGAAATATGAGATAATGAAAAAAAGGTAGACATTTTCAAGAAATGTCAGTAAAATTAGCCTTGGTTAAGGCAGTTGTCTCGATTGTTGGAGGTGAAAACATTGACTCGTGAAGAAATATTTAATAAAGTAGCAAAAATTATTTCAAACCATTTTGAAATGGATACAGATAAAGTTACAGATGACTTGAATATCAAGGATGATTTGAAAGCTGACTCAATTAGTATCATGGAATTTGTTTTGGAGCTTGAAGACGAATTTGGAACAGAAATTTCGGATGAAGACGCAGAACAAATTGAAACTGTGGGCGGCGCAGTAAATTATATCTCAGAACATCTAAAATAATTTAAACCCACGTATAACCAAAAGACCTAAAAATCTTCGTTGATTTTTAGGTCTTTTTCTTTTTCTTTAAAAGCACCTTTTTTAATCTAATGCAAATGGTAGCGGTTGTAGTAGATTCAGTTTTCAGACAATTCAGGCAACAATTTCAATTGTGCTTGCAAAGTAAAACGGTTTTCTATATAATTATTAAGAAAATATTATACTTCGTTAAGAATAGGATTGGTTTAAATGATTTTATTCTGTGTGAGTATTATTTTATTAACGAAAAACTTCCATCTAGGGAGCAGAGAGGGGTATTCGATTGTCGGATAATCAATTATTAGATGTTCAGAACCTACACACAGGCTTCCGTATCAAAGATGAATTTTACGATGCAGTAGACGACGTTTCTTTTACTTTAGATAAAAACGAAATCTTAGCAATCGTTGGAGAATCTGGTTGCGGAAAAAGTACATTAGCTACCACTATTATGGGGCTACTGGATCCTAACAATACCAAGATTACAGGAGAAATTTTATATAATGATTTAAATCTAATTGATTTAAATGAAACACTTTATAACAAGATTCGTGGAAATGATATTGGAATGATTTTTCAAGATCCATTGTCAGCATTGAATCCTTTAATGAGAATTGAAGACCAAATTAAAGAGGGTCTTTCTTATCACACAAAAATGAATGCAGAAGAACGCCAAGCAAGAGCACTAGAATTATTAGATCAAGTAGGGATTCCTAATCCGACTCGAGTGGGACGTCAATATCCGCACGAATTATCTGGTGGGATGCGCCAACGTGTCATTATTGCGATTGCAATTGCATGTAAACCGCCAATTGTCATTGCTGATGAACCAACAACAGCGTTAGATGTGACAATTCAAGCACAGATTCTTGATTTATTAAAAGACTTACAGGAAGAGACAAAAACAGGAATTATTTTGATTACTCATGACTTAGGTGTCGTGGCTGAGATGGCAGATCGCGTAGCCGTTATGTATGGTGGACAATTCGTTGAGGTTGCTGAAGTTGAAGAATTGTTTGAAAATCCAAAACATCCATATACACGTTCATTATTGAACTCCATTCCTCAAGAAGGTCAACATGAAGAAGAGTTACATGTAATTGAAGGTGTTGTTCCTTCACTGAAAAATATGCCACGCAGGGGTTGTCGTTTCGCTCCACGAATTCCATGGATTCCAGAAAGTGATCATGAGAAAGACCCAATTCTTCATGAAGTAGCACCGAACCATCTTGTTCGTTGTTCATGCTATAAACATTTTCATTTTAGAGACGAAAAAGGAGAGGTGTAGATGACAGAATTAATCACAATTAATGATTTAAAAGTTCACTATCCGATTCGCAGCGGTTTTTTCAATCGAGTAAATGATTATGTTTATGCTGTAGATGGCGTCGACTTCGTTATTGAAAAAGGAAAGACGTATGGTTTAGTTGGAGAATCTGGTTCAGGAAAATCAACGACGGGTAAGGCGATTGTTGGGCTAGAAAAAGTGACGGATGGTCAAATCATTTATCAAGGAACAGATGTAACAAAGCGTAGTAATCGTAAGAAAATCGAGTACAACAAAGATGTTCAAATGATTTTCCAAGATTCAATGTCTAGTTTAAATCCTAAAAAGCGAGTATTAGATATCATTGCGGAACCAATTCGCAATTTCGAGCGGTTAAGTGACCAAGAAGAGAAGAAAAAAGTAAAAAGTTTACTTGATATTGTTGGGATGCCAGAGGATGCACTGTACAAATATCCACATGAGTTTTCTGGTGGTCAGCGTCAACGTTTAGGTGTTGCTCGTGCTGTAGCAACAAATCCAAAATTGATTGTAGCAGATGAACCAGTTTCAGCGCTTGATTTATCTGTACAGGCGCAAGTTTTGAACTTTATGAAACGAATCCAACAGGAATTTGGACTTAGTTATCTATTTATTTCCCATGACTTAGGTGTTGTTAAACACATGTGTGACAATATCGCTATCATGTATAAAGGTCGTTTCGTTGAAATCGGAACAAGGGAAGATATTTACAATGACCCACGTCACATCTATACAAAACGTTTACTGTCTGCAATTCCTCGAATCGATGTTGAGAATCGCGAATTGCATAAAGAGAATCGCCGAAGAGTTGAACAAGAATACATCAATAGTCAAAAGGATTATTACGATTCAACTGGTCGGGTGTACGATTTACGTACGTTATCAACTACTCATAAAGTAGCGTTAAAAGATGGAGGTGCTAGCTAATGTGGAAAACAATCCTACGTCGTGTGTTATTGATGATTCCTCAAGTTATTATTCTTAGTGTTTTAATTTTCATGTTGGCAAAAGCCATGCCTGGTGATCCATTTACTGGATTGATCAATCCAAACCAAGATCCAGCTGTAATTGAGCAAATGCGACAAGCTGCTGGGCTAAATGATCCGTGGTATGAACAATATTTCCGTTGGATTGGAAATGCGTTACATGGAGATTTTGGACAAAGTTTCTTATACAAACGTTCAGTTGCTGACTTGATTGGTGAACGGATCGTCAATACGTTGTACTTATCTATTTTGACAGTTATTCTAACGTATTTGATTGCTGTACCGTTAGGAATGTTAGCAGGGCGTTACCAAAATTCGATTCTGGACAAAGCTGTAGTTATCTATAACTTCTTCAGTTTTGCTGTACCATTGTTCATTTTCGGTTTAATCATGTTATTCATTTTTGGTTACCGTTTAGGTTGGTTCCCAACAAGTGGTTCACAGACTTTAGGTTTAAGTGGTGGATTTTTTGCTCAATTTGCCGATCGAATGAAATATATTTTATTACCGTCAATCACGCAAGCATTCTTGGCTACGGCGGTTACGATTCAATATCTTCGAAGTGAAGTAATTGATTCAAAATCATTAGACTTTGTAAGAACAGCACGTTCAAAAGGTGTACCAACTAAGAAAGTTTTTAGTCGTCATATCTTTAGAAATGCTGCTTTACCAATGGCTTCACAGATGGGGTACGAAATTACTTCATTGATTGCCGGTTCAGTGGTTATCGAGAAGATTTTTGGTTATCCGGGTGTTGGTAAATTATTTATTGATGCGATTGGTCAACGTGATTATGCTGTTATTACTTCTTTAGTATTGATTTTAGGGATTGCAACATTAGTGGGAACCTTGCTTTCAGATATTATCATGAGTATTGTTGATCCACGTATTAGAATCCAATAAAAATCAATCAAAAAAGGAGGATGAGTCAAATGAGTGAAAAGAAAGATGTCGTAGCGCAAGAAAGTGTCCCACCAATGGGCTTGCGTATGATTGCACGTGAATTTAAAAAAGACAAAATAGCCATGTTTTCATTGGGCTTATTAGTTCTTTTATTGTTGTTTGTCTTTATTGGTGCTATTTTAACAGACCAAGATAAAGTAATGTATGTAAGTATTTTTGATAAATACGCTGAACCTGGAGCAATTTCTACACAAGGTCATAAATTTTTGCTTGGTGCAGATGAAGGCGGACGAGATGTTTTTGGTCAATTAGTGATTGGTGCTAGAAACTCTGTGTTGATTGGTTTTGCGATTACGATCATTACTTCGATCATCGGGGTTGGACTAGGAATCATTTCTGGTTATTACGGTGGAATGATTGATAATATTTTGATGCGAATTGTTGATTTCGTCATGATTTTGCCAATTATGCTGATTATTATCGTATTTGTTTCAATTATTCCTAAATACAATGTTTGGTCATTCATTTTTATCATGAGTGCATTCTACTGGGTAGCGAAAGCACGACTCTTTAGAAGTAAAACATTGTCAGAAGCAAGACGTGATTACGTTAGTGCATCGAAAACAATGGGGACAAGTGATTTTAAAATCATGTTCCGTGAAATTATGCCCAATTTAAGTTCATTGATTATTACCAACTTAACAATGAACTTTGCAGCAAATATTGGAATTGAAACTACTTTGACTTTCTTAGGTTTTGGATTACCTACGAATGTACCAAGTTTGGGAACGTTAATTGGTTACGCAAGTAGTGGTGAAGTGTTAGTTAATCGTCAATGGATCTGGTTACCCGCGTCAATGCTAATTTTAGTTTTGATGTTGTGTATAAACTATGTTGGTCAAGCATTCAAGCGTTCTGCTGATGCGCGTCAACGTTTAGGATAGAACGAATAAGGGGGATATAGGAATGAAGAAAACGATTTTTGGAGTAGTAACATTGTTATCTGTCGTAACGCTCGCAGCTTGTGGCGGCGGCAGCGGTACGGATTCTTCTGGAAATGCTTCAGGAGATAAAGGGGATAGCCAAGCTTTATCATTCCCACTTGCAACAAAAAATGATAAAGAGGCAATTAAAGATGGTGAATTAGAAGCCGCAGTTGCAACAGATAGTCAATTCGCTGGGTTGTTCCAATGGGAATTCTATCAAGATGCGTTTGATGCAGCATTCATGGCACCATCACATGAAGCATTGTTTTCAAATGATACAGATTTCAAAATCACTGATGATGGAGCAGCTACTTTAGACTTAGACCAAGATAAAAAAATTGCAACAATCAAACTGAAAGACAATGTGAAATGGTCTGACGGAGTGGATGTTACGGCAGACGACGTGATCTTCTCTTACGAAATCATCGGTCACAAAGACTATACAGGTATTCGTTATGATGATACTTTCCGTAATGTAATTGGTATGGAAGAATATCATGATGGCAAAGCAGATACAATTTCTGGAATTAAAAAAGTAGATGACAAAACAGTTGAGATTGAATATAAAAAAGTTGAGCCAAGTATGTTACAAGCTGGCGGTGGCGTTTACTCATATGCTGCTCCAAAACATACACTTGAAGGCGTAGCAATCAAAGACATGGAATCAAGCGATCAAGTTCGTAAACACCCCGTAACTTTTGGTCCTTATTACATGAGTAATATTGTCGCTGGTGAATCAGTAGAATATTTACCAAACGAGTACTACTGGAACGGCACACCAAAACTGAAAAAAATTACTATGAAATCAGTACAAACAGCAAGTGCGACAGAAGCATTGAACTCTAAGTTGTATGACATGATTTTCCAAATGCCAACAGATACTTATGAAACATATAAAGATATCGAAGGCTATACAAACTTAGGTCGTGAACAAACTTCATACACTTACCTTGGATTTAAATTGGGTAAATGGAATAATGAAGAAAGCACAGTGGAATATGATCCTAATTCAAAAATGGCTGACAAATCATTACGTCAAGCAATGGGTTATGCTTTAGACAATGACTCTGTAGGTAGCAAATTCTACGCTGGCTTAAGAAGCAACGCAACTTCATTGATTCCTCCAGTATTCGAGTCTTACCATGATTCTAAACTAAAAGGTTATACACAAGATATCGATAAAGCAAACAAATTATTAGATGACGCAGGATTTAAAGATGTTGATGGTGATGGCATTCGTGAAGACAAAGACGGCAAAGAGTTAACAATTAAATTTGCGTCAATGTCAGGTGGCGAAACAGCACAACCATTAGCTGATTACTATGTACAACAATGGAAACAAATTGGTTTAAATGTTGAATACACAACTGGACGTTTAATTGAGTTTAACTCATTCTATGACAAACTAAAAAATGATGATCCTGAAATTGACGTTTACCAAGCAGCTTGGAATACAGGAACTGATCCAAATCCAAGTGGACTATGGGGACCAAATGCAGCATTTAACTACACACGTTACGAATCTGAAGAAAACACAAAATTAATTGATGCAATCAATTCAAGTGATGCGTTTGATGCAGATTTCCAAAAAGAAGCATATCAAAAATGGCAAGAATATGCGTTTAAAGAAGCCTTTGCAATTCCAACATTATTCCGTAATGAAGTTTTACCTGTAAATAATCGCGTAAAAGACTGGAACTGGGCATACGACGAACGTAATCCTTGGGCAGAAGTTTCTGTGACAGATGCTTCACGTTAATCAAAATTTTTAACAGGAACTATTTTCGCTAATGATTTTACGATGAATAAGGTCAACCACTTGTTGGTTGGCCTTATTTTTTAGTTAGATATAAAAAATGAGGAAGAGTAAGATAGGCGACCACAAGTTTTCGAAAATTTGAGAACTTTTTTCTAGAAACAAATCTAATTGTTCAAAGCAAACTATGTTGAACCACAACGTTTTTCTTAAAGCTTTCTTACTTTTTAGCCAAACATTTCAAAATTATCAAAAAACCAGTATAATAAGGAAGTATGAAAAATATCCTATAAAAGGAATGTGGAAAATGGACAATCAGCTGACAAAAGAACTCAAAGAAAAATATACAATCGTTTTTCACGATCTAAATTTACTTGAACAAGCTTTTACTCATTCATCCTATGTGAATGAGCATCGCAATTTACACCTATCAGACAATGAACGTTTGGAATTTTTGGGAGACGCAGTATTAGAATTGATGGTTTCTCAGTATTTGTATCGCTTGTATCCAGATTTACCAGAAGGAAAATTGACAAAAATGCGTGCAGCAATCGTTCGTGAAGACAGTTTATCAAAATTTGCAAAAGAATGTCATTTTGATCAACATGTCTTGTTAGGTAAAGGTGAAGAAAACTCTGGTGGACGAACACGCCCTGCGTTACTATGCGACCTATTTGAAGCTTTTCTAGGTGCTTTGTATCTGGACCAAGGCTTCAAAACAGCACACGCATTTATCGAGCAAGTTATCTTCCCAAAAGTCAAAGCAGGTGCTTTTTCACATGAGATGGATCACAAAACCAAATTGCAAGAAGTCTTGCAAAAATCAGGAGATGTTTTTATTGAATATCGCTTGATTAAAGAGGAAGGCCCCGCCCATGAACGTATCTTTTGGATTGAAGTCTATGTTGATGATCAATTAATAGGTACGGGTCAAGGAAAATCAAAAAAATTAGCAGAACAAGCTGCCGCTGAAAATGCATTAGCAGCCTTGGAAGAGTAAGTGAGGGAAAGCTTTCGTGTATTTGAAACGAATTGAAATCGCTGGGTTCAAGTCATTCGCTGATAAAACAGTGATTGACTTCGAAAACAGTGTTACAGCAGTTGTCGGCCCAAATGGTAGCGGAAAAAGTAATATCACGGAAGCCATTCGTTGGGTCTTAGGTGAACAATCGGCGAAAAGTCTGCGTGGTGGAAAGATGCCAGATATTATTTTTGCAGGTTCAGATTCCCGTAAGCAACTAAATGTAGCAGAAGTAACAGTTATTTTAGATAATGAAGACCATTATCTACCATTGGAATACAATGAAGTCAGTGTGACACGTCGTTATCGTCGAACAGGGGAAAGCGATTTTTTTATCAATAAACAATCTTGTCGTTTGAAAGACATCCAAGAATTGTTTTTAGATTCTGGGTTGGGAAAAGAATCTTTTTCAATCATCTCACAAGGGAAAGTTGAAGCGATTTTTAGTAGTAAACCAGAAGACCGTCGTGGAATCTTTGAAGAAGCGGCGGGTGTTTTAAAGTATAAACAACGTAAGAAAAAAGCTGAACAAAAGCTTTTTGAAACAGAAGATAACCTTAGCCGAGTTCAAGATATCATCTATGAATTAGAAGAACAGCTAACTCCTTTAGCTACTCAAAGTAAGGCAGCAAAGGAGTTTTTACGCTTAAAAGAAGAGTTAACTGAAACAGATATTGCTCTAATGATTGCTGAAATCGAAACGGCGAGAACTGAGTGGACACAACGAGAAGCTGAATTAAAACAATTTAACCAAGAATTAGCGAACGTAACTGAACAAATCCAAGAGCATGAATCAATACTTGCAACTTGGCGTAAACAAAATGCTCAAGCAGATCGTGTGATTGAAAAGAATCAGCAAAAATTACTTGCTTTGTCAGAAAGTCTAAAGCAAACAGAAGGACAAAAAGATGTCTTACTGGAACGCTCAAAACATACGAAACAAAGTACACAAGAATACCAAGCATCTTTAGCGGAAGCGCAGAAAAAAGTTCAACACTTTGAAAAACAACAAGCTAGTTTAACAAAAGATGTCGACAAGAAAGAAGCGGAAATCCAGCAAGCAGAAGCACAATTGATGGTGACCCAACAGGAACTTGAAAAATATCAAAAATCGACAAAAGAATTATTAGCTGAATTACGTGATCAATATGTCGATTTAATGCAAGAACAAGCTGCTGTCGGAAATGAATTGAAATATTTAGAACGTCAGTATCAGCAAGAGACAGCAAAGAGCCAACAAACACTGGCAAAACAAACAGAAGTTCAAGCAACTGTCGCAGAATTGTCGACAAAAAAAGCAGAATTAGTGGAGCAACAAACGAAACTGGCTCAATCATCAGAAGAAACAAAAGCAAAAGTGGCAGCTATTCAGACTGAAGGAAAGAAATTCCAAGAACGGTTGAATACTGAGCACCCCAAAATGTATCAACTGATGAATCAGGTGCAACAGTTACGTGCACGACAAAAGAGTTTGCAAGAAATCCAAGAAAATTACTTTGGTTTTTATCAAGGTGTACGTTTAGTATTACAACACAAACAACAATTATCTGGCGTTGTAGGTGCAGTTGCTGAATTAATCGATGTTCCAGCGGATTTCACCTTAGCGATCGAAACCGCACTAGGCGGGGCTGCACAACATATTATTGTTGAAAATGAAGTGGATGCAAGACAAGCAATTACTTATTTGAAACAACAAAAAGGTGGGCGTGCAACTTTCTTGCCATTGACAACGATTAAACCACGTCAATTACCTGCTCATGTTGCAGCACAAGCAGCGACTATCGAGGGTTTTTTAGGCGTAGCAAGTGAACGAGTGACTTACTCAGATGCAATCCAATCAGTAGTGAATAATTTATTGGGAACGATTCTTTTAGCAAAAGATCTAGCCAGTGCGAATGCAATTGCACAAACGATTCATTATCAATATCGCGTGGTTTCCTTAGAGGGAGACGTGATGAACGCAGGTGGTTCGATGACTGGTGGAGCCAATAAACGTGGAAATCAAGGAAGTTTATTCGCTCAAAATCAAGAATTGAAACAATTGACTAGTGAGTTTGACCAAGCAAATCAAGAACTACAAGTTCAAGAAAAGAAAGTGCAAGTTTTACAAGAAAAAGTGACGACACTTAGTGAAGAATACGAAGCAGCACGAAGTGTGATGGAACAGTTACGTTTTGAAGAGCAAGAAGTTGCAAATAAACTTCAAAATATCTCAAATGATTTAACACGATTTGAAAAAGAACAACAGATTTCTAATTTTGAGACCCGTGAGTTAAATCAATTTATCGAAACTTATGAAAAACAACGTACAGAATTAGCAACGAAGCAACAAGAATTGGAAGAACAACGCACGAAAATTGACGAAGAAATCAAATCTTTAAGTCAAGAAAGCGATCAAATGGAAGCCCGTCGTGCGCAAATCCAAGGACAAAAAGCGCAACAGCAAGCGGATCTTGCTGTATTAAAAGAGCAATTTAACCACTTGCAGATCCAGTTACGTGGTGCGCGTGTCCAAAAAACAGAGGCAATGGAGCGCCAGACAAGTTTAGAGAAACAGTTAGCAGCGTTAACTGCAAACTTTTCTGATCATGAGTTGACAGAAGAAAGTTTAGACGAAAAAATTCACGAATTATCTACCCAACGTGAACAGCTCCAGATTGAGCTTCAAGAAGTGAAAACGTCTCGCGACGCAACCCAAGTTGAAATCGATCAATTAGCTGAAGTATTGGCACAACAAAATCAAGAACACAAAGTTCGTTTAACTGAGCAATCAAAACTTGAAGTGAATAAAGACCGCGCAGAAATGCTGTTAGACCAGCATGTTACGTACTTAGAAACAGAATACCAAATGACCTTTGAAAAAGCTGTGGTCGATTATCAACCAACAACAGATGTTTCAGGTAGCAAAGAAAAAGTAGCGGCATTGAAACGAAGTATTGAAGCACTGGGACCAGTTAACTTGAATGCAATCGAACAATACGAACAGGTGAATGAGCGTTATACGTTTTTATCTACTCAACGAGATGATTTGCTTTCTGCGAAAAATCAGTTGTTTGAAACAATGGATGAAATGGATGACGAAGTTCGCACACGTTTTAAAGAAGTTTTTGAAGCAATCCGCAAAGAATTCAAAGTCGTCTTTCCGAATATGTTTGGTGGTGGTCGAGCAGAACTTGTCTTGACTGATCCAACTGATTTATTGAAAACAGGAATTGAAATCGAAGTTCAACCTCCAGGTAAAAAATTACAAAGTCTAAGCTTACTTTCGGGTGGGGAGCGCGCATTAACGGCAATTGCTTTGCTGTTCTCAATCATTCGTGTTCGTCCAGTACCATTTTGTATTCTTGATGAAGTAGAAGCAGCTTTGGATGAGGCAAATGTGACACGTTTTGGTAACTATTTACGTAATTTCCAAAATGATACCCAATTTATTGTTGTCACACACCGTAAAGGAACAATGGAAGCTGCAAATGTTTTGTATGGCGTAACGATGCAAGAATCTGGTGTTTCAAAAATCGTTTCTGTCCGTATGGAAGATCTTAAAGAAGACGAGAATCTTGTTGTGAAAGAGTAGGAAGTAAATATGATTAAATTAGTAGCCATTGATTTAGATGGAACATTACTAAATGAAGAAAAACAAATTTCTGCTAGAAATAAAGAAATTTTAGCGCGAGCAAAAAATCAAGGAGTCAAAATCGTTTTGTGCACAGGTCGTCCACTGGCGGCTATGGCACATTATTTAACGGAATTGGATCTGCTTGATGCAGGTGATTACAGCATTACGTTTAATGGTGGGCTTGTTCAAAAAAATGACACAGGCGAGATCATGGCGAAAAAAGTAATGACTATTGCAGATATTGAGCAATTGGCCCAGTTAGCACAAGAGTTGTCTTTGCCGCTAGATGTGTTATCTGATGGTATTGTTTATCAATTGCCAACAGCTCCTGAAAAACAATCACTTTATAATGTGTTGAATAAAGTTTTGGATTTCCGTCCAGGAACTTTGATGGACGTTAAAAAGGCAAATGTTTTGAATAAAGCAGTTATTGCTTATGCACAAGAAGAACTAGATCCAAAGATTAAAGAAATTCCAAGTGTGTTCCATGAGCAATTTGAAATCATCAAGACTCGTAGTATGTTGCTAGAATTTATGCCAAAAGGTGTTACTAAAGCGTATGGAATTTCTTTACTAGCAGAAGAGTTAGGGATCACCCAAGCAGAAGTCATGGCAATTGGTGATGAAGAAAATGATTTACCAATGATCGAATACGCTGGAATGGGTGTTGCAATGGCAAATGCTGTTCCTTTAGTTAAAGAAAGTGCAGACTATTTGACTGCAAGCAATATTGAAGATGGTGTTGCACAAGCAATTGAGAAATTTGTTTTAGCATAGGGGGGAATCAAATGGGATTTTTTGACAAAATCAAACGAGCATTTACTGGTGAAGAACAACCAGAAGAAGTCGTTGAAGTCCAAGAAAAGTATGACAAAGGATTAGAAAAAACGAGAAAAACTTTTGGCGAGCGAATGAATGAATTGTTTGCCAATTTTCGAACAGTTGATGAAGATTTCTTTGAAGAGTTAGAAGAAACATTGATTGGTGCAGATGTTGGTTTTGAAACAGCAATTCAAATTACAGAATCTTTGCGTCAAGAAGTGAAACTGCGCAACGCGAAGAAACCAGCAGAAGTTCAAAATGCCATCATTGAAAAACTAGTTGATTTATATGAACAAGAAGGGCTTAATGAAGTGAATGAGTTGAATATTCAACCAGAAGGTCTGACGGTCATGCTTTTTGTTGGTGTGAATGGCGTGGGTAAAACGACAAGTATTGGGAAACTTGCGCATCAATACAAAAATGAAGGCAAAAAAGTTTTGATGGCGGCAGCTGATACGTTCCGTGCGGGAGCGATTGACCAATTAGTAGTCTGGGGCGAACGCGCAGGTGTGGAAGTCGTTCACGGAAATGCTGGTGGCGATCCAGCCGCAGTTGTTTATGATGCGTTGGAACGTGCAAAAGCAGAGGAAGCAGATGTTTTGCTTGTCGATACAGCGGGGCGCTTGCAAAATAAAGTTAATTTGATGAAAGAATTAGAAAAAATCAAACGTGTGATTCAACGTGAGTTACCAGATGCACCACATGAAACATTATTGGTATTAGATGCAACAACGGGGCAAAATGCAATGGTCCAAGCAAAGCAATTTAAAGAAACAACAGATGTAACTGGCTTAGTTTTGACTAAACTAGACGGGACTGCTAAAGGTGGAATTGTTTTAGCTATCAGAAATGAATTGCATTTACCAGTAAAATTAGTTGGATTGGGTGAAGGAATCGATGACCTAGAACCATTTGATCCCAATGATTTTGTTATTGGGTTGTTCAAAGGACTACTTAAAGAAGAATAATCAATTAAACTGTGAACATGGTGTTTTGAAATGTATGAAGTATGCTGGGAAAAGACTGGCATACTTCTTTTTTTGTGCAGTTTTTCATAATCTCCTCATTTTAAAGCAAGATCGTTCTTTTTCTGGTTGTTTTTTACTATAATGTCAATGTATGAAGTGGAGGACATGTAATGATGAACTTTAAAAAATTATTAGAACATTCAAGTGTCATACCGTTTATCGATCAAGCTCGATTTGGAATTGAACGCGAAGGACAACGGGTAACACACGATGGAAAGTTAGCAAAAACAGATCATCCAGCTATTTTTGGAGATCGCACGTATCATCCATATATTCAAACTGATTTTAGTGAAACTCAGGTGGAAATGATTACACCAGTAACAGATTCCATTGAAGAACTTTTTCAATATTTAGATGCTATTTATGATGTGACTTCTCGATCAATGTCAGATGAGGAAATGATTTGGCCATTAAGTATGCCACCTGCTTTGCCACAAAAAGATGAGGAAATCATGATTGCCAAGCTAGCAACGTTTGAAGATGTTTTGTATCGTCGCTATTTAGCAAAAGAATATGGTAAACGAAAACAAATGGTTAGTGGTATTCATTTTAATTTTGAATTTGGTGAGGAATTAATTCGTACTTTGTTTGTTCAACAAACAGAGATTCAAGAATTTGCAACTTTTAAAACAGAAGTGTATTTAAAAGTTGCAAGAAACTTTTTGCGCTATCGTTGGTTGATTACGTATTTATACGGGGCTTCCCCATTAAGCGAGGCAAATTATTTCGTTGATGAGTTACATCCTCATGAACCTGTTCGTAGTATTCGAAACAGTGAATATGGCTACACTAACCATTCAAACGTAAAAGTTTCTTATGCTTCAATGAATCAGTACTTAGCAGATATTGAACAAATGATTGAAGAAGGAAAGTTATCTGAAGAAAAAGAATTCTATGCACCTGTTCGTTTCCGTGGAGGTAAAAGAGTTGCGGACGTTGCGAAGATGGGTGTACGTTATATCGAGCTGCGAAATATTGATTTGAACCCTTACCACCATTTAGGAATTAGTAAAGAACAAGTGCAATTTTTACAATTATTTTTAGTGTTTATGTTATGGACACCTGAAGGATCATCTGTCGACGAATGGGTAGAAGAAGGAACGCTTTACAACAATCGGGTTGCTTTAGAAGGGCCTTTGGATCAAACGGCCATGTATGAAGAAGGTCTGACGCTCTTTGCACAAATGAAAGAGATGGTTCAAGCTTTACAACATGAAGAATTATTGCCTATAATCGACAAGTTAACTGAACGCTTAAATAACCCCTCTCAGACGATTGCTGCCCAATTATATACAGAAGCACAAAGTGATAGCCAAAAGGCTGTTGCCGTTGCCTTAGGCAGAAAATACGATGCTGAAAGTCATGAGCGCCCTTATCAATTGGCTGGTTTTCGTGAGATGGAGCTATCCACACAGATTTTCCTTTTTGATGCAATTCAAAAAGGAATTCAAGTGAAAGTGATTGATGAAGCAGATCAGTTTTTACGCTTGCAATTTGAAAAGCATGTCGAATACGTTAAAAATGCAAATATGACAAGTAAAGATAGTTACATTGTGCCTTTGATCATGGAAAATAAAACAGTGACCAAAAAAATTCTGGCAGAAGCAGGCTTTCGCGTCCCTGCTGGTGCAGAGTTTACTTCAATGGCTGACGCCAAACGTGCCTATTCCCGTTTTGCCAATGAAGCATTTGTCATTAAACCAAAATCAACGAATTACGGATTGGGTATCACCATTTTTAAAGAAGGGGCGAGTGAAGAAGACTATCAAAAAGGATTAGAAATTGCTTTTCGGGAAGACACATCTGTTTTAGTTGAGGAATTTTTACCTGGAACGGAGTATCGCTTTTTTGTGATTGATGGACAAGTTCAAGCAATCTTACTTCGGATACCTGCAAATGTTATTGGCAATGGGGAACAAACTGTGGCGGAATTAGTTGCTCAAAAAAATCAAGATCCTTTACGTGGGACGAACCATCGCGCACCATTAGAATTAATTCAGTTAGGGGATCTTGAACAATTGATGCTGAAAGAACAAGGATTAACAATTGATTCTATTCCTGCGAAAGATCAAATCGTTTATTTACGGGAAAATTCTAATATCAGTACTGGTGGAGATTCAATTGATGTAACAGCTGAGTTTTCTAATGCGTACAAAGAAATTGCCGTTGCAGCTGTTACGGCGTTGGGAGCAAAAGTCAGTGGAATCGATTTGATTATTCCAGATAAAGAAATGGATCCGGCAACAGATGAGAAAGCTTATGGGATCATTGAAGCTAATTTTAATCCTGCCATGCACATGCACGTCTATCCATTTTCTGGGACGGGACAACGACTAACATTAGCGGTGTTGAAACTTTTATATCCGGAAGTCTGGGCATTGAACCATTGGAACGAAGAAGAAAAATAAGTTGAATTAAATAAAAAAGCTCGTGTAAAATTCTTCAATGAATTTACACGAGCTTTTTGCTATCTTAGTGGAATAATTTGTCCCAAAGACTTTTTTTCGGTTTTTCTGATTGTTCAGATTCTTGTTCTTTTGGGTATTTTTTTTCAATATCAATGACGGGCTCATTGACCGCTTCTTTAGCAGTTAAAATCAGACCAAGACTATCGTCATCATTTTTGACAAAGTCATTGATTACTGTGAAACGAACTTTTTGTTTTGTTGCCAATTGGATATAGCGTGCTTGAAGGTCTTCAGGCATGCTGCCATTTAATAAGATTTGTTCATCTGGATGTTTTTCAAGTTCTTTGATGAAGTTTGCTTGATTCTCAGCTTTTTCCATTTCGCCAATGGTCATACTGACATAGCAACGCTCACGAAAAGTTCCTAGATATTTATGTTGTTCATCTGGGTTGACCAAAGGTGTTCCGTAACGACCTTTGTCCAAGTGACTTTGCAATTCATCTTGTGGCAAAAGAAGCCCTCCTTTATAGCGTTTGATACAGCGATTATAACACAAATTATTTGAAATAAGACAAATGACAAAAAAGCGGTTGCTTTTGCTCAGTTTCTCACTTAGAATAAGAATGAAAATCATTCTCAATTAGAAAAGAGGGATTTTATGCGTTATCGCTGGTTGATTACCAGCTTAGTGGGATTCAGTTTACTTTCATTATTGATTGGAGTGTCATCGGTACAAGTAACAGAATTTTTTCAAGCGGATACCCAAAGTGCACAATTGTTCCTTATTAGTCGATTACCTCGCACTATTTGTATTGTTCTAGTAGGAGCCACAAGTAGTATTTGTGGGCTGATTATGCAGCACTTGACACAGAACAAATTTGTTTCACCAACGACTGCTGGAACGATGGACAGTGCACGTTTAGGAATTTTGGTTGTGATGCTTTTTCTGCCAAATGCGTCAATTGTCACGCGTTCAGTAACGGCTTTTGCATTTGCTTTTTTAGGGACAGGATTGTTTCTTCTTTTTGCACGAATGATTCCACAAAAAAATCAATTGATGTTGCCACTGATCGGTGTGATGTGGGGAAATATTATTGGTTCCGTCGCAACTTTTTTTGCTTACCAAAATCAGCTAGTCCAAAATATGTCGTCGTGGTTACAAGGCAACTTTTCCACTATTCTGCGTGGCAACTATGAATTGCTTTATCTAACGATCCCCTTACTAGGAATTATTTATTATTTTGCATATCAATTTACGATTGTGGGATTGGGTGAATCATTTGCGGTGAACCTTGGTATGAATTATCACCAAATGCAGTTATTAGGAGTAGGATTAGTTTCTTTAGCTAGTGCAGTCGTATTGATTATGGTTGGAACGATGCCATTTTTAGGTGTTATTGTTCCCAATTTAGTGGCGAGAATGTATGGAGATCAGGTCCATCAAACTTTAGGAATAACTGCATTGTTTGGAAGTATTTTTTTATTAATTTGCGATATTTTGGCTCGCATTCTAATTTATCCTTATGAAATTCCAGTGAGTGTCATTGTTGGAATAATTGGTGGAATTATTTTCCTCTTTTTATTAGTGAAGGGGGAGAAACGATGAAAAAAAATATATGCTGGCGCTTATTGTTATTAGTTAGTGTAGTGTGCTTGGTTACGATAAGTTATTTAATCATCAATACTTATGGGAATTGGTCGTTTGCTTGGGCATTGAGAAGTAAAAAAATTGGTGCTTTTTTCTTAGTTTCATTAGCAGTGAGTGGGGCAACAATCAGTTTTCAAACTATCAGTCAGAATCAATTTCTAACTCCGTCCGTTTTAGGACTAGATTCGTTGTATGTGCTTGTTCAAACAATTTTATTTTTCTTATTGGGCGGTGTGACGATGCTACAGCAAACAGGCCTTGTCTTTTTTTTGCTGACAATTAGTCTAATGGTTGGCTTGAGTTTGATTTTATTCTATTTTTTATTAAAAAAAATGCAAGCTAGCTTGTTTTTATTATTGATGACTGGGATGGTCCTAGGAACGTTGTTTGGGAGTATGAGTACGTTTTTACAAGTCATAATGGACCCTAATGAATATGATTTGTTACAAGGTCGGTTGTTCGCGAGTTTTGGGAATATCCAGAGTCAATATCTCTTGCCGGCTGCTTGTTTGATTGTTACTGGCTGGTGTCTACTGTTTTATTTACATCGTTTTCTAGATGTTATTCACTTGGGAAGAGAACAAGCAACGAACTTAGGTGTAGATGTTGCGCGATTACAATTCCTTGTGCTGTTTGTGGTTAGTTTACTGACGGGAACAGCGACAGCCTTAGTAGGTCCTATGACCTTCTTAGGGTTTATCGTAGCAAATGTTAGTTACCGGTTATTTGCAACGTATCGACATAAAGTTTTATTTGTGGGTAGTTTTTTAGTGGCGATGTTGTTATTGACTGGAGGCCAGCTACTTGTTGAACAACTTTTTGGTTGGAATACAACAATTAGTGTGGTGATTGAATTTCTGGGTGGTAGTTACTTTTTACTAAAATTAATTCGTGAAAGGAAGCAAGCGGGATGATTGATTTAGCTGATGTGAATAAAGCTTATCAAGGAAAAGCAGTGGTAGATAATATAAACTTGACGATCCAAGAAAAACAATTAACAGCTTTTATTGGACCAAATGGCGCGGGAAAATCAACTTTGCTTTCCTTGGTTAGTCGTTTAGTCCCAAAAGATACAGGGGAAATTTATTTAGATCATAATGAAGTACGAACATGGAAGTCAAATGACTTAGCGAAAAAATTAGCTATTTTACGTCAATCTAATGAATTGAATTTACAAATTACAGTTAGAGAATTGGTTGAATTTGGTCGGTTTCCTTATACAAAAGGACGTTTGACACAAGAAGATCATCAGCTTGTGGAAGAAGCGCTCAAACATTTGGGACTAACTAAGTTGGCAGATCAATTCGTCCATACCTTGTCTGGCGGACAACTCCAACGTGCATATATTGCGATGGTTTTAGCACAAGATACCGATTATATCTTGCTAGATGAACCTTTGAATAACTTAGATATGAATTTTGCAGTTCAAATCATGCAGATTTTAAAAAAATTGGTGACTGAACTTGGAAAAACAGTAATAATTGTTCTTCACGATATTAATTTTGCCGCTAGTTATGCTGATGAAATTGTGGCAATGAAAGAAGGAAAATTGTTTACGCAAGGGAAAACCAATGAGATTATCCAAAAAGCCGTACTCGACGAATTATATGAAATGGACATACGAATTTGCGAAATTGAAGGTCGCAGATTCTGTCTTTATTTCTAAAAATAAATGTTAGGAGAATAAAGAATGAAAAAATGGATGTTTAGTTTCGTGGTTGTTGCATCATTGTTAACAGCTTGTGGAACAGGGAATAAATCAAAAGATACAACAGCAACAAAAACTGCCAGCAGTGAAGAAACGACGTTGACAGTCAAAGACAGCAATGGTGAAGTAAAAGTAACGAAGAATCCTCAGAAAGTTGTCGTTTTTGACAATGGATCATTAGATACACTTGATGCATTGGGCGTAGGAGATCAAGTTATTGGTGCCGCAACGCAAAATTTACCTGGTTATTTATCAAGTTACAAAGAAGTGGAATCTGCTGGGGGAATCAAAGAACCAGATTTAGAAAAAATCAATCAAATGAAACCAGACTTAATCATTATTTCTGGTCGTCAAAGTGATTTTCAAGAAGAACTAAGTAAAATCGCACCGACTTTATTTTTATCAGTTGATACGAAAAAACCATGGGAATCAATCCAACAAAATGTCTTAACTTTAGGTGAAATCTTTGATAAAGAATCTGAAGCAAAGAAACAAATCAAAGAATTAGCTACTGAAATCGAAAAAACAGCCGATAAAGCAAGGGAACTTGATCAAAAGGCTTTAGTTGTTTTAGTGAATGAAGGTCAACTATCTGCTTATGGTTCTGGCTCACGTTTCGGATTTGTACACGACGTTTTTGGCTTCCCACAAGCAGATGATACAATTGAACCTTCAACACATGGTCAAAGTGTTTCATTTGAATATGTTTTAGAAACAAATCCAGACTTACTATTTGTGATTGATCGTACCAAAGCAATTGGTGGAGATGACAGCCAAAATAATCTGGCAGAAAACGAATTGATTGCGCAAACGAATGCAGGAAAAAATGGGAAGATCATTTCACTACAACCAGATGTATGGTATTTGAGTGGTGGCGGATTAGAGTCAATGAAATTAATGTTAGATGATGTGAATCAAGCATTTAAATAAGAGCTAGAGAAAAAGCCAAGACAAAACGACTAATGGTTTTGTCTTGGCTTTTTGCTATTTTGCACTCAGTTCGGAAAATCAGTTGGCAACAGGCATTCGCTGTCAATCTCATAAGGACTGATTCGCGGCGTTTCATCGGTTAAAAAAGTTGCGATCCAGTGTAAGAACATCGTTCATCGCCTCCTTTAGGATAAATCGATTGTAAGTGATTCACCTTAAAGAAAGCTTAACTTTACCTCATGCATAGTATTCTGCAAGAGGTTGGTATTGAACGATATTCATTTTACGATAAAAATCGGCAGGTAAATGGCTCCAGCGTTTTAATAGTTGATAGAAATAACTTGCTTCGGCCTTGATTTTATATTCACTGAGCGTCAAACCAAAGGACTTTTGTTGTTTCTTTGTCTGTGTTTCGTAAAATTGAAGAGCCGTTTCTTTGTCTTCATTGACAAAAAGAGTTTTGACTTCAATATATGAACCTTCTATGTTTTGTGTTTCTTCAATAAAATAAATATTTTTGATTTGCTCGCTCATAATGATTCCTCCAAATACTTGATTTGTTTTGATAAGAAAACTATAGCTAAGAGATATTAACAAACTGTGAACAAAACATTATTCTTTTTCAACTAGTTATTAAAACTTTCTTGTTTTGTTTTTTATTCTTTTTCTTTTAAGAAAAGGCTAAGGAAAGTCAGGTAAATACTTGCTTCTTCTGTTAAATTTCGCTACAGTAATTAGAAAACTAGCGATTGGTGCGTGATGCAGATGGAATTAAAAGTAAACCGAAACTTGATTTTTGCTGAGCATCAACAAATAGAGACAGCTCGACTATGGTTGCGCCCTATTTCGATCATGGATGCGGAAGATATGTTTGAATACGCGAACGATGAAGAAACGACTCGTTTTGTTTTTATTCGCCATCAAACATTAGAAGAAACAAAAATTTCAATCGCCAATTATTTTATGAATGCTCCTTTGGGAAAGTATGCCATTGAAGTCAAAGAAACGGGTAAGATGATTGGTACGATTGATTTGAGAATTGAAGATGTTGCAGCAGTTGCTGAGCTAGGGTATGTGCTGAACAAAAACTATTGGGGAAATGGATACATCGCAGAAGCAGCGGAAGCTTTACTTACTTTGGGATTTACTAAGTTGGATCTCGTACGCATTTTTGCTTACCATGATGTTGAAAATCCAAACTCTGGTCGCGTGATGGAAAAACTCGGAATGAAACAAGAAGGAATGATTCCTGATGCACGACGTTGGAAAGAAAAAATGATTTCGGTTATATTAAGAGGCATTACAAAAAGTGAATGGGCGAAGGCTCATCAATAAATGTTAGGAGAGAATCGACTATGGAATTAATAGTGACAAAGGAAGCACAAAGCTGGTTAGAAAGCCATCGAGAAGAAGATGAACAAATTTTGCTGGATCTAGAAAATGGCGACGGGCCGTTTGCTGATAGTCGGATCACTTGTCAATTAGATACGGCTTTTCGCTTGATTTTGATCAAAAAACAGTCAACGGTTGATCTTAGTTTGTACTCCATTTTGGTAGATACGCCATTAGGACCAATCCGTATCAAAAAAAGTGCTGAAATGTATTTAGATAATCCGACAACTTTAGCTTTAGAACCAACGTATCAAAGTTTGCAATTGAAAGGTCCAAGCGGGTTATTAAAGGGCAATCTACCTGTTGTTAGAAAAGATTAAAAAATTTCAATTAAGAAGGTAACAATAAATGGGAAAACTGGCAGTAATTAGTGATTTACACGTAGATATCAATAAATTTGGCGAATCACAATTGAATGATTTATGGCAAGTGTTACAAAAAAGGGATATTACGCGCCTACATTTGGCAGGTGACATCGCCAATAAGGTCAGTCAGGCTTTGGCAGTTGTTGATTTTTTTGCGATGAGAGGATTGCCCACGACGTTTAATTTTGGCAATCATGAACTCGCAGATGTGACAGGTGAGCCAATGATGAATCATTTTCCAGATAACCATTTTTTGAATGAACGTTATCTTGCATTAAATGACCATACTGTTCTACTTGGAATGAATGGTTGGTATGATTACCAGTTTTCTGAACTAACTGATGAGGAACAAATTTTACGGATGAAGCGTTTATATTGGTATGACCGAATGATTGAACGAGAGGGGACAGATTTGGAAGTCAATGAGCAAGTGCTAGTGGCAACTAACCAACTTCTTGAAACACTTGCGCAAAAAAATTTAGCTGTCATAATGGCTACGCATTTTGTCCCAAAAAAAGAATTTATTGTCTATCAATCTGCGCCTTATGAACGTTGGAATAAATTGAATGCCTTTTTGGGTTCTGCTTCAATGGGGGAGCTTTTAGATCAGTATGACAATGTAAAACAAGTCGTTTTTGGGCATACCCATCGTCGATTTGAAGATCAGGTCATTCATGGAACGAAATATAGCTGTCGCCCATTTGGCTATTATTATGAATGGCAACTGACAAGAAAATTTGTACTGCAAGAAAAGTTGGTAGAAAAATATAATCCAATGAAATTACGTGGTGTTTTACGTGACCATTATCCAGCATTTTTGACCTATCAAAAAAAGCATTTGCAAGAAGAGTTCGAGCAAGCACTTACGATAATTGACTATTGAATAACGAATTGAAAAGGGGGCGACAAGTGGTGTCTTTGTCCTATCTTTTTTATCAAGTTTTCTCGTTTCTGTGTCAATGATTCTGTTATTGAGAAAAGTGAAGCAAACTTAGCAGGATAAGTAAGAAGTTGCTTAAATTGAAAGGACCATACATTAACAAAAAAAAGCGCACAATGAAATTTTTCATTGTGCGCTTTTTATCGATAAGATTAAGCCATGAATAGTGCTTTGTATAAGAAGACTGCAACGATCCCAGCGCAGATAGGTGCAATAACTGGTACCCAAGCGTAGCTCCATTGTGATGAACCTTTGTGCTTCAATGGTAAGATTGCATGTAACAAACGAGGACCAAGGTCACGAGCTGGATTTAATCCAGGACCAGTAGGACCACCTAGTGAAGCTACCAGTGTCCAAACAAGGAAACCAAGTGCTAAGTGAGCAGTTCCAAGATTGTCTTGGAAGAAAGGTGCTTTGGTAATTCCTAAAGCGCCAAAGAATAAAACGAATGAACCAAAGAATTCGTTAACGAAGCCGTTGAACTTAGAACCAACACTATTGATCGTTGAGAAAGTTCCTAACACGTGGTTTACGTCTTCTGTTTGATCGTAGTAAGGTTTGTAACAAGCAACAACGACTAATTGTCCAATGATTGCTCCAAGGAATTGTGCGCCAATGTAAGGTGCAACTTCTGCCCAAGGGAATAATCCGTTCATTGCTAGAGAAATAGTAAATGCAGGGTTGATGTGGTTTCCACTAATCCCACCAAAGATCATTGCTGGAATCATAACCCCACAACCGTAACCAACAGCAATCAGCATCCAGTCGCTACCATAACCTTTTGTACCTTTTAAATCTACATTGGCTACAGCACCGTTACCTAAAATAATCAATAAAGCTGTACCCAACACTTCCGCCGCAAGACGAGTCATTAATGAGTAATCCATATATACCTCCAAAAATTTATAAAAGTGCAAAAAAAAAGAAACATCAACACAAAAGCAGGTGCGGTGTCTCGTGCTAGCCATTCTTCGAGGTCGTAATAAGTGCAATCAATCAAAAGAAAAAATGATTTAGACCAACTGGAACAAGCTAACCCTTTTTTTAGAAAAAAAGTCCCCTACAACTCACCAACTTCACCTTTAAATATACCAAATAAAACTTATTTATTTTTTCAAAAGATGCTTCTTAGAAACAGCACGTTTTGAAACTTTCAGAAAAAGATTGTTAGTAAAATGAAAATCAGACGTAAGGAGTGTATTACATGAAATTTTTTCAAGAGTTTTTCATTATTCTTTTTTTCTCTGTCTTAGGCGAGGGAATACGAGTGTTTGCCCATTTACCAATTCCAGGAAGTATTTTAGGTATTATCTTTTTATTTCTAGCATTTGAAATGAAATTAGTAGATCCTGAAAAAATTGGAGCAACTGGTGATTTTTTATTGAACAATCTGACCATTTTATTTGTGCCTGCTGGCGTGGGGTTATTGGAATATTATGACGACATCGCAACTATCTGGCCTGTCTTATTGGGGGCAGTAGTCGTTTGTGCAATTTTTACGATGGTGGCTGCTGGGAAAACAGCAGAAGGTGTCGAAGCAGCAATCAATTATTTGCAAGAGCGAAAAAACCAAAAAAATGAAGTGGAGGATAACCAAGTTGAGTGAGTTTCTTAAAAACCCATTGTTTGGTCTTAGCCTGACTTTAGGTGTGTATGTATTATCAGATAAATTTTTGCGGAAATATAAATTACCAATCATCAATCCTTTAGTGTTGTCAATTGTTGTTATTATTTTCTTTTTGCATTTTACGGGGATTAGTTATGCTGACTATAATGTTGGTGGAAATTTTTTAACGATGCTAATTACCCCTGCAACGGTTGCTTTAGCGATTCCTTTATATAAGAATCTACATTTACTGAAAGAAAATTTTCTTCCGGTCATTTCGGCTATTCTTGCTGGAATTGTGGTGAATTGTTTGGTTAGTGTCGGAATTGGTTATCTTTTTTTGTTGAAGAAGGAGATGGTGATTTCTTTGCTACCAAAATCTGTGACGACAGCAATTTCCGTTGATCTTTCTCATACAATGGGCGGCGTTAATGCAGTCACTTTAGCAATTGTTGTATCAACGGGTATTTTTGGATCATTGATTGCCACACACATCTTTCGTTTATTTAAAATCAAAAGTCCAGTTGCACGAGGAGTTGCTTTAGGTAGTACGTCACATGCTATAGGAACTGCAAAAGCGATTGAGATTGGCGAAGTGGAAGGAATCATTTCTGGACTTGCTATTTGTGTGAATGGAATGCTCACAGTTTTCTTATTACCGTTGATTTTCCAACCTTTTGCTAGCTGGTTTTAATGCGAGAAATGGCGTTTTGTGCTACAATAACCAAAAAGTTCTAGCACAAAGGAGCCGAGCAAATGTATTTGTCATCAGATTACCTCAAGACGTTTGATAAAGACTTATATTATCAGATTCTCCTGCTGGAAAGCTTTGAGGATCATGAGTGGCACACTGCGGCTCAGCTTGCACAAAGTGTACAGCTTGACGCGCGGAGTGTCACAAAATATTTGAGTGAATTAACGAAAAGTTATCAGCACTTCAGCGGGAAGGCACAAGCGCTTTTTAGCAAAAATCGCCGATCAGGCTATAACTTTTCAACGACGTTAGATCCGATAGAACATGAACGATTTTTAATCTATCTCGTGCAAAGTACGCTGAAGTTTCAGTTGTTGCACGACATTTTTTTTGAAGAGTTTCGGACGATGTACCAGTTTGCTCAGAAAAATTATATCAGTGAGTCAACTGCGCATCGAAAAATCAATGAATGGAAACAAGAGTTGCATTCATATGGAATTACATTACAACGAAGAAGTTATGTCGCAAAAGGGGAAGAAGAAATCATTCGCTTATATTTACATATGACTTTTTGGCAATTGTTCCGTGGAAAAATTTGGCCATTCGAAACAATTTCGCAAACAGATGTCAAAAAAATCGCCGATCAAATTATTGATTTTTTCCACGTTCAACTGAATGAAATCAAGAAAAGACGACTAGAGTACATGCTAGGTGCGTTCTTTTTGCGAAAATCACAAAAACATTTTGTTATTTTAAATCGCAGAAAACGAGAGTTGATTTCTAATAACTTGTTATTTAAACGTTTTTGCCAAGCAATGGCACCAGTGTTTCCCAATTATTTTCAAGTTGAGGATGAATTAGGAGCATTGTTTTTAGTATTGATGACTAGAGAAGAATATTATTCTAATTCTCAAATCAGAGAAATGATCTACTCATTCCATCATTCAGCAGAGACGCCGCCATTTAAAGCTCTGCGAGAAGCAGAACGTGCCTTGCTTCTTTATCAAAAAGAACAGCATCTACCTGAGGAACCTTTGTCGATGGAAGCAGAAAATTATTTATTTAGTAGCCACATCTTTACTTTTTTATTTCCAGATGCAAAGGCAACGATTGATGGAAACAGTAGCGACTTTCATAATCACCTGATTGTGAGAAATCCTAAGTTGAACCAATGGTTACTATCTTTTTTTGAAGAGGCAAAAGAAACCGAAGCTAGCTTAGCGTTTCAAAATCAAAGTTTTTTGATGGCTCGTTATTTGACGGTTATGAAAACCTTGGGCGCATTTATGACGCAATTACCAGAAATTACTGTTTTGCTAATGACTGATTTTCCGGTCTTTGAAGAAGAATTATTGATGGCAAGTCTCCGTAATTTTTTCCGCAATGATTATCGACTAGTTTTTTTGCCGGCGAATTATCGCGGACGAGCAGTTGATTTATTGATCTCCACAAGTAAGGTACACAAAAAACCTTGGGCCGACTTAGATTATTTTATTGTTGCTCAGGAATTACAGCTGACAGATTATATTCAGTTGACTCAAAAATTACAGGCAATTCAAAAAGAAAAAAATGAGAAGGGGTACAACAATGACATTTGAAGAAATTTTACCAAAAGTGAAACAAGGAGCAAAAATGATTCGTAAGGGCTGGAGTGGCTTTGAGTTATATGTTGTTTTAGTCACAGATGATGAGTTTGATGGTTGTCCAGTAACACCTTATTTTTTAATCAAGACGAGTGATGAAGGATTCTCAAGTTTTGCGCCAACTGTGTGTGATATTTTAGCAGATGACTGGGAAGTAGTTGAATGAATAACCAGTATCCAGACTTAGACAGACAAGTCGTTTTTGTAACTGGTGCAGCTTCGGGCATTGGTGAAGCACAAGTACACGCTTTTTTAGCGCAGGGTGCTTTTGTATTTGGGTTTGATCGACAAGTCGGAAAAATGGGAACAGTTGCGCAACATTTCTCTGAGCAATTTTCTTTTTTTGTAGGTGATATAAGAGATCAATCCTCATTGGAACAAGCAATTAGACAATGTCATGAGCATTTTGGTACTGTGACTATTTTGTTAAATACTGCTGGCATTTTGGACGACTATAAACCGCTACTTGAAACAAGTGAAGAATTGTGGGAAAGCATCTATGAAACAAATGTAAAAAGTATGTTTCGCGTAACAAGATTACTTTTACCTGAAATGATTGCCCAACAAGCAGGTGTGATCATCAACATGGCTTCTATTGCCGGCTTAGTAGCTGGTGGTGGCGGAATTGCCTACACGAGTGCCAAACATGCAATTGTTGGTTTTACGAAACAACTTGCTTTGGATTATGCTGCAAAAGGGATTCGGGTAAAAGCGATTGCGCCAGGTGCAATCGAGACACCGATGAACGCAGCTGATTTCGCAGGAACAGGAGAAATGGCTCAGTGGGTAGCAGATGAAACACCAGTTAAGCGTTGGGCAAAACCAGAAGAAGTGGCAGAACTGACTTTGTTCTTGGCAACGCCTCAAGCGAGTTACATCCACGGAGCAATCGTGCCAATCGATGGTGGCTGGTTGCTAAAATAATCTTGAGTTTTTTCTTGATTCCTGTATGATAAATGTAGCGGAATTTCCGCACTACGGCACTTCAGTTGGAAGAAGATTCCCATCCTTTGGTCGTAGTTATTACCAAGATGTTGATCTTGCAAAGGAGAACAATTATGGAACAGAAAAATAGCCAGGCTGCTAGTCGCTGGACGACGACGGAAATGGCAAGAATGGCGTTAGTTACTGGACTTTACGTAGCAGTGACCGTCTTTTTAGCTGTCATTAGCTTTGGCGCAATCCAAATTCGTCTATCAGAAATGTTTAATTATTTATCATTGTACAATAAGAAATATATTATCTCAGTAACTCTTGGTGTCGCTTTGGCCAATCTGTTTTCTCCGTTAGGCCTCGTTGATGTTGTCATTGGGAGTGTCAGTACCTTGTTCGTTTTATTGATCAATTATCAAGTAACCAAACGAGTCAAGAAGATGAAAATGAAAATGATTATTACTGCATTGATTTTTGCTTTTTCAATGTTTACGGTGGCAGGTCAGTTGACCTTTTTCTATCAAGCACCCTTTTTCTTTAACTGGGCGATCATTGCCTTAGGAGAATTGGTGTCGATGGGCGTTGGCGGTGTGATTATCTATTGGATGAGTAAAAAAATTGATTTAACAAAATAAATGATTCGTCTGTTGCAGGTTTGATGGGAACTTGCAAGCGGACGATTACGTGAAGAGCTTAGGGATTGCCCGAAGCTCTTTTTTTATTTTAAAGTTAAAGTTATACTAAATATAATGATAGGATAAAAATGAAAGAAGTTTTGTGCATGGAAAAAAATCAAGCGAAAGATAATTTTAATGAATACATAGAGAAAAGGATCAAGCAACCAATTACTCATTTACGCAAAAAAAGAAAACGATTAAAGAATATCATCTTTGTTAGCAATGCATCAAAATTGATTTTGTCTTCCTGTATACCCGTTCTGGCATCAATGGTACCTGAGCACATGTATTTATTAAGGGTGATCTCAATTATCAGTGCAATCGTGGCTGTGCTTCAGGGATTGCAAACGTGGAAAAATTTTGAGGAACAAACGTTAGCTATTTCCAAGTTTATCAATGAATTGGAAAAAGAATATTTTCTCTTTTATGTAAAGTGGGAAGAGGGAACAAGTACGAAAGCTGAAGTTGAAAAATTTGTCGAAAGCGTTGAAAACTTATACGATGAACAAATCAATGAAATGCTTGATTCTAGTTCAAATTAAAGATAATAAGAAAGAGTGGAACAAACAAAAAGTTGTTTTGTTTGTTCCACTCTTTTTTATGCTGAAAGTTGGCCGTGTTTCAATTTTTTAAATCAGCAACAAAAATCAAAATGGCTAAGACTTTCCATTTTATGATTGTTGCTGTTCAAAGGCAAAATATTTTGGTAAACGATGGCGAATGAGCGTTCCTAGATAACCAGCAGCGATCGCTTTGATGATTCCCGGGAAAATGAATGGAACGAAGCCACTAACCATGGCTGTATGCCACGACAGGTCACCACTGACTTTTAGCCAAATGACACCGAAAATGAGTGTAACAAATGAACCAATCACGTTAGCAATGATAACCCAAATATAGCTAGAAACATTTTTTTCCACGAGGTAACCAGTCAGCCAGGCTTGGAAAATAAAACCAAGCAAATAGCCACCAGTAGGACCAAAAACAATACTCAACCCACCTGATAATCCTGCAAAAACAGGAAGCCCAATAATTCCTAATAATAAATAAATCAAGACAGACAGTGTTCCGTTACGTCGACCCAATAAAGTAGCTGTTAATCCAATCGCGAAAGTTTGTCCAGTTAATGGCACAATCCCTAATGGAATCGTAAATTGAGACAAAATAGCGATGATAGCTGCAAATTCTGCAGCAATAATAAGTGGCTTCAATGACGTTTTCATAATTTCCTCTTTTCGTTAACTTTAATTTTTATTTTGGTTAACGATAGTTTAGAAGAAAAAAGTTAGTTTGTAAAGTATTTTTGCAAAAAAAAAAAACCAAAGCCAACCATCCGAAAATGGTTGCTTTGGTTTTGAAGCCATGAATTATAGGCTTTGGTTGTAGTATTCAACGACAAGAGCTTCGTCGATTTCTGGATAAAGTTCGTCACGTTCTGGTAAACGAGTTAATGAACCTTCCAATTTTTCAGCGTCAAAGCTTACAAATGCTGGACGTCCAACAGTAGCTTCTACAGCTTCTTTAACAGTTACGATGTTTTGTGATTTTTCACGAACACCGATTACTTGACCGATTTCTACGTGGTATGATGGAATATCAACACGTTTGCCATCAACAGTGATGTGGCCATGGTTAACTAATTGACGTGCTTGACGACGAGTAGTTGCAAGACCTAGACGGTAAACAACATTGTCTAAACGTTGTTCTAGTAAGATCATGAAGTTAACACCGTGTTTACCTTCTTTGATTTTGCTAGCTTTAACGAACAAGTTACGGAATTGACGTTCGTTCATTCCGTACATGTGACGAAGTTTTTGTTTTTCAGTTAATTGCATGCCGTATTCAGATTGTTTGCCACGGCTGTTAGGTCCGTGTTGACCTGGTGCGTAAGGGCGACGTGCTAATTCTTTACCTGTGCCTGATAATGAAATACCTAGGCGACGAGAAATTTTCCATGATGGTCCAGTATAACGAGACATTGAGATTTCCTCCAATAAATTAAGTTTAGTTTTTGGAGTAAAATAATCCGTTAAAAAATTCATATTCGTATAGTTTGTTCTTCAATCTTCACCTTTGCAGCCGCGGTTACACAATTGAACCCGAAACGGGGCAACAAACTAGGGACGAGCTATTATTTTCCTGCTGCATTATTTTACACAAATTACAGTATAGTTGATGTAAAGGGCAAGTGTCAAGTAGAGAAACGCGTAAAAACGCTTTACAAACGATCGTATGCTCTATAAAATGAGAAGGTATCTGTCCAATCGATTTAACTGACAATAAAGGGGCACTTTTAAAATAAAAATAAATCGTGAAATGGTAAGGAAACTGTAAAAGTGAATTGCTTATTATTTTGAGCGGAGGAGCTAACTTGGACGAACTTATTTTTCCTAAAAATGAAGAACAGGCTGTAACCATGGAAAAGTACATGAAAAATCATTTCATTTTTGCAGGTGTGCCAAAACCAGAACGCGCGCGTTTACAAAAAATGTTTCTGGCGCAAAGCAAACAACTAGAAGTAACAGAAATTTTGTCACTTGCAAAAAAATATTATCAAAAATCAGAAAGAGAGTATCAATATGTAGCAATCGAGCTGATTCAACTTCATGTGAAACGTCTGGCATTTTCTGACTTGGTAATGTTGTTATCACTTGTACAAGAAAAAGAGTGGTGGGACAGTATTGATTCTTGGCGTAAAGTATACACGACGTGGTGTATGGCACATCCAGATCAGTTGGAGCAAGTGTTTAACCTATTCATTCAGCAAGAAGATTTTTGGTTACGGAGGATCGCAATTACTTTACAGTTAGGATTAAAAGAAAAGGTAAACCAGTCACTATTGAAAAAAGCGATCCTACAAGATATAAAAACAAACGAATTTTTTATTCAAAAAGGGATTGGCTGGGCCTTGCGCGATTACAGCAAAACGAATCCCGGCTGGGTAAAAGATTTATTAGAACACGAAACATTCAGTAAGTTGGCAGTAAGAGAAGCAAGCAAATATCTATAAGAAAGCGAGACGATCAGACATGGAACGAAGCTTATTTGCCTTTGATATTGACGGAACGTTATTGGACACAAACAAACAAGCATTAGATAGCACAAGAGAAGCATTGCAACAATTGCGACGAGCAGGACATTTAGTGACAATCGCAACAGGGCGTAGTCGTTTTCATGCGCAAGAAATTATTCGTGAATTAGAATTTGAAAATTATATTTTGTGTAATGGCGCAGCTGGATTCTTGGATCATGAACAAGTTTACAAAAATTTGTTGGATCGTGACCAGCTAGACACGTTTGTTGAAGAAGCTCAGACAAAAGAAATTGATACAGCGTTTGTTAGTTTGGATAATATGAAGCGATCTTCTTCTAATGATGTTCAAATCATGGAAGAAGCGATGCATTCCTTTGGCGCGGTGTTGCCTGAATTGGATCAATTTTTTGTTGAAGATCAAGACATTTATCAAGCTTTAGCATTCTTCAATAAAAGTTATGACACACAGTTTCAAAAATACGACAAACTTCGTTTTGTTCGTTGGCATGAAAACAGTGTAGATGTTGTGCCTCATGATGGTTCAAAAGCTGCAACGATCCTTCATTTGGCAGACCAAGTCGGAATTCCACGCGAATCCATCATCAGTTTTGGCGATGGATTGAATGATCGAGAAATGTTACGTGAATCGGGTATTGGTGTGGCAATGGGAAATGCGTCAGCAGAAGTTCAAGCTACAGCCGATTTGGTGACTGATACGAATGATCAAGATGGTATTTGGAAAGCACTCAAAAAATTAGCTGTAATTTAAATACAATTAGTCAATGAGTAATCAAACATTGATGACTGGCCCTTGATAAGAAGTCCGAGACGAAAGAAAGTCTCGGGCTTTTTTGTTCCACAGTTTGTCTTATGACTCATGGTTACAACCTTCTCAGAGAGCTTTTCTTTCTTAAAAAAAACTACTATAATAATAGAATGATGTTAAAAGAGAAGAGGAATCAATGTGCGGGTATTGTTTATTGGTGATGTAGTGGGATCTATGGGAAGAGAAATGATTACGGAATATGTCCCTCGTTTGAAGAAAAAATATCGTCCACAAGTAACTATCGTGAATGGTGAAAATGCTGCTTCTGGAAGAGGTATCACGGAAAAAATTTATAAAAAACTTTTACAAGATGGTGTTGACGTTGTGACTATGGGAAATCATACATGGGACAATCGCGGTATTTTTGAATTTATTGATGACGCGAAAAAAATGGTTCGTCCAGCGAACTTTCCAGAAGGAACACCAGGTCAAGGAATGGTATTTGTCAAAGTCAATCAAGTGCAACTTGCCGTTATCAATATGCAAGCTCGTTCATTTATGACTGATTTGGATGACCCATTTCGTAAAATGCAAGCACTAGTTGCTGAAGCACGAAAAAGAACGCCAATCATTTTTGTTGATTTTCATGGAGAAACGACTAGTGAAAAACAAGCAATGGGCTGGTTTTTAGATGGTGAAGTGTCAGCCGTTGTGGGAACACATACACATGTTCAGACAAATGATGCACGTATTCTACCAAATGGAACAGCTTACTTAACGGATGTCGGTATGACAGGTCCATACGATGGTATTTTAGGAATGCGTCGTGACGTGGTTATCGAAAAATTTTTAACAGCAATGCCAAAGCGCTTTGAAGTTGTGGAAGAAGGTCGTGCTATTTTATGTGGTTGCTTGCTGGAGATTGACGATACAACTGGAAAAGCAAAAGACATTCAATTGATCCAAATCAATGACGACCGACCATTTATGGAGTGAGGTAGATCAATGGCTTTTTTAGAAAATGAACCAGAAATACAAGAAACAGTTGACCAACTGACGAAACTTCTAGGTAAAAACGAAATTATTGTTCGCTATAAGGAATTAGAAGAAAAAGTAAATCAAAATAACTATTTAAAAGAATTGACCGAGGAGATCAAAGTGGCGCAAAAAGAGGCAGTCCAATTTGGTCATTATGGTAAAGTGATTGCTGAGCAAGCAGCAATTGCTCGTGCGAATCAATTGACAAAAACATTTGAACAACATCCTTTAGTGATTGCATATCGTCGCCAATTACTAGAGGCAAATGATCTTTTGCACTATTTGACTGGGTTGATTCAAGATGAAATCAATGAATTATTAGAGGAGGAAAACAATGCCTCAAAAAACAAAGAACACACCAATGATGGAACAATATCTAAGCATTAAGGCACAATACCAAGATGCTTTTTTGTTTTATCGTCTTGGTGATTTTTACGAACTATTTTATGAAGATGCAATCCAAGTTTCACAGCTACTAGAGCTAACATTAACGAGCCGAAATCGCAATGCGGATGATCCAATCCCAATGTGCGGCGTGCCACATCACGCTGCACAAGGGTATATCGATAGTTTGGTTGAAAAAGGCTATAAAGTGGCCATTTGTGAACAAGTTGAAGATCCAAAAACAACGAAAGGCATGGTTAAACGTGAAGTTGTTCAGTTAGTGACACCAGGAACAGTTATGGACAGTAAAGGTCTTTCTGCAAAAGATAATAATTACTTGACTGCTGTTGTACAAGAAGGTGATGAGTTTGGTTTTGCCTATGTTGATTTGAGCACTGGCGAGTTAAAAACAGCACATCTTTTTGATGAAGAAGGCGTTTTAAATGAAACTTCTGCATTGCAGACAAAAGAATTAGTATTGGGCACAGAGATTTCTGTTAGCTTACGTGAACAATTAAGTATTCGTTTGGGTTTAGTTTTTTCTTCTCAAGAGACATTGGAGGAAAATGCCGAATTTAATTTTTTGACGCGTGAAATAACAGATGGACTTGAAAAAGAAGTGACAGGAAAGCTATTGACTTACTTAGCGGTGACGCAAAAGAGAAGTTTAGCCCATATTCAAAACGCAGTGGAATATCAACCAGATCACTATTTAAAAATGGACTATTATTCCAAATTCAATTTGGAATTAAGTCAGTCGATCCGAACAGGTAAAAAACATGGGACTTTATTGTGGTTATTAGATGAAACCAAAACAGCAATGGGTGGTCGCATGCTCAAACAATGGCTTGATCGACCATTGATTCAATCACATGCAATCAATACCCGCCAAGAGATGGTTGCTTCTTTAGTTGATAGTTATTTTGAACGAATTGATCTGCAAAGTGCGTTGACTAAAGTTTATGACTTAGAGCGCTTAGCCGGCCGAGTGGCATTTGGAAATGTGAATGGTCGCGATTTGATTCAATTGAAGACGTCACTTGAACAAGTGCCAATGATTCGTCAACTGATTGAAGGAATCGACCAAGGACAATGGCAAGCACTATTAGAAAAAATGCAACCAATGGAAGGTCTTGTTCAGCTAATCAACCAAGCAATCAATGAAGATCCTCCATTACAAATCACAGAAGGTAACGTGATTCGCGATGGATTCAATGAACAATTAGACGCCTATCGTTCAGCCATGAAAAACGGGAAACAATGGCTAGCTGAACTAGAAGCTCGGGAACGAAAAGAAACTGGGATCAAAAACTTAAAAGTTGGGTTTAATCGTGTGTTTGGGTATTATATCGAAATTACAAAATCAAACTTAGCGAGCTTAGAAGAAGGCAAGTATGAGCGGAAACAAACATTAGCAAATGCAGAACGCTTTATTACGCCGGAGTTAAAAGAACTAGAAACTCAAATCCTTGAAGCCGAAGAAAAGTCTGTCGATTTAGAATACCAACTGTTTTTAGCTGTTCGTGAAGAAGTGAAAAAAGCTATTCAACCTTTACAAACATTGGCAAAATCAATCAGTACAGTTGATGTTTTACAAAGCTTTGCGACAATCAGTGAACGTTACCAATATGTTCGTCCAGTCTTAACGAATAATAGTCAACAATTATGTATTCAAGAAGGTAGGCATCCAGTAGTTGAAAAAGTACTAGGCCACCAAGAATACATTCCAAATAGTGTCGAGATGGACGAACAAGAGATGATTCTGTTAATCACAGGGCCGAATATGTCAGGGAAAAGCACATATATGCGCCAACTTGCATTAACTGTCATCATGGCACAAATGGGGTGTTTTGTTCCGGCACAGAAAGCTGTTTTACCGATTTTTGATCAAATCTTTACTCGAATTGGAGCGAGCGATGACTTGATTGCTGGTCAAAGTACTTTCATGGTTGAAATGATGGAAGCCAATCAAGCACTGCGCAATGCTACACCAAATAGCTTGATTTTATTTGATGAGCTGGGTCGTGGAACGGCGACATACGATGGGATGGCACTAGCACAAGCGATCATTGAATATATTCATCAAAATGTTCAGGCAAAAACACTTTTCTCGACGCATTATCATGAACTAACAGTCTTAGACGAAGAACTTTCTCAATTGAAGAATGTTCATGTCGGAGCAGTTGAAAAAGACGGGGAAGTTGTCTTTCTTCATAAAATGATGGAAGGTCCAGCTGATAAAAGTTATGGAATCCATGTGGCGAAAATTGCAGGATTACCAACAGACTTGTTGAAACGAGCATCAACGATTTTAGCAACACTTGAATCTGGGGAAGAAAAGCATCACCAAATCCCTGTTGAACCAGTTAAATCTGTTGTGGAGATGCAGGAACGGCCTGCACAAATCTCGGAAGCACAAGTAAATGAGGAAACACAACAACTTTCTCTATTTGCTGAATTGTCAGATGGAGAACAAGAAGTTGTGACATCATTGAAGAAACTTAATTTATTAGAAATGACGCCAATGGATGCACTGAATAAATTATATGAATTACAAAAACAACTTTAGAAAGAAGGCGTAGACCCATGGCGAAAATCCAAGAACTATCAGAACGTTTAGCCAATCAAATCGCAGCCGGTGAGGTTGTCGAACGCCCAGCCTCTGTTGTGAAAGAATTGGTCGAAAATGCGATTGATGCAGGAAGCAGCCAAATCGATATCTTAGTGGAAGAAGCTGGTCTGCGAACAATTCAAGTGATAGACAATGGTGAGGGAATTTTGACTGATGATGTTGAAAGTGCATTTAAGCGTCATGCAACAAGTAAAATCCATAATCGAGATGACTTATTTCGGATTCGTACACTTGGTTTTCGTGGCGAAGCACTTCCAAGTATTGCTTCTGTTTCAGAATTAACGATTGAAACAGCTAATCAAGAAGAAAATCAAGGAACGTTCGTAGCACTAAAAGGCGGGGAGGTTACGGAACATCGCCCAGCACCATTACGTCAAGGAACGAAGATTACTGTAAGCAATCTTTTTTTCAACACACCTGCTCGCCTTAAATATGTCAAAACGTTGCATACAGAACTCGCAAATATTGGGGACATTGTGAATCGCTTGGCGTTAAGCCATCCAAATATTGCTTTTCGTCTCATTCATGATGGCAATAAGATGTTAGCTACTGCGGGAAATGGTGATCTCAAGCAGACTATTGCTGGTATTTATGGCTTAACTACTGCCAAAAAAATGTTGAAAATCGAAGCAAAAGATTTAGACTTCGAACTGGTGGGCTATGTCTCGCTTCCAGAGGTAACTCGTGCGAGCCGGAATTATTTATCAACGATCATTAACGGACGCTATATCAGAAACTTTGCTTTGAATAAAGCAATTGTAGCTGGTTATGGCTCAAAATTGATGGTTGGTCGATATCCAATTGCTGTTTTAGAAATCAAAATGGACCCACTATTAGTGGATGTAAATGTTCATCCAACAAAACAAGAAGTCCGCTTATCCAAAGAAAAAGAATTGACTGACTTGATAGCAAATGCAATCCAAGAAGCGCTTAGTCAAGAAAATCTGATTCCTAGTGCTGCAGACAATTTAAGATTTAAAAAGAAAGTCACAGACCAGCCAAAAGTCGAACAAACAGAAATTGATTTATCTTATGCATTTGAAGATGAAAAACCAAAGAAACCACAAAGTCTAAATTTTGATCGAGAAACAAGTAGTTTTTATGTGGAAGAAACAAAACAACCTAATTTTGGAAAAACTGTTGATAACTCTGTGGAAAATGTTGAAAACTTTGTTCCATTTTCTGAAGAAATGACGAATTATCCAGAAAACGGTGGGAAAATGGTGGATAAACAAGAAAATACTGTGGAAAACTTTGTAGAAAAGTCTGTGGATAAAATCACAGAAGAAACATTATCCACTGTGGATAATGTCGAATTTCAAGAAGAACAACCCCAAACAGTAGAAAGAAATGCCTCAGAACAAGTTTACGAAGACGAACTTGCCTTGCATCCGGAATTTGGCCAAGGAAATAGCCGGGCATTGGATCAAGCCATTCAAAAGTTGGAAACAGAAAAAGTAACTGAACGCTTTCCACAACTGGAATATTTTGGACAAATGCATGGCACTTATCTATTTGCACAAAGTAGTACGGGCTTATATATTATCGATCAACATGCGGCACAGGAACGTATCAAGTACGAATATTTCCGTGAAAAAATCGGCGAAGTGTCGAATGACTTACAGGAATTGTTGGTACCTTTTGTTTTGGACTATCCTAACAATTACGCATTGAAACTAAAAGAAAAGAAACATTTGCTTGAAGAATCCGGGATTTATTTGGAAGAATTTGGGCAGAATAGTTTCATTGTTCGCGCACATCCAACTTGGTATCCAAGTGGCGAAGAAGAGTCGATCATCAGAGAAATGATTGATATGCTGCTGACAACAGGTAGTGTTAGTGTGAAAAAATTTCGTGAAGCAACGGCAATCATGATGAGCTGTAAACGTTCAATCAAAGCAAATCATTATTTGAATGAAGCACAAGCCCGCGTATTACTAAAGGACTTAGCACAATGTGAAAATCCATTCAATTGCCCACATGGTCGACCGGTATTGATCCATTTTACTAACTCGGATATGGAGCGGATGTTTAAACGTATCCAAGATCCACATTAAAAAATAGGAAAGAGGCAGAAAATGAAAATAATCTTAGCTTCTCAATCTCCTCGAAGAAAGGAATTGTTGAGTCGTTTAGTTTCTGAGTTTGCAATTCAACCAGCTGACATTGATGAGACACCGATCGACGGTGAAGACCCTGTCGCGTACGTTCAACGAATGGCGTATGAAAAAGCACAAGCAGTCGTGGAGCAGCAAACGGAACAAACATTAGTGATTGCTAGTGACACTACGGTTATTCATCATCAAAAAATTTTAGGGAAACCAGTGGATTTAGCCGATGCAAAAGCAACGCTTCGCTCATTAAGTGGGGAAACACATCAAGTGTATACTGCTGTTGTCTTAAAATCGAAAGAACGAGAAGAAAGAATTTTAGCGCAAGCTGAAGTAACTTTTTATCCACTAACTGAAAAAGAAATCGATACGTATTTGGCAACAGGTGATTATCAGGATAAAGCTGGTTCTTATGGCATACAAAGTTTTGCTGGTGCATTTGTTAAAGAAATAAGTGGCGATTATTACAGCATTGTTGGCTTTCCAATTGGTGCAGTGAACCAAGCACTTAAAGAATTTTTACTTTAAAAAAAAACAAAAAATAAGAGTCACGACAATTGTCGTGACTCTTATTTTTTGTTTATGAATCAAAGAGCAAAAGACCTAGCGAACTTCAGCTTGACCAACTTGTTCTTCTGGGCGAACAAGTCCAGTTTCATCAAGTGAGAAGCTGTCAATTTTTTCGGTATTTGTTAAGACAACAAGAATGTCTGTTTTCTTCCCTGCTTGTTCTACTTGTTCAACAGCCATTTCTGCAATCAGTGAACTTGGGGTTACTAACTCACCTTCTTGAACGTGAACGGTGAATGGAGTTCCTTTTAGTTCAACTGTATCTAAGCCCATGTGTACTAAAACTTCAATGCCTTCTTTAGAAAGAATACCAATGGCGTGTTTGGTTTCAAAAATGTTAGTGATTGTTCCAGTAACTGGGGAGAAAACTTTGTTGTTCGTTGGTACGACAGCATAGCCGTCACCCATCATTTTTTGTGAGAAAACAGGATCATCTACTTGAGTGATTTCTTTTAGTTCACCTGCAGCTACTGCAAATAATTTTTCTGTTTTAAGTGTGGAAGTAGTAGCTTCGAATTGTTTTTGTTCTGGAACAGCTGTTGTACCGTTTGCTGTTTCAAATTGTGCACCGATAGCTTCAGCAGCTGGAGAAACAGGATCGATTTTATTTAAGATTCCTTGACGTCTGAAAATAACTGTTAAGCCGAACGGGATAAAGATGGCAATAATCATTGAGATGATGAAAGGTACCCAAGACTCTGCCTGAATCGCTAAAATCCCTGGTAAGCCACCAACACCAATTGCATTTGCGCGAACGCTCATCAATGTGGCGAACATGCCAGCTAAACCAGAACCAATCATTGCCGCAACAAATGGATAAACATATTTTAGATTGATCCCGAACATCGCAGGCTCAGTTACTCCTAAGTAACAAGAAATCATAGCCGGAATCGAAATTTGTTCTTCTTTTTCATTTCCACGATGTAAGAAAATAATTGCTAAGACGGCTGAACCTTGAGCAATGTTAGATAGTGCAATCATTGGCCAAAGGTTTGTAGAACCAAAGTCTGCAATTAACTGCATATCGATCGCGTTTGTCATGTGGTGGAGTCCTGTGATTACGAGTGGAGCATACAAGAAACCAAAGACAGCGCTGAATAACCAACTAATGGAAGAAGTCAACCCAGCATTAACGACAGTAGAGATCCAACTTCCGATTGTCCAACCAATTGGTCCTAAAATGACATGCGCGGCTAAAACAGTTGGAACTAATGAGAAAAGTGGAACGAAAATCATTGAAATGGATTGTGGAATAATTTTTCGGAAAAAGATTTCTAGATACGCAAGCATAAACCCAGCTAACATCGCAGGGATAACTTGTGCCTGGTAACCAATCATATCAACTTGAGCGAAGCCAAAATCCCAAAATGGAATATCCGCAGCGGCGGTAGATGCAACGCTATACGCATTTAATAATTGCGGAGAAACTAAGGTAATACCTAAAACAATTCCTAATATTTGCGTAGTACCCATCTTTTTCGCGATGCTCCAAGTAATACCAACTGGTAGGAAATGGAAAATTGCTTCACCAGGTAACCATAAGAACGCATTCACACCGCTCCAAAATTGTGAGTGTTCAACGATTGTGCCACCTAGACTATCAAATTGGATTCCTTCCAATACATTTCGAAATCCTAAAATCAGTCCACCAACAATAATTGCGGGAATCAATGGGGTAAAAATTTCAGCTAAAACAGCGACTGCTCGTTGAATAGGATTAAGATTTTGTTTTGCATACGCTTTACTTTGTTCTTTTGAGACACCTTCTACACCAGATACAGAAACAAAATCGTTGTAGAAAGTTGCTACATCGTTACCAATAATAACTTGGAACTGTCCAGCATTAGTGAACATTCCTTTTACACTTGGAATATCTTCTATTGCTTCCTCATTCGCTATTGCTGGATCATTTAAAACAAAACGCATCCGAGTGGCACAATGGCTGACTGCAGCAATATTTTCTTTTCCACCGATTTCTTTTAACAATTTCTCGGCATCTGCTTGGTACTTTGTCATAAGAAAAACTCCTTTCACTTAACTTGTCTATGCAAGTTTCTTTAGTTAACTATACTGGAATCAAAAACGAAATGCAAGCGTTTTATTTCAAGTGCTGTTATTTGTCCTCGTAATCGATTTATTCTCTGGTGATACGCGACTTTCCTCATCTTTTTTGAACATTGAAATGAAAACAATGCTATAGTATAGTGGAGCAATAATCGAAAAAATAATTGGGTGGAGGAATCAAAACAATGAATAAATTTAATGAAATTTTTTTGGATCTGGAGAAAAAAATTTTAGCAAAGCAATATCCTCCGCACACACTTTTACCAAGTGAAAATCAATTAATTAAAATATACGGCGTCTCTCGAGAAACGATCCGAAAAGCACTGCAGCTATTGACAACAGAAGGTTATATTCAGAAAAAACAAGGAAAAGGATCGATTGTCTTAGAAAGAAGTCGTTTTGATTTTCCAATTTCAGGACTGACGAGCTACAAAGAATTGCAAGAAACTCAAAATATTCCAAGCAAAACGATTGTTCAAGAGTTAGTTGAAACAAAAGTCGATAAAGAATTAAGCGAAATTACCGGATGGACAGTTGGGACGCCAGTTTGGCATTTAGTTCGACAGCGAAAAATCGCAGGTGAGGTTGTGATTTTAGATCGTGATTACTTATTGAAAGAAGTTGTACCGACTTTGTCAACTGAACAAGCAGAAGCATCTATCTATGATTATTTTGAAAATAACTTGGGATTGACGATTGCTTATGCGCAAAAAGAAATTACGGTAGAACCTGTGACACCAGAGATCTACGATGCAATGACCTTAAATGATGATCCCTACGTGGTGATTGTTCGAGGATTAGTTCACCTAGAAGATACGCGTTGCTTTGAGTATACAGAATCCATTCATCGATTAGATAAGTTTCGCTTTGTTGAATTTGCGCGTCGTCGTAAAGTTTGATTCTTAGCAAGAAGTGAGCAGATTAGTTGCCTCTTTTGGTTGTTGGTCAGTAAGATTAACAGAAAAGGAGATGACGTCAATGGCAAAAGAAAAAAATCCAGTAACTGATGAAGAATTGAAACAAAAATTATCGCCAATCGCATACGCAGTGACGCAAGAAAATGCAACTGAACGTCCATTTAGTGGAAAATATGATGACTTTTATGAAAAAGGAATTTATGTTGACATCGTGAGTGGAAAACCTTTATTTAGTTCAACGGAAAAATACGATGCAGGCTGTGGCTGGCCATCTTTCAGTAAGCCGATTAGTGACGATGAAATTGCTGAAAAAAACGATCGCTCACATGGCATGCACAGAGTAGAAGTTAGAAGTCAAAGTGCCGATTCACATCTTGGTCATGTTTTTAATGATGGTCCAGCAGATAAAGGTGGATTACGTTACTGTATCAATTCAGCTGCGTTAAAATTCATTCCATATGATGAAATGGCTGAGCAAGGTTATGAAAAATATAAATCACTTGTTGAATGATCCACCTAACGAAAGGAAGAGAAACCTCGAAATAGGCAAGCCGAAGCGAGGTTTCTTTTTTATTCGCTTTTTTTAGTTTTTTGTTTGAATTTGCTTAAAAGGAAGCTACTTTTTTCAGTCGTTGAAATGTGCTACAATAAAGCGAACGTATGTGTGTGAAAGAAAGAGGAAAATTGAATGTATGAATATCTAAAAGGGATGGTTACATTTATCAGCCCTTATTATATTGTGGTAGAAAATCAAGGAATTGGTTACCAAATCGCCTTAGGAAATCCTTATCGTTATAGTGGTAAGATGAACAAAGAAATAACTATCTATTTACACCAGGTCATTCGTGAAGACGGTCATCTACTTTATGGTTTTTCTAGCTTAGAAGAGAAGCAATTGTTCTTAAGACTCGTTAGTGTTTCAGGAATTGGCCCAAAAAGCGCGTTAGCAATCATGGCGAGTGATGATCACTCGGGTTTGATTCATGCAATCGAGTCTGGCGATGTTACTTATTTAACAAAATTCCCAGGTGTTGGTAAAAAGACCGCACAACAAATGATTTTGGATCTAAAAGGAAAATTAGGTGAAATCAGTATCGAAGCACCAATCAATTTATTTGATGAAGCCAATACACAAGATACGACGGCATTAGCTGAAGCAATGGAAGCTTTAACTGCGTTGGGATATAGTGCAAAAGAAGTGAAACGTGTAGAAAAACAATTACAAGCACAAGAAAATTTGACTACCGATGAATATCTACGCCAGGCGCTAAAATTGATGATGAAAAAGTAGGAGGGAAGCACGATGACAGACGAACATATTCTATCACCAGAAACTGGCGAGAATGAACTTAGTTTGGAAAAATCTCTCCGACCACATTTATTGTCACAATACATTGGACAAAATAAGGTGAAACAGGAACTTCAAATTTATATCGAAGCCGCTCGTAATCGTGAAGAACCACTTGATCATGTACTATTGTATGGTCCGCCAGGGTTAGGGAAAACGACGATGGCAATGGTAATCGCAAATGAGATGTCTGTAAATATCCGTACCACGAGCGGGCCAGCGATTGAACGACCTGGCGATCTTGTTGCAATTTTGAATGAATTGGAAGCAGGCGATGTATTGTTCATTGATGAAATCCATCGCTTACCACGAGTGGCGGAAGAAACATTGTATTCTGCAATGGAAGACTTTTACGTAGATATCATGGTAGGGCAAGGTCCCACAGCACACCCCGTTCATTTCCCTTTACCTCCATTTACATTGATTGGAGCGACGACGCGTGCTGGGATGCTTTCAGCACCATTGCGTGACCGCTTTGGGATCATTTCACACATGGAATACTACGATGAGGGAGATTTACGAGAAATCGTTCAGCGTTCTGCTTCTATTTTTCAAACAGATATCGTAGAAGACGGGGCAATTGAAATTGCACGTCGTTCTAGAGGAACCCCACGGATTGCGAACCGTTTGTTAAAAAGAGTGCGTGACTTTGCACAAGTTCAAGCAGATGGAAAAATCGACCGAAACATCGCGGACCAAGCGCTGACTCTTTTACAAGTCGATCATGCGGGACTAGACTACGTTGACCAAAAGCTATTGCGAACGATGATTGAATTATATGGTGGTGGACCAGTCGGTTTAAGCACGTTGTCTGTAAATATTGGTGAAGAACGTGAAACTGTTGAAGATATGTACGAACCATTCTTGATTCAAAAAGGTTTTTTAAAACGAACACCTCGTGGGAGAATTGCTACTGCATATGCTTATGAGCACTTTGGTTATCCCTATAATGAATAGTTATTGAAGTAGAAATTTACTGAGATGGGAGGAAAAAAAATGGGAGATTCCATTCATACGAAACAAATAATCAAACATTCACTGATTCGCTTGTGTCAACAAAAGACATTTCGCAAAATAACTGTTCAAGAAATTGCGTACGAGGCGAATATCAACCGTCAAACATTTTATTATCATTTTACAGACAAGTATGACTTGCTTCGTTGGGTGTACTTTGAGGATGCCTTTCACTTTTTAGATGCTCATAATTTATCATTAGATAATTGGGAAGAACAAGCCTTAAAAATGCTGAAGGCTATTGCTGATAACAAGGAATTTTATAGCAATACAGTTGCATCAGACCAAGAAGTCTTGCAACAAGAATTTTCGACAATCATCCAACAATCTTTTATTAGTATTTTTAATCAAATGGATCAAGAAAGGCAATTGTCGCAACAAGACAAACTTTTTTATGCTCGCTTTTTCTCTTATGGCTGTAGCGGTGTTTTGGTAAATTGGATAACGCATGACTATCAGGAAACACCAATGGAAATCGCGATGCAATTATTTCGATTGGCAAAAGATACGGAGCTTTATTCTTACCGATTATATGCTCAGGAAGAATCAGAGACAGATGAGTAAGGAAATGAAGAATGTTTTATAAAATGGAGGGAAAAAAATGACCAAAGTTTTATTTGTTTGTTTAGGCAATATTTGTCGCTCACCAATGGCAGAAGGATTGCTACAAAAAAGAGTTCAAGAAGCAAAGCGGGATGCTGACTTTTTGATTGACTCTGCTGCTACAAGTTCTTATGAAATCGGTTCTTCACCACATCCCGGAACGCAAAGAATTCTTGACCAAGAAGACATTGATACAGGCAACATGATTGCTCGCCAAATTACCTCAAAAGATTTCGAGACCTTTGATTGGATTATCGGCATGGATCAAGAAAATGTACGAGAATTACAGCGAGTCGCGCCTAAAAATACTCAAGCTAAAATCAAATTGTTTATGAGTGTTGTTCCTGGGAAAGAAACGACAGATGTTCCTGATCCCTATTTTACAAATAACTTTGAGGAAACATTTCAGTTAATCAATGAAGGATTGGATCATTGGAATTTTACGTAAAAAAGAGAATATAAAATAACATTTTTTATATTGGGGATAAAAGAGCGAGTTTTAGTTAGAAAGCTTATTTTCTTGTTTTTTTCATTAAATTTAGGTAAAATAAAATTACTTAATTCATTACTTTCTTAGCAAAAGGAGGAGTACATTCGATGGACGAGGAAACAGTATCACCAATGAAGAAACTTACCAAGTTAGTGACGCACACGTCGTATCAGTTTTTTGATTCTTTTGTCAATGACACAGAAGAAAAAGCCAAGAATGTACGCAAGCAAGGAGAGTTTGTTCTTGAGCTTCAAAAAGCTGCGGCAAAAGATAGTTTAGTTGTTTTGCAAGTGAGAGAAAATCGTTTAAGTAATAAGCATGAAACTGTATCTGGATGGGTAGCGACAAAAACCGTTGAAAAAGAGCGTGTCATGATTCGTTTACGAAATGATGAGCAACAAATTCGAATGATTCCCATTGAGCAAATTGAGAAAATCACGAGTCTATCGCCAAGTGGAGAACAAGAACGTTTATCACGTTAAGATGTGTGTTTTATTTTAAGAAAGCTAAAAGAGCTTTTCTATCTTTTGATAGAAAAGCTCTTTTTTGATTTGTTCTCTAAAAAAAGATCCTGCTAGCTGGGGGGCTAGCAGGAAAGGAGTTAAAAAATGAAAAAGTGTTGTTAGGGTTGTTTGTTGGTATGTGTATATAATAGAGCGAAGTTGTGAATATTTTGTGACGATTTTTTTCGAAAGTTGTTAAGTTTTAGCAATAAAAAAATGTCTTTTTTATTTCGTGTTAAAGAATTACTCAATTGCTGATGGCACAGTTTCTTTTTTTACGAAGCTCCAAACCAAGCCAATAACAAAGCCAATAATTGCGGGAACAATCCATCCCATGCCAAAAGAAAAGAACGGCAAATAGCTTGTAGCAAATCGTAAAATTGTTTGAACGAACGGTGTATCTTTGATTACAGCAGGTGCGGCATTTAACGCATCAAGAACAGAAGCAATCAAAGTAAAATACGTAGTCATTCGATAAACACATGCTCTTTTTTTAAACAACGGCTCACATAATACCAATAAAATCAATGTCATTGCTAAAGGATAAATAAACATCAAGACAGGTAAAGAAATCTGGATGATATTTGTTAAACCAACATTAGCAACAAGGCAAGCAAGGACACTTGCAAGTGTCACATAAAATAAATAGCTTCTCTTTGGGAAAAGCTCCGAAAAGGTTTCGGCAAATGCCGTGATCAAACCAATCCCAGTTTTTAAACAAGCCAGAATTACAATCAGTGCTAACAAGATGCTTCCATAAGTTCCTAAATAGTGATCTGCAATTTGTGCAAGAGCGATCCCACCATTTTCACTCAAAGGAAACGTACCTAAACTCATCGTTCCTAAGTAAGAAAGCAACGTATAAATGATTCCCATCAAAAGGACACTGATGGCGCCAGATTTGATTGTACCTTTTGCAATATCTGAGGATTTAGTAATTCCCATCCCACGAATCGTTGTCACGATGATGATTCCAAAAGCTAATGAAGCAAGAGCATCTAATGTATTGTAGCCTTGAGTGAAACCGGTGAAGAAGGCATGGGTTTGATAATTAGGCTGGATTGGAGTATCAGCGATAGATCCAAGTGGATTCAAAAATCCTAGTAAAAGTAAGATTCCTAGTAAGATTAAAAAGATCGGATTCAAAAATTTACCAACGTAATCTAAAATTTTAGTTGGTTTGCGCGATAGCCACCAAGCAGTAAAGAAGAACAAGATACTAAAAAGTGCTAGAAAAAGTGACTGTTGCTTTGGTGCAATGAAAGGTGCTAATCCGATTTCAAAGGAAGTGCTGGCTAACCGTGGTAAAGCAAAAAAAGGGCCAACGACTAAATAAAGTAAAATAGTAAAAATAATAGCATATTTTCGATTCACACGTTGTGCTAATTCATAGACCCCAGAGCTTTTTGATACGCCAATAGCGATAACACCCAAGAAGGGCAAGCCAATTCCAGTAACTAAGAACCCAAGATTTGCCCAAAAAACGGCAGAGCCAGCCTCTTGTCCCATGTGAACAGGGAAAATTAAGTTTCCTGCTCCAAAAAATAATCCAAAAAGCATTGAACCAATAAAAATACTTTCTTTAAATGACAGTTTTTTTGTCATAGACGAGTCTCCTTTAAAATTCATTTTTTTTAAGGTAACAGAAATTGTGTGTGCACGCAACAATTTTCTGAAAATTTATACAGTATTATCGGTAAGTATTTTTTTAGAACCAGTGCTAAAATGTAATCAGCATTGAAATAAGGGAGAAAAAAATGACTAAATCAAGGTTAGAAGCTTTTACAGATGGTGTGGTAGCTATTGTTTTAACAGTGCTAGTGCTAGATATTGAAATTCCTGCTCCTGCTAACTTTCAATCTTTGTGGGGAATCAGAAATACTTTACTTGCCTATTCAATCAGTTTTCTCTTTGTTGCAGTAATTTGGGTCAATCATCATCGCATCTTTCAAATGGCAGATAAAATTAACTATCGAGTGGTGTGGGCAAATATTTTTTGGTTGTTTTGGTTGACGCTTTGTCCATCAGTTACGAGCTGGGTCGGAAGAAATCCGACAGCATTTTGGCCTGAGATGTCTTATGTCATTGTTTACACAATGTGGAGTCTATCTTTTGGTATTTTGATCAAACAAGTGTTGAAAGCAAATAACAAAGATTCTCATGTCGTCAAAACAGTTTCAAAGGATCATCGCAGCATGATTTCGATGATTATCAATATTGGTTTGATTATTGGGGTATTTGTCCAGCCGTTGATTGGTTTGTTTGGGCGTTTTCTTGTATCAGGTTTGTGGATATTATCCTACAAAAAAGCAGATTATTACTATCAGAAAATCGTTTTACGCAAAAGAAGTGAAGTGAGCAAATAAAAAAACTCTTTTTCCAAATATAATTTCTTTTGGAAAAAGAGTTTTTTTATTTTTTTCGTTCATATCTCAAATGATAGATGGTTAATAAAGCAATAAACCAAATTGGAGTCAAGAAAAATGCTAGTCGAGTGTCTTCACCTAAGATCAATACACCACAGACGAATAACATATAGACAAAGACGAGGTAGTTACTAATCGGATAAAAAGGCATTTTGAATGAATGTGACTTTTTGCCTAAGATACTCCGACGATATTTTAAATGAGTGTATACAAGCATGCTCCAGATAAATAGAAAACAAGTGGTCGCAATACTACTAACTAAAGTAAAGACCTCACTAGGCATAATGTAGTTAAGAACAACTGAAATAAAAATAATGATTGTCGAAAAGACTAGTGCTTGTCCTGGCACATGATGCGTGGTTAATTTTTTAAATCGTTTAGGTGCGCTCCCTTCTTGGGAAAGAGAACGAAGCATTCGTCCAGTACTATAAATCGCACTGTTACAAGCAGAAGCCGCGGCACTTAGAACTACTAAATTGATAATGGATGCTGCCATCGTAATACCAATCTCAGAAAAAACTTCTACAAACGGACTTTCATTTGCATTGAGACTGTTCCAAGGATAGATGGACATGATAACAAATAGAGATCCTAAATAAAATAAAATGATCCGGATTGGAATATTGTTAATTGCTTCTGGCAAAACTTTTTCTGGATTTTTTGTTTCACCAGCAACCAAGCCAACCAGTTCAATCCCAGCAAAGGCAAAAGTGACCATTTGAAAAGAAAGAATAAATCCTTTAGCACCTTTTGGAAAAAATCCTCCATGTGACCATAAAGTTGAAATAGCAGCAGGACCAGCACTCGTTTGATAATGAGTGAGAATCATGTAGACACCAACAAGAATGAAGGCAATGATGGCGACCACTTTGATCAATGCAAACCAAAATTCCAGTTCACCAAACAATGAGACAGCAACCATATTCAAAGCAAGCAGTAAAATGAGTGCAACTAGTTCTGGAAGCCACTGAGGAACACCAGGTGCCCAATAACGAACGTACATCCCAATTGCGGTTAAATCCGCCATAGCAATTGCAATCCAGCAAAACCAATAAGTCCATCCTGTAACAAAAGCCGCTTTTTTCCCAAGATACTCAGCAATAAAATCTAAGAAAGAGTGATTGTTTGTATTGGATAAAAGCAACTCCCCTAGCGCACGCATAATGAAAAAACAAATACAACCTGTGATCAAGTAAGCGAGTAAAATGGAAGGCCCCGCTAATTGAATCGTCTTTCCGGAACCTAAGAAAAGACCAGTACCAATCGCTCCTCCAATTGAGATCAGTTGGACATGTCGATTCTTAAGTCCCCGCTGTAATTCTTGTTCATTTTCGTCCATAAAATAATCATCCTAACTAAAAAGTAATTACCTTAAGTTTAAGAGAATTTTCAGAAAATTACAACTTTGTTTTCTAATTAATAGAAAAAAGCGCATGGGATAAACAAAGGCCCTCACAAAAATAGGGAATAGCTATTCAAAAAAATTTTTATGGATTGTGAGAAGGGAAAACATAGGGCAATCAATTATTTTTGAATTTGGATAGAAGGACGACAATAAAAAAAGCTAGGATCTTGTCTGATCCCAGCTTTTTTTGTACATTCATTTATTTATTTAAAATACGTGATAAGAATTCTTTTGTTCGTTCTTCTTTTGGATGAACGAAGATATCTTCAGGTGATCCTTCTTCAGCGATGATTCCTTTATCCATGAAAATGACACGATCCGAAACATCTTTTGCAAATTCCATTTCGTGTGTCACGATAATCATAGTTAAACCAGTGTGAGCCAAGTCTTTCATAGTGTTTAGAACTTCGCCAACCATTTCTGGATCTAGTGCCGAAGTTGGTTCATCGAATAATAAAACATCGGGGTCCATTGACAATGCACGAGCGATAGCAACACGTTGTTTTTGACCGCCAGATAATTGGGAAGGTTTTGCTTCGATATAGCGATCCATACCAACTTTTTCTAAATTTTCAATGGCAATTTTTCGTGCAGATGTTTTGTCACGTTTTAAAACTGTCAATTGGCCTGACATACAATTTTCTAAAACATTCATATTATTGAATAAATTAAATGACTGGAACACCATACCCAAGTGTGTGCGGTACTTAGGTAAGTTATATTTAGGAGTTAAGACATTTTCGCCTTCATAAATAATTTCCCCACCTGTTGGTTTTTCTAGAAGATTGATACAGCGTAATAAAGTGGATTTACCTGAACCAGAAGATCCGATAATTGTTACAACTTCACCTTTATTAACCGTCACATTGATATCTTTTAATACTTCGTTGTCACCGAAGCTTTTTCTTAAATGGTTGATTTCAATAATTGTTTCGTTCATGTTTCTTCCTCCTTATTCTTGCAAGTTTGAATTTTCGACTTCCTCAATTTTTGTGTAAGCTGAAGGGCCATCGATTTTCTTTTCAACAAAACGCAAGATTCTCGTAATTGTAAAGGTCATAACTAAATAAATAATCCCTACAATCGTAAAGGTTTGGAAGAATTGGAAGTTTGCCCCAGAAGCAGAATTACCTTGGAAGAACAAGTCTGCTACACCAATTACACTCAATACAGCTGTGTCTTTAATGTTGATTACAAATTCATTACCTGTTGCCGGTAAGATATTTCGTAGGACTTGAGGAATCACAACTTTACGCATCGTTTGACCATGTGTCATCCCAATGGCTTGTGCGGCTTCAAATTGTCCTTCATCAACTGCAAAAATACCACCACGAACGATTTCTGTCATATAAGCACCTGTGTTGATCGAAACAATAAATAATGCAGCAATCGTCCGGTTCAATGAAATACCAAATGCCAAGGCCAATCCATAAAAGATAACCATTGCTTGTACCATCATTGGTGTGCCACGGAAAATTTCAATATAAATCGAAAGTAAGCCGTTAGCGATTTTTTGGAAGAAGCGGGTCACTTTATTGTCTGATTCTGGAATGGTACGGAAAACGCCAATGAGTAAGCCAAGAGTTGTACCTACTATTGTACCGATCAATGCGATGAATAACGTAAGGCCTGCCCCACGGAGAAACATTTCTCCATATTGATTCCAAATGTTTTTAAAGTCTGTGAAGATGCCAGATTGTTCTTCATCATCACTCGAAGCAGGTTGGTCTTTGATTGCTTGGTCCATCAGTGCTGTACGATCATCTTGTGAGATACCTGAAAGAATCTCATTGACTTTTTGAATATCCCCATCATTTTTGCGCATCCCGATAGCAATTTGAACATCTTCAGCATTTGTTTCAAAACCATTGTCACCTGTGAATTCTAACATTTTTAAGTCTTTATTCACGCTAGTAGCTGTAACTCCTTCAGGACGTTCACTGACGTAACCATCGATCATTCCAGAAGCTAAGGCAGTTCTCATAGCAGAGAAATTATCCATTGCTTGTTGTTTTTGAACGTTTGGAATTTGATCGATGACGCTATAATGGAACGTATTTAGTTGTGCAGTGATTTTTGCATTTTCTAAGTCAGCTAATTTTTTTGCATTCGCAAAGTTACTGTCTTTTTTTACTACGACAACTAATTGAGATTCATAGTAAGGATCTGTAAAATCAATTTCTTTTTTTCTTTCCGCAGTTGGGCTCATCCCTGCGACGATTGCATCAATTTTTCCTGATTGTAGGGCAGGTGCTAGACCGTCCCATTTTGTTTGGACGATAACCAAGTTTTTGCCTAAGCCGTCAGCAACTTTTTTAGCAATTTGAACATCATAACCACCGGCAAAACTTTTTTGTCCATCAATTGGCAGTGCACCGTTCTTATCTGTTTGCTGAGACCAGTTGAATGGTGCATAACCAGCCTCCATTCCCACGCGAAATTCGTTGTCGGGTGTTTTTTCGTCTGCAAAACCAGATGTGCTTAAGCTAAATAATGAAAAGATAAATGCAAATAATACGGTAACTGAAACAAAATTTTTATTCATGTTCTTTCTCCTCTTCTTTCTGATACATCTTGAACGAGCGGTCCGATTGAACAATGAGTTGCAGCTGCTTATCTAAAAAAAAAAAAACGACCATCAAACTTGTAAATACAAAATGGTCGTTAAAATTATCGGTCGATAAACCCCTCACAAACCATAGCGCAACTTAGCATCACTGCTAAGACAGTCCGCAAGCTATTAACTTGCGTCCCAACGTAAACTTTAAGCAAAAAAGAGTACATTTCGGCGATCCTCCCTAGTCCTGTTTCAACATGTTTGCTTCACTCCACAGGGGTAATGATTCTCGCGACCTCTACCTCATTGATTGAGGTAATCCCGTATTCAGTTATTTATACAAAAAGAAGTTTACGTTATTCTGAAGGCTTTGTCAATCAATTCCCATTATTTTTCTGAAAATTGTTGATAAACATAGAAAACATTGGATAAATTTAAAGAGTTTATGAAAAGAAGGGGAAAGATATGTAGCGGAAAAAGAGAATAATTATGCAATTGGTGAATGTGAAAAAGCAAAAAAGAAACTACGGCAATCATCAAAAAAACGAAAATTGCTGTAGTTAGTCAAACTAGATTGATCGTTTATTAACTGTTAGGCTGCGGCTTTTGGTTCGCGACCTAAGATTGCTTGTAAAATAACTGTTACACCATAAATTGCTAAGACTAGATAAATTAGGCTAGAATACTGTGTGATTCCCCAACCCCATGTGCGATAAACGGCTAATGTGATAGCTAAAACAATTGCAGCAATAACGTTAAATAACGCGAATGCCCATAGATTGCCGTTTTCTTTACGTACGAAATAGAAGATAGAGAAAAAGACACTTAAGGCTAGCCAAGCGATGCATGCTAAAATAACGCCCCAGTAAATGAAAAATGGTACCATATTGATTCACCTCTCTTTTATACAGCCTGTATTGTAGCACGTTTTCATTTCTTTGTCAGTCGTCATTGTGATAAAATTCGCAATGACTGGAATCGTTTTACTTTTTAAGCATCTTTTTCTGCTAAATTTTGATTGTTTACTAAGTGCAAATGACAGATAAAGTATCATAAATCGTAAATGAAAGACGCACACATTTTGGTAAATTAAGTGTCTGGCTAACAAAACGAAAAATTTAGCTCGGTTGTACAGATAGGCAATAAATTTTTTAATAAATTGTTTCTCTCACTTTCTTTTTTGTTGAAATCGGTATAATAGAGAAGAGGTGAGGAAGATGAGTAATCAAAAAATTAGAAAAGTAGCGCAAGAAATTTTAACCCATCATTCGGTAACTTTTTTAACAGGAGCAGGGGTTTCGACACCTTCGGGAGTTCCAGACTATCGTTCGTTAAAAGGTGTCTACGCAGGATTGGAACAGCCAGAATATTTATTAAGTACTCAAGCAATGGAACACGAACCAGAAAAATTTTATTCTTTTGTAAAAAAACTATATCATCCTCAGGCAGAACCTAATATCATTCACTTAGAAATAGCACAATTAGCAACAAGTAAGCAAGTTGTTGTTGTATCACAAAATATTGATGGGTTACACGAGCGAGCAGGAAGCAAGCAATTAGTCAATTTTCATGGGAGTCTGTATCATTGTCATTGTCGAAAGTGTGGCGAGGCTGTATCGTGGCAAACGTATTTAGAAAGTGACAGACACCAAGGATGCGGTGGGCAAGTTCGACCAAATATCGTTTTATATGGTGAAGGATTTCAACAATCGACGATTGAAGCAGCAGTTTCTGCAGTAGAACAAGCTGATGTCGTTGTTATTGTAGGAACAAGTTTTCAAGTACATCCTTTTTGTGATCTGATAGAGTACAGGAAAAAAAATTCTAAGATAATCGTTATCAATCAAACGCCAATTTTACTTTCAATGGAACATTCATTTATTCAAGAAGATGGTGCAAAAGTATTTCAAAAAATTCATGAAATGAGGATCAATAATGACAGAGTTTAAAACAGAAAAAGAAAAAATGATTGCAGGTGAACTTTATTTTGCAGGTGATCCTGAATTAGTGGCAGATCGAAATTTTGCACGAGAACAAGCAAAATTGATTAACCAATCAGAGGATTCAGCGATTCGCTCACAATTAGTCAAAGAGACTTTTGGTAAAACGGGCGAAAACATCTATGTTGAACCAGCAATCAATTTTGATTATGGATACAATATTTGTGTTGGCGAAAACTTTTATGCCAATTTTAATAATACTTTTTTGGATGTAAGTACTATTGAAATTGGTGATAATTGTATGTTCGCACCGAATGTTCAATTGTATACGGCAACCCACCCACTGCATCCAGTGAAAAGAAATAGTGGTTTAGAGTATGCAAAACCAATCAAAATTGGAAACAACGTATGGTTGGGCGGAGGAGTCATTGTTACACCTGGTGTTACTTTGGGAAACAATGTTGTTGTTGGTGCTGGTTCAGTTGTAACAAAATCTTTTCCAGATGATGTTGTCATTGCGGGGAATCCTGCACGAGTAATCAAAACGCTTAGTGTGGAAAAAGCAGCACCATCATTAGCAAATTTACGTGAGCAAGTGGATGTTATCGACCGAAAATTAATTGAGTTGTTAGAAAAACGATTGGATGTAGTTACCGAAATCAGTCAGTTGAAACAAGAAACTCATCAAGCGATTTTAGATGAGAAACGTGAACGAGAAGTTTTAGAAAAAGTAAAAAAATGGGTGAAAAATCCAGATTATGAAGAAACAACGTTAGCTATGTATAACGACTTAATGAAGCAATCACGCGATTATCAATTAAAATTACGTGAGGAGGAGTAAGGATGGTAGAAGGGGAACTACGTCGGCAACAAATCATGCAGACATTGGCAAGTGCAGAAAAACCAATTAGTGCAAGCAAGTTTGCTAAAAAATTTGGTGTTAGCCGCCAAATCGTCGTAGGGGACATTGCCTTGCTCCGCGCAGCAGGAGAAGAAGTGGTTGCAACAGCACGTGGATATATTTTGGAATCAAATGAAACAAATACAGGTTTTGTTAGCAAGATTGCTGTACAACATGAACGTCAACAAACGGAAGAGGAGTTGCGAATTATTGTTGAACACGGGGGGGAAGTAATTGATGTTATTGTAGAACATCCACTGTATGGTGAACTTGTGGGCATGTTACACTTAAAAACGAAACAAGACATAGCTTCCTTTATGAAACGTTATGAAAAAAGCCAAGCAACGTTACTATCAGAATTGACCTCAGGCATTCATTTACACACCATTCGCTACCCTGATGAAGCTACTTTAAAAAAAATCAAACGTGTATTGTCAGCTGCACATATCCTTTATGAAGACTAAAAAATGAAAAAAGTTCGCTTGAAAAATCAACTATTCGGTCGATTTTTCAAGCGAACTTTTAGCATTATTTAACTTAAATAATTAGGTGAAGCTAATTGTTGTTGGATGATTTTGGTTGGAATCACGAATTCAGGCGTTCCCATATAATAAGGTGCTACTTCTCCTTGAGCAAAAGTAATAGTCAATTGATGTTTGGCATTGATATAGAACGTTTGATTTGGCTTGATTTGATTGAATGGTTGGACATCAGTTGGTTGGTCAGTTGCTTCAGACCAATAAATTTGATTCGGGTCAGCTTGCATCTGTTCATTCATTTGTTGTTTGATCTCTTCACTGATGATAGACAGATAATCTTCATTTTTAAAAATTAATGGTAAAGATACCACGACATTCAACTTTTTATCAATCGTATCGTATTGGGTCGTTGTGGCAGAACTTCCTTGAATCTGAGTCAATGTTCGTTTGACTACTAAAAACCGAGAATCATCCACAACTTTTTCAAAATCTCCAGTAACAGAAACACGCGAGCCATCATAAAATTGTTTTTTGACTTGTTGAAATTCAGCTTGAGCTTCTTTTAGGTATTTTTGATTTAAAGCATTGGCAACTTCTGTTGGTGTAGCTGTTTCGATTTTTGGTACATCAATCGCTATCTGGCTATTTTCTTTTTTGGCTGTTAAAGTTTGCAACGTAACCAATTGTACTAACTTATCGAAACCGGGAAGGACACTAGCAGCTTCACCAACGCCCGGAAATAAATTGACAGCTAGTATAAATGTTAATGCGAGTGCCAAAGCACTTTGAGCGGTATGATTTCGAAAACGTCTCCAAGAATATTTTCTCTTTTCTTTATGAAAGAGATCAGTCACTTGTGTGTGTAAGTCTTCTGGCAATGTTTGCTGACGATATTGCTTTGAAAAATTTCTGATTACTGTTTTTACAAAGTCTTTCATGGAAATCTTCTCCTTTGATTATTTTAGTTTGCTTCTTAATTCATTCAAGCTTCGATATAGTTTTGTTTTGATCGTGTTCTCATTTAGCGATAAAATGACAGAAATCTCTTTGAGGGTAAAGCCTTCAAAAAATTTTAATAAGATGATTTCACGATTAGGACTGCTGATCTGATTGATGATTTCTTCTATTTCAATATAACTGTGTTGCGAGTCATTCAAGAAAGACCATGACTGTTCACTTTGATCAAGATGTTCGGCTTCGCGTTTGTTTTTTCGCCAAAAATCAATGGAAACAGAAATGAGGATTCGAAAAAACCAACCATTAAATTCTTCGATTTCCTGAAAATTTTTCTTTTGAATAGCTTTCAATGCTTTTTCAAAACTTTCTTGGATGATATCTAGTGCATCTTCCTTTGAATGGGAATAGTTAAAGGCCAGCCGATACATTTTTTCATACTGTGTGTCCGCCAGTTCTTCTAACGCTTTTATATATTTTCTTCTTTTCCAACCATCGAAAACCATTTGTCTGGGGTACCCTCCTTTCTCATCTACTTATATAGACGAATTAGGTTGTTAAAAAGTTTCATATTTTTCATTTTATTTATGCAGAATGGATGATATGTAAGAAAACAAGCGAAATTGGGGTAGGAAAGCTTGTTCTTTCTGAGAATAAAAAACAAAAAAATAAACTCGTCAACCAATGAGAAGGGGGCGAGTTTATTTTTCGACGATATTTTTTTCTGTTGAACCAAGAAGTGCTAACCTAAATCATCTACCTTAATCGATGACAAGCACGCCTTCTTTAAGCGAAAATGGATTAGCTTCATTGATGTGGTCATAGAACATAACCCCATTGATGTGATCGATTTCGTGTTGAACAACAATCGCTTCGTAGTTTTTTAAACGAATTTTTTGTTTTTGTCCGTTTGCATCATAATAAGAAATCGTTACTTTTGCATGACGAACGACATAGCCTGGAACTTCACGATCGACAGATAAGCATCCTTCGCCTTCACCAAGACAAGCGTCTTGAACAGAGTGGCTTAAAATTTTTGGATTATACATTACTGTACTTAAAGTGGGTTCTGTTACTTCGGGATCTGCACTAGGTACATGAACGGCAATGATCCGTTTTGAAATGTCTAATTGAGGTGCAGCTAGACCGACGCCTCCACGTAAGTTTAGTTCTTCTGCTTTAACAGGATCTTGACTGTTTTTTAGAAATTCAATCATTTCTTTTCCTAATGCGATATCTTCCTCACTAAGTGGAAGAGAAACTTCGCTTGCTACTTCACGTAAAGTTGGATTGCCTTCACGAATAATATCATCCATTGTAATCATGGAAAATGACTCCTTTCATCTAAGACTTGAATAAGACAAGTCACTTTTCGCACTATAGTGTAACATAAAATAAAAAAAGTAGTAGTTAGATTGTTTGAAAACTATTCTTCTTAATGATTCTTTACTTGATTTATAGCATCATTTCAGGTAAAGTATAGCTGTGTGTTTAAGCACACGTCCTGTCACTTGGTTAAGCGAATCACCAACGTTTTACTCAGTCACAGGGAAATATTCGAAAGAGGTGGAAACAATGGCAATTTCAAAAGAACGTAAAAACGAAATCATTAAAGACTATGCACGCCATGAAGGAGATACTGGTTCTCCAGAAGTACAAATCGCTGTATTAACTGAAGAAATCAATCACTTGAATGAACATGCACGTGTTCACAAAAAAGATCACCATTCATACCGTGGCTTGATGAAAAAAGTTGGTCACCGTCGTAACTTGTTAGCTTACTTACGTAAAACTGACGTTCAACGTTACCGCGAATTGATCCAACGTCTAGGTCTACGTCGTTAATTTAATTTAAAGAGAGTGAGGTTCACATGAATCTCACTTTTTTTACTGTGAAACTAAAAGAAACTGTGATCAAGCATGATGGACTCCTACTAACCAAATGAAAGTTGCTAACTGGCTAAAAAGGATTGGCGGTTTTCATTTGTTTAGTAGCGTCTTGCTTTCACGAAAAGGAAAAGGAGAAGTTATGTCAGAAAAACAAGTATTTAAAATGATGTGGGGAGGCCGTCCCTTAGAAGTAGAAGTCGGCCAATTAGCAAAACAAGCAAATGGAGCTGTTTTAGTTCGTTATGGAGATACTGTGGTATTAAGTGCGGCAGTTGCCTCTAAAGAAGCAAAAGATACAGACTTCTTTCCATTAACAATCAACTATGAGGAAAAAATGTATGCGGCTGGTAAAATCCCAGGTGGGTTCATCAAACGCGAAGGTCGTCCAAGTACAGAAGCAACGTTGACAGCACGTTTGATTGACCGCCCAATCCGCCCAATGTTTGCGGAAGGCTTCCGTAATGAAGTTCAAGTGACAAATATCGTAATGAGTGTTGAGACAGATTGTTCACCAGCGATGGCTGCTATGCTAGGTTCATCTTTAGCATTATCTATTTCTGATATTCCTTTTGATGGCCCAATTGCAGGGGTTGAAGTCGGTCGTGTAAATGGCGAGTATGTCTTGAATCCAACTGTTGAGCAAGCAGAACAAACGGATATCGAGCTTTCTGTGGCAGGAACAAAACAAGCCATTAACATGGTTGAAAGTGGCGCTAAAGAAGTTTCTGAAGAAGATATGCTTGGTGCATTGCTTTTTGGTTTTGATGCAATCAAAGAATTAGTCGCTTTCCAAGAAGAAATTGTTCAAGCTGTCGGCAAAGAAAAAATGGAAGTTACTTTATTGCAAGTAGATGCAGATCTTAAAAAAGAAATTTTTGCTGCTTCATACGAAACAATGAAAACTGCCGTGATGACGGAAGAAAAACTTGCGCGTGAAGACAATATCGAACAAGTAAAAATCGATATTCGTGAAGCATATGCTGAAAAATTTGTGGATCATGAAGATGAAGCACATTTAGCTAAAGAAGTGAAACAAATTACAGAAGACCTAGAAAAAGATGTTGTTCGTGAATTGATCACGATTGACAAAATTCGTCCAGATGGTCGTAAATTAGATGAAATTCGTCCACTTGCTTCAGAAGTTGGCTTATTACCACGTGTTCATGGTTCTGGTTTATTTACTCGTGGACAAACACAAGCATTATCTGCTTGTACACTGGCACCATTAGGAGAACATCAAATTATTGATGGCCTAGGGGTTGAAGTAAGCAAACGATTCATTCATCACTATAATTTCCCACAATTTTCTGTTGGTTCAACTGGTCGTGCAGGTTCACCTGGCCGTCGCGAAATTGGACATGGTGCTTTAGGTGAACGTGCATTGGCACAAGTTATTCCGGCTGAAGAAGATTTCCCTTACACGATTCGTTTAGTAGCAGAAGTTTTAGAATCAAATGGTTCTTCTTCTCAAGCAAGTATTTGTGCAGGTACATTGGCATTGATGGATGCAGGTGTTCCAATTAAGGCACCAGTTGCTGGTATTGCAATGGGACTTGTTTCTGATGGCGAAAACTACACAATCTTAACAGATATCCAAGGGCTAGAAGATCACCTTGGCGACATGGACTTTAAAGTTGCTGGAACAAAAGAGGGAATCACTGCTTTACAAATGGATATCAAGATTCAAGGGATCACTGAACAAATTCTAAAAGAAGCATTGGCTCAAGCAAAACAAGCACGTATGGAAATCTTAGAAGAATTGACTTCAACGATTGCTGCACCACGTGAAGAATTAAGCCAATACGCACCGAAAATTGAAATGATCCAAATCGAACCTTCTAAAATTAAAGATGTGATTGGTAAAGGTGGCGACACGATTAACGGAATCATTGAAGAAACTGGTGTTAAAATTGATATTGATCAAGATGGTAAAGTAAGTATTGCCTCTGCTGATTCAGAAATGATCAAAAAAGCAATCAAGATCATCGAAGATCTTACAAAAGAAGTGAAAGTTGGCGAAGTTTACTTAGGTAAAGTTGTCCGAATCGAAAAATTTGGTGCATTCGTTAACCTAATTAAAGGAAAAGATGGCTTAGTTCATATTTCTCAATTAGCAAACGAACGTGTCAACAATGTTGAAGATGTCGTTAAACTTGGTGACGAAGTTCTTGTAAAAGTAACAGAAATCGACAAACAAGGTCGTGTAAACTTATCTAGAAAAGTTTTATTGAACGATGATGAAGCTTCAAAAGAAACAAAATAAAAATTGATTTGTTAAAAGCTGAAAGCGAGACATTCTAAATGTTTCTGCTTTCAGCTTTTTTTGTGAGAAAAAATAGCTCGTGAAATTTCCACTAGAAAAAGGTTATCCATTGGTAAGACGGACTGAATAAGCGTAAAATCATTTATAGAAAGACTGGAGGAGGACGTGACATGTTAAGCTTTTTGGGTGTGCTCATTATTGGTGGTATATTAGGAATGATAGCCGGAGCCATTTTGGGAAAAGATGTTCCTGGTGGCTGTACAGGAAATATTGTCATAGGTGCTCTGGGTAGTTGGTTGGGTGAATGGATTTTAGGTGAATTTGGCCCAGTAGTTGTAGACGTTTATTTGATTCCAGCTTTGCTTGGTGCAATCTTGTGCTTAATCATTTATTACTTTATTATTGAGCGCTTATTTCGTAGCTAAAAGACTTACTAAAAGTGGTTGACACATAGAAGGTTTCCTAAGATAATGAGAGGAAGTTTAGGAAATAAACGGTAAAAATAATGATTTTAGGTTGCTAGCGGAGCAAAAATATCGCTGGTTTGATGCTTTTTATCAGATTCAAGTGATAGTTGTTTTGGCTGTTGCTTGAATCTTTTTTATTTTGTTTTCTAAATGCTAATTGGGGACAGAAATGAGGGAGAAAAGTTGACAACAAAAAAGAATGTCAAAAAATTGTCAGCTGCAGGTCTTTTGGTAGCAATGGGTGTAGTTTACGGTGATATCGGAACTAGCCCATTATATGTAATGAAGGCAATTGTAGGTGATAACGGAGGGCTGCAGGGAATTAATCCTGACTTTGTCATTGGGGCAGTTTCGCTAATTTTTTGGACATTGACTTTATTAACAACAATTAAATACGTTGTGATTGCATTAAATGCGGATAATCATGGAGAAGGTGGTATCTTTTCCTTGTATACCTTAGTGAGAAAAGGCGGTAAATATTTAATTATTCCGGCAATGATAGGTGGCGCGGCATTACTTGCTGATGGTGTATTGACACCAGCAGTGACAGTCACAACCGCAATCGAAGGATTGAGAGGAATCCCACAGTTCTTTGAACGATTTGGAAATGATCAAACAATTATTGTAATCATTACTTTAGTGATCATCTTGTCCTTATTTATGGTCCAACGTTTTGGTTCCGAATTGGTTGGGAAAGCATTTGGTCCAATCATGTTCTTATGGTTCACTTTTTTGGGCGTGATGGGGGTCATGAATTTTAGTCAAGACTGGACAGTGTTACGTGCACTCAATCCTTATTACGCAATTCAGTTATTACTTAGTCCAGATAATCGGCTAGGTTTATTTATTTTAGGAAATGTTTTTTTAGCAACAACCGGGGCAGAAGCATTGTATTCAGATTTAGGTCATGTTGGGAAGATGAATATTCGTTTGAGCTGGCCATATGTTAAGCTTTGCCTGATGTTAAATTACTTTGGACAAGCAGCTTGGTTAATCAATGTTTATCAAAATCCAGATATTCAAGAAATTGAAAATCTGAATCCATTTTTCCAAATGATGCCAAATAGTTTAACTGGTTTTGGAGTTGGATTTGCCACAGTCGCTGCGGTAATTGCTTCACAAGCATTGATTTCAGGTTCGTTTACGTTAGTCTCTGAAGCAATCAAATTGAAACTATTGCCAAGATTGAAAATTATGTATCCCGGAAGTAGCATTGGCCAGATGTACATTCCAGCAGTAAACTTTATGCTATGGCTAGCTTGTTCGATTATCGTGATTACCTTTAGAACGTCACATCGTATGGAAGCAGCATATGGATTATCAATTACAGTTACGATGTTGATGACGACGGCACTGCTCTATTTTTATTTGATTCAAAGTGGACATAGTCATTGGCTGGCGCATCTTGTGACCTTTTTCTTTGGGGCAATTGAAATAGTTTTCTTTTTATCAAGTATTGTGAAGTTTTTCCATGGTGGTTTTGTGGCGGTCTTGATCGCTTTACTTATTTTGACTGTCATGTTTATCTGGGAAAGAGGAAATATTATTCGAGAGTCTGTGGCAGAAGATGTGCCACTTCGTGAGTATATCCCTCAATTAGCAAAATTGAGAAAAGATACTTCATTACCTGTTTATCAAACAAATGTAGTCTTTTTGGTTCCTAATATGGAAGACGACCAGATTGGAAAACAATTTGTTTATTCGATTTTAGATAAGCGACCAAAACGTGCAGCTGTTTATTGGTTTGTGCATGTAGAAGTTACGGATGAACCTTACACGAAAGAATATCAAATTGAAATGATGGATACAGATTTCATTGTTCAAGTAAAACTGTTCCTTGGTTTTCGTGTAGAGCAGGAAATCAATGTCTATATCCGTCAGATCATTCACGATTTGATGAAGGAAGGCCGATTGCCAAAACAACCACAACGTTATTCACTCACGCCTGGAAGAGAAGTGGGCGATTTCCAATTTATTCTGATTGATGAAGTGTTGTCGAATGTCACGTCCTTAAACAAATGGGATCGACAAATCATGCAAGCAAAACTCGCTATCAAAAAATATGCAACATCGCCAGAAACATGGTTTGGTTTAGAGTACAGTGAAGTCAAACATGAAACAGTTCCATTATTTATTGGGCGTACACGTAAAACTTGGTTGAAAGAACGAAAAGAAAATGAGTAAAAAAAGGTTGGGACAAAATTTTGTCCCAACCTTTTTTATGCTTCCATAGTACGCTCTAACTGTTGTTGCTCATCCAATTTGCGTAGCTTTTTCATTGCTTTGAAATAAGAATAAAGTAATACGGCAACGGAACCAATCCATGCTAAAGGTGAGGCGGCAGCAGCACCAGGATAGCCCCATAAAGCGGTTAGGAAAATGGCCGCGAATGAACGCATGATAAGTTCCATAATCCCAGCAATTGTCGGAATCTTACTTTGACCAAGACCTTGCAACGTATAGCGTAAAATAAATAAAATTGCTAGTATCCAGTAAAGCGAACCATTGATAGTAAAATAAATTTGTGCTAACTCAAATACACGCGTTTCACTGGCATCTACGAATAGGTGGACAAAAGAGTGACCAAAGATGATCACAACAGCCCCTGCAACGAGACTAAAGCCACCACTCATCAAGAGGCACTGCTTCACCCCTTTTAATATACGGCCATATTCTTTGGCACCATAATTTTGAGCGGTAAATGTCGCCATCGTGATGCCAAACGACATCATTGGTTGCGTGGCGAATTGATCGATTCGACCTGCTGCTGCTTGGGCGGCCACAACGTCTGTCCCTAGACTATTAAGAGCTGATTGTAAGATGATTGCTCCAATAGCGATAATTGATGCTTGAAAGGCCATTGGTAACGAAATATTTAAGTGGGTACGAATCTCTTTTTTATCGAAAACAAAATCTTTTTTTCGTAATTGAAGTAGCGGAATTTTTCTTTTGATATAGACCAAACAAAGTAGACTCGATGCGACTTGCGCAATCACTGTTGCAATCCCAGCACCTTCTACTCCCATGCCAAAATGAATAATAAAAACTAAATCTAAAACCACATTGATAATAACAGCGATAATCAGGAAAAAAAGAGGTGTACGACTGTCCCCTAAAGCACGAATGACATTTGATAATAAATTGAAACTCATTGATGCGAAAATCCCCATCAAAATGATTGAAATAAATGATTGGGCTTGATCAATAATTTCTGAAGGAGTTTGCATGAGCTGTAGCATCGGACGGATGAATAAGAGACTGAGAACGGTTAAAACGATTGTAACGACGAGACTAATGATGATGCTAGTAGCAAAACTTTTCTTTAGACCACGATAATCTTGGGCACCAAAACGTTGAGCTGTGATAATTGCTAAACCTGCTGTGAGCCCTTGGGCAAAACCGATAATCAAAAAAGTTAAGCTTCCAGTTGAACCAACAGCGGCTAAAGCATTCTTCCCTAAAGTTTGACCTACAATGATCATGTCGACCATATTGTAAAATTGTTGGAAAATATTCCCAATCAAGAGGGGAATCGTAAAAATAAAAATTAGTTTTGCTGGATTCCCTTTGGTTAATTCACGCATCTGTACAACTCCTATTCGTAACATATTTAGTTAGTAGTATAGAGTTTTTATTGTGGAAATACTATAGAAAATTCGTGAAAATCAAAAAAGCTAAGGCTTGGAATTTTCTCCAAGTTCTCAGCTTTCTTTTTTCATTAAAACCTAAACTATTTTTAGACTAGTATTGTTTAATTTCGCTAGGTAAAAGAATCGTTTCTCTTGTCCCATCATCATAAGCATAAACTTGTGTAGGAAACTGACTAGAATATGCAAATGGCAAATCAATATCCATCTCAACAGAACTTCCTGGTTGAGAAAAGTGTATAGTTACTTTTCCATGATTGTTAACAATATCAAAGGCAAGGATATTGTCTAATGGAATAACTCCCTTGAGGTCTAAGTCAATAATAAACCAGATACTGTCGATCAATTCACCGGGCATACTCGATACAACACCGACAGAGGCATAACGATTGCGTTCGCTATCAAAACTTTCAAACATCTGTTTAACCTCCTTAGTTTCTTCAATCCTTCTACAAATAGTATAAGACAAATTGAAAAAACTTGCTTTTGTGAGGGTTTATTCTAATAAAGATTAGTTAAAAATGCAACAATAAGTAGTCAATTTGTCTTAAAGGATTCTTTTTTTAATGATTTTTAAAAAAGTAGAGGAGGTCGGACGTGTGACGTCGACCCCCTCTAAAATTTGTGCGTTACTTGAAGTGGTGTTAAAAACAAGCCTAAATTTCACAAAAATATGAAAAATAAATTCTGGGAATGTATTTTTCTTTATTGGAGCTGACTGATTGGCACCACAACCTTTATGCACGGTGTTCCCCAAGCAACTCCTCGAGATAGCTTGAGTCATTCCAAAATATGAAAAGCTATTTTGAGTGACTACTCACCATCTATTCGGAGCTGACCGCTTGGCATCACGACCTTTATTCTTCAGTTGAACCAATTACTTCTGGTTCACTTGCTTCGGCTGTCTCAGTTTCTTCTACTTGTGCTTCGACAACTGCTGCAATTTGTTCTTCACCATCAGTAATCACGGTGTAATCTTTGTTTGCAGGAAGATCAGCAACTGTAATTGAGTCGCCAATGTTCAAATCAGTTACATCGACTTCGATACGTTCTGGTAATTTATCTGGTGTAGCTGAAACAATTACTGTATACAAGTTTTGAGCTAATACACCACCAGATTTAACGCCAGCAGATTCTCCCACAAGAAGAACTTCTGTTTCAACTTCGGTATCTTCTGTCATGTTGACAGATAAAAATTCAACGTGTTCGAAATGATTGTTGAATGTATTGGTTTGAACTTTATGAACTAAAGTGTTCACTTTTTTGCCATCAACGTCCATGGTAATAACTGTATTAGCACCATTTTCACGCAACATTTTGCTGAATGTTTGTCCATCAAATGAAATAGGTGTACTTTCCATTTGGTAGCCATAAACCACTGCAGGGACCTTTCCTTCGTGACGCAATTGATTTCTTAATGAACGGGGACGTACTGCTCTTTTACTTACTTCTAATGATACTGACATAACCTAAATTCCTCCTTAAAATGTGATTGTCTTAGGTCATAAGACAAGTTTTATTTAAGTGAATTTGCATGGCTAATCTCTTGCACATTATTGGGTTGTGCGTTTAAAAAAACGCAAAAAGACAGATGCGTACATCTGTCTAAGGAAAGTTATGATTCAACTTTTCTCCACCAGGTCATTACGCTGTGTATGAGAAATCCGATTCACTTTACCTATTAACCGTAGCGCGAATCAAAAGTTAAGTCAAGGAATAAGGTGTTTGTTCGTTTGCAAGCGACTGATTTCAAGTTATAATGCTCTTTAGTAAGAGAGGAACTGGTATGCGATTAGACAAATTGATTGAGAAAGAATTACAAACAACGAGAAAAGAAATGAAACGCTTGTTTACGATGAAAAAAGTCAAGATAGACGGTGTAATCGAATTTCAAGAAAATCGGAATGTCGATAGTTTATTACATGAAATTGAAGTAGCGGGCGAGAGATTGCAAACAAATGAGGTATATTATCTTTTGAATAAACCAAGTGGTGTGGTGACGGCTGTGAACGATTCAAATAGGGTAACAGTCATCGACTTGATTGCATCTGCAGATCAACAACCAGCACTTTATCCTGTTGGTAGGTTAGATCGAGATACGACAGGGTTATTATTGCTAACAACCAATGGACAGTTGGGGTACGAATTACTTTTGCCTGATAAAAAAGTAGAAAAAACATATCAGGTTACTGTAAATGCTCAATTAGGGGAAGAAGATATTCAAGCTTTTGCTTCAGGAATTATTTTTGCAGATGGGACGAAATGTCAGCCAGCGAGATTAACAATTAGTTATGCTAATTCAAAAGAAAGTCAGGCATTGCTGACGATTCAGGAAGGAAAATTTCATCAAGTGAAGAAAATGTTTTTGGCGCAAGGAAAAAAAGTGAATGCTTTGACCCGAACCTCAATGGGACCTTTAACGTTAAATCAACAATTGGCACCAGGTGCTTACCGCGCACTGACATTGACTGAGCTGCGACAACTGAGTGATTATTTTAAATGAGAGAGGACGAAAATTAAATGAAATATACTACTTTATTATTTGATGTGGATGATACTTTATTGGACTTTCAAAAAACAGAAGAACGTGCACTTAATGAATTATTCGCTGAGCAAGGAATCGCACTGACTCCGGAAGTAAAAACGAGTTATAAAGCATTGAATCATCATTTATGGCAAGAATTTGAAAAGGGAAACATGACAAGAGAAGAAGTAACAGGAAATCGTTTTGGTTTGTTGTTCCAACAATTTGGTCAAACGGTAGATGGCCCTCAAATGGAAGCAAGATATCGTCATTACTTGAATCAAGGTCATGACTTAGTAGAAGGCAGTCGTGAATTGATCCATTCTTTAGCGCAAAAAGCGAATCTTTATATTGTAACGAATGGTGTTTCACAAACACAGTATCAACGTCTAACAGATGCGGAATTATTACCTTACTTCAAAAAAATATTTGTTTCTGAAGATATAGGTGCGCAAAAACCAATGAAAGAATTTTTTGATTACGTGTTTGATCGAATCCCAGAGTTGGATCGAGAAAAAACTGTCATCATTGGTGATTCACTAACTTCAGATATCCAAGGAGGGAATCAAGCGGGCATTGATACGATTTGGTTCAATAAAAATCAATTGCCAGAAAGCGATATTACACCTACTTACCGAATTGATTCATTAGCTGAAATCCATACTATTTTAGAGAATGGAAATGAATAATTTTCAGAAAAATCGTAGCATTTTCATATTTTTCCGCTATAATAGATAGGAATGAAAAATAGGATATGAAAGAGGTTTTAGTTAATGACAAAAAGCAAGCCAATTATCATTGGTGTGACGGGCGGATCAGGAAGCGGAAAAACGAGCGTCAGTCGTGCGATTTTTAGTAATTTCCCGGATCACTCGATCATGATGCTTGAACAAGATTCGTATTATAAAGATCAAAGTCATCTTAGTTTTGAAGAGCGGTTGAACACAAACTATGACCACCCATTTGCTTTTGATAACGACTTACTAATTGAGCATGTCGAAAAATTATTGAACTATGAAGCCATTGAAAAACCCGTTTATGACTATGTAGAGCATACTAGAAGTCAAGTGACGATTGTTGAAGAGCCAAAAGAAGTCATTATTCTTGAAGGAATTTTGATTTTGGAAGATGAACGTTTACGTGAGTTGATGGATATAAAATTATATGTTGATACGGATGACGATATTCGCATCATTCGTCGTATCAAACGAGACATGGAAGAACGAGGCCGTACGTTGGATTCTGTTATTGAACAATATTTAACGGTAGTGAAACCAATGTACCATCAATTTATTGAGCCAACGAAACGATATGCAGATATTATCGTTCCAGAAGGTGGCGAAAATCACGTAGCAATCGATTTGATCAATACAAAAGTGGCTAGCTTCTTAAATCAAAATTAGGTACGACTTTTTACTAATAGCAGTTGGCTGAATCAATATTTCCGGTTGAGTTTTGACTAGAAGATTCAGCAGCTGCTTTTTTCTGTGGAACTTTTTCTAAAAACGTAGGTATGAGAAAATTTAAGAGAGATGGAGACTTGCTATGGAAAATTATCGATCAGCAATTCGGCGAATCATTCAGTTTTTACCTATAGTTGGTTTTAGCTTGTTTTTCATACTTGCCATCTATGCGTATCGCCATGGAATTTTTCAATCAACGGATTCGTTACAAGTATTTATTCAACAATTTGGTCAATATGCTGTATTGATTTTTATTTTGTTACAAATTATCCAAGTAATCATTCCTATTCTGCCCGGTGGTATTTCATCTGTTGTCGGCATGTTGATGTTTGGAACGGGATGGGGACTGGTTTATAGCTACATTGGTTTAGTGATTGGTGAAGCACTTGGCTTTTTACTTGTGCGTTACTATGGCGTAAACTTTGTTCAATTGATCCTATCACCAAAAAAATATCAAAAATTTGATCAATTATTGACCACACATACTCAAAACATCCGCCGATTTTTGATTTGGACATTGATTTTACCTTTTGCACCAGATGATCTCGTTTGCTTAGTGGCTGGTCTAACAAAAATGTCTTTTCGTGAATACATACGAATTATTTTGATTCTAAAGCCCTGGTCAGTCGGAGTGTATGGACTTCTGATGCTTTATTTATTTAGAAAAGCACAAGGTTTGTAGCATTTGTTTTTTCATGGAATAATAGCAACAACTTGTACAGAAAGGAAGTCAGTCAATGTTAGAAAAAAAGCGTGTAACAACAGAAGAAGAACTAGACCAGCTTTTACCAATCATTCATGATGTTTGGCAAGAAGCATTTGTTCCGATTATTGGTCAAGCGCAAGTGGACTACATGTTAGCTACTTATCAATCAAAAGAACAAATCCAAAAAGAATTAGGCAATGATGTGTATTATTTTTTATTGATAAAAGATGATCAACCTGTTGGGTACACAGCATATGAAAAATTCGAGTCTAGCATTTACTTAAGCAAATTATATTTATTAGCAAGTGTGCGTGGTCAAGGACTAACTTCAGCAGTTTTCGATTGGTACGAAAAACTTGCAAAAAAAGAAAAAGTATCCGAAATTTTCTTGCGTGTGAATCAAGATAACCTTCATGCAATCGACGTTTATAAACATCAAGGGTTTCAGTTGGAAGAAGAATTAATCTCAGATATTGGCGAAGGATTCCAAATGGTTGACTATAAAATGAAAAAAGAACTCGCATACCGGTGAAACTTGTGATAAAATAGTCACATGCGACGGGTCGAGAAGGTCTCTGGTTTACAGAGTGCCTAATTGATTTTGGAGGCACGCGATGTTTTTCATCACCTACCGGATGTAGGCAGTGTCGGGTAAGACTTTTGTGGAGAAGGGCTTATCTACTTGTTTATTCAAGTACCAGTTGAGGCACGACAAAATGTCGTGCCTCTTTTTTTATCAAGATGTTTGGAGTGCGACAACAGGCTGATAAAATTGGTTTGTCCACTCTTTAATGTTAAACTTGAACTAACTAAAGGTCATGAGAGTTTGTCATTGACCGTCTGAGGAGTTTTGATTATGTTAGACAGACTGAAACAAATTGGTCGTAATTTTACTGAAACCGCCCCTTTTGTTTTGAGTAATACGGTGATTTTTATTCCGTATCTTTTATTTTTGAGCTTAAATAATGGTTATGGTTGGGCAACCGTTTTACCATTTACTTTGTTTTATACCTTTCGGATGACAGGGCTATTTTTGATTCGCGGAATACATGCTGGCTTAGACAGCTATACTTTGCTGATGATCTCGCTTTTAGTTGGTGGTGCAGGCTCCCTGTTTGGCTTGTTCGGGTTATTGTCATTTCCTTTGTTCTATCTCTCGGCGATTTGCCTAGGACTTAGTGCTGCTTGGCTAGTCCCTGCAAATGTTACAGTTAACTTCCACGAAAAACAACAGGGATTTATCAATATCAAGGGCAAAAAATATGTTTATGCGTTAATTATGCTAGTACTTCTATATGAGGTTGTTCGCTTGCCGATGCCTTTGCAATTAGCGGCGACATTAGCTTTTTATACGTTACTTTATGTGATGGCCTATCATACAGTCAAACATTATCCACGGTATGAGTTAGATTTCAAAGATGTACAAAGAAATTTGGTTGAAAAGAAAGAATTGCTTTTATTTTTTGGCTTTTTCATTTCTCTTTTCTTATTGCGAACTGCGCGATTGTTGATGGACACAGCATTATTTGATGTTGCTATTTTCAGTAGTTTATTGTTGTATATTTTGATCACATTTTATTTAAGTCGCAAGAAACAGTCATGGGTGTTACCCAATTGGTTGAATTTATTAACTTTTTTAGATGGTATGATTGGTAATTTTCTGTTTTTATTTGGCACTTTTTATCTAGGGATCACTGCTGGTTTTGACCAATTAGCCACATCACTTTATTTTCCATATATTACTGGGCTGATTTTGGCAAAGCTAGTTGGACCAGCTTTAATGAAGAAATTACCTGAAAGTCATTCGATTGCTAGTCACTGCTTAGGATTACTTATTTCATTTGGGGTATTCTTTATCCCAAATGCTTTCTCAATTGGAATATTTCTATTAAGCTTTGTTCACACATTGCTTGGTAGCAATTTAAATAAAATGTACGAACAGTTAGATGAAATTTCACCAAATCAACGTTTAATCGTGAAGTATACAACGCAAAATAAAGGGAGTTTGACCCATCAATTTTTCTTGATGGGTGTCCTACTGTTCTCAACGAAGCAGTTGGGGCAACCTATACGGTTTTTATTACGAATGATAGGTACTAGGAAACAGTCCGCTGGAAGCATTCAATTATTAGAACAGGCAAAGTGGCTCAACTTAAGTATGCTGATTCTTCTGACAGTTATTGTTTATTATTTATGGAAGGAAGCGAAAAAGAATGCGACTATTCATTGATGGAGATGGCTCCCCAGTTAAAGATGATGTGATTCAAGTGGCACGATCTTTTGATTTGGAAGTCGTAATTGTAACGAGTGTCGATCACTATACGACGAAGGAGTATCCCGAAAATGTACGCTTTATTTATGTTGATCGTGGTGCAGACAGTGCAGATTATAAAATTGTTGGTTTGATCCATGCGGGTGACTTTTTAGTTACACAAGATTATGGCTTGGCTTCTCTAGTATTAGCGAAAGGTGTTCGTGTATTTCATCAAACAGGTAAAGAATTTGATGAAACAAATATTGATACCTTATTAGAACAACGTTATCATAGTAGCAAGTTAAGGAAAGCGGGTTTGCGGACAAAAGGTCCCAAACCGTTTACGCAAAAAGAGCATGAGGCTTTTGTATCTGCGTTAACTAATGCAGTGAAAGAAATTTGTAAATGAAAACATCTTTTTGTACGAAATTTTTAATACTAATTGAATAAAATAAAAAAGATCAGGTTGGAAAATTACTTGGTCTTTTTCTTTTGGTTAGCGTAATGAGGAAAAGTAAAAAATATTTTCAAAGGTGTTTATCGTGAAAAAAATTTGAGAATGATTTTTGTCGCACTTTTTTGCAAATAAGTTGGTCGATTATTTTCATTTTGTGCTAAAATATGGAGGTAAATCACTGAATGATTTGAAAATACAGGAGGACAATCTTTTGAAGATTACTTTACTATATGGTGGACGTAGTGCAGAACACGACGTATCTATTCTTTCGGCGTTTTCTGTTTTAAATGCCATTTATTATGCATATTACCAAGTTCAACTCGTTTTTATTAGCAAAGATGGACAGTGGGTCAAGGGTCCTTTATTAACAGAAAAACCTGATAGCAAAGAATTGCTGCACTTGACATGGGATCCAAGTGGCAAAGTAACAGAAGGATTCACGGGAGAAGTCATTAATCCAGGTGAAATCAAAGAAGAAGGAACAATCGTTTTTCCAGTTCTTCATGGGCCAAATGGAGAAGATGGGACGATTCAAGGATTTTTGGAAACATTGAATCTACCTTACGTTGGTGCAGGTGTACTGACAAGTGCTTGTGCAATGGATAAGATTATGACGAAGTACATTTTACAAGCCGCTGGTGTACCACAAGTCCCTTATGTACCCGTGTTAAAAAATCAATGGAAAGAAAATCCGAAAAAGATTTTTGATCAATGTGAAGGTTCCCTATTGTATCCAATGTTCGTCAAACCAGCAAATATGGGTTCCAGTGTTGGAATTACTAAAGCTGAAAACCGCGAAGAGCTTCAAAATGCGTTGGAGACTGCTTATCAATTTGATTCTCGTGCAATCGTAGAACAAGGAATTGAAGCGCGTGAAATCGAAGTAGCTGTTTTGGGTAACGAAGACGTGCGAACAACGCTACCAGGAGAAATTGTGAAAGATGTTGCTTTTTATGACTATGATGCAAAATACATTGACAATAAAATAGAAATGAAAATTCCTGCTGAAGTACCTGAAGAAGTACATCAAAAAGCGCAAGAATATGCAAAATTGGCTTATACAATGCTTGGTGGCAGTGGGTTAAGCCGTTGTGACTTCTTCTTGACAAGTAAAAATGAGTTGTTCTTAAATGAGTTAAACTCAATGCCAGGATTCACTGAATTCAGTATGTATCCTTTATTATGGGAAAACATGGGATTAAAATACGGAGATTTGATTGAGGAATTGATTCAACTGGGAATGAACCGTTTTGAACAGCGACAAGGATTTTTTGAGGCACACGAATAAAAAAGAAGGGGTGTGACAGTTACTGTCGCAACCCCTTTTTATGAATAGACAGGCGTTTTAGAAAAGAGAACTTTTTTATGAAACGACCTTTTTGAGGGGAGAAAATACATGAAGGTAACGAGTCAAGAAATCGCAGAAGCTCTTTCTAGTCAGTGCGAGAAGATCGTTGAAGTCACAAATGTTGAATTTGATAGTCGTAAAGTCACAGAAGGTAGTTTGTTCGTGCCACTTGCGGGTGCACGTGATGGCCATGAATTTATTCAACAAGCCATTGAAAATGGAGCAGTAGCTACTTTTTGGAGTTGGGATATGGCTCAAGCACCTACAGAAATTGCAGTGATTCCAGTCAAAGACACATTGAAGGCAATGCAAGAACTTTCAACATACTATTTAGCAAAAGTTGGTGCAGAAGTTATTGCAGTTACAGGGAGCAACGGAAAAACAACAACGAAAGACTTGACTGCTTCTGTTTTAGCTCAACGATACCGGACGTATAAAACACAAGGGAACTATAACAATAACATTGGCTTACCCTATACTATTTTGCATATGCCTGAAGAAACAGAAAAATTAGTTTTAGAAATGGGTATGGATCATGCGAATGAAATCACGGAGTTATCTCAAATGGCACAGCCAAAAGTTGCTGCAATCACTATGATTGGGGAAGCCCATATTGAAAATCTTGGTTCGCGTGAAGGAATTGCAAAAGCAAAAATGGAAATCGTTGATGGCTTGGCAAAAAATGGTTTGTTCATTATTCCAGCGAATGAGCCATTATTGCAACCACTAATTAAGAATCTACCACAGAAAGTAACAACATTTGGGCTTTCGGAAGGCGACATACAAGGAGAGGTAACAAAGGAAGAAAAAACAGCTACGACATTTAAAGTAGCGGACGAATCATTCACGATACCACTACCAGGGAGTTATAATGTAACGAATGCGTTGATTGCTTACACGATCGGTCGTTTCTTTGATCTATCAATTGAAGAAATTCGCCAAGGTTTGGCGACAGTTGCAATCACGCAAAATCGAACGGAATGGTTAACAGCTGGAAATGGTGCAGCGATTTTGAGCGATGTTTATAATGCAAATCCAACAGCGATGGGATTAGTTTTAGAAACTTTCCAAAACTTACCAACTAATGGACACCGTTTCGCAGTTCTTGCTGATATGCTAGAACTTGGTCCTGACTCGCCAACAATGCACGCCCAAATGAATGAACATATTGACCCTGATAAATTTGCAGGAATCTTTTTATATGGTAGTCAAATGAAACATTTACGTGATGCACTGCAAGCAAGTAGTGAACTACCTGTTTTTTATTTTGAAAAAGATAAGCAAGCTTTGATTCAAGAAATTGAAACGCAATTGGAAGCAGAAGACAGTATTGTTTTAAAAGGAAGTAATGGAATGGGCTTATACGAAGTGGTCGAAAGATTACAAAAGTTCAATTAAATTTATGGTTACAGCATGGGTACGAGAAATCGTACTCTTTTTTGTTTAAATTTTTATTGCTTTTCGATGTATCTATATTGCTTAACGATATATAGAAGACGATACTATTTTTATCTTAAAAATAGAGAGGTTTGTATTTATGAAGGCAAAAACAACTTTTTTAAAATTTATTTTAGCTGGCTTAGTAGCATTTATTTTGTTTCTCAGCTTTTTACTAACGATGGGACTGCTGTTTTCAATCAATGAGCGCTCAGTTTTTCCACAGCAAATACTTGCTAGCATTTCACTTTATTTGTCAGCGATTGCTTCACTTTTAATCATTTATTATATGTATCGCATGCTAGGTTTGGTCGATAGCAACACTGCATTTTCAGCGATGAGTCTGGTATATGTCCATACAATTTTTCGTTTAGCACTTATAGAATTCATTGTGCTCACGGGAACATTGCCTTTTGCTTATTTTATTGCAGATAATGATGATGCTCCAGGTGTAATGATCATTGGTTTGGGCATGTTGATCATTCCTTTGGCAGTAGCTACTTTCGTTTCGATTATCGAAAAGCTTCTTAAAAATGCAATTGAGTTGAAGTTAGATAGTGAGTTAACTATCTAGTAGGTAGAGAGAATGCTAAATTTCTTAACTAAACTGAAGAGGTGTGAATAAAGATGATAAAAGTGAATCTTGATATCATGTTAGTCAAACGAAATATGAGTGTTACAGAATTGGCTGAGCAAGTAGGAATCACCCAAGCAAACATGTCCATTTTAAAAACAGGTAAAGCCAAAGCAATTCGTTTTTCAACACTTGAAAAAATTTGTCAGGTATTATCGTGCCAACCCGCTGATTTATTGGAATATGTTGATGAAACGTCATAGAAAGATTGCTTTCCAATAAAAAAGCTTCTAGAAAAGTCTAGAAGCCTGAAAGATAACCAAATTGATTCAATAAAAAAATAATTAACGCAGCTAAATTACCTAGAAAAGATAAAATAATCAGTGCAAAAGGAATCGTCCAGATCGTATACCAGCCACCATCGTAACTTGGGCGAGAACGCTTGCCTTTGTAACTAAGCAAAGAAATCAAAGTTAATCCGAAAAGAAACAATTGAATAAAAATTGCTAATGGTAAGGGATAAGTTTGATTGACAATAGCAAAGTAATTGAAAAACGTACCAATACCTGTCAGCAGTGCAAGAAGTAGCATAAATGAGATCTCCTTTCAGTTTTCATGAATTATAGCAAAGAAAAAAGGAAAGAAGTTCATTTATTTTATGTTAGCTAAATTCGTTTTGTAAAAAAGAATTTTCTAGATTGAAATAAAAACTGGAAACTTGCAGAAAACAAGATATTATGGTAGAATAACCTATTGCCGAAAGATGAAGATAAATTGGACTGACTTTGAATGTCGTTGCATCCAGAGATCAGATGTCATAACAATGATAAAGCTGAACGTGACCCGTTTGGCTTTTCTAATGCCTAACTAAACTTCGCAAAGTGATTTTTCGGTGGTGTCACAGCGGCTCTGCGCGTAAATAGTTATAGTGGCCACTGTCAAAAAGAGAACGACTTCACTTTGACCGAACAAATCGACGGGGTAGCAAAAAAGAAGCTACATCCTCAGTTAACAACCATATTAGGAGGATTCATTTGAAATTTAAAGAATTAGAATTATCACCAGAATTATTGAAATCAGTTGAACGTGCTGGTTTTGAAGAAGCAACACCGATCCAATCGGAAACAATTCCTTTAGCATTAGCTGGGAAAGACGTTATTGGTCAAGCACAAACAGGTACTGGTAAAACAGCTGCCTTTGGACTACCAATGCTAGAAAAAATCGACCCTCAACGCCATGAATTACAAGGTTTAGTTATTTCACCAACACGTGAGTTAGCTATCCAAACACAAGAAGAACTTTATCGTTTAGGTCGCGATAAAAAAATTCGTGTACAAGCTGTTTACGGCGGAGCAGATATCGGCCGTCAAATCCGTGGCTTAAAAGATCGCCCACATATCGTTGTTGGAACACCAGGACGTATGTTAGATCATATCAACCGTCACACATTGAAATTAGGAACTGTTCAAACATTAGTTTTAGATGAAGCAGATGAAATGTTAAATATGGGCTTCTTGGAAGATATTGAAAAAATCATTTCAACTGTTCCAGAAGAACGCCAAACATTATTATTCTCTGCAACAATGCCACCAGCAATCAAAAACATTGGTGTCAAATTCATGAAAAATCCAACACACGTAAAAATCAAAGCAAAAGAAATGACAGCTGATTTGATTGATCAATATTATGTACGTGCCAAAGAATATGAAAAATTTGATATCATGACTCGTTTATTTGATGTTCAAAAACCTGAATTAACAATTGTGTTTGGTCGTACAAAACGCCGTGTAGATGAATTAGCTCGTGGATTAGAAGCACGTGGCTATCGCGCAGAAGGAATTCACGGTGATTTATCACAACAAAAACGTATGAGCGTGTTACGTTCATTCAAGAGTGGTCATTTAGATATTTTAGTGGCAACTGACGTAGCTGCCCGTGGATTAGATATCTCTGGTGTTACACATGTGTACAACTACGATATCCCTCAAGATCCAGAAAGTTATGTTCACCGTATTGGACGTACAGGACGCGCAGGTAAAGGCGGAATGTCAGTTACTTTCGTTACCCCAAACGAAATGGGTTACTTACATGTAATTGAAAACTTAACGAAAAAACGTATGACTGCTTTGCGTCCACCAACTGAAAAAGAAGCATTTAAAGGCCAATTAGGCGCAGCTTTTGATGAAGTTGAAGCAAAACTTGAAGAAAATGGCTTGGATAAATACTTACAACCAGCAGATAAGTTGTTAGAAAAATATTCAGCACAAGACTTAGCAGCATTATTATTAAAAACTGTTGCAAAAGATCCTTCAGATGCTATTCCAGTAAAAATCACACCAGAACGACCATTACCATCTCAGAAAAAAGGATTCAACAAAAATGGTAAACGTGGTGGCGGCAATAATCGTAATCGTCGAGGCGAAGGCGGAAATTACCGTGGAAATAAATCTAAAGGCGGATATAACAAAAATAACGGAAATCACAAAGACGGTGGCCGTCGTCAAAATGATAAAAAACGTGGATTTGTCATCCGTTCAAACAACGATTAAAAAAACAAATGAAAGCTTCTCTTATCTTAAGAGAAGCTTTCATTTTTGTTATATATATACTTAATTGTGGCAAAATGACAGGAATTTGGTAGAATGAGATTGTTCTAAATTTGATGAAGAGAGAAGATAGATGATAAAAGGGATTGGAATCGACGCAGTTGAACTACCCAGGATTGCTAAAATTATTCAAGAAAAAACAAATTTTATTGATCGTGTACTGACAGTCAATGAGATTGAATTGTTTCGTGCATTACCTTTTCATCGCCAAGTAGAATTTTTAGGTGGGCGTTATGCATGTAAAGAAGCTTTTTCAAAAGCTTGGGGTACAGGAATCGGTAAAGTAACGTTTCAAGAAATTGAAATTTTAAAAGATGTGCTAGGCCAGCCAATCGTCACACAGTCACCACATCAAGGAACTGTTTGGGTAAGTATTACACACACAGATGAATTGGCATTTGCACAAATTATTTTGGAAGAATAGAAAGAAGGAAAGAAAATGGTTGTCGCTTGGAATCGTCCGACAAAAGCAATTATACATACACAAGCTATTACAGAAAACGTGGCAAATGAATTGGCTAGACTTCCAAAGGGGAAAGAATTATTTGCAGTTGTAAAAGCAAATGGTTATGGACATGGTGCGATTGAAACGGCACATGCAGCGATTGCAGGAGGTGCTACGGGTTTTTGCGTAGCTAACTTAGATGAAGGGATAGAATTAAGAGGAGCTGGATTCACCCAACCAATTCTAGTCTTGAATATGATTCCTTTTTCAGCAATCGAATTAGCTATTAATAATGATTTAGCAGTAACAGTGGGTACAAAAGAATGGCTGGACGATGCAAAAGAGTATTTTTCAGAACATGCAATCGAAGGACAGTTGAAACTTCATTTAAAAGCAGATACGGGAATGGGGCGTATTGGCTTTTTAACACCGAAGGAAGTCAGAGAAGCAGTTGAATTTGTTCAGAAGACACCCTATTTCGAGTGGGAAGGACTATTTACCCATTTCTCTACTGCTGACCAAGAAGATGCTACTTATTGGAATTTACAAAAAAATCGTTTTTTAGCTGTCCTTGAAGAATTACCAGAGCTACCTCGCTATGTGCATGTCAGTAACAGTGCGACAGCTTTGTGGCACGATGAATCGATTGGAAACATGATTCGCTACGGAATTGCGATGTATGGATTGAATCCATCTGGGCATGCGTTACCAGAAGTTTATCCATTACAACCAGCACTTGAGCTTGTTTCTGAATTGATTCAAGTGAAAGAATTAGCTGCTAATGAAGGAATTGGTTATGGTGAAACCTACATCACACCAAAACCTGAATGGATTGGAACAGTACCCATTGGTTACGCAGATGGTTGGTTAAGAAAGATGCAAGGATTTTCTTTATTAGTTGATGGGAAATTTTGTGAAACAGTTGGGCGAGTTTGTATGGATCAATTGATGGTTCGCTTACCTTATAAATTACCTGTAGGAACAACTGTGACTCTGATTGGAAAAAATCAAGATCAGGTGATTGCTATGCAAGATGTAGCGGATCAATTAGAAACAATCCATTATGAAGTAGCTTGTACACTAGGAACACGGATACCAAGAGAATATCAAAAATAAGGAGGGTCCTATGGTAAAAAGAGGAGATATTTACTTTGCTGATCTTTCTCCAGTCGTGGGATCAGAACAAGGCGGAACGCGTCCTGTGCTGATTATTCAAAATAATTTAGGAAACCATTTTAGTCCAACGGTAATCGTAGCAGCAATTACTGCAAAAATGGCGAAACCTAAATTGCCCACACATATAGGGATCAAAGCAACGGGAACGGGTATAGACCGAGACTCCGTCATTTTATTAGAACAAATTCGAACTATTGATAAATCAAGATTGAAAGAAAAAGTGTGTCACTTAGATCGGGAAATTATGCAAGATGTCGATCGTGCACTAAAAATCAGTGTTGGTGTGGAGGCAATTGCTCCAGTATCAAATTAACGATGATGTGACTTGCCTGAATGAAATTTAGTCGATATGTAGCAGCTCTGACTAACTTGATAAATTATATTTACATAGAGAAAAGCAGTGTTCGCAAACAATTGTGATATGAAGGCAAAAAAAAGGAAGACTCAAACGAAATTTCGTTTGAGTCTTCCTTTTTTATCTCTGAGCGACTTTAGTCATTTTTCTTTGTAAAGGATGCAAAACAATCCGTTAATTGTTTGAGTAAAAAATGCCTTTTCTTTTTTATGTGACAGCAACCTTCAATTAATTCAACGGTGAATTCTAGAAATTACCAGCTGGCTTTTTTGACGCCGGGAATTAATCCTTTATGAGCTAATTCACGGAATTTCACGCGAGACATTCCGAATTTACGCATGTACCCGCGTGGGCGACCATCAATTAAGTCACGGTTTTTCAAACGTTCTGGGCGCGCATCTAAAGGTAGCTTACGCAATCCTTCATAATCATGGCTTGCTTTTAATTCTTGTCGTACTGCTGCATAACGTTCAATCGTTGCTTGCTGTTTCTTTGCTTTTGCGATTTTTGATTTTTTTGCCATTGTGTTTCCTCCAATTGTTTAAAATTTATTTTTATTTTGATATAAATCGTAATTGTTACGATTATGAGATGTCCGTTCATAATTTAGCACGTCTGACTAAAAAAAACAACTAATTTTACTCATACACTTTTTTTGTAAAAAATAGCACTTCCTCGTAAACTAATAAAGAGGAGTGTGACAACTATGAAAAGATTTGCGATAAAAGAGTATGGTTTAGCACAAGATGTATTTGAAGAAATTGATGCGAGTCCGCGAGAAGTAAAAGAGGGCCACCTTCGAGCAGCGTTAAAAGCATTTAGCATCAACCCATATGATGTATCTCTTCGACTTGGAAACATGAAAGAGGTTCGTGCGTTAAAGTTTCCTTATGTTTTAGGAAATGATGGTGCTGGAGTGATAACTGAAGTTGCCTCAGACGTGACTGATTTTGCTGTTGGTGATCGAGTAGTTGTCCACGCAGTTGGTGGAACTTATGGGGAAGAGATTGTTGTTCCCGCCAAAAAAGTGGCAAAGCTTCCTGATCAAATGGACTGGGCGCAAGCATCAGGTATGGTGACAACAGGATTGACTGCGTATAATTTATTGACACATTTACTTGATGTTCAACCAACGGATGTTGTGATGATTAAAGGGGCTTCTGGCGGTGTTGGTTCAAGTTTGGTCCAATTATTGCATGCTAAGGGAATCAAAGTATTAGCGAGTGCTTCCAAAAGAAATGAAGAAAAAGTGCGTGCACTTGGGGTATCAGAATTTGCTGCTTACGATCAAGAAGATGCAGGAGAACGTTTTGCTAACCAAGCAGATGTTGTCGTTGATGCAACGAAAGGTAGCAGACGTGGGATTTCAGGTATCAAGATTATGAAACCAGGAGGTCGCTATGTCGCGTTGACGCAACTACCAGATTTAGAGCTACGGGAGAAAAAAAGTGGCTTTTATGAATCATTTGTTCCCAGAAAAGAATATCAAGACCAAGAAGCATTTTCTTATTTATTACGAGAATATGAAAAAGGAACATTCAGTGTACCTATCAGCCAACTATTGCCAGCAACATTAGAGAATGTCATCCAAGCACATCAGTTAATGGAAGGACATCCTCCTGCTGGAAAAATTGTGTTAACACTTGCTTAATTATGCTATACTTTCGCATGAGGTGAGAGGATGAATGAAAATTGGCAAGAAATCAAGCAACAGTTAACTGAAAAAGAATGGCTAACGGATGGTTATTATCGTTTACGTAAGCAAGGTGAATATTATGAATTTGCTTTTTTACAACCAGGCGCCTGTGGTGATTTCATGTATCATCCGCAAATCACTGTTCAAGAAATAGCAAATGAGCCAGTACCAATCAAATATTTTGACAATGGTAGCTCTCCTGTCCAAGCTTTCGTAAGTGACGAAAGGAATCAGCAACAGCTAAATGGATTATTTGAGCAATTGATGCAAACTTATCTTGAAGAAAAAAGAGGTAATTGATTTTTACTTCTGTCAGAAATTTTTAAGTGAGGACAAAACAGGAAAAAAGTTTTGTCCTCACTTTTTTATGTTTGTCAAAAAGATTTCGTTTACTAAGGCTAAAGTTTTATCATAAAATTATCATTCCACGTTATTTCATGATAAAGTGAAGTAAATAAAATTTAATAGTTTTTTAAGTTGTAAGAGATTACAGTTCGACAGTTGTCCTTATATGTCAAAATTCTCGCTTTTTTTGGTTAATGTTCATTGAAATCATAGAGAATTGCATGGTAAAGTAGTTCAGCTAGAAAAAAAGAAGGGGAAAATTATGGGATCAATCAAAAATACATTCAAACTTTACTTACTTGATTGGAAACGAATCTTTAAAAACCCGATTGCGACACTTCTGATTATCGCTATTATGATTATCCCTTCACTGTACGCATGGTTTAATATCAAAGCTTTGTGGGATCCATATGGAAATACTGGGGAATTACCAATTGCCGTATACAGTGCGGATAAGCCAGTTGAATTTCAAGGAAAAGAAGTAGCTATTGGGAAAGAAGTAATAAAGTCACTACACAAAAATGACCAGCTGGGTTGGCAATTTGTTGACTCAAAAGCTGAATTAGAATCTGGCGTTCGTTCAGGAAAATATTATGCAGGTATTTATTTGCCAACTGATTTTTCTGAAGACTTGTTAAGTTTTACTAGTGGGGACATCAGGAAACCAAAAATCGAATACACTGTTAATGAAAAAATCAACGCGATTGCGCCGAAAATCACTGATAAAGGTGCAAGTTCGATTCAGTCACAAATTACAGAAGAATTTATTAACACAGCAAGTTCGACCTTGCTCAAAGTTTTTAACGAAATTGGTTACGATATTGATTCCAACTTAGTGAGTATCAATAAAGTAAAAGATATGATTCTTTCGACGGATGAAAACTTAGATGATATTGAAGGATACACCAAGAAAGTGCTAGAACTGCAAAGTCAGCTTCCTGAAATCAAAGAAAAACTCAACAAAGCGAATGAATTTGTTGACTATCTACCAAAAGTAGACGAAATGGGTGAAAAAGTCGTTGCATTGAATGACAAGATGCCTGAACTTCAAGAACAAGCGAAGATCATTTTGGATTTACAAGAAAAAATTCCTGAAATCCAAAACGCTGGGAAGCAACTAGCGATGATCGATGAAGATTTTGCTTCAATCCAAGACACAATGAATCAAGGAATTGATGAAGCCAAACAAGGATTAGTAATCATTGGTCAAGTACAAGATGCTTTGCCTGATATCAAAAGATTAGAATCTCAGGCAAGTAATCTTGCAGCAACAACCGAAAATGGCGCGACACAATTAAAAGAGGCTGTTCCAAGTATTGTCAGCAGTGTACAAGTTACTTTGAAATCAATTGGAGAAGTTGCCACTACGACAAATTCGATTGTTGAAACAATCAAAGGAGCGATTGCAGACAACGAACTAACAGATAATGAAAAAGCAACAATTCAACAAATTTTAACCGATTTTTCTAGTAGTCTGGCTCGACAACAAGACGCAATCGACAAAGTTATCAAATTTATGCAAGATCTGCAAACAAATGCGGGAAATAATAAACTAGACGATGTGATTGCAAAACTAGGAGATATCAAAGCCTTGTTAAACAATTTGGATAAACGAGTAAATGAGTTAAGTACAGCAGTGAGAGATAATAATTTTGATCAAATCAAAGACTTATTAACCCAGATTGGAAGTATTGCTTCAAAAATCGGGGAAGCAGCAACTAATTTGAATGTTAGTGCAGTTGGCTCAACTGTTGAATCTATCTTAGATCAGTTGATTCACACGATTCAAACAGCAAATGGGGTCTTAGACAAAGCAGACCAAATTGATTTTGATTCGTTATTAAGTTCGACAAAAACAACTGTTTCAAATGCAGTTGGTATTCTAGAAAAATATCAAAAAGAAATGCCCGCCATTGGTCAAGAAGTCCATGACGCGAACACAATGTTGAATGGAAATATGAACACGATCGTTGATGGTATCAATAAAGGGGCTGACTTGTATAACAACGACTTACCAGCCGTGGCTCAAAAATTAAACACAGCTGCTGATTTTATTAAAAATGATTGGCCAACTTTGAAAGGTGAACTAACGGGTACACTGACAACGGTCAATGAAAAAATGCCAGAAGTCGAGACAGCTGTCAATGCGGCAGCAGACTTGATTACAAATGATTGGCCAAGTATCAAAGCAGGAATTGAAAAAGCTGCTGATGCTATCCGCAAAGGAGAGGAAGAAGTCGATCTTGGTGAAGTTATCAAGTTATTGAAATTAGATGCAACAAAAGAAAGTGATTTCTTTACCAAACCAGTTGAGTTAGTAACAAATCAATTGTATCCAATTGCCAATAATGGTTCAGCAAGTACACCTTTCTATACAGCACTATGTATCTGGGTTGGTGCAGTCTTGCTTTCAAGCGTAGCAACCACGGATTATTACCTTGAGAAAAAAGACAAGACAAAATTCACGAAGCGAGAACAATATGTTGCTCGAATGTTGACCTTCTTAACGATTGGTTTAGCCCAAGGATTGATTGTTGCTCTTGGGAATATCTTCTTATTGGGTGTAGACGTTCATGATCCAGTGTATAGCGTGTTATTCGCGTTATTAGTATCTTTGTCCTTCATGATGATTGTTTACGTGCTAGCGTCCTTATTTGGCAACGTAGGGAAGGGTCTGGCAATCATTATCCTCGTATTGTCAATCTCTGGTGGTGGAGGAAATTATCCAATTCAAGTTTCTGGAAAATTCTTCCAAATGATCAATCCATTTTTACCATTCACTCACGCAGTGAACTTATTGCGTGAATCAGCTGGTGGAATTTATTGGCCAACAGCAACAAATGCCATTTGGATCATGATTGGATTATTCATCGTTTTTGGCATTGTCGGAACGGCTGTTTATCCGTTTATTGAATCTAAAATGAAAAAATTACAAGAATACTCACACGAGAGCCATATCTTCCACTGAGTATTTTAGAATGAATTAGAAATTAAACTGGGATCTCTTTACTAAATGAGGTCCCAGTTTTTTAGAATGAAAAATCTTTTTGCTTTTTGGAAGATTTTTTAGGTAGCTTGTTGACTTTTATATTTGATGAGCGTACTATATCATTTTGTTTACTGTAAATTTTCGAAAATGACATTTAAAAAGGAAAAAAATGTAAAGGGGTTTAAGAGTTGGATTACTTAAAAAGGTTATTAGTAGGTAAACCGTTAAAGTCTGCCGAAAATGATGACCAAAAATTGAGTCGTTTTGCTGCATTAGCATTATTGTCTTCTGATGCACTGTCTTCGATTGCGTATGGGACAGAACAAATCGTTGTCGTGTTGGTGGCTTTATCTACTGCAGCAATTTGGTATTCATTACCTATTGCAGCATTTGTTATTATTTTACTCATTTCATTAACTTTATCTTATCGACAAATTATTCATGCTTACCCTCATGGTGGTGGAGCCTATGTGGTTAGTAGTGAAAACCTGGGGAAAAACGCCGGTCTGATTTCTGGTGGCTCATTGCTCATTGATTATATGCTGACTGTTGCGGTATCTGTTTCTGCTGGAGCAGAGGCGATAACCTCAGCGATACCTGCTTTATATGGGCATCAGGTAGGTATTTCTGTCGCAATCGTTTTACTATTGATGATGCTTAATTTGAGAGGATTACGTGAGTCAGCCTCGTTCTTGTTAGTTCCCGTCTACACTTTTATTATCGTGATTACCTTGCTGATCGTTGTTGGTTTATTCAATATTGTAACGGGGACTGTACCATTGAATGCGACTGCTTTACCAGGTGCGGCAATTCCGGGTGTCTCAATTGCTTTGATTTTACGTGCATTTTCATCTGGTTCTTCTTCACTAACTGGGGTCGAAGCAATCAGTAATGCGGTTCCCTTCTTTAAAAAACCACGGGCGAAAAACGCTGCTGGTACGTTAACGATGATGGCTGTCATCTTAGGCTTTTTCTTCGTTGGAATTACCTTCATTAACTACTGGTATGGAATTGTGCCTGAAAAAGAAGTGACGGTTTTATCTCAGATCGGTAAAGCTGTTTTTGGACAGGGTGTCTTGTATTATGTTTTACAATTTGCAACTGCTTTGATTTTAGCAGTGGCTGCGAATACTGGTTTTTCTGCGTTTCCAGTTTTAGCATTTAATTTGGCAAAAGATAAATTCATGCCACATATGTATCAAGATCGTGGTGATCGTTTAGGTTATTCAAATGGGATCATGACTTTAGCATTTGGCTCGATCATTTTGTTGTTTATTTTCCAAGGATCAACGGAACGATTGATTCCACTTTACTCGATTGGTGTATTTATTCCATTTGCTCTTTCTCAAACAGGAATGGTGGTTAAATGGCGAAAAGAAGGTAAGAAGTGGTTACAAAAATCAATTGCAAACATTGTCGGAGCGTTTATTTCTTACTCAATTATTATTATTTTGTTCATCTATCGTTTAGGGGATATTTGGCCATTCTTTATCATCATGCCAATTGTTTTGTTTGTTTTTTACAAGATTCATGGACACTACAAAAACGTGGCAGAACAGCTTCGCTTAGAAGAGGATGCTAAATTACATGATTTTAATGGAAATACAGTTTTAGTTTTAGTGGGAAATGTTACTCGTGTAAACATTGGGGCGTTGAATTACGCGCGTTCGATTGGAGACTATGTAGTGGCAATGCACGTTTCTTTAGATGAAGATGTAGCAAAGGAAAAAGAAATCGAAGCCGAATTCAAAAAACATTTTCCTGATGTACGTTTTTCTGTTGTTCATTCTTCGTATCGTTCAATTGAAAATCCAATTATTCGCTATGTGGATCTAGTAAGCAAAAACGCTGCAAAACAAAACTATACGACAACGGTATTGATTCCTCAATTTGTGCCAAACCGTCGTTGGCAAAATATTTTACACAACCAAACAAGCTTACGTTTGCGTTTGCGACTTTCTTGGCGAGAAAATATTGTCATTAGTACCTATAGTTACCATCTGAAAAAATAAGTAACTGGGTGTAAAATTACTTTATCAATAAATAAAAGATGGGACAAAACGAATTTTCGTTTTGTCCCATCTTTTTTCCCATCATTTAACTAGTACGTTAAGCTTTTTTTGCCGCCGGATCTAAGCGTCGTTCTACGATACCAAGTACCCAGTCAGTAATGATTGCCATCAAAGCTGTTGGTAACGCACCTGCAAGAATGATTGAAGCTCCATCCGTTGCATTGGTTCCACGGATAATGATGTCACCGAGACCACCTGCACCAACGAATGCACCGATTGCAGTAATTCCGATTGCAACAACCAAAGCGTTACGAATTCCAGCCATAATGACCGAAACAGATAAAGGGAGTTCCACCATCATTAAACGTTGACGAGCAGTCATGCCCATTCCTTTACCGACATCCAAAATGTTTTTATCTACTTGGATCATGCCAGTATAAGTGTTCTTGATAATTGGTAATAAGGAGTATAAAAAGACAGTAACAATAACTACGTTAACGCCTAGCCCTAATCCAATCATCAAAATGGAGAGCATTGCTAAAGAGGGTACAGTTTGAATGATATTTGCTAAGCGAATAACCCAATTGGCAAGTTTACGTTTACGAGAAATCAATATCCCGATTGGAATCGCTACAACAGCGGCGAAAAAGACACCGTAAATTGAAATCAAGAAGTGACGGATAAATTGGCTAAAGACATAGGCGCCATTTTCTTGAAAATAATAGACGAATTGTTGAAATATATTCATTTTATCCATTTAATCACTTCCCTTCCTCAAAATAATGATGTTCTTTCAAAAACCGTTCAGCAACGACAGAAGGTTCTACCAAATTGTTGTCTGCCTCATAATTTAGTTTTTGCATTTCCTCTGTAGTGATCGTACCACCTAATTTCTGTAAAGCTTCTTCCAGATGAGGCGTGTCTTTTAAGACCTGGTTCGCAACGACCGGTGCAGCGTCATAAGGTGGGAAGAAACTTAAATCATCTTCTAGCATCACTAAATCATAACTTGCAATTCGCCCATCAGTAGAATAACCCAATACGATGTCCATTTTTCCCGCTTCAACAGCGTCATAGACTAAGCCAATCTGCATCGGCAAAATCGATTCAAATGAAAAACCATAAGTTTCTTGGAAACCATCATAGCCATCGCCTTTACGGTTGATCCAAGAAGTATCGACACCAGCAACGAGTTCATTCGCTACATTTTTCAAATCACTGATTTTCTTCAGGTTGTATTTTTCAGCTGTGTCTTTGCGAACGAGAAAGACGTACGTGTTTTCAAAGCCATAAGAAGGGAACCATGTTTGATTGTAACGTTTTTCAAATTCCTCTTTTACTATGGCAAATGCTTTTTTAGGATCTTTTTCAGGTGGTAATCCTAAGGTAGTCGTTAAGTCTGTTCCTGTATAACGCGCCGCGGAAATTGAAGCATCACCGTTGATCATCGCTTGGTGATTGATCGTTGTTGTTGCTAAATTATTGATAATCGTTGTGTTTTTGTCGGTATAATGTTCGACCATTCCAGCAACCATTCCAGCAAGAATTTGTGCTTCTGAAGTAATTCCACCAGTAATTGAGATGGTTTGGTCATCCGTATTACTTGCCAAACCTGGCAAAGAACAGCTACCGAGAATGAGTGAGAGACCAAAAAGTAAAATGAGTTGTTTTAATCGTTTCATTCATCATTCTCCTTTCTAAGTGCAATCGGAGTGAGCCGTGTTTCTAACAAACCAAGTAAAAAGTCTGCAAGTAAGGCCAAAATAGTTACAGGAATCGTTCCAGCAAAAATTAAATCTGGTTGATAATTATTTAAACCGCTAAAAATCAGATCACCTAAACCACCAGCACCAATGTAAGAGGCTAAAGTTGCCCAAGCAATCACATAGACTGCGGCCAAACGAATCCCTGCCATAATAGTTGGCATTGCAATAGGTAGTTCCACAGAAATAATAGATTGCAGATTCGTCATACCCATTCCTTTGGCGACATCTCGATAGTTCCAATCTACATTTTTCATCCCAATATAAGTGTTTCGTAAAATAGGTAATAGTGAATAAATAAAGAGGGCAATAATTGCGGGTGTTTTTCCAACGCCTAGTAAAGGTATCATCAAAGCTAACAATGCCAAAGAAGGAACTGTTTGAAGTGCGCTACTAATACCAATCACAATCGTTGCCGCTTTTTGAAAACGAGTCAAAAGAATCCCTAGCGGAACTGCGACCAAAATACCAAGTGCTAAAGCGAAGAAAGAAATATAAAGATGTTCAGCACTTTTTGTTAATATTTCAGCGCCATGCTGATTAAAAAACTGCTGCATGAGCTAGACCTCCTTTGTTTCTGCAGGCTTCGTCGACTCAATCGCATCTGTGATGGATTGCTCTTCTCCCCAAATAACATCGTAAACAATATCGACAAGTGAAGCACGCGTTAAGATGCCAACTACTCGGTTTCGATCATCAACGACAGGGACGTATTTTAGTCCACGTTTTAAAATCCGTTGTAAAGTGTCACGTAAATAAGCAGATTCTTTTACGTAAAATACATGAGGATTTAAGATGTCTCCTACACTTGAAACTTTGCCACGTTTTCGGTCAAGAGTCTCAACATCGATGAAGCCTTTTAGTACATTGGAATTGTCTGTTACTAAAAGGGTATCCACACGTTTTTCACGCATGAGTTTGATTGCTTCTTGCAATGATTTTTCCGGCGTAATCGAAATGGCTGTATTCAACATTACTTCGTTAACGCGAGTCGTGTCTGGTTTTGCTTGCAGCAAACGATCCTCACCAATTAGTTCTTCCACGAATTCATTGGCTGGGTTACGTAAAATATTTTCTGGTGTATCAAACTGAATCACTTTTCCTTCACTCATGATAGCGATTCGACTTGCCAGTTTCAATGCTTCGTCCATATCATGAGTAACAAAGACAATCGTTTTTCCCAAGCGTTCTTGCAAGTCTTTCACCAAATCTTGCAATGCGTCACGAGTAATGGGATCGAGTGCACCAAATGGTTCATCCATCAAAATAATATCTTGATTAGCAGCTAATGCTCGAACAACACCAATCCGTTGCTGTTGTCCACCAGATAGTTCACTTGGATAGCGGTCAAGCATCTCACGAGGTAATTCGACAAGGTCAATCATTTTTTCGGCAGTTTTATTTCGTTCTTCTTGACTGACTTTGAGTAACTTTTGAACAAGTGTGATATTTTCTCTAATGGTCATGTGTGGCATTAAACCAATATTTTGGATAACGTAACCGATTTGTCGGCGCAACTCAACGGGATTGATATCTAGGATGTTTTTCCCATCGATTAAAATCTTTCCTTTAGACGGATCAGTCATTCGATTAATCATACGCATTGTCGTTGTTTTTCCACTACCACTGGTTCCGATAAAGCAGATGAATTCTCCTTTTTCAAACGAAAGATTCACATCATCGACAGCAACTTTGTTTCCTTTATAAATTTTTGATACATGTTGAAATTCAATCAAAATTTCTCACCTCAAATTATCATTTTTTTAATCTTCACATAACTAGTATGGCTGAAAATTCGTTAACATACAAATCGAAGGGTTTGGAAGAAAAAAATTTTTCGTTTCAACATGGAATTATATGGACAAAAAAGTATAGGCGAAGCTGTTCGCCAAGTTTCTGAAAAAGTGTTAGAATAGCTGAAGATAAATGACCAGAAAGAGTGGATAAGATGTTAACAACAGAGGATTTTGATTTTGATTTGCCAGAAGAACTCATTGCACAAACACCGTTAAAAAATCGTGACCAATCACGTTTGTTAGTGGTAGACCGTACAACAGGAGAGTTAGAAGATAAACATTTCCATGATATTATTGATGAATTGAACCCGGGGGATGCCCTAGTCATGAATGACACGCGCGTACTACCTGCACGCTTATATGGAGAAAAGCCAGATACTGGTGCTCATCTGGAAGTATTACTTTTAACGAATACAGAAGGGGATACATGGGAAACGTTGATCAAACCAGCTAAACGTGCCAAAGTAGGTACAACGATTTCGTTTGGCGATGGTCGACTAAAAGCTGTGGTGGAAGAAGAACTAGAACACGGCGGACGTATCATTACGTTTAAATATGACGGAATTTTTCTTGAAATTTTAGAATCGCTGGGTGAAATGCCTTTGCCACCTTATATCAAAGAACGCCTAGAAGACCCAGATCGTTACCAAACAGTGTACGCCAAAGAAAATGGTTCTGCGGCAGCCCCAACAGCGGGATTACATTTTACAAAAGAACTATTGGAAGAAATTGAAGCCAAAGGAATTGAATTAGTCTATTTGACACTTCATGTTGGCTTAGGAACGTTCCGTCCAGTTAGTGTGGATAAGATTGAAGATCATCACATGCATAGTGAATTTTATCGATTAACAGAGGATGCTGCGAAACGTTTGAACCAAGTTCGCAAGAATGGTGGAAAAATCGTAGCAGTAGGAACCACTTCGATTCGGACGTTAGAAACAATTGGAACGAAGTTCAATGGTGAAATCAAAGCAGACAGTGGTTGGACCGAAATTTTTATTACACCAGGTTATGAGTTTAAAGTCGTCCAAGCATTCTCAACAAACTTCCATTTGCCAAAATCAACATTGGTTATGTTAGTAAGCGCGTTTGCTGGTCGTGAATTGATTCTGTCTGCATACCAACATGCGATTGACGAACGTTACCGCTTCTTTAGCTTTGGTGATGCGATGTTTGTCAAATAAATTTCCAAATGAACACAAAAGAGTGAACGATTCTCGATCGTTCACTCTTTTTTTCTAGAAAAAAGTTCTATGTAGTTTTCGACGAAATAAAAAAAGCTGGACTCTCGACAAGTCCAGCCTCTGTATTTCGGAAGGAATCAAATAAGTAGAATTTTTGTTACTTTCCATGATACATGTAAAGCACTTTGTTGAATTTCTTCTTGATAAACAAAAAATCTTGTTTTCGTTACATCTTCAACACTCATTGACACATCTTTTACTAGTATTCAATTTTCAGATGTTCACTGTTTATTTTACGTATCTTTGTTACTTCTGGTTTTGGGAAACGAATCATCCAAACTTTTTATACGCATTCACTATTTTCATCAATTTGACGCTGTGTACTTCACACGTATACTTGGTGAAACCTGTACTTCTAACAACTTTGTTTGCTTACAATACTTCATCGAGAAATTCTTCGACTTATTTGATGTTATCCTCCTTCCTTACACCTATATAATAGCATATTTTGTTAGCGCTTGCAAACGGAATGCTTGCAATTTTGTGCCTTTTTTATGAACAAAATCCATAAATTGTCCGAAATAGTTTATTAAGTTGAAAAAAATAAAAAAATGATGTTATATTTAATATAGGATTATTATTTAATGAAGATTAAAGGAGGAATAGGATGGAAGAATATAAAAAAACAGTGAGAGAAGTCCGAGAAGAAACCAATGTAAATTTAGAGCGTGGATTGACTTCCCAAGAAGCAACTAAGCGAAGCAAGGAACAGGGGCCTAACCGTTTTGATGAAGCAAAGAAAGAATCATTAGCCAGAAAATTTTTTAGAAGCTTAGCCGATTTTACAACAATTATTTTATTAGTTGCTGCTGTAATTTCTTTTTACACGGCCTTTGCAACAGAACATGGAGATTTGTTTGAAGGTCTGTTGATTATCGCTATCGTTGTCATCAACTCTGCACTTACAATTGTTCAAGAAGGAAATGCAGAAAAAGCTTTAGAATCGTTACAGGATATGAATAAGCAGACGGCGCTAGTTTTACGAGATGGTAAACGTGAACAAGTTGATGCCGAACAATTAGTTGTTGGAGATATCTTGATTTTAGAGTCTGGGGCAACCATTCCTGCAGATGCTCGTTTGATTCAAAGTTCACAACTTCGAGTGGAAGAATCGGCGTTGACTGGTGAGAGCGAAGCAGTTGAAAAAGATGCCACTTATGTTAGCGAAGAAGAAGTACCTCTAGGTGATCAAATCAATATGGTCTTTAAAGGATGTAGTGTAGCTGCCGGTCGTGGTCAAGCAATTGTTACGGCAATTGGGATGCAAACTGAAATGGGAAAAATTGCTGGACTATTAAGTGGCGATATGATGCAGAAAACACCTTTACAAGTTCGCTTGAATCAGTTAGGTAAACGAATTAGTTTTATTGCATTAGGAGCTGCTGCATTAGTCTTCATTATTGGTGAACTGCAAGGGGAACCATTACTAGAAATGTTTATGACGTCTGTCTCTTTAGCAGTTGCTGCAGTACCAGAAACATTGACAGTTATCGTGACATTGACTTTAGCATTTGGTGTTCAGAAAATGGCAAAAAAACATGCAATTATTCGTCAACTGCCTGCAGTTGAAACATTAGGAACAGCTAACGTAATTTGTTCTGATAAGACGGGAACTTTAACCCAAAATAAAATGCGTGTGCGTCGAGTTTGGAGTCGCGGAGATGAAGTTACTGACACAGAAGATGCTATGACAGATAGTGCGATGGAAGTCTTAAAAATGGCAGCTTTGTGTACAGATGTAAGTGTTGAAAAAGAAAACGATGAGCTAATTATCAAAGGCAATCCAACAGAAGCCGCAATTGTGCGTGCAGTGGAAGAAAACTATCATACAAAAGCAGAGTTGGAAGAAAATTATCCTCGAATTGGAGAATTGCCGTTTGACTCAGAGCGAAAAATGATGACAACGGTACATAAGATGGGAAAAAAATATATTTCCATTACTAAAGGTGCTTTTGATGTATTAGCTCCGCGTTTCCGTTATGGAGATATCGAACAAGCGACAGTTGTCAATGACCGTTTCGGAAAACGTGCACTCCGCGTGATTGCAGTTGGCTTTGCTGTCTATGATGAAGAACCACAAGATATTCGTTCAGAAGTCTTAGAAAAAGATTTACGTTTGATTGGTTTGATTGGTATGATTGATCCACCTCGTCCAGAAAGTAAAGGAGCAATCGCTCGTGCGAAAAAGGCTGGAATCAAAACAGTAATGATTACTGGTGACCATGTGGTGACAGCGAGTGCGATTGCTAAAGAACTTGGGATTCTGGAACATTCTTCTGAAGCTTTAACAGGTGCAGAACTACATGCGTTGACGGATGAAGAATTAGATGAACGAGTGAAAGAATTGGCTGTTTATGCACGAGTAACGCCAGAAGATAAGATCAGGATCGTCAAATCATGGCAACGAACGGGTGCGGTTGTGGCGATGACTGGTGACGGAGTAAATGATGCGCCTGCGTTAAAAGCAAGTGATGTTGGCTGCGCCATGGGAATCACTGGGACGGATGTAGCTCAAAGTGCGTCTGATATGATTTTAACCGATGATAATTTTGCAACGATTGTCGATGCAGTTAGCCAAGGTCGTTCTGTTTATCAAAATATTCGAAAAGCAATCAACTTCCTTTTGAGTTGTAATATCTCAGAAATTTTCATTGTGTTGATTGCTATGCTTCTAGGATGGGGCGCGCCATTTACGGCAGTTCAATTATTATTTGTCAACGTAGTAGCTGATGGCCTACCAGGATTTGCGCTTGGAAGAGAGCCAGCAGAAGCAGGAATTATGGATCAAATGCCAATTCCTCGGAATGAGGGGATCTTTGCGCGCGGATTGTGGCAAAAAATTGCAGTGAATGCAAGTGTGTTTACGGTTGTGACACTCTTCGGATACTATTTAGGAAGTTTTGTTGATACAATCAGTCCTTGGGTCGATGCTAGTCAAGAAGTTGGTCAAACAGTTGCTTTTCTAGTATTAGCTTACTCTTCCATTTTGCATGTCTTTAATGTGCGAAGTAGCCAATCCATATTTAAGGTCAATTTATCTTCAAATAAATCATTATTAGAAATGGCAGTGTTGGCGGTAGTGATTACTACGGCAATGGCACTATTCCCATTCACACAAGAACTTTTTGGACTTGTTCATATTAGTTTGAATCATTGGTTACTGGTATTCATTTTATCAGTCACACCAATTGCAGTGAGTGAACTAATTAAGTTCCATCAACTGCCAGATGTGGACGATGAAGAAGAATAAACAAAAAATGAACACAAAAAAGCTGCGGTAACTAACCGCAGCTTTTTGTATACCTGTTGTGAAGCTTAGTACGCAACGTCTTTTGGCAATTCATTGTAGAAAGCAGCTTTTGTTGCTGTAATATACGGATTCAACCATAAGTAGCCGATTCCTGCGGTCATCAATGCAAGAATATGCCAACCGATAAATGATAAATCCAACCAGAACAATTTTCCTTTGTAACCATCCATTAGCTTGCGACTTGCTGTAATCGTATCAAGCACACGAGGTTTTTGTCCTGTTTCTTGAATCGTGTCGTAGTAGATAAAGTAGCTTTGAGAGTAAGCATAACTTTTGATAATCCCAGGGATAATAAACAACAATGTCCATAATGTAGTGAATAACCAAATCAAAATGGCTAGGCCAATAATGCCTCCAATAAAGAGACCTGAAAATCCACGGAATGCATCTTTAAATGGTTCAATTTGTGATTTTTGTCCACGTAGCACATCAAGGTAAGTCCAAGAAATACCACTCATAAACAATGCAGAAATAATGCCGGAAACAACTCCGCCACCACTGCTGCCAGCACTAGAACCGCCATTGTCATTCACCATCGTTTCCTGAAGGCTTGTAACATCTGACATACTTGCAATAAACAAGATGAATGGTACAAGAATCAAAAGAATAAGTGCTATAGCAATTAATGACGGAATTAAATTCAATAATACCGCTTGCCCCCAACGACCTTTCAAACTAGCTTTTGCTTGTGATTTTAATTCAGCAGAAGATTTCATCTATTTTTCACTCCTTTTCCATAAGTTAAAATTATTATAACAAAGATTAACTTTTTTGCCTCTCTTCTTGCATTGCTTGTTCCAGAAATACTTCTAAAAAAAGAGGATTAAATAGAACAAGAGCCACAGATAAACTCTTGCAAAAAAGTGCTGAAACGATTATGATTGTGTGAGTTGTCAACGCTATTTTATAGAGAAAGTAGGGAATTGAATGTCACAACCTGCCATTCGCTATCGTTTAATCAAAAAAGAAAAACATACTGGTGCTCGTTTAGGTGAAATTATTACACCGCACGGTACTTTTCCAACTCCCATGTTCATGCCTGTAGGAACATTGGCGACAGTCAAAACTATGTCTCCTGAAGAATTAAAGGAGATGGGGGCAGGTATCATTTTGAGTAATACGTACCATCTGTGGTTGCGACCTGGAGAAGACTTGGTTGCTGAGGCTGGTGGTTTGCATAAATTTATGAATTGGGATCAACCGATTTTAACTGATTCAGGTGGTTTCCAGGTATTTTCATTAAGTGATATGCGTAATATTGAAGAAGAAGGCGTCCATTTCAAAAATCATTTGAATGGCTCTCGCATGTTTTTATCACCTGAAAAAGCAATTGATATCCAAAATAAATTAGGCTCAGATATCATGATGAGCTTTGATGAATGCCCGCCATTTGACGAGAGCTATGATTATGTGAAAAAATCCGTAGAACGTACGTCACGTTGGGCAGAGCGTGGACTAAAAGCTCATGCAAATCCAGCAACACAAGGTTTATTTGGAATCATCCAAGGGGCAGGATTTGAAGATTTGCGTCGCCAAAGTGCAAAAGACTTAGTCAGCATGGATTTCCCAGGTTATTCAATCGGTGGTTTGTCTGTTGGAGAACCAAAAGCAGATATGAACCGAGTTTTAGAATTTACGACACCATTGATTCCAGAAGATAAACCACGCTACTTAATGGGAGTCGGCGCAGCTGATTCCTTGATTGATGGAGTAATCCGTGGTGTAGATATGTTTGACTGTGTATTGCCAACCAGAATCGCACGTAATGGAACTTGTATGACGTCGCAAGGTCGTTTAGTTGTCAAAAATGCAAAATATGCACATGATTTTCGTCCAATTGATGAAAAATGTGATTGTTATACATGTAAAAACTATACCCGTGCTTATATTCGTCATTTAATCAAGTGTGATGAAACATTTGGTATTCGTTTGACTTCTTATCATAATCTTTATTTCTTATTGAATTTGATGAAACAAGTTCGCCAAGCAATCATGGATGATAATTTGTTAGAATTTAGAGCAGCCTTCTTCGAGGAATACGGTTTTAACAAAGAAAATGCTAAGAGTTTCTAAATTCATGAATTTTATGTGAAATTTAAGTAAAAAGCTAGTGTAGATAGTACTTTTTATGCTAAAGTGGTTTTTGTAGATAGATTGAGTGAGGTGAAAAAAATGGGATCATTACCAATGATTGTGATGTTCGTTGCGTTGTTAGCGATGTGGTACTTTATGTCACGTACACAAAAGAAACAACAACAAGAACGTCAAAATTTGTTAGATAGTATGAAACCAGGTGATGCAGTTGTTACAATTGGCGGCTTGCATGGCGTAATTTCAGAAATCGATGAAGACAAACGGACAGTGGTTTTAGACTGCGAAGGTATCTTCTTAGAGTTTGACCGTGCGTCAATCAAAACGGTTAAACCAGGAGTGACTGTAGAAAACGATGCTACGGTGACAACTGTCGAAGAACCAGTTGATGCAAAAGAAGAAACAATCACTGAAGAAGTAACAGAAGTAGTTTCTGAAGACAACAAAGACGAAAAATGAGCATAGGCTCTACAATTATTTTTCATCTGAAGAGGTACAGCTATTTAATTAGTTGTGCCTCTTTTTTTATTTGAAAAACAAAAGCATGAGAACAAGTTCAATAGTGAACGTGACAACCAAATAAAAGATATTTTTTTCTAAGACAATGAAAAAAATATTGATAGCTAGATAACTTTATAATATCAGTGTTTATCTTTATTTTTAAAACTGTGAAAAAAATCACAAAAAACTATTTACAACCAAAATAAATTATTGTATGATACATATGTGAAATAGTTAACAAACAATAAGTGATACCCACTAGGAGGAAGACAATGGCTAAGACATTGGAAAAAGAACAAGTAAAAACGATCGACGTGCAAGCAATGATCGATGACCTTGCAACAAAAGCAAATGTAGCCCTAAAGGAAATGGAAGACTTTGATCAGGCAAAAGTGGACCATATCGTACATGAAATGGCAATGGCTGCCTTAGATCAACACATGCCTCTAGCAAAAATGGCAGTTGAAGAAACTGGTCGTGGTATTTATGAAGATAAAGCAATTAAAAATATGTATGCTTCAGAGTATATTTGGAATAACATTAAACATGATAAAACAGTTGGAGTAATCAATGAAGACGTTCAAAAAGGATTAATTGAAATCGCTGAACCAGTAGGAGTTGTTTGTGGTGTAACACCAACAACTAACCCAACTTCAACAACGATTTTCAAATCAATGATCGCATTGAAAACAAGAAATCCAATTGTGTTTGCTTTCCATCCAAGCGCACAAAAATCTTCTGCAGAAGCAGCGCGTGTTGTCCGTGATGCAGCAATCGCAGCTGGTGCACCGGAAAACTGTATCCAATGGATCGAACATCCATCAATTGATGCAACTTCAATGTTGATGAATCATCCCGGCATTGCAATTGTTTTAGCAACAGGTGGAGCAGGAATGGTTAAATCTGCTTATTCAACTGGGAAACCAGCTTTAGGCGTTGGACCAGGGAACGTGCCAGCGTACATTGAAAAAACTGCAAAAGTAAAACGTGCAGTGAATGATTTAATCGTATCAAAAACATTTGATAATGGAATGATTTGTGCATCTGAACAAGCGGTGATAGTTGACAAAGAAATTTATGCAGCTGTGAAAGCAGAATTCCAAGCTCATCAAGTGTATTTTGTAAAACCAAGCGAACTTGCAAAATTAGAAGATGCGGTGATGAACGAAGGCAAGTATGCTGTTAACCCAGCAATTGTTGGGCATTCTGCAATGGAAATTGCTAAATTAGCAGGCATCAAAGTACCAGAAGGAACAAAAATGCTAGTTGCTGAATTAGAAGGTGTTGGTGCTGATTATCCACTTTCACGTGAAAAATTATCACCAGTTTTAGCAATGGTTAAAGCAAATAATACAGATCATGCATTTGAATTATGTGAAGGTATGTTAAATCTTGGTGGATTAGGACATACAGCTGTTATCCATTCAGAAAACGAAGATTTACACGTGAAATTTGGTTTACGAATGAAAGCTTGTCGTATTCTAGTTAACACACCATCAGCTGAAGGTGGAATTGGTAATATCTACAATGAAATGATTCCTTCATTAACTTTAGGTTGTGGTTCATATGGTAAAAATTCTGTTTCTCGTAATGTATCTGCTGTCAACTTAATCAACGTCAAAACTGTAGCGAAACGGAGAAATAACATGCAATGGTTCAAATTACCGCCAAAAATCTTCTTTGAAAAGAATTCATTACTTTACTTAGAAAAAATGGAAAACGTTGAACGTGTCATGATCGTTTGTGACCCAGGAATGGTTCAATTTGGTTACTGTGATACAGTTCGTGAAGTGCTCGCTCGTCGTAAAAACGACGTGAAAATCGAAGTTTTCTCTGATGTTGAGCCTAACCCTTCAACAGATACTGTTTATGCTGGAACAAAACTAATGGCTGATTTCAAACCTGATACAGTAATCGCATTAGGTGGTGGATCTGCAATGGACGCTGCAAAAGGAATGTGGATGTTCTATGAACACCCAGATACTTCTTTCTTTGGAGCAAAACAAAAATTCTTAGATATCCGTAAACGTACGTACAAAATTGCAAAACCTGAAAAAACTCAATTTGTATGTATTCCGACAACTTCAGGAACAGGTTCGGAAGTAACTCCTTTTGCCGTTATTACTGATAGCGATACACATGTTAAATACCCATTAGCAGACTATGCGTTGACACCAGATGTTGCAATTGTTGACCCACAATTTGTTATGTCAGTTCCGGCTTCTGTGACTGCAGATACTGGTATGGATGTCTTGACGCACGCAATTGAATCATATGTTTCTGTCATGGCATCTGATTATACTCGTGGCTTAAGTCTACAAGCAATCAAGTTGGTCTTTGATTATTTAGAAAAATCAGTAAAAACACCTGATATGGAATCACGTGAAAAAATGCATAATGCGTCAACAATGGCTGGTATGGCGTTTGCAAATGCGTTCCTAGGGATTTGTCATTCAATCGCCCACAAAATTGGTGGTGAATATGGTATTCCTCATGGACGTACAAATGCAATCTTGTTACCACACATTATTCGCTACAACGCAAAAGATCCACAAAAACACGCAATGTTCCCTAAATATGACTACTTCCGTGCAGATACAGATTATGCAGACATTGCTAAATTCTTAGGATTAAAAGGTGAAACAACTGCTGAGTTAGTAGATGCATTAGCAGAAGCTGTCTATGAGTTAGGTCAAAATGTAGGTATTGATATGAACTTGAAAGCACAAGGCGTAACACAAGAGACACTTGATACAACAGTTGATCGTATGGCTGAATTAGCTTACGAAGACCAATGTACAACTGCTAATCCAAAAGAACCATTAATTAGCGAATTAAAACAAATCATCATTGATGCTTACAAAGCTTAATGATTGTTAAAAGATAGCGTACGGCTGACAGCTGTCCGCTACCGGAATCCCCCGCACAAATTTCCGCTCAAATTTGTGTGGGGGATTTAAAACTATATGGATTCATGTAAGTTTGTCTGAATGATTCTCTCATTCAGACAATTTTTTTGTGTAAAGAGAAAATATGCGTTCAAATATGTACTTGTGAGATTACTTATAAAAAATTTTGTCATTGAAAAAGAGAGAAACATTTCGATGACCACTTAGCTATCAATTATTAAGATAGGTAAAAATTTCAAACATAAGATCAACTTTAGATATTTTTTTCTCAATTTATCCTATTTATAGGGTATAGGATTCTTGCTATATTAAGGATATCAATAAATGAAAGCGTTTTAGAAAGGACGTGGATGAAATGTCAATTATTAAAGAAGAAATTTTTGTACCAAAAGAATTAGTAAAAGAGAAAATTGCTTTACTTTTAGAAAATTTAACAACCATAAAAGATGAAAGTGGCGATTTTCTATTGGATTTTGATGGATTAAAGGTTGATGATAAAAGCTGGACAGTATGGAATTGGCCACAAGGAATTGGTCTGTATGGGACCTATAAGAATTATCAATTAACTAAAAATCATCGAGCTTTAGAAGTTGTTAATGATTGGTTTGAAGCACGTATGGAAGAAGGCGCACCACCAAAAAATGTAAATACGATGGCTCCATTATTAACAATGGCTTATTTGTATGAAGATACAAAGGATTCACGCTATTTACCTTACTTGGAACAATGGGCAGAATGGGTAATGTATGAGATGCCTAGAACAAACGAACAAGGGTTACAGCATGCGACATATGGTCCAGAAAATAAAAATCAGTTATGGGATGACACCTTGATGATGACAGTATTACCTCTGGCTAAAATTGGGAAGTTATTAAATCGCTCAGAGTATTTAGAAGAGGCTCGTTATCAGTTTATGATCCATATTAAATATTTGATGGATAAACGTACTGGTTTGTGGTATCACGGTTGGACCTTTGAAGGAAATCACAATTATGCGGAAGCGTTTTGGGCGCGTGGTAATTGCTGGTTAACAATGGCAATCCCTGAAATCATTGAGATTTTAGAATTATCTAAAGATGACGCTCTACGAAAACTTTTAGTTGAAACGTTAGAAGCGCAGGTTCAGACATTAGCTAAATATCAAGCAGAAAGCGGTTTGTGGCATACATTATTGGATGATGAGTCCTCTTATGTTGAATCATCAGCAACAGCTGGCTTTGCATATGGCATCTTAAAAGCTGTTCATAAGAGATATTTGGAACCAAAGTATAAAGAAGTTGCTTATCGTGCAATACAAGGTTTATTAGAACAAATTGATGAAAATGGTGAAGTACACAATGTTTCGATCGGTACAGGAATGGGGGACGATTTAGAATTTTATCGCAATATTGGAATTACTGCTATGCCATATGGTCAATCGTTAACGATGCTTTGTTTAACAGAATTGTTAGTTTCGTATTGTTAAAAAAGAAAGGAAGACAAAATGAAAAAAGTAATCTTGCTAGCAGGAATATTTGGCTTGAGTTTACTGGGATTAAATGGTTGCGGTAGTACTGTAAACGTTACAGCTACAGATGAAAAAGAAACAATCAATTTACGTTTTGCTTATGCTAGTAATAGTCAGCCTGTGATTGATGCGATGAACGAATTTGGTCGATTAGTAGAGGAAAAGACAGACGGAACAGTTAAAATTCAATATTTTCCAGATGGTCAACTTGGCGGTGAAAGGGAATTGATTGAATTAACTCAATCAGGAGCCGTAGATTTTACAAAAGTCAGTGCCTCTGCTTTAGAAAGTTTTTCAAAAAATTACTCTATTTTTTCTGTTCCGTACTTATTTGAAAGTGAAAAACACTTTTTTGACGTAATGGACAATGAAGAAATAATGACGCCGATTTATCAATCAACCACAGATTTAGGTTTTACTGGTTTAACCTACTATGATTCAGGTCAACGAAGCTTCTATATGGTTGATGGTCCTATTCAAACACCATCAGATTTGTTAGGAAAGAAAATCCGTGTTATGCAAAGTGAAACAGCTATTAAAATGGTAGAATTACTTGGCGGATCTGCGGTACCTATGGGAAGTGATGAAGTTTATACTTCTTTACAATCGAATTTGATCAATGGTTCCGAGAATAATGAATTTGTGTTACATACAGCAGGGCATGGAGGAGTTGCGAAATACTATTCTTATGATGAACATACTCGTGTACCGGATATTATGATTATGAACGATGCAATCAAAGAGCAACTAACAGAAGAGCAAGAAACGGCGATTTATGAATCAGCAAAAGAATCGACAGTTTTTGAAATTGAAGCCTTTTCTAAGGCTGTTGAGGAAGAAAAAGCAACTGCGCAAGAAGCATATGGGGTTAAATTTAATAAAGTCGATAATACGCCATTTCGTGAAGCAGTGGCTCCACTTCATGATGAATTCAAAAATGATCCAGTTTATCAACAACTGTACCAGCAAATTCAAGATCAAGGAGCCTAATAAATGAAAAAAATAATGAATCAATTGTTAGAAATTATTGGTGCTGTATTGTTACTTGCAATGGTAGGAGTAGTTTTGTGGCAAGTGTTTTCTCGGACGGTATTAGGTAATCCCAATACCGTGACAGAAGAATTTGTTCGTTTTGGACTTGTCTGGTTTGCCATGCTTTCTTCAGCTTACGTTGTAGGACAAAAAGCACATTTAGCTGTAACAATTTTAAGTGAAAAATTAACAGGAACTAGAAGTTGGGTGTTAGAGATAGTAGTACAAACATTGTTTCTATTATTTGCTACTATTATTATGGTTTATGGTGGAATGAATGCGGTTACCTTGACGATGGGACAATTATCTCCCTCGTTAGGAATACCTATGGGCTATGTTTATTTATCGGTACCTGTATCAGGCTGCCTGATTGTTGTTTACAGTTTAATAAATTTGATTGATACATTCAATACTGTTAAATAATTGAAAAAGTATAGAAATGGAGAAATAATATGGCATTAGAAGCTGGAATGGTTCTGTTTTTCGTTTTTGTTATATTGCTTATTGTAGGGATGCCAATTGCAATTAGTATTGCATTTTCATCAATGATGACGTTGCTGCTAGTGATTCCTTTTGATGTTGCTACCTTTAGTTCAGCACAGAAAATGGTTGGGAGTATTAATAGCTTTTCTCTAATAGCGATTCCATTTTTTGTCTTTTCAGGAATAATTATGAATAATGGTGGGATAGCGAAAAAGTTAGTAGATTTTTCGATGCTTTTTGTCGGACGTATTCCGGGCTCTCTAGCGCATACGAATGTATTGGGAAATGCTTTATTTGGCTCAATTTCGAGTTCAGCAATTGCTGCTTCAACAGCCATTGGTGGCGTACTAATTCCTCAACAAGTGGAAGAAGGCTATGATCGCAAGTTTGCAACGGCAGTGAACATTGCTTCGGCACCTACTGGAATGGTTATTCCGCCAAGTACAGCATTTATTATGTATTCATTAGTTGCAGGTGGGACTTCTATCTCGGCTTTGTTTATGGGAGGATATCTCGTAGGCGCACTTTGGGCATTAGGAATCATGGTAGTTGCTTTTGTGGTTGCTAAAAAGAATAAATACCCTACAGTACAAAAAAATCAGATAAAACATTCAGGTAAAGTATTGAAAGAAGCAATTCCCAGTTTATTGTTGATTCTTATTATCATTGGTGGGATTTTAACAGGCATATTTACTGCAGTAGAAGCTTCAGCAGTTGCTGTGATTTATTCATTACTGATTTCGATGTTTTATTATAAAACGGTTAAGTTAAGAGATATTCCAAATATGTTGGTTCAAGCGGTTGCGATGTCAGGGACAATTATGTTTTTGCTGGCTACTTCATCAATGATGTCATTCTCAATGGCTTTTACAGGAATACCTCAAGCAATTAGTAGTATGATTATAGGGATTACTGATAACAAAATGATTATTTTATTATTGGTCAATGTCGTTTTATTGTTAGTCGGGATGTTTATGGATGTGGCGCCAGCAATTATGATTTTTACTCCCATCTTTTTACCAATCGTGACAAGTGTGGGTATTGACCCTGTTCATTACGGTTTGTTTTCGATAATGAATTTATGTGTAGGTTCGATTACTCCTCCAGTTGGCACAGGATTATATGTTGGAGCTAGTGTAGGCGGAGTAAAAGCAGAATCCATGCTTAAACCACTATTACCTTTTTACGGCGTGATATTAGGTGTTTTATTCTTAATTACGTACTTCCCACAGCTTGTAATGTGGTTACCTGATATATTAGGATAGGAGAAAGAAAATGTTAAATCTAACGATACGTGGACATGATCTTTCTGGTGTTCATACAGCCGAAGAACTGGCTAGAAAAACAAGTGATCAAGGAGTGCATACACTACAACTAGCGTTGGGACTATCTTTTAAAGGACTCAATTCCGATGCTTCTGCCATCAATGCCGGGATGGGTAATTTTATGAGGCGGACATTATTGCAAGAAAATGTTCATATAGGTATTTTGAGTTGTTATATCAATATGATTCATCCGGATTTAGAAGTCAGGGAACAGTTGTTACTCAAATTTGAACATTATTTACAGTATGCTACTTCTTTTGGTGCCGCTATAGTTGCCACAGAGACAGGTTGTGTTTTTCCAGAAATACGTTATACAGAAGAAAATTTTACAGACAAAGCTTTTGAAACTGCAGTTACGGTAATCCGTCGATTAGTGAATGCAGGAGAAAAGTACAACATGGTGGTAGGAATCGAACCGGGTTTGAACCATCCAATCTATTCGCTAGAACGTGTTTGTCAGCTAATTGAAGCTGTAGATTCTGATTATTTAGGCATCATTTTAGACCCAACGAACCTGATTAGTAGTGATAATTATCAACAACAAGTCCAACTTGTAGAAAGCGCCTTTGATTCATTTGGCGAAAAGATATGTGCGGTTCATTTAAAAGACTTTATTGTAGAAAAACAACAAATTATACCTGTAAATTTGGGTGAAGGAATGATGGACTATCAAAAAATCATAAAGCTGATTGCACAGAAGAAGCCTTATTTATTTGTTGTTTTGGAGGAGACAAAGGACCGAGCTATTCAACGTGCCGTTAAGTTAATTGAGGACTCATATTCGTTTGGATAAAAGTTACTAGCCAATGAATCAAGAGAGCGATACTTAAGAGGAAAGTAAAATGGGCTATGATATTGTTTATTCACCATTGAATAAACGAGGCTTTGGGAGGGACGATCAATGAATCAAAAAAAAATAAATGGTGAACAAGTCAATACGATGGTGTCAAATCAATATGAAATTTATCATGTGAAAAATGTCGTTAGCCAAAGTCAAACACTTTATCATTATCATGATTTTTATGAAGTCCATGCAACTTTGAAAGGGAAAGCAACTTTTTACTTGAACGGCCGACAATTTACGATTGAAGAAGGAAATATTTTGTTGATCCATTCCAATGACTTACATCGTATTGTTCGCCAATCCTCAGACGTTTTTGAGAGAGTATACATATTTATTACATCCTCATTTTTAGAAAGTCGATCTACACAATGGTCTAATCTAACTTCTTGTTTTAAACCACTGGGGGATAAGCGGAGCCGTATCTTGAAAGTCCCTCCTAAATTATTAAGAGAAAAATTAGCCTTTATTGATTATCCACCTAATAAACAGAGTTATGGAGAGGATATTAAATATGAACAAACATTAGTGGATTACTTTATTTTTTTGAATAGGATCGTTCAAAAAGAAGAACAGACTCACGTAGAAAATGCCGTGATTCTGAATGAACGAGTTGAACAAATGCTAGAATATATCTCAAAAAATTTGTCACATCCACTGACTCTAGAAGAGATGGAAAAAAAGTTTTTTGTAAGTAAATATCACATTACAAGAGAATTCAAAAAATATACAGGTTTTACGTTCCATCAGTATGTTATGAAAAAGAAATTACTTTATGCGAAACAACTATTAAAAGAATATCATAGCTCTAGTGCTATTTATAGTAAATGTGGGTTTACATCTTATCCACATTTTCTAAAAGCTTTTAAAAAAGAATTCGGACTGACACCGAAAGAATTTTTAAAACGGAATACGCAAAATCAGATTGTTCATTATGAACATTTTGAAGATGAGCGGTGAAAATCAATTCAAAAGAAATCGTCACACCTGCAAAAAGAACTTGTAGGTGTGACGATTTCTTTTCTTTTTTGTGTTCTTAAACAGTTCAGGAACAATCTCATATTTTTAATTAAATTGCCGAAATTCTCTTGGGGAGCGTCCGGTCTTTCGCTTAAATAGCCGACTAAAGTACGCAAAATTATCTATCCCTATCTCTTCGGCTATCGCACGAATCGTAAAGTCTGTATAGCGAAGTAAATCTTTTGCATAAGACAATTTTTTATTAATTAAATAATCAATTGGTGGAGATCCAATAAATTTAGAAAAGTCTTTACTTATCTGATACTTATTCAGTAAAAATCGCTGCTCTAATTGTCTTAAAGTAATATTTTCTCTGAAGTGTTCATCTAAGTAGTGCTGTAAATCACGAATGTAGTTTGGAATATCTTCTTCTTTGAAATCCAATTGATATTTTTGCAAAATCAGTTCATTAAGTAACTCGTGGATGACTAACGAAGATTGAAATTCAGTACGTGTATTTGCTTGTTGTTGTGTATGTATCAGTTCGGTTATTAACTGGTGAATTTTGTTATCGAATGGATCAGTTGGTGTATGAAAAATTGGCTGGCCATCTTTGATGAATTCTTCATAAAAATAAGCAACATTGCTACCGTTAAAATGAACCCAATCCATTTCCCAAGGTGTGTCACTGATTGTTTGGTAATATTGATATTCCTGACAATCAATGAAGAAAATATCCCCTGCACATAAATGATACTTGTTTTCTTTATAAAGCAGCATACCTTCGCCAGACAACGTAAATTTAATCAAGTAAGAAGGTAGGTTTGTTCGCTCAGTGTAGTAAGGAATAGATGCTTTGAAATGTCCAATCTCTTGAATATAAAAAAATAAATTTTGACTTCTTTGAGTGGGCGTCAAAATAACGCGACAAGAATCTTCTGACCAAGTATGATTTGCTTTTTCCCAGTAATTCATCTCTTTCTCCTTTTTATCAAGATAGTGCAATTGTAAACCAATATAGTGTGCAGAGAAATGTCTATAGTTGTACTATAATTGCCTTATTCAACAAATGATAACGCTTACTAAAAGGCGTAATAATGATTAGTAAAGAAGAGGTGGAAAATGAAATCAGCATTTGTTGCAATCGATATTGGTGCCTCTAGTGGAAGAGTTATCGTTAGCTGGCAAAATGTGCAAGGTCGATTGTGTCTAGAAGAAGTTCATCGATTTAAAAATGGATTTATAAAAAAACAGGGACATGAGCGCTGGCAAATGGATTATCTGATTCAAGAAATTTTGATAGGTTTAGAGAAAGTCAAGAAAGTTGGAATAGAGTCATGCTTTGTTGGGATTGATACTTGGGCGGTAGACTATTGTCTGATAAATAAGCATGGGGAGCGGATGGCGGAACCAATTGTTTATCGAGATTCGCGAACAAAACTAGCTGTTCAAAACTTTGCGCAAGGATATCCATTAGCAAAACTATATCAGAAAACAGGTATTCAGATTCAACCATTTAATACATTATTCCAGTTATTTGTGGAGGAGAAGAGTGTCTTAAAAGAAGCAGATAAATTGTTATTGATACCTGACTATTTAGGATATGTTTTAACGGAGAAAATGGTCACAGAAAAAACAAATGCGTCGACTATGCAGTTATTAAATGTCGAAACAAAAATTTGGGATGAAGACTTATTAACCATTTTGGATATTGATAAAAAGTTGTTTGCTCCATTAGTGGATCCAGGCACAATTTTAGGTCCAGTGAAAAAAATAAATTTTCCTAATTATGATTTACCAGATGCAACAGTAATCAATGTTGCAAGTCATGATACAGCTTCTGCTATTTTAGGGACTCCTGGAAGCAATGACACATGGGCATATTTAAGTAGTGGCACGTGGTCATTGTTAGGAATTGAAACAACTAAATTCGAATTATCAAAACAAGCTTTTGATGAAAATTATAGTAATGAATGGGGAGCCAATCAATCGGTTCGCTTTTTAAAAAATATTATGGGGATGTGGTTGATTCAAGAAGTTGCTCGTTTACAAAAGTATCGTTATTCTTATGCACAACTTGCTGAACTAGCTTGCAAAGAAGAACCACTTCAACAAATCATTGATATCAATGATGTACGTTTTTTGAATCCACAAAATATGATTGAAGAGTTACAAGATTATTGTGTCGAAACCAATCAAAAAATACCAAAAACAGCAGGTGAAATTGCGCGGTGTGTCTATGACAATCTAGCATTATGTTATGCAAAAGAATTAACAAAACTCCAACAGTTGACCAAACAAGAATTACAAAAAATTGTGATTGTCGGAGGTGGAACAAACAATCATCTACTAAATCAACTGACAGCAGATTATGCAGGTATTGTTGTAGAGTCTGGACCAGAAGAGGCGACTGCTATTGGCAATATTTTGCAACAAATGCTTAGCGTTGGTGAATTTGCAACAGTTGAAGAAGCACGTGAAGAAGTTCGAAAATCATTTCCTAGTCAATTTTTTTATCCGGAAAAGCAACAACTAAAGTATTTAACAAGTGATGGAGGAGTAAGCAAATGAAGACAGTTGAAAAAAATTATGCGTACGCAAAAGAAAAATATGCAGAAATCGGCGTAGATACAGATGAAGTCCTTGAGCAGATGCAAAAGGTTAAGATTTCTGTTCATTGCTGGCAAGGTGATGATGTAAAAGGTTTTTTAAATCCTGATGGCGAACTAACAGGTGGCATTATGGCAACAGGAGATCAACCTGGTGTAGCGCGAACACCAACGGAGTTGCGTCAAGATTTAGAAATCGCTTATTCCTTGATTCCTGGCAAACATAAACTGAATTTACATGCGATTTATCTCGATACACAAGAGTCAGTGGAGTTAAATCAACTTGAACCTAAACATTTTCAAAAGTGGGTTGATTGGGCAAAAGAAACTGGATTAGGTCTTGATTTTAATCCTACTTTTTTTTCACACCCAATGATGAAGGACGGCTTTACATTGGCACATCCTGATGAAAACGTTCGTCAATATTGGATTGAGCATGGCAAGAGGTGTCGAAAAATTGCAGAGTATTTTGGAAAAGAAACAGGTCAAACGTGTATCAATAATTTTTGGGTACCTGATGGAATGAAGGATCTTCCGATTGATCGCTTCACTCCGCGGCAACGTTTGATGGAATCACTAGATGAAATTTTTAAAGAGAAGCTAAACGAAATAGATGTGCAAGATGCGGTGGAGAGTAAATTATTCGGTTTAGGGGCAGAAGCATATACTGTCGGTTCGCATGAATTTTATTTAGGTTACGGACTTACTAGGGATAAATTGATTTGCTTGGATGCTGGACATTTTCACCCGACAGAAGTGATTTCCAATAAATTATCCGCTTTAGCTTTGTTTAGTAAAGGGCTGATGTTACATGTGAGTCGACCAGTGCGTTGGGATTCTGATCATGTTGTTTTGATGGACGACGAATTGCAAGAAATTGCAAAAGAATTAGTCCGTGGTGATTTACTTGAAAAAACGAACATTGGTCTTGATTTTTTTGATGCAACAATCAATCGAGTTGCAGCTTGGGTTATTGGAACACGTAATACGCAAAAGGCATTGATGAAAGCAATGTTAGAGCCAATACAACAATTAAAGAAATGGGAAAATAATTTTGATTTTACTACACGAATGGCGTATACCGAAGAGCTTAAAGATTTTCCTTATGCGGATGTTTGGAATTATTTTTGTTATCAAAATGATGTTCCAATTGGTTTAGATTGGCTTGAAGTCGTTAACAACTATCAAAAAGAAGTTTTAGATTTAAGAAAGTAGTAGGTGATCATAGTGAAAAAATTATCAATTCTACAAGCTCCTTTTGTTCAAGAAATGATGAAAACAACAGCGAATCTTTATCGTTTGGGGTGGGATGAACGAAATGGTGGGAATATTTCCTATTTGCTGAAGGAAGAAGAAATAACGCCATTTTTAACGACGACGGATGTACTTCGAAAGATTCCAATGGATTTTAAGACAGAGAAGTTAGCTGGATGTTATTTTATTGTGACAGGATCGGGTAGGTATTTTAAAAATGTTTGTGAGGAACCAGCAGAAAATTTAGGTATTGTACGAGTATCAGAGGATGGACGGTCGCTAGATTTATTATGGGGATTAGAAAATGATGCTTTACCAACAAGTGAGTTACCTAGTCATTTAATGAGTCATTGCGCACGATTGTCTGTTGACCCAGAACACCGTATTATCATGCATAATCATGCGACGCACTTACTAGCGATGAGTTTCACTCATTCATTAGACGAAAGAGAGTTTACGCGTACGTTATGGCAGATGTGTACAGAATGTTTAGTTGTATTTCCAGAAGGGGTTTCGATTCTTCCTTGGATGGTGCCAGGTAGCAATGAGATTGGGGAGGCTACTGCAAAAAAAATGAAAAAAACACGTCTGGTTTTGTGGCCACAACATGGAATTTATGGTGCAGGAAAAGAGATGGATGAAGTGTTTGGCTTGATTGAAACAGCTGAAAAGGCAGCAAAAGTGTATACCTATGTGTGCGCGCAGGGGGGGATACAACAAACAATTACAGACGAAGATCTATGGCGTTTATCAGAGACCTTTGGGGTATCACCAAGAGAGGGTTTCTTGAATGTTTCTCAAGATAAAGTGGGTGTCTAGAGTGCCCGTAAAAGTATTTTGTATGAGAATCTATCCGGATAAACAAGAAGAGTACCAAGATAGACATGAGCACCTGTGGCCTGAAATGCGACTTGCCTTACGAGAACACGGAGTAGTAAATTATACTATTTATCTTGAACCAAGTAGTTCTACTTTATTTGCTTATCTTGAAATAACAGATGAGGTACTTTGGCTAAAAATGGCAAATACGCCCATCAATCAAAAATGGTGGAAATACATGGAAGACATCATGGAAACGAATGTTGATGCATCACCGATTAATTGGGAGTTAAAACCAGTGTTCCAGCTTTAGGGATCATGCAGGCTATTTTAGTATGAATCCAACTGTAAATAAGGAGGGAAATAGAATGAGTAAACGAATGGTTTTAAATGAAACAGCCTATTTTGGCAAAGGGGCAATTAAGTCAATTGTGTCAGAATTTCAAAAACGAGGATTTAAAAAAGCATTAGTGGTTACCGATAAAGGCTTGATTGAGCATAAAGTAGCCACTAAAGTAACAGAACATTTAGATGCTGCGGATATTGCTTATGAGATTTATGAAGATATTACTCCAAACCCTACTATCCAGCAAGTACAAGTTGGTGTAGCTTTTGCAAAAAAAATAGTTGCAGATTGTTTAATTGCTATCGGAGGAGGCTCACCAATTGATACAGCCAAAGCAATTGGTATCATTGTAAATAATCCAGAATTTTCAGATGTCGTCAGCTTAGAGGGAGTAGCCGATACACAAAGGCCCTGCTTACCTATTTTGGCTGTACCAACAACTTCTGGTACTGCTGCAGAAGTAACCATAAATTACGTAATCACCGATGAAAATAATCATCGTAAATTTGTATGTGTTGATCCGCATGATATTCCAATTGTAGCGTTTATTGACAGTGATCTCATGATGGGGATGCCTTCAAAATTAGCCGCATCAACGGGTATGGATGCTATGACACATGCAATTGAAGGTTTTATTACAAAAAATGCTTGGGAAATGACAGATATGCTTCACTTAAAAGCAATTGAAATCATCGGTCATGCTTTAGAAGCATCTGTCAATGGTGAACAAACTGGTCGTGAAAAAATGGCATTAGGTCAGTATATTGCTGGGATGGGCTTTTCAAATGTGGGGTTAGGATTGGTTCATGGAATGGCGCATCCTTTAAGCGCTTGGTATGACATTCCTCATGGCGTAGCTTGTGCCACTTTGTTACCAACGGTGATGAAATACAATAAAAACGAAACTGGCGAAAAGTATCGTGAAATTGCACTTGCCTTAGAAATTACTGAAGCAAAAGAGATGGCTTTAGAAGAAGTAAGAGAAGCAGCTTGTAGAGAAATCAATCGTTTAAGCCAAGCTGTCGGAATTCCAGCGACTATTTCAGAATTGGGTGTGAAAGAAGAGGATATTCCAGCAATTGCAGAAGATGCTTTACGTGATGTATGTACACCAGGCAATCCAAAAGAAACATCATTGGAAGATATTGTCGCTCTTTATCGGAGTTTGATGTAAATCGTAAAAAAATGGAGGTATTTTTCTTATTGAGAAAGAAAAGTATCTCTTTGTTCCATGGTTGGTTCTTTTAATATTTGACCACTTCCGCTATAATTTTCCTATAAAGAAACGGGAGTGTACAATATGGAAAATAAAAAACCTTATGGAACAGTTTTGATTAAAGCATCATCTATTTTAGATTATTTAGCAGAAACGCCAGATTCTTCCTTACAAGAAATTGCTAAAGGCACAGGAATGACTGCTTCTACTGCTTTAAAAATTTTAGATACATTAACTTTAATAGGATACACAAATAAAAACGTTGACAAAAATTATCGTCTAGGCAGTAAATTTATCCGTTATGCGAATAAAAGTATTGAAGAGCAAGATTTAGTGGAAGCAACGCGGCCGTATCTTGAACAACTCCAAGACACAATTGATGAAACCATTCATCTAGGAGTTTTAAATAATGAAGAAATTTTATACGTCAATAAACTAGAAGCGAAAAATCAAACGATCCGAATGTCTTCAAAAATCGGAGTGACTAGACCACTCTATAGTTCTGCTATGGGAAAAGCCGTACTGGCCGAGTTTGATGAGGAACAATATGATGCATATTTGACGAAGCATCCGCTCGTTCCATTTACGGAGTATACGATTACTAATCCATTACGTTTAAAAAGTGAGATTGAAAAAGTACAACAATCCAAAATTGCTTATGATGACGAAGAAATGGAACAAGATATCTTTTGTATCGGAGCAGCTATTGTCAAAAATGAAGAAATTATTGGTGCTTTTAGTATCAGTATGCCCAAATATCGTTTAACAGGTGAAATTAAAAATCAAATTGTGGCAACGGTAAAGCAAACGAAACAAAAAATAGAAGAAACCTTAACGAAAAAATGAAAAAGCGTTTGCATTTTTTCTTTTCTCCTTTATAATACGAGTATAGATTTCCAAATTATAAAACTTAATTTCTAAATAGGAAATAAGGGGTGGGGAAAATGAAAAAATTTGATATTTTATCTCGATTGAAAAATGCCGGTGTGATTGCTGTAGTTCGTGGAAAAACAAGTGAAGAAGCTCTGAATGCTTGTCATGCAATTATCAAAGGTGGCTTAACAGGAATCGAGCTTACGTTTACTGTGCCACAAGCAGATCAAGTTATCAAAGAACTTTTAGCAACGTATCAAGAACAAGAAGAGATTGTCATTGGAGCTGGAACGGTTTTAGATGCAGTAACTGCTCGTTTAGCGATTTTAGCTGGTGCAGAATATATTGTTAGTCCATGTTTTGATAAAGAAACGGCGGAGTTATGTAATTTATATCAAGTGCCTTATTTACCAGGGTGTATGACGATTGATGAAATCAAAACAGCACTGAAGAGTGGTGTAGATATCGTGAAATTATTTCCAGGTAGTGCATTTGGTCCAAGTATTGTTTCGGCATTTAAAGCACCTATGCCACAAGTCAACATTATGCCAACTGGTGGTGTAAGTTTAGAAAATATGCAGGACTGGTTTGATGCTGGTGTGGTAACTGTGGGTGTGGGTGGTAATTTACTTGCGCCAGCTGCTACAGGTGATTTTGAGAAAGTGACAGAAGTAGCAAAGCAATACGCAGCGAAAATGAAAGAAATCACGGGGTAATTCATGATGGGGAAAGTGGTCACTCTTGGAGAAATCATGTTGCGGTTATCGACAACTCAAGGAACACGTATCATAAAAAGTGAACAGTTCAGAGCTGATTATGGTGGCGGCGAAGCTAATGTTGCTATCTCATTAGCAAATTATGGACATGAAACCATTTTTGCTAGTAAAGTTCCGACTCATGCACTAGGCGACGCAGTTCAGAAATATCTTCAAAGCTATGGTGTGTCAACAAATTACTTGTTACGCGGTGGTAAGCGATTAGGGACATATTACATGGAGGCTGGAGTTGGAGAGCGAGCAGCCTCAGTCATTTATGATCGAGCGGGTTCCAGCTTTGCGACAATGACAGAAATTGAATGGTCATTAAAAAATTTATTTGAAGGCGTTGACATCTTCCACGTCTCTGGAATCACACCTGCTTTGTCTATCAAATGGCAGCAGATGACAAAAAGATTGATGGAAGTGGCGAAAGAAGCAGGATGTTTGATTAGTTTTGACATCAATTATCGCGGAAAACTATGGTCGCAAGAAGAAGCAAGCCAAGTAATCAAGCAATTGCTACCTTTAGTAGATATTTGTTCAGCTGGAGAAATGGATGCGCTTTACTTGTTGGGAGTAAATCAAGCACCAGAAGAAGAAATAGAACCTCTGATTTATTATTATCAAAAAATGCAAGAGAAGTTCCCAACGATTAAAGCATTCTATTCAACTAAAAGAAAAGTTTATTCAGCTAGCGCAAATCAACTAGTAGGAACCTTATGGATGGACGAAACTTATTTTGAATCACAAGTTCATGAAATCGAACCGATCGTTGATCGTGTTGGAGGTGGTGATGCTTTTGCTGGGGGGATATTACATGGTATATTGTCGGGCATGTCGCCGCAGGAAATAATCAACTTTGCGACAGCTGCGTCCGCGTTAAAACATACGGTTCATGGTGATTGCAATCAATTCAGTCAAGAAGAAGTCATACAATTTTTAACCTGTGGTTCTGGAAAAATTATACGATAGGGAGAGTATTTATTATGCAAGAAATGAAAACACGTTATACACATAGTCCGAAAGATATCCGTCACTATTCTACGGAACAGTTACGAGATGAATTTTTAGTTGAAAAAGTATTTGTTCCTGGAGAAATTCGTTTGACTTATACGCACAACGATCGCATGATTTTTGGCGGAGTGACACCTACAACAACTACTTTAGAAATCAAATTAGATAAAGAACTAGGTGTTGACTATTTCTTAGAGCGTCGTGAATTAGGTGTCATCAATATTGGTGGTCCTGGTTTTATTGAAATTGACGGACAAAAAGAATCGATGCAAAAACAAGATGGTTACTACATTGGGAAAGAAACGAAAGAAGTAATTTTTTCTTCTGAAGATGCTGAAAATCCAGCAAAATTTTATTTGAGTAGCGCACCAGCGCATCATAAATATCCCAATGTAAAAATTGGTATTGATCAAATCAAGCCAATGGAAACGGGTGAAGGTGTTACATTGAATGAACGAAAAATTTATCAATACATTCATCCAAATGTTTGCGAAAGTTGTCAGCTTCAAATGGGTTATACGATTTTAGAACCAGGTAGTGCTTGGAATACTATGCCTTGCCATACGCATGAACGTCGAATGGAAGCGTATGTTTACTTTGATTATGCAAATGACGACACTCGTGTATTCCATATGATGGGTAAACCAGATGAAACAAAACATTTGGTGGTTGCAAATGAACAAGCAGTTATTTCACCAAGTTGGTCGATCCACTCAGGTGTTGGGACAAGTAACTATTCATTTATTTGGGCAATGTGTGGAGAAAATATCACTTATACAGATATGGATATGGTTCAAATGGATCAATTAAAATAAACCAATATAAAGGAGAAATCATTATGGATTTTACAATGGATAGCTTTCGATTAGATGGAAAAGTTGCACTTGTTACAGGTGCGGTTTATGGAATTGGTTTTGAGATTGCTCGTGCATTAGCATCAGCAGGTGCAACAATCGTTTTTAATAATTTGACACAAGAATCTGTTGATGAGGGAATCAAACACTATCAAGAAGCTGGTATTGATGCAAAAGGATATGTTTGTGATGTAACGGATGAAGAAGCTGTTCAAGCGATGACAAAACAAATTAAAGAAGAGGTTGGTTCGGTAGATATTTTGGTGAACAATGCGGGAATCATCAAGCGAACACCAATGATTGAAATGAGTGCTGCGGATTTTCGACAAGTCATTGATGTTGATCTAAATGCACCATTTATCGTAGCAAAAGCTGTTATCCCAGATATGATTGAAAAGGGTGGCGGGAAAATTATCAATATTTGTTCGATGATGAGTGAGCTAGGTCGTGAAACTGTTAGTGCATATGCTGCTGCAAAAGGCGGTTTGAAGATGTTAACAAAGAACATCGCTTCTGAGTATGGACCATACAACATTCAATGTAATGGTATTGGCCCTGGATATATTGCAACGCCACAAACAGCGCCCCTTAGAGAACTACAAGAAAATGGCGAACGCCATCCATTCGATCAATTTATCGTAGGGAGAACACCCGCTGCACGTTGGGGTGAACCGAGTGATTTAGCTGGACCCGCAATTTTTCTTGCTTCAGGTGCTTCAGATTTTGTTAATGGACACATCTTATATGTAGATGGTGGAATTTTGGCATATATTGGTAAGCAACCATAGGGAAATAGCAGATTCTTTCTTTCAATTAAACTAAAAAGTGTCTGGAACATACTCAATTTGAGTATGTTCCAGACACTTTTTTTGCGAATACACGGTGTCCTAAAAGCTACTTTGTGGGAAACTATGCCGAATAATCTCGAATAGGTATAACAACTATTCTGGGATGAAGCTTGTTCCTCAACGTTGATCGATTTTAGCTTAATATAGTTTAAGAACAGTTATTTTCGACGTCCGTATTTTACTAAAGATATTTCTCTAGCTTCACACCAATCTTTGACGGCACCAGAAAAAATAAGTGACTGATACTTTAAATCATTTGTTGTTCTAGCACCAACTAAAGTATAGAGCAACCTTAGTTCTTCTTGCCATTGCTTAATCAATGAAATGGTTTCTTCTACGCCGTGATTCATTAGGTGTGTTAAAACTGTACCAGAAGTACCAGCAGCTTGAGCACCTAAACAAAGAGCTTTGAAAATATCATATGCAGAACGTATACCGCCAGAGGCAAGCACCTCAACAGTAGCATTGGCTTCGTGTGCTTCGAGTAATGAGGTGACGGTTGACTGTCCCCAGTCAGCAAGATAAGTTAATTCACGGTTTTTTCGACGAGCATTTTCAATTTGAGTAAAGCTAGTACCGCCACGTCCACTGACATCAATGGTTTTGACACCGATTTGTGCGAGTTGTTCGATTGTTTCACGTGTCATACCGAAACCAACTTCCTTTACGATTAAAGGTACGCTGATCGTTTGCTGAATTTCTTGAATCAATGTCAACCAGTTTGAAAAGTCACGGTCCCCTTCAGGCATGACTAATTCTTGAGGAGCATTGAGATGGATTTGCAAAGCGTCTGCATGGAACAATTGGATCGCTTCTTGTGCTTTTTCAGCAGAAGTTCCAGCACCAATATTAGCAAGAATCTTTCCTTCAGGATATTCTTCACGCATCACGGCATAACTGTCAATTAAACTTGAATCTTTCAAAGCAGCACTAACTGAACCTGTTGCAATCATCAAATCAGTTTCTCGCGCAACAATTGCGAGGTCACGATTGATTTTTTTTGTTTTTTCGCTACCACCCGTGATAGCGTTGATATAAAACGGACTGGTCAAGGTAAAGTCAGCAACATTCGTTGATAAGTCGACATCCGTTGTCGCTAATTGTGGCAACGCAGTATGAACGAGGTGAACAGAGTCAAATTCATTTTTTTGCTTATTATGAAAAGCCTTAGCTAATGAAACGTGTTCGTCTTTTCGATTCATGATTGGTCCTTTCTTCGATAACTATAAACGTGAAGTGGAAGTGGTGTGATTTCTGCATTTTCCCATGCACTCATTAGTGGTAAAATCCCAGATTTTTGATCAACGATCACGATTCCACAATCACCACCACCAGCGCCAGAGGACTTAGCAGCACCTTCGTATTCTTCTGCTAAGTTACATAATTCATTTAACGCGGGTGTTTCAATCACCACACCGGTAACGTTAGATAAGTTACGTAATAATTGCCGATTGTGCCGAATTTGTTTTTGAATTAGAGCAACATCGTTCTGCTTGAATCCTTGAATCATTTTATTGACGCAACTTTCGCTATTGCTAAGAAATATTTCATAAGCAGACCTTTTGTCTTCTCGTGAACGATGAACTTGATCAACTAAATCAGAAGTAGAAGCTGGGCTGCCGGTCCAACCAATGAGCAACCGTAAATCTTTTGGTGCTTCAAGGGGCTCAATCGAAAGTCCCGGCCAATCCATTGCAAGTAATTCACTAATTGTGTGTTGTTTTTCTTGTTGTTGGACCCAACGATGATCAAAAGTCGAAAAAGCAATCCAACCACCATAACAACTAGCGGCAATATCCCCGCAAGAGCCATTGTCTTGAACAGCTAAATTTGCTAGGGCAGCAATTTTAAAAATTTCCAACTGGCTTAGGTGCAAATCATAAAAAATATTTAATGCTTTAACAGTTGCCACTGTCACTGCGCCGCTTGAACCAAGACCATATTTTCGACCATTTGAACTATCCAACTCGCTGGTTACTTTCAAGTCATAAAAAGAAAGTAAACTGTTTTTTTCTTGGGCATATTTTTCAGTTAACCGAATTGCTGCCAAAATATAATGAAATGGATTTTCTCGAATATCTAAAACTAGCTCCCCATTTCTTCTAGTCCAGCGAATCGGCATCTCACTATATTGAGCAGACTGGATACTTCCCACTTTTCTCGCCGCTTCGACTGTTACTGTGACAAATTGGTCAACAGCCACGATGATGGCAGGATGCCCAGTTTCTACAACTGCATACTCACCAGCAATGTAAAGTTTTCCCGGTGCAGATACTTCAATCATAAAAATCTCCCTTTACTTGATAATCGTCATTCCAGAACCTGCTTGGGCTGAAACGACTTGTTTTTTGCTAAATAAATGACTACAAGCTGTTTTGACTGCAGCGACATGTTTTTTTTCAACTAAAATTTTTACATTTGGACCAGCATCCATTGTAAAGTAACATGGAATGCCTTGTTTTCTCAAATTACGGACCGCTTGCATGGCTTTTAAACTATCAGGAGACCAATAAGTAAATGGTGGGTTCGCTGCTAGTGTAGTTCCATGCATCTTTAATGCGTTTCGTTCCATTGTTTCACCTAAAGATTGGAAATTTTTGTCGGCAATTGCTTGTTTTAACTGAGCTAAATCTGCATCTAGTGAGTCAAGCCAACCTTTATAAAAGCTTGAAGTTTCAACTGTGCGACGCATGCCATCCCGACTAGAAACGTCTTTTTGCTGATCGTTTAGTAGTAAAAAGACCATAGCTAGATCATCTTCAAAACCATCAGAAGGAATTTGCTTTGCATAGGAGGTAAGATCGTCAACTCCTTTTTCCCACTCAACAAATCCGCCGTAAATACTCCGACAAGCTGAACCAGAGCCTCGACGAGCTAATCGAGATAATCCTGTCTTATCTAAACCTAATTGAAGTGCTTCATTACAAGCACCAGCTAACGCAGCTAAGCCACTCGCCGAGGAAGCAAGTCCTGCAGCTGTAGGAACAAAATTCTGACTGATAACTTTCGCGTTGAGCGTTGTTTGGCCTTTTTCTCGTACGAGATCGAGAAAAGTACTTATTTTTTTCGTTGCTTTGTCATTTTGTTGCTCACCATCCAAATAAAATTCATCCTTTGTGAAAGTATCAGAGAAAATAACTTCTGTTTCAGTATAAAAAGCATCTAGTGTAAGGGATAAACTATTATTCATTGGTAAAATGAGCTCTTCATCTTTTTTTCCCCAATATTTGATGAGCGCAATATTCGTGTAAGCACGAGCTTTTCCTTTAAACATGGGTATGTACTCCTAATCCTTGAATCCAAGTAGCTACAGCACCAGCATCTTCCAAAGCGGTACAAATTGCTTGGGCTTCTGTTTTTGTTTTAGCAAGAGCGAGCATGCAACCACCGCGTCCGCCCCCAGTTAATTTTGCTCCCAAAGCACCAGCAGTTAACGCTGTTTCAATCAACAAATCTAGAAAGTGATTACTGATTGTTAATTCTCTCAAAGTCACTTGTGCAAGATTCATGACTTGTGCTAAATTTTCGGGATCATTCTCGATAATTGCTTGTTTTGCTTTTTGTGTGAGTTGTCCTAATTGTTGAATTTTTTGTCCAGTTTTGTGTGAGTTTTTTTCAAATAAATGAGCGACATCTTTAACAGCTTCACGTGTCTGTCCTTTGATTCCAGTATCAGCAACAATCAAAAAAGCATCCAAATTGATTGTGAAATACTCGAAAGGTTGCCCTTTAACAAAATAGATTGGATTATGACTACTGGTAGCAGCAGCATCGATGCCACTTGGGTTGCCATGAGCAATCTTTTCAGAAATCTGAACATAGCTTAACAACGTTTCATGTGTGAATGAAAGTGAAAGATAATCATAAAAAGCGCGTGTGATTGCTACTGCCACGGCAGCACTAGATCCCATTCCGCGTTCAGAAGGTATCGTACTTTCAATAGTGAGACTGATTGACTCCTTGATACCGTGATCTTGTTTTAACTGTGTGACTAAAACTTTGATATTTTTGAGTGATTGTGGTGCATGAATCAATTTTCCTACATAATAAGCTGAAAACAATTGATCTTGATTGACGTCTTCAACTAACGTTTCAAATTGTGCAGTGACTTTCGTTGCATAGAAGGGAAAGGCAATTGCCGGTTCACCATATACAACGGCATGCTCACCCATCAAGATAATTTTTCCACTTGATTCCCCTTGGCCATAGTTTGCCATAACTTAACTCCTTTTCCTCACATAACAGTAACTTTTAGACAAAAAATAAAGCGCCCTAAATAGTTGCGCTACTCAACGAGAATTTGGTTTAATACTATAGAAAAAAAACAAACCAAAAATCATTTCCTCCTTATTTTACTAAATCCGCTCAATAAGTAAAACCAAGAATACGTTTTCTAACCAAAAATCACTGTTTTCTTAAGAATTTTTTTTAGTTTTTCGTCAAATAATTTCAAATGAATTCTATTTGACACTACTAGATATTGGGGGTATATTTAAAAAGATTGAAAAACATATACAATATTTAGTGATGAAGTGAGTTGGAGGTAAATGAGCGTGATCGTTTTAGCTGGTACAATTGGCGCAGGAAAGTCAAGTTTAACAGAAATGATAGCTGAAGAATTTAATAGTCAGGCTTTTTATGAATCAATCGATGATAATGAAGTATTACCTTTGTTTTATGCTAACCCTGAGCAATATGCTTTTTTATTACAAATTTATTTTTTAAATAAACGTTTTGCAAGTATTAAACAAGCAATGAAGGATGATAACAATGTTTTGGATCGTTCAATTTATGAAGACTCTTTATTGTTCCATTTGAATGCAGATTTAGGAAGAGCGACAGAGACAGAAGTGCGTGTCTATGATGAATTACTAGAAAATATGATGGAAGAATTACCATATGCAGCGCATAAAAAAAATCCTGATCTACTGATTCATATTCGCGTTTCTTTTGATACCATGTTGGAGCGAATCGAAAAGCGTGGCCGTTCGTATGAACAATTATCCTTTGATCCATCTTTATATGACTATTATCAAGAATTAAATCGTCGATATGATCGATGGTACGAAGACTATGATGAAAGTCCTAAGATTCAAATCGATGGAGATCGTTATAATTTTGTCGAAGATCCACAGGCAAAAGAAGAAGTCATCCGACTTGTGAAAGAAAAATTAGCGGAAATTCGTCAAGAACAACTTGTATATTAAACAAAAACTATTCAAGCAATGGCTTTTACCTTGTTTGAATAGTTTTTTTATTTATACTAGTAAGAGAAACCGTTATGAGGAGGTAAATAATGAGTAATAAACGCTTTTTTAATTATGACCAGAATTTTTGGTTAAACATTCAAAGAGACAATGTTATTGGTGTTAAAAACCTAAAAGAAGAGTACAAGTTAAGTGATGAGATGTTGACTTACTCTCTTGATAAAAATGAACGCGCACGTGTGGAGTATGATGTGCTCGATGAGGCGATGCTTCTTGTTTACAATGTTCCTCATCAAAGAAAAAGTGAAAATCATTACGAGACAACACCAATGGCTTTTATTTTGAAAGAAAATGGGATTTTTACATTTACTACAGAAAATACTGGTTACGTAGTACGTCTTATGGAGTCGTTGCTACAACGTACGCCGAATATGAGCGTATACAGCCTATTGTTTCAAACCTTATTTTTAATATCAGATTCCTTTTTCCCATTAGTTGAAGAAGTAAATAGTGAGCGGCAAAGATTAAATCAAAAGTTACGAGAAAAAACCAGTAATCAAAACTTGTTACAATTATCTGATTTAGAAATCGGATTAGTTTATTTAGTGACAGGAACAAAACAAAATGCCGTGTTGATTGAGCAAATAAAAGCATTGGCTATCTATCGTAAAATGTCTGAAGGCGAAAAAGAACAACTGGATGACGCATTGATCGAGGCGAAGCAAGCAGTCGAGATGACGAACTTGGCATCTCAAATTTTAGATCAGTTATCTGGAACTTATAATAACTTGCTGAATAACAACTTAAATGACACGATGAAATTTTTAACTGTCTGGTCATTATTATTGACTGTTCCGACAATCGTCACTGGCTTTTTTGGAATGAACTTACAGTTACCCTTTACTCATTCCGTGTTTGGCTGGGGAATTGCTTTGGTTATTAGTTTAGTTTTGTCGGTTTGGATGCTAGTCGCTTTGTGGCGGCGCATCAAATAGTTATTCTTCAATAATCAGTCCCAAGTTAGCGGCGATGACTAAAGCTTGTTCTTGGTCAACCAACAAACCCGCGAGATTTTCTAGAGAAAGTGCAATTTTAGTAAAATCATTTGTTCTAAAATCTAACTCTTTTAGAGGGGTACGGAACCAATTAGAACCTGTGAGTTGGTTGCTACTTAAAGCTAAGTTTTTCCAACGAACCTCATAAAATTCGGTGTCTTCCAATTGACAATCAGAAAAGCGGACTGTTTTTAAATTCGTGTTACTGAAAGAAGCCATTGATGCTAAACACTCATTGAACGAGCAATCACGAAGGTAGCTTTCCGCAAAATTTGTTCCGGTTAACTTACATTGCTGAAAAGTCACCTGATGAAAACTTGCGCCAATCCATTCCAAATTGGAAAAATCACAGTGGTCGAAAATGACATTGCTACATTCAAAATTTTCCAAAATAGTCTTTTGCATGGTTAGTTTTTGAATGTGACTATCTCTTATAATCAAATTCTTTGCTGACAAATAACTTTGGTCGCTATCTTTGACTAAAAGATTTGAAAAAAGTTCTTCATCTTCTAAATAAAAATTGCCTTCTTCTAGGTGAGATAAGATAGGTGAAATAGGATCATTCTTTTTCATAAATTGCCTCCAAATTATTTTCTTATCTTAAAGATAAATAAAATTAAGAAAAAATGCTAGATTATCTTATTAAAATAGATCCTTTATTTTAATAAAGAGTTGACATGTTCAAGGGAATTTGATAAACTAGTGGAGTTGAGAAATAAAAGCAGAAGCACGCGCTTCTCGCCTTAGTTGACGTAGTCACTGGGCTAGATAGTTTTCGCCGGTTATTTAGGTGGATTATGCGCGGGTTCTGATAAAAAGAACTCGTTTTTTTATTACCGAAAATTCGGTAAGCTTTTCTTTCTCTCATAATATTTGGAGGTGAATGACCATAGCAAAGGATATGATGGTTAACGACGGCATTCGTGCACGAGAATTACGATTGATCGGTTCAGAAGGCGAGCAGTTAGGTGTTAAAACAAAAGCAGAAGCATTACAAATTGCTGAACAAGCAAACTTGGATCTTGTGTTAGTTGCCCCAGGTGCGAAACCACCAGTTGCGCGAATCATGGACTACGGTAAATTCCGTTTTGAACAACAGAAGAAAGACCGTGAAGCGCGTAAAAAACAAAAAGTGATCAATGTTAAAGAGGTACGTTTAAGTCCGACAATTGACGTAAATGACTTCAATACAAAACTTCGTAATGCACGTAAGTTCTTAGAAAAAGGCGATAAAGTGAAAGCTTCTATCCGTTTTAAAGGCCGTGCCATTACCCATAAAGAGATTGGTCAAAAAGTCTTAAATCGCTTAGCTGAAGAAACTGCTGATATTGCAACAGTGGAACAAAAAGCGAAAATGGACGGACGCAGCATGTTCTTGACGCTGGCACCGAAAAACGACAGTAAGTAATTTGAATGACTAACTGATTGTTGAACAGTCAATGGTCGGATAACGAAAGATTTTGAGGAGGAAATATAGTCATGCCAAAACAAAAAACACACCGCGGATCAGCAAAACGATTCAAACGTACTGGTAAAGGCGGATTGAAACGTTACCGCGCGTTTACAAGTCACCGTTTCCACGGCAAAACAAAAAAACAACGCCGTCAATTGCGTAAAGCACGTATGGTTGCTAGTGGCGATTTCAAACGTATCCGTCAACAACTAGCAAAAATGAAATAAGCAACGCAAATTTAGAAAAATTTCAATGAGAAGATTTATTTTTAGGAGGAATTAAACATGGCACGTGTTAAAGGTGGAACAGTAACTCGTAAACGTCGTAAAAGAATGCTAAAACTAGCAAAAGGTTACTACGGTTCAAAACACACTTTATTTAAAACAGCAAAAGAACAAGTAATGAATTCATACAACTACGCATATCGCGATCGTCGTCAAAAGAAACGCGACTTCCGTAAATTGTGGATTGCACGTATCAACGCAGCGGCTCGTATGAATGGCTTAAGCTACTCAAAATTGATGCACGGCTTGAAATTAGCTGAAATCGACATCAACCGCAAAATGTTAGCTGACTTGGCTGTAAACGATGCAGCAGCATTTACTGCATTAGCTGACCAAGCAAAAGACGCTTTAGCTAAATAATTCAGATTTTCGTTAAGTATTCTTGATGAAATTCTAGTTAAGTAACTAAGTTAAAATCAATTTAGGCAGAGACTGCTTAAATTGATTTTTTTTTGCAGTTTTTATCAAGTAACGTAAATTGTTATTTTCACATAAATGTTGATCTACTTAAAAGTTACGAGGAAACGTTAGTCGATCTATTCTCACAGTCAAGCAATCTATTTACAGAAAACGAAAAATTATTTATCATGTAAATAAACGGTTAACAGGTTAAGGGAGAATAACATGGCATCCAAGTACGAAATAATCAAACAGGATATTATCAAAAAAATTGAATCAGGAGAATTTAGTGCAGGTGAAAAAATTTACTCAGAAGGTGATTTAAAAAAAATCTATGGCGTCAGTAACACAACAGTAGTAAAAGCATTAAATGATTTGGTCAATGAAGGTTACTTGATTCGTCGCCAAGGAGAAGGGACTTTTGTTAGAAAAAATCTGAAACACAGAAAGGTCTTTTTTTCTGAACAGCTTTCTTTACCAAATGATCCTAAGAAAAACTCAATTGAAAAAACGATCACTTTGAATTTTGGACAAATAAAGGACAAGTATATTGCACAACAACTGGGGGATAAAACGGGGCAAAGAACGCTAGTAAAAATAAGTCAGATTGCATTGACTAACGATCGTCCATGGAAAATACAAAATCGGTATCTTTTTCGAGATAAATTGGCAAAAGATTCTTTAGAACGTTGGGTGAATGGCGCAAGTCTGTCAGAAGAACTTGGGTTAGTTGGACACATGTCGAACCTTCCGATGACTATGGAAGTTCGAACGATTTTATTAAGAGAGGGAATGAAAGAACTTGAACCACTAAAGCTGATTGATAAAAGTTTTGGTGACGAAAAAATCTATTCTTTATTTGACATTCGGCGTTTGATTTCAGGAAATGATGGCATACCGATTGAGTACAGTCGAAGTTTTATCCATCCAGATTTCTATCAAATTGAAATTGTTGGAGAATAATTTTTTAGTAGAAAAATAATTGAATGTTTCAAACACTGAGAAGTTATCAACCCTTTTCAGTGTTTTTTTTTGTATAAAAAATAAAATAAGCAAATTACCTTCTGAAAAAGAAAGGGTTTACAAAGAATGAAAAATAAGCTAAGATGTTTTTACACCGGTTAACACGTTAAGTGATGGAGGGATTTTTTTGAAGGAAAAAAAGAGAGAAAAGTTATTGTCTAGTGAGAGATACTTTGGTCAAGGATTGATTTCAGAAGAAGTGATTGATCAAGCGATAGCTGATGTGGTGAGGAAAGTGAAAAAAAATATTTCTCAATTGAATGATCAATATCCTACACCAGCGACTAAGAATAATTCGTATGTACCAATGGCCAATACGGAATGGACAAATGGTTTTTGGACAGGCATTCTCTGGCTTTGCTATGAAGTTGCACAGGATGAAGATTTTAAACAAATGGCAGAAAAAAATGTTCAAAGTTTTATTCATCGGATGGATCAGAATATTGAGATTGATCATCATGATTTGGGTTTTCTGTACAGCTTGTCTTGTGTGAGTGCCTACAAACTTATGGATGACCAGCAAGCCAAGCAAGTGTCTTTAAAGGCAGCAGAAAAATTATTGTCACGTTACCAAGAGAAAGGGCAATTTATTCAAGCATGGGGGGAGTTAGGAAAACAAGATAATTACCGTTTGATTGTCGATTGCCTTTTAAATATTCCATTACTTTTTTGGGCAACAGAAGTGACGGAAGACAAAAAGTATCGTGAAGTCGCAATCAAGCACTACTATACGACTATTGAACATGCAATTCGGGAAGATTCTTCTGCTTATCATACATTCTTTTTTGATACGAAAGATGGACGGCCTCTTTATGGAAAAACACGTCAAGGCTATTCAGATTCATCAAGCTGGGCACGTGGACAATCTTGGTTAATTTATGGAATTGCACTTTTTCGTTCTTATTGTCCAAATGAACAGAATACTGAATTATTTGAAGCAGTCACAAATTATTTTTTAAATCGGCTACCAAAAGATTTTGTAAGTTATTGGGATTTGATTTTTACAGATGGTTCCAATCAACCCAGAGATACTTCGGCAACAGCCATTGCTGTTTGTGGAATGAATTTGATGGATAAATTTTTACCTGAAGCAAATCAATCCAAATTGGTTTACAAGTATGCACAACATTCAATGCTGAAAAGCTTAATCGAAAATTATACGGAATCTAAAACGGAAGGTATTACAGCTTTAATAAATGAAGGTGTGTATTCATGGCATAGTGGCAAAGGAGTAAATGAAGGGAATATTTGGGGAGATTATTTTTACTTGGAGGCTTTAGTTCGATTCAAAAAAGACTGGAAAATGTATTGGTAGAACAATAACAGGAGGGAAAAATATGGATAAACCAAATGTAAAAATGGTACGAGTAGATGCACGTCTGATACATGGACAAGGGCAACTGTGGATCAAAAGCTTAGGAGTCAATTTAGTGATTTGTGCAAATGATAAAGCAGCCGAAGATAGTGTACAACAAATTTTAATGAAGACAGTTTTACCTAAAGATATCAACGTTCGATTTTGGACAATTGCACGAACTGCCGAAGTGATTTGGAAAGCAGCTCCGCATCAAACGATTTTTGTGGTTGTTGAAAATTTACACGATGCGTTAAAACTTTGCGAATTAGGTTTCCCAATGGAACAACTAAATATTGGGAACATTCATGCTGCTGAAGGAAAAGAAAAAATTTCTCAATTTATCTATTTGGGTGAAGAAGACAAAAATGACTTGAAAAAATTGAAAAATGAACATCACGTGATATTTACTACCAAAACGTCGCCAATGTCTAATGATGGCTCGCAGCATTTAGATGCTCTAATGGAAAAAATTAAAAACAGCTAATTTAGAGAGGAAATAAAAAATGGAGATTACATTAGTACAAGGAATACTTATAGGATTAATTACTGCATTTTGTTATTCTGGACAATTATTGGGAATCTATACGAACCGAGCACTGGTCATGTCCTTTTTTGTTGGCGTTGTTTTAGGAGATATTCCAACAGCTTTGAAATTTGGTGCCTTAGCAGAGTTAGCTTACATGGGATTTGGTGTAGGTGCGGGTGGAACAGTTCCACCAAATCCAGTGGGTCCGGGAATTGTTGGGACGATTATGGCGATTACGTTGAGAGATCAAGGTGTAACAGCTGAGTCTGCGTTAGCATTGTCATTTCCATTTGCAGTTTTATTCCAATTAGTGACAACTGCATTGTATACGTTCTTTTCAGGAAGTGCTAAGTGGTCTAAAAATGCTATTGAAAGTGGACAATTTAAAAAATTCACACTTATTTCTCACTCAACTTATATTGCGTTTGCTTTAGCAGGGTTCCTCATTGGTATACTGGCAGCATTGAGCCGTCCAGGATTACAAGCATTTGTGGAAGCGCTACCTCAGTGGTTGATTAATGGTTTCTCAGTAGCTGGTGGGCTTATCCCAGCGATTGGTTTTGCAATGATCATGTCTGTCATGTTAGAAAAAAGTCTGATTCCATATGTGCTGTTAGGTTATGTTTGTGTAGCATATCTTGAGTTACCAACGATGGCAGTTGCAATGGTTGGTGCAGTTTTTGCACTGATCCAGTATTATGGAAAAGATAAAACGCCTGTAGGAGAGAAAAGCTTAGTAGCAAACAATCAAAGTTTATTAGATGAAGAGGAGGACTTCAGTAATGGAATCTAAAAACCTTAAATTGACACAAAAAGATTATATGATGACTGCTCTTCGGTCATACTTTCTACAAAATGCGTTTAACTATACCTCTTACCAAGGTGTGAGTTATTTAAATACGATTATGCCTGCTTTGAAGAAAATCTATAAAAACGATCCAGAAAAATTAAAAGAAACAGCAACAGCCAATTTAGAATTCTACAATACAAATCCTCAAATGGTACCGTTTATCACTAGTATGCAGTTAGCGATGTATGATAATGATCAAAGTATCTCGGATACTCGCAGTATCAAAATGGCACTCATGGGTCCGATGTCAGGAATTGGAGATTCTATCGCTCAGTTTGGGATTGCTCCCTTATTCTCAACGTTATTTGCAGGGTTAGCATTGGATGGTCTGGGATTCGCTCCAATGGGCTTTTGGTTCTCAATGGTAGTGACGATGCTAGCAATTAAAATTCTTATGGGCTATTTGGGATTCAAATTAGGCACTAGTGTTATTGAAACATTAAGTGATCGAATTGGAAAAATCTCTGCTGCTGCAAATATCGTAGGAGTAACAGTTATCTCAGGCTTAGCCACATCGTTTGTAAAAGCTAATATTGCTATTCAATACGCTAGTAAAGTGGAGTCGGGAGAAAAACAAGTCATTGCTATTCAAGATATACTGGACAAAATTATGCCGAATATGTTGGCTGTTCTACTTACTATCCTTGTGTTTTATTTGATTAAAAAGAAAAAATGGAACACATATCAGCTATTGGTACTGTTATTTGCAATTGGTATCTTAGCATCTGTATTTGGCATTTTGGCGTAGGCAATTTGAAGTCATTGAAGAAAAAAGGAGAAGAGAGTGGACTTTCAAAGAGTTGAGACATACCAACAGAAATTTTTCAAAGATGATTGGGTGTCAAATTATGCTGAGCAACAAAAAAAATTTTTAGAACCATTGTTTGCTCGAGTAGATTTCTTAATGAACGATCAGATTATTTATACTGATGCAATGGATATGGAAGCATGTTCAACACCTTATTCATTGAAGAATGCTGGTTGGAATAATTTTCCTGAAGAGGATCCAGAATGGTTATTCATGCTTAGCAGACATGGGTTTATGGTGGATCTAGCACAATGCTATGCTTTAACAAAAGAGCAATGCTATATGGAGAAATGGACAATGCTACTGTTGGATTTTATTACAAACTGCGAAAGCGATAGTCCAGCGAATGAAAATAGTTGGCGCCCGCTAGATGTTGGTCTGCGTTTAACTAATTGGATGAAAAGTTTAACTTATCTTCCCATTTCACACATGAAAAATGCGGAAGTTGAAAAAATGTTACACCGGTCAATCCAAGAACATCTTGTAATTTTAGAGAATAGTTACATTGATAAATATCGTCTGAGTAATTGGGGTGTTCTAGCAATCGGAGGGATGGCTGCGGTAGACTTGTTTTTCCCAGACTTGGTAACAGAAACGCAAAGAGCATTCATCTGGAAGCGATTGACGGAACAACTTGATTTACAGTTTTATGATGACGGTATGCATTGGGAGCAAAGCCCGCTCTATCAACATGAGGTTATCATGACTTATGTTTATTTATTACAGATTTCAGAGTATCTTGAGCAGCCTCTTCCTATAGATTTAAGGGGAAAATTAGCTCAACCTATCCAAACTACTTACTATTTAGCTGATAATCAAGAAAAGTTGCTTCCATTGAATGATAGTGATCACGTGGATTTTCATTACGTTTATGCTATTTATCGAAATCTAGGCTTTTTAAAAAAGAGGAAAAAGGATTCGAATCTGGCAGTCCTTTGGACAGGGAGCTTGTATTCTGATTATCCATCAGTAGGCATAAAACTAGCTCCTATTTTTGCCGGTCGAGATAGTGGAATGATGGTGTACAAAGATCAAGATATTTATTTTACACTTTTCAATGGTCTACATGGTAGCGGTCATGGGCATGCGTCAATAGGTAGCTTTACTTTACAGCTGGATGGACAGGATATAATCGTTGATAGCGGTCGCTATACTTATGTAAATAGTGAACAAAGAATTCAATTAAAGGAGCTAGCTGCCCATAATACGTTATTTGTTGCTAAGGAACCACATACTATAATTAGGGACACTTGGGGATATGATAAATTACCAAAGCCACTATTCCATAACATACGAAATATTCCTGAAGGTTTTTTTGCTGAATGTGGTTGGTCTGCTAAGAGTGATCAAGAATGGACGATTTTTGAACGACGATTTTTATATTTAGAAAAAATAAATTCTTTAATCATTTTAGATAACTTTTCTGGTCAAAAAAATACTGAGGTAACTTCTAGTTATAATTTATCCTCAATAGTTACTTCTCAAAAAATGGATAATCAAGTTCATATAAAAATCAAGGAAAATCAGTACAAGATTCATTTTTCTGAAGGACAAACGATGCAAGAAACTGCTGAAAGTTCAGAGATATATAACCAACTGACTACGCATCAACGAATCGAAAACAAAGTTCAATGCCAAGAAACAGCTCATACTTGGGTGACTGTAATCAGTCCAACAGATGTCAAAATTTCTCCAGTAGAAGTCAAACAGGTTGGTGAAACAAAAAAATTTGATCAAGCAATTGGCTTAAGATTGGAGAACCAAAAGGAGAAGTTTGATCTGTTCATACTGCAAGAAGATATTGTTAGCGGAAATAAACTGCTGGTTAGTGAATTCGACCAATTCTTTTATGGTCAGGTCGTACTAATTGATCAGGATGAAAGAATGCAAAGAATAAAGTAAAAGGATAGGAGATAGTACATGAAATTTTTGATAACAGGACATAATGATTTCTCAATTGGGATGAAAAGTGCATTGACAATGATTGCAGGATCTCTTGAAGAATTAACCATCGTTCCTTTTAGCGCAGAAGAAACAGTGGAATCTTATCGTAAAAAAATTGAGTTAGAACTACAGACAAAGGATAGTGTCATCTGTTTTACTGATTTATTGGGAGGCACGCCGTTTAAAATTTGTGTAGAATTAGCCATTACAAAAAATCAGGTTTTTGTATTGAGTGGTACCAATCTAGGGATGTTACTGGAAGCAAGTTTGTTGAGAGAATCGGTTAAAGAACCAGCTGAATTATGCCAGCTAGTTTTGCAGTCTGGTAAAGATAATATCACGCTGTTTAGTCAGAACACTAAGACTTTGATAGAAGAAATTTCTGAGTCAGGAATCTAATGTTGTTTATTGGAAACTGACATTTGTCAAATGACTAGAGAAATTAAGTTTGAATAAATAATAAAATCCCGCTCAGATGAGTGGGGTTTTATTATTTATCTATGAAAGAAAAAAGCAATACTCAATAGATAAGAGTATTGCTTGATAGATGTGGTTTAAGTATTTTTTAGTCAGGGCGCATCTCTTGCAAGAGCTTCACGCGACCACCGATTTGTTTGGCGAAAGTTTCAGATTTCTTTTTGTCTTTAAAAACGAGTAGATTGTCAGGATTCTTTTCACGAGTGCGGCAGCCAGTTTTGTCAATATAACCATGTAATACTTTAACAACGTACATGCTCATCACCTGCTTTTTTCTTATAATTATACGAACTTGACGGTATAAAACAAGAAAAATGCTTGGACATTTTTTATTTTTCTTTGGCATTGTCCAATTTTGCGTAGCTTTTAAAACGTGCATCAAGTGTTGGCAGAATTCGACTAAGCTTTAATAAACGCTGATTTTCTGCGGAGAGAAAACAATGTCTGCTGCTGCCAATCGTGCGTAATTTTTGATCTTCAGTACCATAAATCTGATAACTAAAGTCTAAGCGTGTACCAGTATATTTTTCAATTGTTGGATAAATAATAACTGACTCGCCATAGCGAATCATTTCTTTATATTGGCAACTGACTTCAAGGACGGGAATAATTATTCCAGTTTCTTCAATTTTTTGGTAACTAAAATCAAGGTGATTCAGTAATGCGACACGAGCTTCTTCAAACCAGCGAATATAATTGCTGTGATGAATAATCCCCATTTGATCCGTTTCGTAGTAAAAAGGTGTACGAAGATATCCTGTAAATTTGTCCATAATCAAACTCCTATTTTTATTCTGTACAAAAGTGTGCCATCCATTGTGGAATGGCTTGGCTAATCAGTGTCGGCAGTACGACATAGTGTGTTTGTGCTAAGTGATCTCCAATCAAGCTGTGTAAATAAACCGCGGCTGCGACCGTGTGATCGTTTTTAGAAAATTGGGCAAGAAAAGCCGTGATCATTCCTGCCAAGGTATCACCAGTTCCTCCGGTTGCCATTGCTGCAGACCCAGCCTGATTATAATAGATATTATCTTTATTATAAATAGTAGTTTGATGACTTTTAACAACAAGAATCGCGCCCAGTTCGCTTTGTTTCTCTTGATTTGAACGGTCTGTTTGCGCAGCAATAGAAATACCGCTTAGACGTTGCCATTCCATTTGATGCGGTGTTAATACAGTATGCTCAGGGTAAGGTAAAGAAAGTTTTGTTTCAGCAAGCAAAGTTAATGCAGAACCGTCAATAACTAACCACTGTTGTTTTGTTTGAACTTCTAAAATTGTTTGGAGTAAACCTAAACTGAGAGCAGAAGTACCTAATCCTGGACCAATCAATACCACATCAGCTTGTCGAATGGCTGTTAGACAAGTCGCTTGATCCTGCCAGTCAACAACCATTGCCTCAGGAAGATGAACATGGAGTGGAGCATGGTTCTTCTCATCGGTTATAACCGTGGTCAACCCAGCGCCACTATTAACTGCAGCTAAAGCACTCATGATAATTGCGCCACCATACTGCTGATTTCCTCCAATCAAAACAACTCGACCAAAAGTACCTTTGTGAGAGTGACTAGGCCGTTTAGTAATTACCTCTCGTAATAGTTGTTCATCAAGAATCATTAAATATCCCTCCAATAAGTTGAACGATTCGAGTATTTGTAAGGAACGGCAAACTGACGAAATTGTCAGACTTTTTGAACTATTTTTTTCTTGATTTTATGGTATCATAAAACACGAAGACTTAATAAGGTGGAGGATTAACTTTATGACAATTGATTGGCAAAAAGAAGTAGAAGCACGTAAAGAAGATTTGCTTGAAGATTTAAAAAATTTATTACGCGTCAACAGTGAACGTGATGATTCTAAGGTGACGGAAGATGCACCATTTGGTCCTGGCCCACGTGACGCATTAAAACATATGCTTGCTTATGGTGAACGCGATGGTTTTGTAGTGAAAAACGTTGATAATTATGCGGGACATATTGATATGGGTGAAGGCGATGAAACGTTAGGTATCTTTGGTCACATGGACGTTGTTCCTGCTGGTGATGGTTGGGATACCGATCCTTATGAACCAGTAATCAAAGATGGAAAAATCTTTGCTCGTGGGTCAAGTGACGACAAAGGTCCAAGTATGGCTGCTTATTATGCAATGAAAATTATCAAAGATTTAGACTTGAAATTATCTAAAAAAGTTCGCTTTGTTGTTGGTAGTGATGAAGAAAGTGGCTGGGGCGACATGGCGTACTACTTCGAACATGAAGAAGAGCCTGATTTTGGTTTTTCTCCAGATGCAGAATTTCCAATTATCAATGGTGAAAAAGGAAATGTTTCTTTAGGACTGCACTTCCAAGGAAATAATGCAGGCGACTATGTTTTAAAATCTTTCACTTCTGGTTTGCGTGAAAACATGGTTCCAGGAACAGCTGAAGCAAAACTTGAAGTACCGAATACTGATGCTGCAATCGCAATGGAAGAAGCATTCTTCAAATTTACGGAAGCAAATCCTGTTAGCGGAATGATTGAAGCAGATGGAACATTCGTATCAATTGAATTAGTCGGAAAAGGTGCCCATGGTGCAAGCCCTCAATCAGGAATCAATGCAGGAACATTTTTAGCAACATTCTTAGATACTTATGCTTTTGGTGGTGCTGCGAAACAATTTATCCATGTAGCCGCTGCTTATGTCCATGAAGATTTTTATGGTGAAAAATTAGGTGTGGCTTATGAAGATGAAAAAATGGGCAAACTAACGATGAATGCTGGATTATTTGCGTTTAAAGCAGACGAAGAAAGCACACAAGCAGAAAACTTCATCAATATGAACTTCCGCTTCCCTAAAGGAGTAACTGTTGAAGGATTAGAAATCGGCGTAGAAAAAACAGTTGGGATGGAAGGTGCTACTGTTACACGTGGCGCGCGTGTAATGGAACCACATTATGTGCCAATGGATGATCCATTGGTTGCAACACTCTTACAAGTTTATGAAGATCACACTGGTGAAAAAGGCTATGAACAAATCATTGGTGGTGGGACTTATGGCCGCTTATTAAAACGTGGTGTTGCTTATGGGGCAATGTTCCCAGGCTATACAGATACAATGCACCAGGCAAATGAATTTATGAGCCTCGATGACTTGTTCAGAGCAACTGCAATTTATGCAGATGCCATTTATCGTTTGGCGAAGTAAAAGTTGTGATTAGTCAACTAAAATAAAAAGGTGAGACAGAATTTTTTCTGTCTCACCTTTTTATTTGACTATTTTTTTAGGTGGAATAAGGCAAGCAAAACCACCTAATATAGCAAACGTGGTGACGATTTGTGTCCGATAAGTAAACCAATGATGGATTTGTGAGTGGTTAGCTAAAACGTTATACCAAATATAAGGTGTGATGGCAATAAGTAAGAACACTAAAACAAATTGAAACGGTAAATGCTCTGTTCGGTTTTTATATGCAAGATATAGGAAAATAAAACAGGTTATTGCTAACAATAAGATAATTACTTTAGGATACATTAAAGTGAAGTTGTCCTTAAGCATTGCTAATCGATGTAAAGGATATTTTTCATTTCCCTCTGTTCGAAAAAGAATCTGATTGAAAGCATCCTTTACGATATTTTGTTTAAGAATGACTGAAGAAATGATCCATTTACTCAACCAAGTTAAGCCGTAGCCGATTGACCAGAAAAAACCAGTGGATAAGAATATTTCTATTTTTTTGCCTAAAGAAGTATCCTGCTTTTTAACATCTTTACTATTTAGATAGAAAAGGACAACAATCGGAATTCCCCAAGAAATCAAAGGTGTTGTTAGTAAATCAAAAAAGTTTGCTAGAGAACCAATACTAAAAAAATAAAGAAGAATGCTACTTTTGTCTTGAAATAGTTTTGGTTTTACTAAAAGTAATAATAAAGCGAATAAGGTCAGAATCAAAATATTTGAAAACTGCATACTGAAAAAGAAAACTGACACGTTAGCTGCAGCTAACGACAATAAGAAAGCAATCCCCAAATAAATGTCTGTTCTTTTTATTAAAAAGTAGGAGACAATTCCAATCAAAAGAAATAAAAGAGAAGCATAAATCATTCGGATACTGCCAAGAGACATAGCTGCTAACAATGGACGTAAAAATACTTGATAACCATGCCAATACCGAGGATAGCCGTTTATCGACATAATATTTTCTACAAGGGATAATTTATGATCTTTAATTGATTTCTTTACCATCAACTTGTCTGTAAAATTATCTAATTTTGTACCATTTTCATTCGCTGAATTGATTGTAGGATAATTGCCTTCTTTTTCAAATATTTTGACTGAACTGGTTACATGAGACGAAAGAAAACGATCTGGAATGCTATAAGCGATAGTTAAAGTTAGACAATAACTAAAAATTAATAAAAAGAAAATAATCGTAGTTTTTTTAATTAGTTTCATAATCGACTCCTTCTTTTTTTTCAAAATCAAATTTGATAAATGGTATCAAAAGATAAATAGGTAGCCCCAATGCTAAAATAAAGACATAGCGTAAGCTAAACGCAACAGGAGTGGCAATCATGATAGTTAGAAAGACAAGTATTCCTGGTGATAGAAGTAATAAAAATCGATATTTTTTTTGAGATAGTAAAAGAAAAACACTAAAAATAAGTAACCATAATAAGGTGCCAGAACCCAAAAAATTTCGTGCGTCAATCAATTTTGTTGTGCTTGAGATACCCATAAAACGCTCAATTAAATTAATTTGAGTGATACCATAATTATTGGTGTTGACACGAGTATCAAGAAAACCATAGTTATTTTTTACGCCAGGAACCCAAAAACCAAATGTTTCTAGAATATAAGCGTCAGTGTAAATAGAAAGGTTTTTTGGTAAATTTCTACCCCATAAGAGTAAGAATTCTTTATTATGTTCGTCTAAGAAAGTATTGTTAAAATTTTTATGCCATTTAATGGAGTCAGCTAGACTTGGTGTATAAGCTTCATAGTCTTGTAGAGGTAGGATTTTATCCATTAAGGCTAAATCATCTTTAGCTAAATCTCCATCCATAACGATTGCTCTGGTGATCTGTTGCATTGGTACGCCTAATCGTTCAGCGGAAGCTGTTGGAACTGCATATCTAGTCATGAGTGGTTGAATAACTAAGACTGTGAGTAAAAGATAACCTGCAATCACTTGGGAAATGGCTTTGATTTGTCGGTTCTTGAGTGAAATAACTAGAGCAATAATTCCTGTCCCCACCACAACATACAACCCATTATTTCTTAGATAAGTGGTTAGTAAAGCAAACAAAATAATAACTAATTTTCTTGTGAAATTCACTTTACTCTCAACGATAAAATCAAATAATGTTAACGAGAATAATAGACATGCAATAGAAAACAAAATATCTTTTTGCATATTCAATGCATAGATTGGAAAAACAGGTGCTAAAGCAAAGTAACTAGTTGCGAGAAGAATGACAAATTTATTCACTTTCTTTTTTAGTAACCAGCAGAGAGAATAACTGATGGTAGTTGCTAAAAGAATTGATTGTATAATTGAAAAAAGGAAAACGCCATGATTGATGCTCTTAGTAGGCAAATCATGAACGAAAAATTTTACGATCAATGTAAATAGAACTGGATGATGATTATTTATTGATTGATCTCCCATCGCTTGTGCGACTGAACTTAATGAATCAGGTAAAACTACACCAGGATATAAAGTTAGCGCATAAGGACTCCAACAAATTAATAGAAGTAGTGTGAAGAAGATGAAGTATCTACCAAACGAAAAATACTGAGTTTCAAATCTTTCCAGTTTCACTTTCATCTTAGGTAATAAGATTTGTGCATATTGTAAAATCAAAAAGAAATAAAATAACATTGCAACAAAAAGTGTGAATTGAAAAATACCGAAAGAATCAATTGTTGTTTCGTGATAGTTTCCAGAGACCCTTTCAAAATGAATCCGATTTTTAGTCATTAAAGTCAGTGCAAAAATCATTGAAAAAATCACATTTAAAAAAGCAAGTCTAGGTTGTTTAAATGATAACAGATGTTTTCCTTCTTGCATCAATGCGATTAGAAGTAATCCTACTAGAGATATAATAACTACTGGATTCAGTGAACCAAAGCCGTAAGCTGTTAAAAATGAGAGGAAAAAAGTAGCCAATAGTAATAGAAACTTAGAAAAAGGATAGGCGATAGTTAAATTCATACGAACCTCCTCAAACTACTTTTCTTTTTGTTGTTCATGGTAGACATGGTATAAATTCAGCTCGTATTCTTTTTTTGCATTCGACACGACAGTATCTAAGATCAAACCAGTAATCAAAGAAAGCATAGCCATTGTCATTAACCCAGTGCTCAGAATAGCAGAAGGAATACGTTCGATGAATCCTGTCACCATAAACTCACGTATAACTGGAATACCTACAAGTAAACCTAATACGAAGAAAAGGATTGTCCAAATACCAAAAAAAAGTAATGGTTTGTAGTCTTTACACATCTTGATAATCATCATAATTACTTTAAAACCATCTGAAAAAGTATTTAATTTTGACTCGCTACCTTCTGGGCGGTCACGGTAGTCAATTGGTACTTCGACTAGTTTGAATTTTTTATCCAAAGCATGGATCGTTAATTCAGTTTCGATTTGAAAACCAGAGCTCATAATCGGAAAGCTTTTGACGAAAATTCGATTGAAACCGCGATAACCAGTCATAACATCTTTAATGTCTGTTTTATATAATTTTGCGATCGAGTTTTTGACTAGGTTATTACCAAGATCATGAAAGGGCCGTTTGTTTTCATCAAAATACGTACCGTTTGATAAACGATCACCGATTACCATGTCAGCTTCACCAGAACGTAATTTTTCTAATAAGCCATGAACAGCTTCAGCTGGGTACGTATCATCGCCATCAACCATCAAGTAATAATCGGCATCAATATCAAAAAACATTTGGCGAATCACGTTTCCTTTACCTTGTCGTGGTTCTTTTTTGACGATAGCGCCACCTTGAATGGCAAGATCATAGGTTTTGTCGGTTGAATTATTGTCATAAACATAAATATCTGCCTCAGGTAGTTCCCGTTTAAAATCAGCAATAACTGTTGAAATCGTTGCTTCTTCATTGTAGCAGGGAATCAATACAGCAATTTTTTCACGTTGTTCCATGTTGCACTCTCCTTAATTTAAAAACTAGTTTAAGAATAACGTATATTAGCTTAGAATGCTAGATAAGTTCAGATAGATAAAAATCATTTTTGCTAAAAGTAAAGTTATTTTTTAACGAAAAAGTCCCTTAGAAAAAATGCAGATTTTTTCTAAGGGAGAGGTGTTTTTCGTCTTAAAAAGTGGATTCATACTTTTCTCGGGAAATATCTAACACAGTTCCAGTATGAGCATCGGCTAAGAATTCATAGTAGACGATTTCGCCATCTTCCATTCGAGAAATTCCCCCGCGATAACCATTTGAGTGGATCGCAAATTTTCTAATTGGTTCTTTTTCAAAAGAGATCCATGAACCTTCAATTGAGCCTTCTTTTAAAAAGGCATTTTTAATCTTGGAAAGGACTTGATCCGCGGTCAATGATTTTTTGTGATGATACCAGACTGTGGAAGCAACACCAGTTAAGAGACCAAGGCCAACACCAAGCACTAATCCGCCTTTAAAATAATTGTAGTCTTTTTCTTTGGACATTCAGGTAATCCTCCTTCTTTCACTTCATGTATCTGGGTTTATTCTACCATACTCTCGGTTTTTCTCAGAAATAAATAACCAATCTTTCGCAAAATAAGTTATAATGAAAACGTCGATTTATTCGGAGAAAACTTTTTTTGAATGGATCAAATAAAAGTCTGAGAGGAGTTTAGTCTGAAATTTAGACGATATATTATGGAAGAAAAAACATTTCAACGTATTAAAGAACTAACTGAATTACAAGGAACAAGTGGATTTGAACAAGATATTCGTGCATACATGGAAGGACACATGGAACCATTAGTGGATGAGTTACAACTAGATGGTCTTGGTGGCATTTTTGGGTTGCGTAACCATGAAGATGCAGATGCACCACGAGTAATGGTGGCAGCACACATGGATGAAGTTGGATTTATGCTAACTCAAATCCAAGATAATGGTTTATTTAAAGTAGTTCCTTTAGGTGGCTGGAATCCTTATGTTGTTTCGGCACAACGTTTTACTTTGAAAACATCATCTGGTAAAAATTATCCTTGTATTTCTTCATCAGTTCCACCACATTTACTACGTGGAACAAGCGGTCAAAAATCAGTCGAAGTAACAGATATTTTATTTGATGCAGGATTTGAATCACGTGAAGAAGCCATGAGCTATGGCGTCTTACCTGGTGATACGATCGTACCTTTTGCTGAAACGATCAAAACGGCAAATGGGAAAAATATTATCAGCAAATCTTGGGACAATCGTTATGGTTGTACAATGGTTTTAGAAGCACTAGAAGCGTTACAAAATGAAAAATTAGGCCACACTTTGATTGCAGGGGCGAATGTGCAAGAAGAAGTTGGCTTGCGTGGATCAAAAGCATCTGTCAATAAATTTAAACCTGATTTATTCTTTGCGGTAGACTGCTCTGCTGCAGATGATACTGTAACGAAAAAAGGAACCTTTGGACACTTAGGCGAAGGTACACTGATGCGTATCCAAGATCCTGGTTTGATCATGTTGCCTCGTTTACGTGAATATCTGTTAGATGTTGCAGAAACAAACAATATCCCGTACCAATACTTTGTTTCAAAAGGTGGAACAGACGCAGGTGCTGCTCATACTCAAAACGAAGGAATCCCAAGTACAGTTATTGGCGTAGTAGGACGTTACATCCACACACACCAAACAATGTTTAGCATCAGCGACTTTGAAGCAGCAAGAGAAATGCTGATTCAAACACTGAAAGGCTTAGACAAATCAACTGTAAATACGATTGTTTACGGAAAATAATTGAAGCTAAATATAAGAAATCTGATAAGATAGAAATTTTCTATTTTATCAGATTTTTTTATCAAAACAAAAATCTTCAAACGTTTGTCAGTTTGTGAGAAAGGTGTATAATTTAAGTAAAGATGATAGTAGGAGGAAAGAAAACGGATGATTATTCCAAAAAGTCTAGAGGAATTAGCAAGTTATGTAGAAAAAGGAAAAAACGTATTTTTCTTTACAGCCGATTGGTGCGGTGATTGTCGTTTTATCAAACCACAGCTACCAGAAATTGAACAAGATTTTTCTGATTGGCATTTTATTGAAGTCGATCGTGATAAATATATCGATATTGCTGCAAATTGGAGTATTTTTGGTATCCCTAGTTTTGTAGTCATTGAAGATGGTAAAGAGTTAGGACGATTAGTGAATAAAAATCGTAAAACGAAGCAAGAGATTGAAGATTTCCTAAAAAGTGTCACAGTTGATTAACATCTATTAGGAGGGGTCGAAATGGATCAAGAGTATAAAAATATTTTAGTAGGTATTGATGGTAGCGAACAAGCCAATGCTGCATTTAAAAAAGCAGTAGAGGTTGCTCGTCGAAATAACGGAACAGTTTATGTGGCCAACGTGATTGACCAACAATTTTATAATTTTATGGGTTATGCACCAATGGATCAAAATTTGATCGATCAAGGAACGGAAAACGCTAAAGAAATGATTCAAAGTTGTAAAGACTATGGAAAATCAGTCGACTATATAAAGATTGAAGGAATTATAGCTTACGGGTCAGTTAAAGAAGCAATGGCTGTTAATTTACCAAAAAAATATCAGATTGACCTTATCATGGTTGGGCAATCTGGCTTAAATGCTGTTGAACGTTTTATGACCGGTAGCGTGGCTAGCCATGTTATTCGTCGAGCACCTTGTGATGTATTGATTGTGACCGAAGAAAAAGACGAGGAAGCATAGAATCTTCGCTTTCTTTTACTCAATGATTGTTGAAAAGTACTATGTTGAAAAAAGTGGGTGGCAAACTCAAAAGTTGACTTTTGTCACTCCCTTTTTTTGGTCATTTTTCATGACGCGAATGAAAAAAATCTCATGCAGAAGTGTGTTTTTTTTGTTAAGATAAACCCCAGCAAGAGATAATGGAGGAAAGAACATGATTTTTGCTTATAACAAAGCACACGTCGGAGATACCTTAATGGTAGTTGTAGCCGACGACAAAGGAACTGAAAATAAAGTTGAACGGAAATGGAATGTAGCTCAAGTGAAAGATGCTTCTGGTCAAATCGTTGCTTGGAACTTTTTCCACATTTCTGATCATTTGGCTATTGAAGGAAATGGACAAGTAACAATTAACCAAGAACAATTAGCGGAATTAAATCGTTTGATTAAAGAAGCTGGTTTTACCGAGACATTGATTGCGGATAATGAACCTAAAATTGTTGTTGGCTATGTTAAAACATGTGTCCCACATCCTGATTCTGATCATTTATCCATTACAGAAACAGAAGTTGATAATGGAAATGTTTTACAAATCGTTTGTGGCGCGCCCAATATCGAAGCTGGACAAAAAGTGGTTGTGGCAAAACCAGGCGCAATGATGCCTGATGGCTTGATGATTTGGCCTGGATCATTACGTGGCGTAGAGAGCTACGGTATGATCTGTTCGGCTCGCGAATTACATTTGCCAGATGCGCCAACAGAAAAAGGAATTTTAGTCTTACCAGAAGATGCAGTTGTTGGTGAAGCATTTCCTAAATAGAAATTAAATGAATGGAAAAAGGTGGGACAAAACGTCGTTTCGTTTTGTCCCACCTTTTTTGTTACACATTATTATTGATTTGAATTATTTTGTTTCAATGAAGATTGATCGATTGTCAATTCTACCGTAGTAGTTTTTTCTTCAGATCCTCGGTAGTAAGTTACTTTGACACTGTCACCAACTTTTTTCTTGTAAAGTGCAGTTTGTAACTCTACGCCAGAAGAAACTTCAGTATCATCAATTTTAGTGATAACGTCGTATTGTTTCAATCCTGCTTTTTCAGCAGGAGTAGCTGCTTGAACATTAGTTACGATGACACCATTTGTCACTGAAGTTGGAATCTTCAATACTTGTTCTTGTTGTTGTGTAGAGATAGCAGACAAGTCGACCATTGTGATTCCTAGTGCAGGACGGGTTACTTTTCCATCTTTTTCTAATTGATTGATTACATTCACTACATCATTACTTGGAATTGCAAAGCCCATGCCTTCCACATTTACGTCAGATGAAGATTCTGATGTACTAGCAATCTTGCTTGAGTTGATTCCGATTACTTGTCCTTCAATGTTTACTAATGGACCACCTGAATTCCCAGGATTGATTGCCGCATCGGTTTGGATTGCATTGATATTGACTGTTTCGTTTGATTCGTTGGTACTAGTTACTTGACGATTTAAAGAAGAAACGATACCTGAAGTTACTGAGTTAGCATAAGCTGAGCCAAGTGGCGAACCGATCGCAATAGCAGGCTCACCAACTTTTAAGGATTCAGAGTCACCAAATGAAGCAACTGTATCGACTTTATCAGCATTGATTTTTAGTACTGCTAAGTCAGAATAAGCATCCGTTCCCACTAATTCGGCCTTTACTTTACTTCCGTCTTTCAGTAAAACTTCTAAACCTTGTTGGCCATCGACTACGTGATTGTTTGTAACGATATAGGCAGAGTTTCCATCTTTCTTATAAATGACACCACTACCTTCGCTATAAGCTTCTAAATTCTCATCAGAACTGCTTTGTTCCTGTTGTCCAAAGAGCTGACCGAATTCGCTTGATTGATTTTGGTTTTGCAAATTGATGACTGAAACGACAGCGCCTTGTACTTTATCAACAGCACTAGTAATATCAGATTCAACATTAACTTTGACATTCTCAACGACTGTTTCACCAGCAGAATTTTGATTGCCGCTTGCGCTGGTTGAAGAAGTTGTAAAAGACGAGCCCATAGCACCATAAAATATACCTGCAGTAATCAATCCGCCAAGGACACCACCAACGAGGCCAAGTCCTAACTTTCTCCAAAATCCCTGATTATTTTTTTTCATTTTAGGTGTCACATCTTTTTTATCCATGTGTTCCTCCTCCGTTCACTTTTTTATCTATCATTAGTATAGACTCATTTGATAAATTTAGTCTACTTTTAGACTGTGAACTTTTTATGAAAAACTTTAGGAAAAATATTTGTTTACAGATGAAAAAATTTAGTTGTTGTTTTCCACAGTAGTTGTGCAAAACTTTTTGTTTTTATTGAGGAAAACTAAGTATGAAAGTTATACACAGGGTGTTGATAAAGTGGATAAAAATGGGAGAAACATATGTTTGTATCAAAAATAGTGATAAAACAAGGAAAAAAACAGGGATTTCTGTGGATAAACCTGTGGATGTTGTGTATAACTATGTGTGCAAAACTTTTCCACTTGTGCGGAAGAAAAAAAGAAAAAAGCATGATAAACTAAAGTGAAATGTTAATAGCAGTAATTTTGTGTGGATAAAGGGGTAGAAGATGAATATTAAAATAATATCTGTTGGGAAATTAAAGGAAAAGTATCTAATTCAAGGAATCAACGAATATGTAAAACGTCTTGGGGCGTATGCAAAAATGGAATTGATTGAAGTGCCTGATGAAAAAGCGCCAGAAAATTTAAGTGATGCACAGATGCAACAAGTCAAAGACAGGGAAGGTGAGCGTATTCTTTCGAAAATCAAAGAACATGATTATGTCTTTGCATTGGCAATTGATGGAAAAAACCCAACGAGTGAAGCATTTGCAAAACAAATTGATCAATTAGGTATCCAAGGGAAAAGTCATCTGACATTTGTGATTGGTGGGTCACTTGGGCTAAGCGAGTCTGTGGTGAAACGAAGCAATACGCAAATCTCATTTGGTAAAATGACTTACCCACACCAATTGATGCGCCTTATTTTAGTGGAACAAATTTACCGTGTGTTTCGGATCAATACGGGGGCTCCATACCACAAATAATGATATTTTTTAAGAGAAAAAATTATTAGTGAAATTCTCACGTTAATGTTTTAGTTAAAGCTATCAAGCCACAAGAGCTAATTCTATAAAAAAAAATAAAACATGAAAAATTTATTGGAGATTTATACCCTCATATTTTTCATATAGCTGAATAGTTTAACTCTATTTCTTAGTAGACAAAGGGGGTTTTTAATATTTTTTAGGGGATTTGAGTGCTATACAAAAGATGCTTTTTTATTACCATTTTCTAGTCTACCGGTAAATTTTGAGAGGAGCGTCATATAAAATTTACTATGAACAAGGAGATGTATTAATGGCTACAAATTATGCAAAAAAGATAAATCTTGATGTGGATAAACTTTATAAAAGTTTGATAGTTGTTCCAAAAAATAAATCAGAAGATGGAAATTATGAATTAGAAGTTTTGCAATTTAAGATTGAACAAAGATCCAGTGAAAGATTTATGAGCAATCAATTAGTGAAAATCAAAAAATGGCTCCCTATGATTGATCAATTAGTATCTAATAATAAGGAAGCTAAAAATTTATGTATTTTTGTCTTATTATTGCATGGAAGAGTTATTAACTTAGTTAATCGAAAAAGTACGACTAAATTTGCAAACTCATTCTGGTTTTTAGAAAATATTAATGAAACAGTGGAAAAGAATGGAGTTTACAAAGGTGATTTTCATTTTCAAAATGCTGAGACTATTGAACGAGAACATCATTATTTCGATTTATTAGTGAATACAGTGGTAGAATTAGCGAAATGGGCAAAGTCAAACGAAACTTATAGTCAAGTACTTAAAAGAATTATGATTCAAGAAACTTTATTTATCTATGAGTTAAGCAAGTCAAATTTGAAATATACTTATAATGAAGATGAACTTGAAATTTTAGATAATCCAGAAAATTCACAATGGATTAAAGAGTTGAAGAGAGAAGACTTTATTGAGACACTAAGAATTCTAAAATCGTTATTTGATTTGAAATTAGCCAAAGCTACCATCATGGGAATTGAAAGAGATTCATATTATTGGGAGGAAATTGGACTATATGCTCCCCAGATTGAAGGTGAAGATAAAGAGAAAAGGATAGACAACATTATTAACTATATTAATAGTTTAAGTGAACCTTTAAAATGTAGAGGACTTGATTTTATTGGAACATTAGGATGGACAGAAACATACTATGAGAAAAGATATAAAGAAATAATTGAACAATATTTTCCTAAATAATTTAATAAGGATTGATTTATCGTAAAAGAAAAAAGTTGTGATTTTGGAAATCACAACTTTTTTCTTTTGTCAAGATTTTGAGTGGGATATATTTTTGTAGAACTGAAGATCATGAAATTATGGGATGTTGGAGGTAATGTAGTCATACAAATAAAAATTTTTTAGAAAGTGAGTGGTAATTAATGAAAATGAATCACACTTCAATTCAGAAGCATTTACAACTATTAAATACACTGGGGATTTCTTATGTTAATTTGAGAACTTTTTCTACATTAAACAAGAAAACCGTTTCTCATATTTTTTCTACTGCAGATTCTCAAGCAATTATTAACTATTTAGAAAAACAGAAATTGTCTGAAGGTACAGTAAACATAACTTATAATCCTATTAAACAAGAGGTGATTACACAAAAAAAGCATTCTGTGAGAGACAATGATATTGAAAAAATTCGGTTTGTATTTATTGATATTGACCCTAAAAGGAAAGAGGGAAGTGCAACAGATAGCGAAAAGAAAAAGGCAGAAAATGTTATGGAACAAGTAGAACGTTATTTGAAAGAACAGGGAATAGAATCATTTGTAAAAGTTGATAGTGGGAATGGCTACCATATTTTTCTTCCCATAAATGAACAACCAAATAATCACGAGACGATTCTTACTATTCAGAATTTTCTTCAATTACTTCACCGAAGATTTGGAGTAGAAGATGAAGTTGATATTGATACTTCTGTTTATAATCCTTCAAGATTATGCAAATTAGTTGGTACACCAGCGGTCAAAGGAAAGTCCACAAAAGAGCGTCCGCATCGTTTATCTAGTTTCCTTTCTATTCCCGATAACATAGATAGAAGTAATTGTTTTAAAATTCTTGAACAGATAGTTGAAGAAAATTCCATGATGTCAACCTCTAGAGTAAAAAGCCATCCATCTTTTAGAGAAGTGTTACCTTTTATTCAAACAGACTATAAACAATGGTTAGCTCACTATCCTGAATTAACTTATACCATAAAAGAGGGCGATCATAAAGGAGTTACCTTACTTATATTTGACGAATGTCCATTAAGAAAACACACGAATAATTCTAATGGTTCTTGTTTGTCTGTTACGGCTGATAATAAGATTCGATTTCATTGTCTGCATGCTTCGGATAAAAATAAAGATATTCAAGACTTTGTAAAAAAATATCCATTGCCAAAACCTGTAAATCCTTCTGTAGAATCATTAGAATCCAATCAAGAATATTATTTTGACCAGTTTAAACTGAATCAAGAAGGAGTATTTTTGGTGAAAGAAGGTCAAGAAGAAAAAGTTGCTTGTCCGATGTTTATTAAGCAAATACGCAAAAATATCGAACAAAAAGTCATTACACTTGTTCTTGCATATTATGTCGATCATTGTTGGGATGAAATAGAAATAGAAGGTGGATGTTTACAAACTAACAATTTTAAACAATTAGCAAAACATGGCTTAATCATTAAAGCTAGAAGAGAAGCTGAAGTCGTTGACTTTTTACAGATTCAACGGGAGAATGCTCCAATCTTTTTTGAACATGAATCTCTTGGCTGGAAAAAAGAAAATAAAGCAATGATTTTTCAGTTACAAGATTCTTTTGGACGTGAAATTCCTTCTGTATTAACTAAAAATTCATGCTACCAATTAACAACTAATGGTACAGAAGCGGAATTTGACGCATTGGTTCATAAGTATGTTTTAGGAACGAACTTAGAACTTGCTTGGTCGATTGGTATTGCTTCCATTGTGTTAGGCTATTTAAACGTTACGAAGGCTAATACTTTTTTGAGTTTACTAATTAACCTACAGGGTAAGAGCACAACGGGCAAAACCACTACGTTACACTTTATTGCCTCTTTATTTGGAAATCCAACTACGGTTCTTAGAAATATGAATGCTACCAATAAAGCCATTATAAAGCTAGCGTCAAACAATCAGGGAGGTGTTCCACTAATACTAGATGAGTTAGGAACAGCAACTCAAAATAACTTTGGTTCGTTGATCTATCAATTAGCTTCAGGTGAAGAAAGACTAAGATTAGATTCTAATTGTCAGCTTATGCCACAAGAGACTTTCTCTGTTTTGACCCTTACCTCTTCTGAAGAGCGTTTGGAAAATTATTTCAATGAGAAATTAACTGGTTTGAAAGTTCGATATATCGAATTTTCTGATATCAAGTTTACGAAGGATGCGAATCACGCAGAGAAAGTTAAAAGTCTTTCTTCTAATACTTTTGGTTGGGGTATAAAGTTATTTCTTTTGAAACTCTTTGAACAAGGGATTGCAAAAATTGAAGCAACTTTTGTCGAAGCTCAAAAAAAAATATGGGCTGTTTTACCTGAACATTCTTTGAAGCAACGTATTGGTAATAATCTAGCTTTGATTTATAGTGGAGCTCTCTTAATTCAAGATATACTGGGCTATCCTTTACGATTAGAGCATATACAGACGTTGCTTATTAATTCGTACGAACAATTAATTGTAGATACTAGTTTAGGAAGTGAGCAAACGGTATTTGACCGAGTGAAAACATTGCTGGTGATGAATAGCCACAAATTTTTAACAAACAGTGACAACAAACATACGCCCAGTACGATTTGGGGAAAAGTATCAATTCAAAAAAATGGGGATATTAAGGTAAATATTTTTCCTATCCCGTTTGAGGACTTGTTAAGGCGAGAATTTCAAGTAAAGGATCTAACCTACCTTTTTAGACAATTGCTTGATTCGGGTAATATGTGTGCAGAAAAAGGGCGAAGAACGAAACGTATTCACATGAATCGTCAAGTTCTTCCAACATACGAGATTCTATTACCTTCTTCACTCAAATCGTATTTTCGATTGTAATTTAGAATAAACCAAAGTATGAAAGTGAGGCACCATGTTATGGAAATATTTCTTATTGATTTAGCAAAACAACTGATTACTTATCTGTATGATGACGAGCAAACCCAAACGGAAGTAAATGAAGCTTGATCTATGCTTCATTTACTTCATTCAATCAAACATTTAAGAAAGGGGAATTCTAATGACTAAAAATAAAATGACACTAAAAGCAGAGGTTCTTCTGTATATTCAAGAACATTTTTCTAATCAAGCCTTTTTTACAAAACCAATTTACTTGGCTTTCGAAATAAGAGGGGTATCTGCTGGATCTATTGGAGGTACTCTTCAAGCGTTGAAGAACGAAGGATATTTAGAAAATCACTTTGTGCAACGTTCGTTCAATGGAAGAGTCGCGAAAGAATGGTATTTAGTTCATTCATAGAGAGGTGATTCAAGCATGCGTGTGGCTTGTTATGATCGAACGTCTGTTTATGAAGAAGCGAAAATCAGTAATGACGCTCAATATGATGCAGTGAAAGAGTATGTTTTAGAGAAATATGAACAAATTCCTCAACGATTTTCAGACAAAGGAGAATCAGGGGGAAAAGCGGATCGTCCAGCTTTTCGACAGCTTAGAGCTTGGGTTTGTGCGTCAGAAGAAGAGGGGGTGATCTATGTCTGGCGTTATGATCGATTGGCACGTCAAGCCAAAATAGCCTTAGAATTTATTGAGTTGTGCCAACAACATCAGGTTCAAGTTTATTCGATTTCTGAACCTCTTCCTGCTTCTTTCTCGCACGCGTCAACGAATAAACTATTTGTGCAATTATTGTTCACTTTTGCAGAACAACAACGAAACGTCATTATTGAAAATGTTCGTGCCGGACTTGCCTATAAAAAGCAACAACGGCAATATTTGTCTTCTGCGGTTCCATATGGGTATCGTTTAGTGAATGGGAAAATCCAACAAGAAGCACACGAAGCAAAAGTTGTCCGCCATATCTTTCAACTCTATTTGACTAAAAAATATGGCTACAAAAAGCTTTGTCAACGATTGACGCAACAAAAGTTCTTCTTCCGTGAACGTCCTTTTCAGCCCTATCATATTTATAGTATCCTAAAAAATCCATTGTACTATGGCGAAATCAAAGGAGGATCTTTGGGGAAGTATCTAGGAACCTTTGAACCGATTCTCTCGAAAACAATCTTTTTACAAGCCCAAGAGATTCGCCAATCAAGGTGTACAGCTAAAAAAGATACGTATCCGTACTTATTACGTCAAAAAATTCGGTGTCCCTTCTGTGGTCGTCATCTGAGTTCGAAGTATCAATGGAATACAAAGAAGACGAAGACGCTTCATTATTATCATTGTACCGACCGAAGCTGCCAAGGAATCTTTCTTCGGGCAGAAAGGGTTGAGTCAGAAGTATTGGAAAAGATACAGGCTTTTTTTCAATACGAAGGCGTCTATCAAGCCTTGATTGCCCAATTGACGCAACAATTAGCCGAAAAGCGAAAAGATGAAAAACACAAAGTAATCCAACAAAAGAAACAAGAAGCACAATGGCTCAAGGCATTTGAAGAGGGCAATTGTTCACTGGAAGAACTCAAGCAACAGCTGCAAGCTCTTCAAAAGCCGAGGTCTACTTCTTCGTTTCTTTCACTCCAACAGTGTGAAGCAAAAGTGAAAGAATGGCTTCAACTAAAAGACCTCTCTAGTCGACAATTGTTATGTGACCATGTTTGTCGGATCGAGGTAACAAAGGAAAAAACAGTCTGTGGGATTTACTTCCGACAAATGACACAAAATATTTTAGAAGGGAACGAATGATCTATGGAAACGACACCAACCAAACGGGTCGCATTGTATATTCGGGTGAGTACCCAAGAACAAGCTTTAGAAGGACATAGTATTCAAGCACAAGAACAAAATGGACGACAGTTTGCCGAACGGATGGGCTATGAAGTGGTAGAAGTTTATGCCGATGAAGGGATTAGTGGGAAATCCACAAAAAATCGGTTCGCCTATCAACGAATGATGAACGATGCTCGGAACCATCGTTTTGATCTACTAGTGATTTGGAAATTGACCCGTCTCGGACGCAATATGTTAGATGTCTTACAAACCGTCGAGGAACTGTTGCGATATGATGTGGGGTTACATTCGATCTCGGAACAATTTGACGTGACTACTTCGACAGGAAAACTAATGTTACAACTCCTTGGGAGTTTCAGTGAATTTGAACGCAACCAAATTGCGGAGAATGTTCAGATGTCAATGCAAAGCTTAGTGAAAGATAAAAAGCGTTATGCAGGTGGACGACGTTTAGGCTATGTCAGTGGTATTGACACGAATGGTCAAAAACAATTGGTCATTGAACCAGAAGAGGCGAAAATTGTTCGTCTGATCTATGCAAAATATTTAGGCGGAGCAGGGTATCGAGCGATTGCCAATTTTTTGAATCGTCAAGGATATCAAACAGTCAAAAAGAATGCTTTTTCTACCACGGCAGTCAAAGATATCTTACGCAATAAAATTTATGCAGGGTATTTAGAATATGCACGCTATATCAATTGGGAAACCAAACGACGAAAGGGCAAGAACCCAAAACCGATTTTAGTGAAAGGTACCCATGAACCGATTATTTCGGAAGAAGATTATCAAAAAGTGCAAGAACGCCTTGTTTTAGAAGGTAAACAGCCCAAATGGAACCATACAGGTGAAAATGTATTGACAGGCTTGTTACGTTGTCCAGAATGTGGGGCACCGATGGCAGCGAGTAATGTCACAAATACTCTAAAGGATGGCACAAAGAAACGAATTCGGTATTATTCTTGTTCAGTCTTTCGGAATAAAGGAGCAAGTGTGTGTCATGCCAATTCGATTCGTGCCGAACAAGCGGAAACATTTGTCGCCGACCGATTAAAGGAGATCGTTCAGCTACCAGAAGTTCTTCCCCGATTGGTGGCAGCGTTAAATGAAGAAATAGTGCGACAAAGCCAACCATTGGAACAAGAACTCGTGGTGTTACTGGAACTAAAGGAAGAATTGAAGACTAAAATTGAAAAATGGGAAGCTGCTTTGGAAGATAGTCCTGAATTGTTTCCGATGTTAAAAGACCGCTTAGACGAATTGACTGAAAAACGACGACAGTTGCACATTCGAGAAAATGAAATCTTAGGGATCTTTCAACAACAAGGAGAGCCGATTCAAGTCAAAGATGTCCAACGGATATTGACTAGTTTGGATCGTTTTCTTGCCCAGAGTGAGAAGAAGCAAGTCAAAGCCTTGTATCGTACCTTTATTGAGAAAATAACCTTTGATCCTAACTATAAGGAGATATTGGAGATTACAATGAAATTCACGCCTGCCGTGGTACAACAATTGAATGAGCAATATCAAATAGCCGTATCCAAAACAAAGGATACGGCTATTTTTGTGTTAAAGACACCCTTTACGTTAACGATCTAGTCTAGGTTATATCAAACAACGTTGGAGGGGCGCTAACGCTTCTCTAGCGATTTGAAATCGTTAGATGAGTCGTTAGGGAGGTGCATATCGTTACTATACAAAATTTTTATTAAAAGGATTCCACATCAGGAAGATTAACAATTTTTTCTAAGACTATAGGCCACCGAGTTTCTACTTCTTTACCAAATATAACTTCGTCAACTAATCCAATGTGTAACATATCAATAATTCTACATAAGTAGGATTTACCTTTATCCCACCAAGTTTGTTTAGAATCTATAAAGTAGATATGTTTAATATCTCCGAATACTTTTTCTGAAAGAGAATTAATTTCAAAGCCGTCTAATTGTGTTTCATATACTCCATCAGCTATACGACTTCCAAAAGTTGTTGTATAATAATATTCTTTAATTTCCCAAATGGCTTTTGGATTCACTAGACTAGGAAATGCCCCATCAAATCTCCTTGTGAGAATACCATCTAAATAGTTATCTTTATCAAGAATATAGACAAAATTTTTAGGATCGTCATTAAATAGTGGTGGAGTCATATCTGTATCCTCTTTACCAAAAAGATCCAATATTACTTCTGAAGGATTATCATTATTATGAGAAACTTTTAGTTTCCTAAGAGTTTGTTCCGTGATAATATTAATGATGCATGTAAAAAATGCATAATCTTTTTTTATGCCCTTCTGTTTATTAAGAGGTAGTGATACTGTATAGCCATTTTCTTTAGATACTTTATAATATTTTTGGAATAAATGAGATGCTTCTTCTACATTCATTAGTGAATTCTTTACAATATTATTTAGAACATCTTTTCTATATTCAGTGTATTCAATGGCTTCATCTAGAGTATCCTCTATATAGTTAATATGTAATTCATTAAATTTATTAATAATTTTTTCTTTAGAATGTGAAATTACTTGATTATTTCTTGAGTAACCAAGTTTTTCTGTTATAAATTTTACATGTGCCCAAAATTCATTTGTTTTTCCTGTAAACATTGGATTTGCTTCCATTATTGTACCTCGCTAGATATTTTTAGAAATAAGGAGAAAAGTAATTGAAAGAATATACTAAATTACCCCAATTGTTAAAATGGGTTGGAAATAAGCAACGTTTTGCTAATGAAATTATCTCATATATGCCTCAAAAAATAAATAATTATTATGAACCTTTCTTGGGGAGTGCTGCTGTTCTAGGAAGTTTGGCATTTGAAAATTATAGCGAACTCATTCCTAGAGTTAACTTTGAAAATTTAATTGGAACTGATGTTTTATCTCCATTAATAGAAATTTTTAATTATGTTAAGCATGATCCTGAGACGCTTATTAATAGTTACGATAACTGGAATAAAAAATTTGAGTTAAATAGAATAGATACTTATGAGGAAGTCAGAGAAAAGTTTAATAGGGAAAGAGATGCTCTTGATTTTATGTTTCTAACAAGAAGTGCATATTCTGGAATTATACGATTTAGAAAAAGCGATGGGTATATGAGTACGCCCATAGGACCACATACACCTATTTCAACTGATAATTTCAGAGATAGGGTAGATATATGGAATAAAATTTTAACTAATGTTTCAACAGAGTTTTTAACCCAAGATTATAGAGAAACGATGTCACGGGCTGGTGAAAATGACTTGATCTACTGTGACCCTCCTTATACTCACAGTCAAGGCATTTTGTATGGTGCACAATCTTTTAATATAGAAGAGTTGTGGGAGACCATTGCATTATGCAAAAGTAGAGGGGCAAAAGTTATTTTATCAATTAATGGAAAGAAGAAATCAGGTAAAGAAGATATAGGAGTTGTTCCACCAGAAGGGTTATTTGAACGACTAGAGTATGTGAATGTAGGCGTTTCTATGGTTAATAGGTTAAAAAGCAATGGGAAAAAAATGGATGGTGAGATAGTCCATGATGCCTTGTTTTTAACTTATTAAAAGGGATGGGCAATATACTTATAGATTTGAAAAAGTTTATAAAAACTGTTGTACTAGTTAAATAAAAATTCACTAGTACAACAGTAGAATTTTATTTCTTATGGAGAAGTGTTTAATTTTTATTAAACACTTCTTTTAGCTTTATTCCGTTTTTGTTTTTCCAAATATCCCATCCGTTATATGAACCTTTTCCAATAAGATCTGCAGCTCCAGAAGGAGATGAAAAAATGTAATCTTTTAAAAATATCCCATTTTTAGAAATAACTTCTGTAGCTATTAATTGGTTAAGCAGTTTTTGTTTTTTAAAACTTTTTGGTTCAAAACTATCAGAAATTTTTGATCCTCTTAATACAATCATACCGTCTTCAGAATATAAAGCTTTAGCGTCAGAGCCTCTGCTATTCATATAAAAATAAGGTTCATTTGTTGTACTGTCTAAATATTGATATTGCAAAGGTATAAATATAGGGTACTCCAAAAAGAATAGTAATTCAGAAATTGTTTGATAGATATTAAATAAATCTGCTTCACGTGCTTCTGTTACAAATGATTTAGTAGGAGTGTTTTGCTTTAGTCCATACCTATTTGCTTCTAAAGCTTTTTGATAGCAAAAATTTTCTAAATATTTCAAATCTGCTTTAGTTAATTGGTTTTTAGAGCTATTAGTTGTAAAAATAATAGCAACTTCCCAATTTGTTTTTTTAATTTTATGCTCGGTTAATCGTGCTCTAATATTTTCACTTTCACCTATGTAAACGAGAGTATTAGAAATTGATTCATGTTTCTTTTGTTTTTCAAATAAAAAGTATATTCCGTTATGTTCTAATTCAGGACGATGCTCTAATGCCGAATCTAAGGTTTCTCTGGGAATAAATATTGCTTGAATAGTTGTTGTTGGAATATAACAAATTCTATAACTAGTTATGTCACCAGTAGGAAAATACGTTTGTATTGTAAATGCAGAATTTTTCATGAAATCCCTCCTTTAAATAAATCTATCAGAATATTTCTGTTTTGTCATTATGTGGATTTTTAGTGACCTTGTTAAATTATATTACAATAGTGATGAACTATTACTATTACCAAGACTGTATTCTATTTAAATATCATTCACTCATGATACGCAGCGCCTTATCATAAATGATACGTTTTTATTATCAATATTGAATCAAATTTTAGAGAAGCTAAGGTATGTAAGGAAGTAAATATTAAATACTTAGGAGAAGTAAATGAATAACAACGATAGATTATTGCGACTACGTTATGCCATTGATTTGAAAGATGCAGATTTGATTAAAGCTTTTGAACTGGGCGGTGTACCATTAACTAAAGAAGAAGCTAGGGCGGTACTGACAAAAGTCCAAGACAAGCACGAAGACAATGCAGAAAATAATGTGTATGAAAAAGCCATCAACAATCAGATTTTTGACGCATTCCTTAATGGTCTGATTCTCTTAGCTCGTGGTCCGCAAAAAGATAAGTCAACAGCAAGCACGCCACAAAAGAATAAGGAAATAAAACATATCAACAATGTGTTGCTAAAAAAACTAAAAATTGCCTTGTCTATGACCACTGATGATATTTTAGATGTTTTTTCTGAGGCAGAAATCTATCCATCAAAAGGAGAAATCGGTGCATTTTTGAGAAAAGAAGGACAACGAAATTTTAAGCCTTGCGGAGATAAATATATGCGTAAGTTTCTCAAGGGGCTTGGAATTTATAATCGTAAAGGATAAATGGCATACGACAGAGAAAAGTTTGTTGTTTCGATGAGAGCTAGTGTTGATAGCAGATGAAATTTAAGGAGATAGAGGGGTTCTATGAATAACGAAGATGAGATACTTTTCAAAGAAATAAAAGATCGATGTAGGCTCAGTTTTGAACTTCGTGGCAAAATGTCCTTGATACAAGAAAAAAAGTACGTAGCTAATAAATCAAATTTTACGCTAGAACATGTGAAGAAATTAATTGCAAATTGGATTAATAGTAGAAGTGAATTTACGGAAATAAAACAACCGATTGCATTTGACATGAAAAAGCTTTTGCTAAATAAGAGTGAGAGAGAACTAGCTTTTAGAGATAAAGGGCAAGAAATAATTGATTCATTAAGTGAAGTGAGGCCGTATGAATATTTGTACGTAACACATAGGGAAGATGGAATGGTCGTTACCGTGGGTAAATCATCTTCTGATGGTATTTTTTTAGGTGGAGATCTTTTTTATCAACTCAATACAAATCGTTTATCCGGTACTGAAAATATAATTTTAAGGGCTCAATATGGCAATGAACGATTGGCAAAATATGATGAACTTTTACGAAATTATTTAGTTTGGGCTTGGATAGTTCCCGTCGAGTCAGGAAAAGCTAAGAAACTGGAGAGATTATTAGGAGATGAACTAATTAATCAAGAAGTACCAATTTTAAATTATTATTCTCATAGACAATAAAAGGCAGTTTCTCATGGTAATGCTCGCTATAACTGTGAAAATGGAAGAAAATCTGGGGTAAAGTTTTTTTGAAAAGGAAACTCCCAATCAAATGAATAAAAGACTTTCATAGATACGAAATTCAATCCTCTACTCTTTAGATAGAAGAAGTAGGGGAATTTTTTATGAATGTATCGTTTTTCTTACTGCCAGTTTGGTTTAAGATAAACTAAGAATATGATACTTGTTTTATTGATGCGCTGATAAAACAACGGAAACTATGGATATAAGTATGGAAGACGAGTGGAAAACAATGAAACAAGATTGTGAAATCGTTCTCAAATGAGTATAATAGAAAGAAAAAAGGAGGAAGAGTAAATGAAAATAGCAATTGCAGGTGCTGGCGCAATGGGGAGTCGTTTTGGCTTAATGCTTCATCAAGGAGGAAATGACGTATTATTAATTGATGGTTGGGCAGACCATGTCCAACAAATCAAAGAGCATGGCTTAAAAGCCAATTTTAATGGTGAAGAAGTGATAGAACAGTTACCAATTGTTCTTCAATCTGAAGTAGAGAAAAAAGATCAGGTGGATTTGATTATTCTGTTTACCAAAGCGATGCAGCTAGAAAAGATGCTACAAGATATCCAATCGTTGATCAAAAAAGATACAGAAGTTTTATGTTTGTTAAATGGTATCGGGCATGAAGATATTATTGAGAAGTTTGTACCAATGGAAAATATTTATATTGGAAATACAATGTGGACTGCAGGTTTAGAAGGACCAGGTCAGGTCAAGTTATTTGGCAATGGTTCAGTAGAGTTACAAAATCTAGGTGCTGGAAAAGAAGCAGCTGCGAGAAAACTGGCGGATAAATTATCTCAATCAGGACTAAATGCTCATTTTTCTGATAATATTCATTATTCTATTTATCGTAAAGCCTGTGTGAATGGAACCATGAATGGGCTATGTACGATCTTAGATGTTAATATGGCTGAGCTAGGAAGAACATCAACTGCTCATAAGATGGTGGAAACGATTGTTAATGAATTTGCCAAAGTGGCAGTAGTAGAAAACATTGAACTAGATATTCCAGAAGTCATTGCACATTGTGAATCTTGTTTTGACCCAGAAACAATCGGGCTACATTATCCTTCAATGTATCAAGACCTAATCAAGAATCATCGATTAACAGAAATCGATTATATCAATGGGGCAATTTCTAGAAAAGGTAAGAAATATGATATTGCAACACCTTATTGTGATTTCTTAACTGAACTTGTCCATGCAAAAGAAGATAGTTTAAATGTAAAGTAAAGGAGAGATTGAATGGAAACTTCACAAAAAATATCACCGAAAATTTTTCTGAATAAAGTTCTTGCTGGTACAGCAACGGGGATCATTATTGGATTGATTCCGAATGCAGTATTAGGTGCCATTTTAAAATATTTTAGTGCGTATCCTTTTGCGGTAACAATCGCACAGTTAGCAGTTATTTTTCAACTAGCAACTCCTTTGATTATCGGTGGTTTGATTGCTTTACAATTTGGCTTTGATCCAATGAGAATGATGGTTGTAGCTGGCGCTTCTTTTGTAGGTTCTGGTGTCGTCAAATTCACACCTGAGTTAGGTGAAACAGGTGTTTATGTTGGTGCTGGCACAGGTGATATTATTAACACGATGCTGACAGCGTCGATTGCTGTCGGGCTGATTTTACTAATTGGAAATAGTTTCGGATCGGTTTCGATTGTATTAACGCCAATTGTTGTAGGTGTAGGTGCTGGGTTACTTGGTTTTTATCTGTTTCCTTATGTAACAGCGATTACTTCTGCAATTGGCGCATTAATTAATAACTTCACTACTTTACAACCGTTGTTAATGTCTATCCTGATTGGTTGTTCCTTTGCCTTTTTGATTATCTCGCCTATCTCAACAGTAGCAATCGGAATGGCAATCCAATTAGATGGTGTTTCTGCTGGTGCAGCTGCGATGGGTGTAGCGGCAACGACTTTTGTTTTAGTAGTGAATTCTTGGAAGGTAAACAAATCAGGTGTGACAATTGCGATTGCTTTAGGCGCGATGAAAATGATGATGCCTAACTTATTTAGAAAACCAGTAATTCTTATTCCTTGTTTAGTTAGTGCAGTGATCACAGCTATTCCTGTTGCACTCTTTTCTATTTCAGGTACACCTGCTTCTGCTGGATTTGGTGTAGTCGGGCTCGTTGGTCCGTTGGCTTCTTTAGATGCAGGGTTAAATGTTGTTCTTGTTGTTCTTTGTTGGTTAGTCATTCCTGTTTTTGCGGCACTGATTACCCAATTTTTATGTGAGAAAGTATTTAAACTGTATGACCGAGAAGAAGTGTTCAAATTTTTAGGTTAGTAGATGTTGCTAATAAATTTTTGATTGAGGGAGATGTATGCGTAAGTCAGATGTTGTTGACATCTGACTTACGTTTTTTTGATTGAGATGGAGTTTGACAAATTGATTCTTCCGTTCAAGACAAATTCTAAGTTGTGGATGAAACTTGCTTTACGTCTGTTGATTGTTCAAAAGACAACTATACTAAGATTATGTGTTAAAATAAAAAAAATTTGATCATTAGATTATTGAATGATCACAAAAAGTAGGGGATAAAATGATTGTTTTACAAAAATACGGTTTTTATTTTTTATTATTAGGTGTGATTAGTGATTTGTTGACCCCTTATATCCTTGGTCTTTTTTATCCTAAGCTAAATCAAATGACTACCGTGATAAGCTTGTTTGGTGACGTAAATAGTCCAGTCAGAAGTGCTTTTTTGATTTGGTCAGTTGTATCTGGACTTTTTTTTGTTCTGTCATTGCCTGCGTTGTATCAACTATTTGTCGGAACATCAAAAACACTTGCGATACTTGCAGTCGCAGCAGTTGGTCTATATGGGATAGGTGATTGTATTTTTACTGGGTTATTCAGTATCAATACGAATGAAAGTTCTTGGAATTTTTCGACTTGGGTTCATAACACAGGTTCTGGACTAGGCTATGCAGGATTTTTACTTTTCCCATTGTTACTTGTTTTGCTCTATCGACAAAGGGGTCAAACCACACTTAGCCATGTTTATCTTGTTTTAACTGTTATTAGTTTGCTGATCGCAGGTCTTTACGGATTAGCACGGATTCCGTCAATTAGTCAGTTCACATTTTTTAAACAATTGGGCTTTTTTCAACGTTTGAGTTTTTTCTTTAACTATTTGCCGATGATTTGTTTAAGCTTTTTTCAATTACGAAGTTAGAAAACATAGGCAAGCTTGACTAAATAAGAGATTGTTATGCTTTGTGCTAAATATCAAGTAATTATTTTTAAGTAAACGAGAAGGAAAGTTGAAAGAAGGGCATTGTATGTTGGATATAACACAGGTGGAAGCAGATATTTATAATCTTATTTTGAATCCAAACACAAGAGAATGGGAAAGAATACAATTTGAAGAAGCAAAAGAAAATATAGTAAGGATGCCAACGAAGCAGGCAATAGAAAAACTGGAGGTCAACTTGCGTCCTTTAGCATTGCGAGATAATTTGACACCGGATGTGATGGATTTTTATTTAAGGATCACAGGGGAGTCGGCGAGCGCGAGCGCTTATGATTACGGTAAACATAAGATAACTTCAACCTTGTATCAGGAACGTGCGATTTTTGCCGGAGGCTGCTTCTGGTGCATGGTTGAACCTTTTGAAACAAAACCGGGTGTGATCTCAGTATTATCTGGTTATACAGGAGGCGAAACCAAAGCACCCAATTATGATCAAGTCAGTGGTGGCTATACTGGGCATGTGGAAGCTGTAGAAATCATCTTTGATACACGTCAAATAAAGTATGAAGAATTACTGGAAATTTATTGGCAAATCTCAGATCCTACAGATGCCTTTGGCCAATTTCAAGATCGGGGAAAACAATATCGTTCAATTCTATTTGTTGTGAATGAACAGCAAAGACGATTGGCTGAAAAATCAAAAGAACAACTGATTCAATCTAAACGATATAGCCAACCTATCGTCACAGAGATTCGCCAAGCAAAAACGTTTTGGCCAGCTGAAAATCATCATCAACAATTCTATCAGAAACAACCTCAAAGATATAAGAAGATTAAACATTCGCATCAGCTTCATCTATTTTTTCAGCGATGCAAATAAAAGAAGATTATGAAAGAAATGGCTAGTTTCAATCAATAAAGAACACCATGTGTTTGGAAACAGGAGGTATGACAAAGTTTTTGTCACAACTCCTGTTTTTTTTACTCATCTTTTTTACAAAGAAAAGGCAAATTGACTTACAGAATATTGATTTTCTGTGTGTTCTTGGAGAGAATCTTCCTGATAATTGCTAGATGCCTGATGGAGTTCCACATTAATGATGAACTAAATTCCGTATGAAAGCGCAAACAATAGTTATAAAATAAAAATGTATTCAGGAGGTGCTTATGTGAGTATCAAGTTAGACGATCGTCAAATGAGAATTTTAAATTTTCTGTTGGAAAATAATCACACTACTTATCAAGAATTAGCTAAGCAACTTCAAGTTTCGACAAAAACAATTAGTAAAGCTATTTTTAATTTAAAAGCTGTAATTGAAAAGGATATAGATCTACAAATTGTTGTCCAACCAAAAAAAGGTGTTTCATTAGTAGGTGACAAAGAACATTTAAGAAAACGACTACCAGATTTTGAGATTACTAAAGTGGATACATCAGAAGATCGCATCACTTATGTATTTGCCAAGTTACTGAATACAAATAGTTCTTTGAAAATACAAGATCTTGCAGATGAGCTTTATGTTAGTAGATCAACGATGGAAAGTACGATTAAGGAAGTAAAAAAGAGAGTGATGAAACACGGAATGGTAGTGGTTTCTGACCGCAATGGATTGAAGATCAATGCGAGTGAGAAGGGCAAGCGCAAATTAATGTCAGAAGTATTGAATTATTATTGGGGCGGTTTTACTGCTTCTAGTAATAAATCAGATTTATTGGATTTGAATATTAATCTCTTAGGCGAAGCAAATAATTTTTTAGATAAGAAAATTTTGAAAAAAGTAGCAATGATTCTCAATCGTTTTATGGAAGAAACCCAATTACAATTCACGGATTACGAGTTTCAAACACTAGCGATCCATCTAGCAATCGCACTGGAACGAATTGATTCTAATAATTTTTTATTACAAGAAGGCGGAACAGAAAAAGAAATTTTAGTAAACACTAGCTATTTGATTGATATGTTGGAAAAAGACTTTCATTTTAGTATTCCTCAATATGAACAAGAATATATTGATATTCATATCTCGGTGATTGAAAAAAATGCCATGAATCATAATTTGAGTGAGTCTTCTTTACCTAATCTTGATATGGGAGAGCAACTTAAGCAACTGGTACTTGACGAGCTGAATGAGTTTAGTGCAGACGCAGAACTCATTAATAACCTTGTCCTTCACCTCAATGCAGCTGTTAAACGGTTGCGTTTAGGTGTGAATATCCATAATCCGTATACAGAAAAAATCAAATCATCATTCAAACAAGCCTTCTTTCTTAGTGTCGAGTTGCTCGGAAAAATAGAAGAACAATTTTTGGTGAGGTTTGACGATGACGAAATTGCTTATGTAGCACTTCATATTCAATCCTTTTTAGACAGATATAGACCTAATAAGTCTGATGTGTTGTTAGTTTGTAGCAGTGGATATGGAACTTCAAAATTATTGGAACAGCGAATCAATAGAAATTTTGCAGATTCGATAAAAATCAAAAAAGTCTTGAGTATCAATGAACTTCAGGAAGAAAATATCACAGACGAATTAGTAATCAGTACGATTCCGATCAAGAACGCTAAATTTCCGGTAGTAGTCGTAAGTCCGTTGATGCTTGAAACAGATATCAAAAGAGTTCAACGATACTTGAAAGTTTCGTTAGATCCAGATAGTGCATTTTTCTCATTACTTGATAAGAAGTTTTGTTTTTTTAGCAAGAAAAACGAAGATACTCAGGAAAACGTTCTTAAAACAATTGCCTATACTCTTCAAGAAAAAAGCTATGCAAAAGTAGGTATCTTAGAAAGCGCCACTCGACGAGAAACGTTGTCTTCTACTGCACTCAACGATTTTGCAATGCCTCATGCAGAGATAGCGTATGTCAATGAACCTATTATTAGCATTTATGTTAATCCGCAAGGTATTGACTGGAACGGGATCATTGTCCATTCGGTGTTCTTCTTCGCGTTAAACGAACAGGTAAAACCTGAATTAAACAGCTTGTATGAAACATTTAATGAAATTGTTTCGAACCAACAAGCCTTAACAACACTAAGAGCTAGTTCCTCTTTTGAAGAATTAGTAAAAATATTGAAAGAGGCGGTATAGATGATACGTGAAAAAATCGACGAACGAAATGTCGTATTAGACTTAGAGGCTGGCTCTAAAGAAGAAGTAGTAGATAAATTAGCAACGTTACTGACAGCTAATGGGTTTGTCTCTGAAGTTAATCGATTTAAGAAAGATGTTTTTGAACGAGAAGAACATATGACAACAGGAATTGGCCATAACATAGCGATTCCGCATGGGAAAAGTCAAGCGGTAATTGATTCAACAGTTGCAGTTGCCAAACTAAAGAATGAAGTTGACTGGGGTTCCTTAGACGATCAACCAGTAAACATTGTTTTCTTATTAGCTATCAAAGAAGCGGATAAGGGAAACGAGCATTTACGTGTCCTTGCAGAGTTATCTGGCAAATTAATGGATGATGATTTTGTGAAGGAGATTAAAGAATCAAAAAATAAAGAGGAGTTAATCAAAGCATTGACTTTTTAATAATTGGAGGAGAAGAAATATGACAAAAATGGTTGCAGTAACAGCATGTATCGCAGGAATCGCACACACTTATATGGCAAAAGCAAACTTGGAAAAATTTGCTAAGAAAAATGGCATTGAAATCAAGGTTGAGACACAAGGCGCAATGGGAATGGAAAATAAATTGTCTGAGGCAGAAATTGCTGATGCTGATGTAGTTATCTTTGCGGTGGATACGAACGTAGCAGAACGCAGCCGCTTTGACGGAAAAGAAATTCTTACTGTGAGCACTTCTGAAGTGGTAAAGGATGGAGAAGAGACAATCAAGAAAGCAATTGCACGAATCAATAACTAATAATTTGTTGGAGGTAGGATCAATGGATATCAAGAAACAGGGGAAAGAAATATTAAACCATTTCCAAAGTGGAGTTTCCTATATGATTCCACTAGTAGTAGCTGCAGGTTTGTTAACTTCAATTGCCGTCATATTTGGCGGGACTGGTGTTTGGGATCAAACAGATACTTTTTGGGGTGTCTTGCGAATGATTGGTCAAACAGGATTACAATTTATTGTGCCAATGATCTCGGCCTATATCGCGTATTCCATAGCTGATCGTCCTGGTTTAGCACCTGCTTTTATTACAGGTATGATGTGTCAAAATTTAGGAATGGGCTTTATTGGAGGAATGGTTGCTGGTTTAGCCTGTGGGTACTTAGCAAATGCATTGAAAAAAGTAAAAGTTCCGATGCAAGTAATTAGTTTAAAATCAATCATGCTGATTCCTTTTGTAACGACCTTAGTAGTAGGGGTAGTTTTATGGTATGTATTAGCAACTCCAATTCAAGGAATGACAGCAGGCTTGACGGCTTGGTTAGAAGGAATGTCTGGTGTGAATGCAGCGCTAATGTCCGCGATTTTAGGTGCTATGATGGCCTTTGATATGGGGGGACCAATCAATAAAATTGCCTATGCTTTTGGAGTTGCATCATTTTCAAGTGGAAGTTTCGGACCAAGTACGGCCATGTTATTGGCTATTGCGATTCCGCCATTTGGCATGTTTTTAGCAACTTTATTGAATAAAAAATTATATGATGAAGCCGAACGCGATAATGCCAAGACGGCAATGATTATGGGGTTAGTTGGTATCACAGAAGGGACGATTCCTTTTGCGGTAAAAGATCCATTACGTGTGATCCCTAGTATTGTGGTTGGAACTTCAATCGGCTGTGGTTTAAGTGGTTTCTTTGGAATTACGCAAGAAACGATGCTTTCAACTTTCATGGCGATTCCATTTGTCACAAATATTCCATTGTACCTCGTGTCTATTGCAGTTGGCGGAATGATTACTGCGTTAATGGTAAATGCTTTGAAATCGATCAAATATAAGAAAAATCTAAAAACGACACAAGAAACATCAGTCGAATAAAGAAAGTAGGGCAATCGTAAATGGTAAAAGCACACGTCATTCAACATACTCATTGGGATCGCGAGTGGTATTTTACAAAAGAAGATGCTATCGTATTATCCGATCAAGTGTTTACTGAAGCTTTGGATGAATTAGAACGTAACCCAAACGTGAATTTTTGTTTGGATGGTCAAACGTCTATTGTTGATGAATATGTTGAAGTCAATCCTGAGAAACTAGAAACAATTCAACGATTAATGAAAGAAGGTCGGCTCTTTGTCGGTCCTTGGTACGCGCAAACAGATGCTTTGTTAGTTGATGCAGAGTCAATTTTGCGTAATTTAATGATCGGTATCAGCGACACCATCAATAAATATGGTGAACCAATGATGGTGGGCTATTTACCGGATACATTTGGGTTTAATGCAAACTTACCAACCTTGTTGCAGCAAGTAGAAATTGATAATTTTATGTGCTGGCGGGGATTGAATTTCGAAACGATGACACCGTCACCCTATTTTATTTGGAAAGGTTTAGGAGATAAAATTGTTTATGCGATGAACTTTCCGTATGGATATATGACTGGCATGATGAATCTTGATGCCATTCATGATGTGCCGAAGTTTGTGAAAGACAAGTTGGATGTTGCGGTGGAAATGCTTCATACGCATGGGAATAATGAAGATATCTTGGTTCCATCTGGTGTGGATCAAAAGTCAATGGTACTTAATTTTGATCAAATCATCAATGAAATTAATCGTTCAAGTAAGTATGACAATGTAATTTCGGATTATCCTTCTTATGTGGAAGTCATTCGCAGTAAAAAGAACTTACCACATTACGAAGGAGAATTGAGACAACCTGTTTACTCTCGTGTTCATCGTTCGATTGGCTCTGTTCGAACACAGATGAAATTAGCTAATTTCAAACTCGAACAAAAGATCTTGAAACGGATTGAACCATTGATGCTGATTGCTGAAAAAAATGGGATTCGTATTGGGAGAGGGGTGCTGCGTCGTTTATGGAAAAAAGTGTTAGAAAATCAAGCGCATGACAGCATTGGTGGATGTGTCTCTGATAATGTCATGGAGGATATCAACCATAGGATCAAGGAAGCTAATGAAATCGCAGATGGAATAGAAAACTTAATCGTCAAACGAATCGCAGATGCTTTAGATTTAGATGCTAATCAAGTTTTAGTATTCAATACGACAACGACAAAGTATCAAGGACCAAAAACGGTTCATATTGTTGCTCCTTCAAAAAAAATTCAATTCAAAGAAAGCTCTTATGCCATTGTTGAAAAAGAACTATTTTATCCTGAACGTCAAAATGCTTATCGGATGACGGCTATTGGATATGAATATTTTGACGAACCAGCTTACTACGAGCTGGATGTCAAAGTAGAAGTAGAAGTTCCCGCATTAGGATATACGATTGTTGAATTCGAGGAGAGTGAAGCTGAACTAGAGAAAGCTATAAAAACGAATAAGACGGAAATCAAAAATGGTGCATTAGCCATTACTTTTAGCGAAGGCTCTCTGATCCTAACAGTCGGCGATGTTGAATACACTGATTTTATTCGTTTGGTTGATTCAGGAAATGCTGGCGATACGTATGATTATTCACCACTTGAAGGAGATCACGAAGTACCTTTGAACTTTGACAAAGCAGAAGTGTTACTGGATTCTTCTAAAGAAACTTTGATTATTACTGGAAAGACTAAGCTACCGAAAAATTTGGAAGATCGATTAGCAGAACATCCAGAGAAAATAGAATTGGACTACGAAATCACGCTAAGCATTGGTGCTGGCGATGTTGTGGAAGGTACTATTGCAATAAAAAATACTATTTACTCGCATCGTATTCGAATGGCCGTGAATGTTCTAGATGACTCAGAGAAATCGATTGCTCAAATTCAAAATGGTTTTATCAAAAATAAACCTGCTGTTATTCCTGTAGATTGGCAAGAACGAATGGTTGAAAAGCCCGTGAATTTAGAAATTTTTGATAAAAGTATCTCGGTTGTAAATGAGGATTCTTATTTAACCGTCTATGCAGATGGTCTGAAAGAGTATGAACGAATCGGTCGAAAATTATACATCACATTGATGGCAACAACTGGTGAACTTGGAAAACCCAACCTTGGATGGCGTCCAGGACGTGCTTCCGGTGATACGACTAATGAAGGGCATATCATGATGCAAACACCATTAGCACAGGAAATAGGTGAACATCACTTTACTTTTGGATTTACAGTCAGTCAGGGTGTGTTTGATGAATGGAAAGTAGCCAAACTAACCGAGTCACGTTTAGATCAATCGATTTCCTATCAAAAGCAAAGTTTAAACGTCTTTATTCATCGGATAGACAATAAGATTTGGCCATTGCAAAACGAGTTAACTATCCCAAGAAAGTTTTCATTGATTGAATTTCCCGAAGAATTACTCGTGTCAGCCATTTACCCATCCTACTTTAATGAAGGGCATTATGTAGTTCGTTTCGCTAACCCAACAGCAAAAGAAGTTACTTTGCCAAAAGAAATTTTGAAAATGGGTGACGTGGTAAATGCAATTGAAAGAAAACAAGAGTTAACAACGATCCAACCTTATGACTATTTATCTCTTTTAATAACTATAGAAGAAAATAACTAAATATTATTCAAAAACAAATGGCAAAAAAGGACTCTGTCAGCATTCTCACCGAGTCCTTTTTTTATTTTGTTTTTGTTCTTTTTTTTTACATGGATAAAAGCGAATACTTTATCGGATGAATAGCAGTTAAAAGTATCAGATATCTTAATCAATTGGAGTGTTCCCAAAGAAAACTTGTTAAAATCGAGACAGAAATGATTTTGTTGTGAGGTCTGATTGAAGCTAAAATGAGGAACATTGAAAAATTTATTACGGCTAGAAAGGCTGCGAATTTATCTCAAAAAGTGTTTTCTGAAGGATTATGTATGTAAACGACATTGAGTAAATTGAGAATAATGGTCAAGTTCTTCGTTAAAAGTTTTGATCAAATTATATAGTCGAATCAATTTTTCATTGGTCGAACTTTTTTCTTTGATAAATGTAATCAATACATAACTGGACGAGCAATTAGAAAAAGCAGAGTTTTTGTTGATTATGAGTGAATATGAATAATCGACACAGATTTTAGCAGCCATTGCTCCTAAGGTGATTGCTGTTCTGATTGTTTTTTATTAGCGCAGGAAAGTTATTAGTAGAAAACAGTTGTTTTTTTTAATACCAGCAATGATCTTTGGTATAATGAGCGATGAGTTAAGAAACGATTTTGCGTTATTCACAACGCATCATTCATAATAAGAGGAGCAAGAAAATGAGAAATATCAAACTAACAATCGAGTATGATGGGCGTCGTTATCTTGGTTGGCAACGTCTTGGGGATTCAGATAAAACGATCCAAGGTAAAATTGAAGCCGTATTAAAACAAATGACGGGTGAACCAATTGAGATTATTGGTTCAGGGCGTACAGATGCTGGTGCACATGCCAGAGGACAAGTTGCTAATTTTAAGACAGAATCCACAATGGACCGAGTAACAATGTGTGAATTTTTGAATCGTTTTTTACCTGGCGATATTGTCGTTAAGAAGGTTGAAGAAGTACCTGAAAGATTCCATGCTCGTTACAATGCCAGTGGGAAGCAGTATAGCTATTACGTTTGGAACAACTCAATTCCAACAGCTTTTGAACGTTATCATAGCTTTTATGTTCCACAAGAATTAGATTTGGATAAGATGAACGAGGCTTGTAAACGATTAGTAGGTACACATGATTTTATTGGTTTTTCTGCCTTGAAGAAGAGTAAGAAATCTACAACAAGAACAATTGAAAAAATTACGATTGAAAAAGACGGAGGTATGCTTCATTTCACTTTTGTTGGCAATGGTTTTTTATATAAAATGGTTCGAATCATGATGGGAACATTGTTAGAGATTGGTGTAGGAAAAATGCCAGTGGATGCTATTGAGGAGATTTTTGAACAAAAAGTGCGAAAAAGTGCGGGAGAAACCGTGCCGGCGCAAGGACTGTTTCTTGATGAAGTGTATTATATTTGAGCTAGTTGTTAATAAAAGAATTAACTAAAATTTTCAGGGGTTAAATAGTTGATCGAAACTGAGAGGGTACATCAAACGCTTGATATTTCCGAAGTGATTAGTCGCTTCGGTTTTTTTATTGTTTATAAATAGTTATTTTTTAACTATTGAATATTATTTCAAAACAAACAATAAAAGAAATGGATTTCATTTGAAATGAAAATGATAAAAGTTTTATATCAAAGTTCATCTTTGGATATTATCAAATTGTATGGTCGTAAAAAATAATAAAAAACGCTTTGAAAGCGGATTTAGTAAGCTTTTTATTTATTATAAATAGAAAAAATGACACTTAAGATAAAAAAATACTATCTTATGAAATATTTTTTATTTTTGAAATATATACATATAATTTTATTTGAGGAGGGATAAGATGCAATAATATATATATAATTATGTTTTTTTTTAAGTGTTTTTTGATATTTTTATAAACTTAAAGTGTTCTTTTATTTAAAATGGATTTATTTAGCGATTTATTAAGATTGCGAGGTGTTCTTTTGGAGTATGGGGAATTAATGAAAACTATGCGTTTGGAACGAGGAATCACACAAAAACAGTTGACTGATGGGATAACATCTAGAACAACTTTGGCAAACTTTGAAGCAGGGATATCCAGACCCTCATTTGAGGTTATTGTTTCTTACTTGGATAGATTAAATGTTGATATTAATGAATTCTTGTTTCTAACAAACTCAAATAGAATAAATGATAAACAAACTGTAAGTAATTATTTTGAACAAGTAAATATCGAAGGAAACAAACACAAACTAAGAATTTTTATAAAAGTTTTAGAAAAAAAGTATTTAGAGAGTCAAGATATTTTTTATTTGTACATGTACGTTTATTCAAAAAATTTATTAAGTAAAAATTGTGATTTTTCTAAATTAGAAAAAAAAGATGAGAAGTATATAGTGGAATTAATGGCTTATTTAAACAAGTGTGAAACTTGGGGGGCATTTGAACTTCAGATGTTCTGCACTATCTTATTTATTTTTCCTAAGGAATATATCAACCATAAAAAGAACTATGTTTTAAAAAAATTAAAACAATATACAAAATATAAAAATTACAGATATTCATCAAATAAAAACATTATAAACTTGGTTATCGTTTGTTTGAAACATAAGTTGTTTGAAATTATTCCAGAATGTTTAGCATTAATTGAACGAGATAGTAGATCGGGTAGAAATTTCTATGAGTTAGTTATAGAAAGGATTCTAAAAGAAATATATGTACGTAGAAGAGACAAGACTAAGACGAACATAATTGAAATCACTTATTACATAGAGATTTTATCTATGTTCGATGAACAATATATGGAGTTAACGACCAAATCGGTCATAGAGAGGATTGGAATGCTTTTAACAGAAAGCAGTACTATCAAAAAAACATAAGGTTTTTGATGAATAGTATTCACTAAAATCAGGCGTGTCATTATTTTGTACAAAATAAACAAATGTTAACAGAAAAGGTTATTCTTAAAAAGTAATAAAAAGTATTCTTTGATTCAACAGAGCAGGGAAGAAATGAAATCATAGGAGGTGAGAAAATGACAGCATTTATTACGAAAATTGGTCTTTATTTGATGAGTTCTTGGAATACATTGCCATTACCATTTCGGACACTAATCGACACATTAGTAGGATCTGATATGGGAAAAGCAGTGCAAAAAGGATTGGAAGCCGTTATTGAACTATTAACAACATGTTCAATTTCTGTACTTAATGAAATTGCAAATTTACTAGGACTAGCTTAATTACTGTATAGCTAATCAAAATTATAGGAGATGAGAAAATGACAGCATTTATTACGAAAATTGGTCTTTATTTGATGAGTTCTTGGAATACATTACCATTACCATTTCGGACACTAATCGACACATTAGTAGGATCTGATATGGGAAAAGCAGTGCAAAAAGGATTGGAAGCCGTTATTGAACTATTAACAACATGTTCAATTTCTGTACTTAACCAAATTGCAAATTTACTAGGACTAGCTTAATTACTGTATAGCTAATCAAAATTATAGGAGATGAGAAAATGACAGCATTTATTACGAAAATTGGTCTTTATTTGATGAGTTCTTGGAATACATTACCATTACCATTTCGAACACTAATCGACACATTAGTAGGATCTGATATGGGAAAAGCAGTGCAAAAAGGATTGGAAGCCGTTATTGAACTATTAACAACATGTTCAATTTCTGTACTTAATGAAATTGCAAGTTTGCTAGGGTTAGCTTAATTTTAGCTTCTTCCCTGCTCTGTTGGATCAAACATACGCTCATAAAATAAAGGAGAAATTATATGTTTGCAGTAGCAAAAGAGGAATTTAGAAATCTAGCAATTAATATAAAAATGATACTATTAGTAATCTTAATAGCCCTTTTTAATTATAATATATCGAATATGCTGACTAGTCAATTATCAATTGATGGTATTCCAAAAGCTTACGCAGGGTTACGTATTATTTTCTTTATTTTAGGTTATCTGTTGATCTCTATATTTTCTCACAGTGTGTTAAATAAAGAAATAGCTGATGGAACATTGAAATTTATACTATCTAAAGTTTCTCGCGAGGAATTTATTGTAGGTAAATTTTTAGGGATTTTCCTTTTTTGGACAATGTGCATGCTGATAAATATCAGTATGTTAAGCATTTTAGGGGTCACATTTAGTTTTTATATACTGTGGATGCTGTGTAGTGCGGTTTCCTATTTTATTTCAATTGTTATGCTATTGTCTGTACTAATAAAGAAAGAAAATTTTAGCAATTTTATGGGACTTTTTGTAGGGATACTATTCCCAACAATAGGTCTTTACGTGACAGAGTCATCTAATATGTTAGTCAAGTACTTCCAGTATATATTTCCATATTTTTATCTATTAAAGGGTGGCATCTATATTATGATTCCATATATTCTTTCTTTTATTCTTTTATTATTCGTTGTAATCATATTTAACAAAAAGGAAGTGTAATCTTGAACCCTAAAATAGCAATTAAAAATATAAATAAATCTATTTCAAAGCATCATTTACTAAAAAATATAAATTTTGAAATAGCTGATGGTGAAATCGTCATGATCAATGGCAAAAACGGTTCGGGAAAGTCTACATTATTAGAAATAGTAGCCCAAGTTTCAAATGCTACTAGTGGCGAAATTGACATACCAAAGAATAAATATGATTCTATTGGCTATATGCCTGATACAGATGCTTTGTACAATCAAATTACTGGTCCACATTTTATGAAATATATGGCTTCTCTCAAAGGGAAAAAAATAAGAAAAAACGAAATAGTAGATTTATTTAAACGTGTTAATTTGGAAGTTCCGGATAGACTCTTAATCAAAAACTACTCATTTGGTATGAAAAAAAAACTAAGTTTAGCTCAAGCATTATTGTTTGATCCTAAATTTTTAATTTTAGATGAGCCTACTTCAGGAGTAGATGAAGAGACAGTGTTTAAATTTGTAAATCTATTTAAGGAATTAAAACGAAAAAAAGTGAGTATGATTGTTTCTACCCATGACTGGCAATTGATTGAGTCATTGGCAGATAAAGTATTGTTGATCAATAAAGGAAAGATAGTTTTTTCTGAAGAAAACTTACTAACCAGTGAAGAAAGTAAGAAACCTATTCAAGTAACGGTAACTTATCCACAAACAAAAATTGAATTATTGGGAGAATACTTTGCTAAAAACAAAGTAGATTTATTTGATTTTGATTTATCTGAAAATCGTATAGAGTTTACTTGTTACAAAAAAGATGTTTTGAAATATGTGCGGCAATTTAGCTCGGAATTACCTGTTGAAATCAAAAGTATCAAAATCAATCCTGATATTTTAAATCTAGTTGTTTAGAGTGAGTGATGATATGTTGATCTTATTCTCAATTTTAGAATGGCTTAATCAGTATTTAGGGCCGCTTGTTTCCATATTTATTACCACTTTTTTTGTCAAAACATTGACGATACCTACCCGAGTTTACAGGTACAAAAATAAATTATTAAAAAAAATAATAAAAGAAAATCAAGCACAATATCAGAAATCAACAAGTACAAAACTAGAGAATCTAGAGAAGTTAAATGTTGTATATTCTTGTTCGAGGAATGGAAGTACTTTGCTTAGTTTTGCATCTATAGTTTTTGAGGGTGTAATCATCGCAACATTTTTAAATGCACTGCACAAAATGAAAGACTATCCTTATTTGTGGTTTAATGTTTCAAAACCAGACGCGACTATAGTAGCTCCAATGATTTATTTAGTCATACTTTTAGTGGTAGGGTGCTTGAATGCAACTAAAATAGGTACAAGAAAAGAAAAATGGTTGAGTATCGCTATAACTACGATTATCTCTATCATCATGTTTCGCTTTTCACTTAAAGTCAACGTAGGAATCGTCATTTATTGGTGGTATGCAAGTATTTTTAATTTTTTAATACAAAATATGTTATTAGAGAAATATATTTATTCGTCTTTTAGTAGTACTTATAAATATTATATAAAAAATATTTACCCAATAATAATATAAACATTAAGGAGAGAATAGAATGAACAAAAAAATTTTAACAACTATGTTAGTAGGTGCGACACTGTTAGCAACTAATTTAGGAAGTGTTAACTCTTTTGCAGATGTAGTATCATCTACTGAAAATCAAGTAAATACGCATGATCGCGTAGCAACAAATTCCAGAACGCTTATTGGTATTGCCAAAGGTACTCTAGAAGGAATGATGACTCCTTATATTGAAGGTGTACCCGGAACTGGTAGCTTGACTTTACATTATCATTCAGAAGATTTTGGTTTCGTTGACGGTGATGAGGCAGCTTTAACAATCAAATTACCTAAAGAATTTAAATATGCTGCTTCTGTACCAAGTTTTGTTTCAGGAATTAGTGGGAAAATCTCAGTTACAGGTATTTTAGGGATGGGTGCTGAAGAAAAAATCACTGCTGCGAACTGTGAAATCTATGCTGATCGATTGATTATTAAGGCACCAAGTTCATTTTGGATTGGTTCAGGTGGTGTAGATGCACATATCACAATTGATTATGGTCAACTTTTAGCACAGTATCCTCAATTACCTATTGCGGATGCCCCTGCTGGATATCAAGTAATTACGCAACTGAAATATGCTGGTGCGATGTGGGATATTATTCATGATCCAATTATTGGTACAAATGATGATACTATTTATACCGATGAACACTCAGCTATTCTATAGTAGAAAAACGAAAAAATGTAGTTCTTCTATAATTTTTGACTAAATGTTTAATAAAAAATACGATGCTTATGGGCATCGTATTTTTTATTTTGGGTTGAATGAAACGCTCCTTCTTAACTTGCAACTATTTTCAAAATATAAAAATAGATTCATGATAACAAATCACAAGCTAGTCAACTAAAAAGCTGTGCTACACTTTGGTTGAACAAAAAATGAAAGGGGTTTCTTTTATGAGAAAGTTAGTTTGTGTACTGGCTGTGGCAAGTGTTGGATTGAGTTTAGGAAAAGTGGTAGGAGCAGAAGAACAAATTCCAGAAAAAAACGGATATACACTAGATTTTCACGATGAATTCAATGGACCAACTTTAGATCGATCAAAATGGAATGACAAGTATTTGGAACATTGGGCAGATGATCCGAATGATGCTAAAGCGAATTATCGCTTTGAAGAAGGAAAATTGATTGAGTCCATCCAACCAGATCAAAAAGCTTGGGCGCCAACACTAGATAAGGATAATTATGGATACGGAACAACAGGTGTCAAATCCAGTGCAATTCAATCATTTAATAAAAACTGGATTCATAATTTTAGTGGCAGCAAGAAACTGATGTCTCCTATCTCACCTGAAAATGAAATGCTGGGAGATGAGAAAACTGGTGGGTATGCAACGACATATGGTTATTTTGAAATCCGAGCAAAATTATCAAATAGTAGTGGTGGCGGCCACCAGGCATGGTGGTTAGTTGGTATGCAAAATGATACGAATGATTGGGAAAATTCAAGAGAAACAGGCGAAATTGATATCATTGAAACTTTTTTTGATTACAGTGAAAATGTTCAGCGACCAGTTGGAACAAAGAACGTTACAGAAGCCAATCGCCAGAAAGGTTTATGGCAAGTATGCACATATGGTTGGAATGACCCGTTCTTTTCAAGATCGTGGACAGATAGTACAACAGCAACAATTGGCGGCACAGAAGCTGTGGTTCCAGGAGAAGTTGGAATAGATAGCTTAACGAATGAATTCCATACTTATGGTATGGAATGGGAACCTGGTTCACTTAAATTTTACTTTGATGGTCAATTATTCAGGACAATTAATCAAGCACCCGATTATCCAATGGGGATGATTTTAAATATATACACAGACGCAGGATCAGGAAAACACAATGAGGTTTATCCTAAAGAATGGGCAATTGATTATGTACGGGTTTATAAAAAAGATGCTGGCTATGATATACCAAATCAAGGAATCAAAAATCGTGAGACAGGCGAATTTCTTAGTTTAGCTGCTGAATCAGACAAGGTGATTCTGTCAACGACAAATGAAAATCTTGAAAGATGGCAAATAATTCCTAAAGGTGAGTATTTTCTGATTAAAAATACAAAGACAAATGAGTTGCTACACAATGAGCATCAAAAAGGATATGTCGAACACGGTGTAGTGCCAGAAACGTATTACAGCGCACAGTGGAAAAAAGAAACAGTTGGTAATTACACTCGGTTCGTGAATCGTTGGAAACCGACGCAAGTAATCCATATAGAAAATAATCTAGGTTATCTTGAATGTAGCCCTATTCACGCTGGTGCTTGGAGAAGCCAATGGCAAATGATTGACTAAAAATGCAAAAATAAATTCTGCTTTTGCTATGAAATTTGAAAGAATGGCAAAATAAAAAGGATATACGAAAAAGGACGTAAAGAGATGTACCACTCCAAAAAGATAGACTAAAAATCTAACATTTTGGCGGTCAGTACAAGATTAACGTCCTTTTTTGCATCATTGATTGGTAAAATTCGATGTGTTGATCCAATAACAAGAAACAGTAGAGAATTTAGAATGTTATCAATTGGCATAACGGGCAATCAGATACTCAATCAAATTTAAAGCATTACCGAAAAAATAATTAAGTTGTTGATTTTCTGGTCCAGAGTCAGCAGTACCACTTTCGACCAGAAACGAGAGATCTCCTTTTTTAGCATAGCTACTATTTTCGTTAGCCGTGATCGTGATGACGTGTCCACCGTAATTTTTGCACTCTTTCATTTTGATCAAACCATTTTGATTTTCACCAGATTGAGAAAAAGTAATCAAGGTGTGTGGGGTTTCGTCAGTAACAAGGCTAATTTCCACTCCCTCTAAGTCGATTGCATAAATTTTTTTTAGTAATAATTTTCGGTAAGTATAATCAACGAGAAACTGGCAAAATCCCTCGCCAAATAGATAAATCTTTCTCTCAGAAAAAGCTTCATTGAAGTAACAATCAATTTTTTCCCACCCATGATTAGTTGTCACAAAAGAAAGTTCTTCGATTTGATTGACTGAAGAGGCAGAAAACTTATTGGAAAGAAAAAAAATAAGTTCTTTGAAATTATTAAATCCTGCTCGTTTAGCTAGACGACTGATTGAGGAAGGAGAGGTGTAATTGATCTTGGCAATGTTGCGAATATCTAAGTCTTCATTACTATGGATTGCTTCGACAATTTTTTCAATCATTCGTTCATCGTCCGAATGAAATGAATTGTTTGGAAATAAACGATTAAGATAATAAATTTTGGTCATTGAATAGTCCCTCTCTTGAAAATATTTTCAGTGTGTGAAAACGAAATCAACCTGTTAAATAAGCATTGTATGCGCTTTATTAAGATACTATACTATGGCTATAAAGAAAGCAAATACAATTGTATGAATCTATTTTCTTTGATGAAAGAAGGATAAGTATGAAAAAAGTAATTATCAATGCAGATGATTTTGGTTATTCTGCAGCTGTCAACGCAGGCATTATCAAAGCGTATCGAGATGGAGCACTAACTTCGACTACTCTGATGGCGAACATGCCAGGAAGAGAGGAAGCAATCCGGCTTGCAAAAGCGAATCAGGGACTTGGCGTAGGTGGGCATCTTGTGTTGACTTGTGGCCAACCATTGACACTTGCAACCTCATTAACAAATGAAGAAGGACAATTTTATCATTTGGAGGATTATAAAAAAAATCGTTCACTTATGAAAGAGGAAGAGATTTTCCATGAATGGTCAAGTCAAATCGATTACTTGTTGGAAAACGGGTTGAAATTAACTCATTTAGATAGCCATCATCATGTGCACACATTCCCAGAAAATTTAGCGATTACGAAAAAAATTGCTGAGAAATATCAGCTATGCTTTCGAAATGCATTTGATTTGGAAAAACAAATCAAGTTACCTTATCAAAAAAATATCAGTGGATTTCTCGACTTGATGAATTATCCTTCGATTCGTGATCTGAAGCAACCGTTTGCTGAAAATATGACTGCTTGTTTAGTTGAAATCCAATCAGTATTGGAGCAGGTAGAGGATGATGCGGTAACTGAATTGATGGTTCACCCGGCATTTGTTGATGAGTCGTTATACTTTGGCTCAAGTTTTCATCTTCAACGAACCAAAGAAGTTGCTATTTTGTGTGCTGAACAATTAAAAAATCTATTGGATGAGCAAGAGATCACACTGTGTAATTATCAAGAGGTCTCGACAGATCACTTGATTGTCAATTAGCACGTAGTTTAGTTGCATAAAGCCAAATTAAAAAAGGAGAAATAGAATGAAAGAGAAAGTTATGAAATCGGCTAGTGTCTTTTCTAAGGCAATTATCCAACCAGTGATGTTCATGGCTGTTACAGGAATTATTTTGTCTGTCTGTGCGATCTTAAAACTTGAGATGATGCCAACTTTTACCAAAGATGTCGGGAATTTTGTATTTAATATTTTGTCTTCAGGTATGATTGGCCAGCTAAGTGCGATTTTTTGTGTGGGAATTGCTGCAGCTTTGGCAAAGCCAAAGTTCAAAACGGATGCCGCCATTTTAGGAATTATTACTTACTTGATTTTTTTATACGCAAACAATTCATGGTTAACAATAACCGATCGCTTAGCAATCGCAGGTGAGCAAGGTCTTTATGGGACTGGTCAAGGAATGGTTTTCGGGATTCAAGTTACGGACATGGGAGTCTTTTTAGGAATCTCATTAGGAGTTATGGTTGGTTGGATGGTTAATCGATTTGGTGAGGTTAAATTGCACCGGTATCTTTCGCCTTATTCTGGGACAAAATCTGCTTACTTATTGATTGTATTTGTTACGATTTTGTTTGCAATGGGAATCACTTATGTTTGGCCAATAATCAATTTTGGCGTTGAAAGCCTAGTTAAGGCAACGACAACTGCTGGCTCAGCCGGATTTTTCTTCTATGGTTTCTTAAATCGTTTATTGCTGCCACTTGGCTTGCATCATTTCTTATGGATGCCGATTTTTTATACACCATTAGGGGGCAGCGCTGAAATTGCGGGTCAAGTGTATGAAGGAGCTTACAATATTTGGTTGGCAGAATTGGGAAATGCTAGTCAAATCACGTCAATGCATCCCTCTATTGGTTATCTATCTAATTTTGGGTCGATTTCGTTGCCTATCGGGATTGCTTTTGCTATTTGGAAAACAGCCAGAATCGAGAATCGTAAAAAAGTTGCGGCCATTTTGATTCCAATGGTTACAACGGCATTTTTGGCGGGTGTGACTGAACCATTAGAATTTTTATTTTTATTCTTGTCGCCTGTTTTGTGGTTAGCACATTCAGTTGTTTACGGACTAAGCTTATTCTTCACTAATTTAGTGGGCATCAATATTCAATTTGATACAGGTATCAACATGATTATCAACAGCTTTGCATTTCCGAGTCGTCTCGGGCATCAATATTTGATCCCTATTATGTTTCTTGCAACGGCAGTCTTGGAATATATCGTATTTAAGCAATTGATTATTCGTTTAGATATTCCGACTTTAGGACGCGAGAAAAGTGAAACTCAGCTTGCAGGACTTGATGAAACAGTTGTTACAACAGGTCTCGATAGTGAATTTGAGCCACAAACACAGATAATTGTTGCTGGTTTAGGTGGTGCGGAAAATATTGAAAGTATTGTTAACTGCTATACGCGTCTACGAGTGGATGTAAAAGATGAACAAAAAGTTGACATCGATTTACTGAAACAAAAAGTGAAGGCGTCAGGTATTGTAGATAAAGGAAAGCATATCCAGATCATTATTGGGATGGGTGTTGAAGAAGAACGTGAAAAAGTAGAAGCGTATGTGACGCATCTAAAAGAAATTAATAATTAAAATAAATGGAGGAAAAAAACAGTGGGAAATAAATTTGTAATGATTGGTGGAGGTTCAACACAATCACCAGGAATTTTAGAGGTTTTACGAAAACGTGCGGAAGAATTGAATCTAAGTGAATTAGTTTTATATGATATTGATGAAGAAAGAGTTTCACTACTTGGTCAATATACGAAAATGTACTATCAGGAATTAGGTTCAAAAGTGATAGTTAGTTATACAACAAATATTGATGAAGCGTTAGTGAATGCTGATTTCTTATTTATGCAAATTAGACCAGGCTTGAATAAGCAACGTGCAATTGATGAAAAAATTTGTCTTAACAATGGTGTCGTTGGGCAAGAAACTTGTGGACTAGGTGGATTTTCATTTGCCATGCGTGTGATTCCAGCAGTGTTAGAAATTATTCGAAAGGTAAAAGAAATTTGTCCAAAAGCTTGGATTCTCAATTACACAAATCCAGAAGCTATTCTTTCTGAAGCGATCTATCGAGAATTTCCTGATGCAAATGTATTGTGTATTTGTGATATGCCGATTTCGATTGAAGGCGCGATAGCCAAGTATTTCAACAAAGATTTACGTGACTTAACATTTAAGTATTTTGGAATGAACCACTTTGGATGGTGGACGAATATCATTGATGAGAAAGGAACCGACCTTTTACCAATCTTAAGAGAAGACGTTCTTTCTGGTAAAACTGATACACTATTACAATCAAATGATGAAACGAAAGAAGATCAGTATTGGATTGATACCTATCGCCAGATGATTAGCTTATTCAAACGGTTCCCGGAATATTTCCCAAATTGTTACTTGCAGTATTATTTAACACCAGATGAAATGATTGCACATGATGATCCCTCATTTACTCGTGGCGATTATGTGATGCAAGGTCGTGAAAAACGAATTTATGAAGAATGTCGTCGTGTGATTGCTAATGGCAGCGCCAAAGATTCAAGCTTGCACGCAGGTGTTCATGGAAATTATATTGTGGATATTGCGTATGCTATTATCCATAACACGCGCGAACGCTTTACAGTCAATAAAAAAAACCAGGGATCAATCGCAAATTTTGATCCAGAAGCAGTGATCGAAGTTCCGGCATATGTTGGAAGCATGGGGGCAGAAACAATTACCATCGGACACATACCAACTTTCCAAAAAGGACTGATGGAGATGCAGAAAGCTTACGAAAAAATGACAGTCGATGCAGCTTTGTCAGGTTCTTATCAAACCGCATTAGAAGCAGTTATGTTAAACAAAACAATCCCTAACTATACGGTGGGTAAAAAAGTTTTAGATGAACTTCACAAAGCAAACAAAGAATTCTGGCCAGAGTTAAGTTAACTCAACAGTCGCCAACCAAAAAATAAAGAAAGCGGTTGACAAAACACTGTTTGGTCTATACAATTTAGTTGTTAACAATATTGATTTCATGTGACTAGATCATACTAGGCATGGAAAGATGACGTGGGAGAGGAATTTTCCAGGTGATTTTTCCATGCTTTTCTTTTGTCTAGAAATTTTTTAGGCCAAAAAATTTCTGGAAAATGATTATTAGTTGAGAAATCAAAAACCTATTTCTGCAGAAAAGGAACTCATTATGAAAATTAAAAAAATCTTTAATCAGAATGCCGTGTTGGTAGACGATGACGGACAAGAAAAAGTTGCAATTGGAAAAGGAATCAGCTTTGATAAAAAAAGAAATGACCTTATTTTTATGAAGGATATCGAGCGCCTTTTTGTCATGGAACCAGAAGGACAACTTCGATTGCAAAACTTATTGAATCAAATCGATGAAAAATATTTATTTGCAGCTGAAGAAATCATTCAACATGCAGAAACGGTTTTGATGGAGCCGTTGAATGAACATATTTTGATTGCATTAACAGATCATATCGCATTTGCTGCCGAAAATATGAAAAATGGTATCGTAATTCGCAACAAATTGTTACGAGAAATCGAAGTTTTATATGACGAAGAATTTCAAATTGCGCAATGGGCTGTAGAACATTTGACGAAAACATTAGATGTGCCTTTCACCTATGATCAAGCAGGGTATATCGCCATTCATATCCATTCAAGTCGTAGAAATCAATTGAATAATCATCGAAGCATTCGAGAAGTGACGATTATTTCAGATGTGATTCGTTTGATCGAGGCAGAACTTGAGGTGGATTTGCACACACAAGAGATGTCTTTGAGCTATACGCGTTTAGCAAATCATTTGAGATTATTATTACAACGTTATAAGAACCAACAGTACGCTGTTTTGGATGAAGATATTTTAAAAATGGTCAAGAAAAAATATATAGCAAGTTATGAAATGACGAAAAAAATTCGTGTTTTATTACTTAAACAATATCAAATGTCTATTACGAGTGAGGAAATGGGTTATTTAGCAATCCACATCGAACGCTTACGTAGTGCCGTTTGTGATTAAAAAATAGGGAGAGAAAAAAATGAAAGCTTATATGCAAAGAATGGGTCGCTCATTGATGTTGCCGGTTGCAACATTACCTGTAGCAGCTTTGTTCATGGGGATTGGTTATTGGATTGACCCAAGTGGTTGGGGTGGAAATAACATTTTGGCGGCTTTTTTAATTAAAGCTGGTAGTACAATTTTAGATAATTTAGGATTATTATTTGCAGTCGGGTTAGCATTAGGAATGTCGAAAGATAAAGATGGTTCTTCTGCTTTAGCAGGTTTAGTTGCTTTCTTGACACCGATGACTTTAGTAAGTAGTGCATCAGTTGCATTGTTCACAAAGGTTGATGTTGAGCAAGTAAACGTTGCGTTTGGCGCAATCAATAATAAAAATGTTTTTATTGGGATTTTAGCTGGGCTAGTTGCAGCAGCAATGTACAATCGTTTTAGTAAAGTAAAATTACCAATGGCATTATCTTTCTTTAGTGGAAAGCGCGCGGTTCCAATTGTAACTGCTGGTGTGATGACTTTGATTTCAGCATTATTGATTTTTATTTGGCCGCCAGTTTACAATACCCTTGTTTCATTTGGTGAATTGATTTCTGGAATGGGCGCAGTGGGTGCTGGATTATATGGCTTCTTTAACCGTTTGTTGATCCCAACAGGCTTGCATCATGCGTTGAACAATGTGTTCTGGTTCAACCTTGCAGGAATTGATGATATTGGTAAATTCTGGGCAAGTGAAGGAACAAAAGGTATTACTGGAATGTATCAAGCTGGATTCTTCCCCGTAATGATGTTTGGTTTACCAGCAGGGGCGTTAGCAATCTATCAATGTGCTCGTCCAGAGAAGAAAAAACAAACAGCATCATTGATGTTAGCAGCTGCATTTGCTTCATTCTTTACAGGTGTGACCGAACCATTAGAATTTTCATTTATGTTTGTTGCTTGGCCATTGTATGTTGTTCATGCCGCTTTAACAGGTATTTCAATGTTTGTAGCAGCACTTTTCCATTGGACAGCAGGATTCAATTTTAGTGCAGGTTTTATTGATTTCTTCTTGAGTTTACGTGTACCAATTGCGAATAAACCATATATGTTGATCCTACTCGGCTTGGTGATGGCTGTTGTTTACTATGTTACTTTTATGTTTGTTATCAAAAAGTTCAACTTGATGACACCAGGACGTGAAGAAGGTACAGGTGAAGAAACACCTGATTTAGCAACTGGTAACGATAAGTTTTCTGCTTTGGCAGATAATATTTACGCTGCTCTTGGTGGTGCAAGCAATGTAACATCAATCGATAATTGTACAACACGTCTTCGTTTACAAGTGAAAGATACAAAGCAAGTTGATCAATCAAAAATTAAAGCAACTGGTGTTCCAGGAGTGAAAGTAATTGATGATCAGAATATCCAAGTTATTGTTGGGACAGAAGTGCAATTTGTTGCTGATGAAATAAGTAAATTACATGGAAGTCCTGTCAATCAATCAGCAGGAACAGTAGTAGTTACGGAAGAGATCAGCAAACCTGAAGGGCCACAAACACAAGATGTATATGCTGTAGCTACTGGGAAAGTGATTCCAATCACTGAAGTCGGTGATGAAGTATTTTCACAAAAAATGATGGGAGACGGCTTTGCGGTAATTCCTGAATCAGGTGAAATTTTTGCACCGGTTGCTGGGAAAGTTACAAGTGTTTTTCCTACTAAACATGCAATTGGTTTAGTAACTGACTCTGGGATTGAAGTATTAGTTCATATGGGAATCGATACCGTTCAATTAAATGGTGAACCATTCACTGTCTTTGTTAAAGAAGGTCAACAAGTCGGGCGAGGACAAATGCTTGCAAAAGTCGATCTAGCAAGTTTGAAGGCAAACGGTAAAGAAGCTGACATGATCGTTGTCTTCACAAATCCAGATAGCATCGATACGTTTTCAGTAACAACTGGTCAAGAGGGTGAAGTGAATGAAATTATTGGGACAGTCACGAGTAAGTAATAAGTTTTGGCACCAAACGACCAGCTCCGAGCAAAAAGAAATGATTTTCTAAAAAATGTTTCCATATTTTTATGAAAAGTGGGCATATTATTCAATAGTAGTAGCGTTAAACTATTTATTCTAACAATAAAAAATACAAAGAATATACTAAGAGGCAAAGGCAATCAATTTGATTGTCTTTGCCTCTTTCTAATGACTTTAGTCGGTTTCAATCGCTAAAGCGATTGAAACAAAAAAACCACGCGTCCTGCGCGTGGAATCAGTTGCTTCTTTCTAGTTAAGATAAGGTAATAAAGTTTGGAACAAAATGGCGCTGGAAGCAGCTCCCGGATCAATATGGCCAATCGAACGTTCACCAAGGTAAGAAGCGCGTCCTTTTTTGGCTTGCAAATCTTTTGTATGTTCTTTGGCAGCTGTGATTTCTTCTGCAGTTAGAAGTTGATTTTTTTTGAGTATTTCAGCTACAGGAGCCCAAACATCAACCATTGTTTTATCATCTACATTGGCTTTTCCACGTAGTTGGATCCCATTCAACCCTTCTTGTATAAGTTCACCTAACTGTTCTTCATTTGTAATGGCAGTAACTTCTTTTGTTGCTTTAGCAAAATTCATGAATGCCGTACCATATAATGGACCGGAAGCTCCACCTACTTTTGAAATCAAAGACATAGCTAAGATTTTAAACGTATCAGTAATGGTTTTTGGTTGTTGTGCAACAAATGCTTCTTGATAAGCTGTCATGCCACGAGCCATATTATTTCCGTGATCGCCATCACCAATTGGTGTATCTAATTCACTAAGCATGTGTTTGTTTTGTTCGATTTCTTGAGAAAAATCATTCAACCATGCTTGTACTTTTTCAACTGTCAAATCCATTGTTATTCTCCTTTTGTCAATCATTCTTTTAAGTTAGCCCCATGAGATGGTTGCAACTGGACTTGTTAAAGCTTCCACCCAAGCTGGTGTTGTCAAATCAATCAGTGTTAGAGAAAGACCTTGCATGTCAATAGAGGTCATATAGTTTCCAACTTTGTGGAAATCAACGTCAATCTCTTTATCCGCAAGTAAAGTTAATACATCATTGATAAAGACAAACTGTTCCATTAAAGGGGTGCCACCCATACCGTTGACTAAGACACCAACTTTTTTAGGTGTTTCTGGATAAGCCTGAACTAATTTTTCAACTAATTCTTGTGCTAATTTTTTTGAAGGTTGTAATTTTTCACGACGGTAGCCTGGTTCCCCATGGATACCAACGCCAAATTCGATTTCATCTTCCGCTAAAGTAAAACCAGGTTTTCCAACTTCAGGAACAGTTGCAGCCGACAAAGCAACACCAATCGTTTTGGTTGATTGGACAACTTTTTCACCTAACTCTTTTAGTTCTGCTAGAGAAGCACCGTTTCGTGCGGCATCACCTAAGATTTTATGAACAAGGACGGTTCCGGCAACACCTCGTTTTCCAGCAGTATAAGTGCTGTCTTCTACAGCAATATCGTCGTCAACAACAACGATTTCTGTTGGAATGTCGTTCATTTCGGCTAAATCTTTTGCCATTTCAAAGTTCAAGATGTCACCAGTATAATTTTTAACGATTAATAAAACACCTTTTCCCTGATTGGTTGCTTCGATAGCACGTTCGATTTGATCTGGTGTAGGAGAAGTGAAGACATCACCTAGAACAGCTGCACTTAACATTCCATCACCGACAAAACCAGCGTGTGCAGGTTCATGCCCGCTTCCGCCACCAGAAACTAATCCGACTTGCACATTATCTGTTTGATTCTTAGCAATGACTCTGGAATCATCGACTCGATGAACAAGTGTCGAATAACTTTTTACCATTCCTTCAAGCATTTCTTCAATAATATTTTGTGGTTCATTAATGATTTTTTTCATTTTAGTTCCAACCTTTCTGTGCTGCTTGTTTTGCTTCATTGACAATATGGTCGGGATCATCAGAAACACTTGCTGTGATTCCAGCTGCGAATGCTCCTTCAACTAAAGGAGCGTCTACTAGAACATATTTTTCTTGTAGCTCTGGTTCTAATAAATCATAAGCAAGCTCAGCACTTAAGACCGCGCTGCCAAGATCAGCGAAGACAAAAAAGATATCGCTATCAGTTGCTTCATTGACTGCATCTACAATTTTGGTTGGATCGCTACCTAATTCTCCATCAGAAGTTCCACCTAGAGAAAAGAGTACGACATTCTCACTTTTGCCCATTTGCTCAATCATTTCTTTGAGCCCATCTGTAATCATTTGACTATGAGAAACGAGTAAGATACTTTTTTTCATTCTAAAAAACTCCTTTTTAGTTACGCATTCTATCTTTGTAGGTTTGTCCAATTCGATCAGCGACGATTAGAGCATTTGCAACATCTTCGACAACAATTGGGAACGGCATTGAATGAATGGATTCTTCAGGAATACAAGCGATTTTTGCTACTTCAAGTGCTTCTTCATAAGTAATGTGATCCACACCTAAATCAGCTAGCGTCAATGGTAACCCAACAGAAGCCATAAAATCCATGACGGCATTCATTTCTTCTGTTTTTGCATCTTCCAGAACTAACTGAGTTAATGTTGCAAAAGCTACTTTTTCACCATGAAGGTAGCTATGTGCACCAGGTAAAACGGTCATTCCGTTATGAATGGCATGAGCTGCAGCTAAACCGCCACTTTCAAATCCTAAACCAGATAACAAAATATTTGTTTCGACAATTTTACTCAATGATTCAGTCACTAAATTTGCATCGCAAGCAATTTTTGCGTTCAAGCCGTCTTCTTGTAGGTGTTCCCAACATAATTTTGCCATTGCTAAGGCAGCATAAGTACCACTAGCAGGAGGAGTTAATCCTTCTCTTGAGCCCATTGGCAAACTTGCATTAACGCGGGAATAAGAATGATGTGTTGCACGTGCTTCAAAATAAGTGGACAGTGCATCACCCATACCAGCAACTAAGAAACGAGTAGGTGCTTTTGCGACCACTTTTGTATCCACTAAGACAACGCTTGGACTTTGTTTAAAATAAGCATAGTCGTCAAATGAACCGTCTTCATGGTACAAAACAGCCGAGTGAGAGGTTGGTGCATCTTGCGCTGCAATCGTTGGAACAATAATTAGTTTTTCACCCTCAGCGACCACTTTTGAAGCATCAATCGCTTTTCCGCCACCTAAACCAATAATGCAGTCAGTGTGTTGTTCTTTAGCTACTTCTTGCAATCGTTTTGTTTCTGCTCGAGTGACTTCACCACTGAAACCGCCTTCAATAAATGATACGCCAAATTTTTCTGCGGTAGCATTAAGTTGTGGTCGAATACGAGCCACATCAGCTGGATTTGCAATCAGTAATGCAGAAGAGCCAAAAGTCGATACGAAGTAACCTAAGTTCAGTAATTCATCTTCACCTTGTACATATTTAGTTGGTAAAATTAGTGCTTTTCTCATCAGTAGTTCCTCCTTGTTATCGTTTACTATTATAGCATAAAGCGTTATCATCAAAGAATCATTGAGTTTTGACGTCGTTTTCTTTTGAGAATGTGTTGAATTATTTTGCGAAACAGGAGTATTTTGTCATTTTAGCAAAATACTCCTATACTACTAACTAGAGGTGAAGAAATGGGCACAACTTTATTTGATATCGAACAAGTTTTAGATCTAGATAAATGGGAAAAAGTTCAAGAAAGTCTAGCTCTTGCTACTCATTTGGCTATTATTTTAGTTGATTATCGAGGTAGACCAATTACGAAACATAGCCAAGTCCAACCCTTTTGTCAGTTTGTACGCAATCATCCTGAATTGGCTGTGTATTGTGAAAAATGTGATTCAAGAGGAGGCCTGGAAGCCGTTCGAACAGGAGAGCCGTTTATTTACCGTTGTCATTTTAATATTGTTGATATGGCAATTCCAATCATGGTTGATAATCAATATGTTGGTGCAATCATGGCCGGAGAAGTTCTGCTTGTAGATGGGCAAGAAAAGCTAGAACAAGTATTGCAAGTAGAAAATCAAAAAAGACTAGAAGCATTTAAAGACGAGCACCACGAATTATTTGAACAATACCCGAAATTTACGCTGGATGATTTACAAAAAAACGCGACAATGTTAGAAAGTTTAAGTGAATACATCGTAACAGAAGCAATCAAAAAAGATTATTTGATTAAAGCGTATAAGCAGACACTCCGTATTTCCAAAAAAGCAGAAGTACCAGATCAATCAGTTGATTTAAAAACAGTGCAAGCAGATATTCGTCACTCTTTATTGGAAAACCAACTAGCGGCAGAAAAAGATAGTTATCTAGCCAAAAATAAAATGCTCCAACCGGCAATTGATTTGATTTTTGCCAATAAAGGAAGTCATGTCGATTTAAATATGTTAGCCACTGTGACGAATTTGAGTCCAAGCTATTTAAGTCGGCAATTGAAAGAAGAATTTGGAGAACCTTTCAGTCAGATGTATGCTAAATTAAAAATTTATTGGGCGGAACAATTATTGAAGACCACAGATTTAACAATCAGTGAGATTAGTGATCAATTAGGTTATGTTGAAGCTAGTTACTTTGTTCGTTCATTCAAAAAAATCAAGGGAATTACACCATTGAATTACCGGAAGCGACACAAACGTTCTCCGATGACTTGAAGCAAGTTGCCAATCAAGTGCAAGAAAAAAGCCGTTGACATTCTTTTTTCGTTAATTGAATATGTTTCTTCGGGGTAGGGTGTAATTCCCGACCGACGGTGACAAGGCTAATTTGAAGTCCGTGACCCGCAATAGTTGCGGTTGATCTAGTGAAAACTAGAACCGACAGTTAAAGTCTGGATGGGAGAAGAAAAACTTATCGAAACAAACGACGGGAAGAGTGTCTCTATTTTTGTCGTACTTCTTTGAGTTTATTTTGACTATTGGTCTCGTGTAATTACACGAGGCTTTTTTGTTTGAAAAGGAGGATTTCAATTGGATGAACGATTGATGAAACAAACGATTCTAGCAGCAGAAAAAGGACGTGGAAAAACATTTACGAACCCTTTAGTCGGTGCAGTCATTGCGAAAGACGATCAAGTCCTAGCGGTCGGCGCACATTTAGCATATGGCAATGCACATGCAGAAAAAGCAGCAATTGATTATTTAAAGAAAACTTTTATGACATACGAAAAAATTGGGATTGTCATTGTACGAGTTAACGAATGTATTACATCAAAACTATTAAGTGGAGCAGTCGATAACTTACTCCGTCACGGTGTGAACGAAGAGGATATTGATGTTTATTGGATTCCTGGAGCATTTGAGATCTTGTTTATGACCAAGAAAATCTTGGCAATGAAACAATATGATGACGTACTGACTCTTGGTGCAGTGATTCGTGGAGCAACGACGCATTATGAATTGGTTAGTAACGAAGTGGCAAAAGCAAAAGGTGTGGCTCAAGTTGGTTTAGCCTCGGAAACGCTAGTCATGTTTGGCGTGCTAACAACAGAAACGATTGAACAAGCAATTGAACGCTCAGAGACGAAAGCTGGAAACAATGGTGCGAGTGTGGCTCAAGGATTTTTCACACAACAACTCACTAATAACTGAGTACAGTAGTACTTTGCCCATTTGCTTCCTTAAAAAATTAGAAAAACTAGAAGTTGCATTTTCTACCATTACACAATCGGGTAGAAGGTTCATTTTTTTTAAGTTCTGTGATTCTTGCTAATAAATGGCTGATTTTAATAACGATTGTAATAAAAAATAAAAAACGGTTACATTTGTTGTTGACTTTTGTGGTAGATACCGTTATGATGTTCACATAAAAGGCGTGTTACTGGTCCGACCAGGCATCAACCAGCATGTAATAGACTGTGGAAGCAGTTTATTAATGTTGGCTTTTTTATTGTCTTAGATTGGGGGTGGCGAGTTGGAGATCATCAAGAGTATCAATAACAATTTTGCATTAGCGATGAAAGATGGCAAAGAAGTCATTGTTGCAGAAGTAGGAATTGGCTTTGGAAAATTTCCCAAAACGATTGCAGAAGATGAAGTCGAAAAAGTGTATCAACTAAATGACTCAAATCTAAAGGGAATCAATTTGGCTCAATTTCCGTTAGAAGTCATGAATTACGCTCATCAAATTGTCAAAAAAGCTGAGCAAGAACTCCAGTTACCAACGACAGATCTTTTGTTTTTAAATGTTGCAGATCACACCAACTATATGTTGCAGCGTTTGGATCAAGGAATTTCTTTGAGCGCACCGTTTCGAATTGAGATCGAAAAATTTTTCCCAAAAGAATTTGAATTGGGTAATTGGGCGGTGAACTACTTGGCTGAAGAAACAGGTAAAGAAATACCGAGACAAGAAGCACACGCCTATGCCTTACATTTTATCAATAGTCAAGCAAGTCTTGGTGAACGTGAAAAAGTGGATCCTTACATTAAAATTATCAGTGATGTGAACAATATTATTACGTATCATTTCCATAAAGAGTTCCCAGAAGATTCGTTTTATTATTTGCGTTTTGTGACACATCTTAAATATTTTATTGCTCGAAAGCTTAATCATGAGACAACTGAGTATCGAAAAAATGAATTGTATCAAACACTGCGAGCACAATATGTACAAGAAGCGCAGTGTGTCAAGAAAATCGAGCATTACTTACAAGAGTCTTACGGTTGGACGTTGGACGAAGAAGATTTGCTTTATCTGCTGATCCACATTAAAAAAATAAGTGAAATTTGAGTGTAACTGGTTCGACCAGGCATAACCAAAAAAACGACTCTCTTTTGATTGAAGAGGGCTAGTTTTTTTGGTTTTTTGTTTTTTACGAACAATTTTCAAGGAGGAAAAAGAAATGGATGATCGACAAAGAGCACAAGCAATTTTAGAAGCAGTGGGAGGAAAAGAAAATGTTTCGTCATTAACACACTGCGCAACACGCCTGCGTTTTTATTTAAATAATGGACAAAAAGTTGAGAAAGAAGAAATCAAAGAAGTACCCGGCGTGATTCAATACGTGGAATCTGGTGGGCAACATCAAGTAGTGATTGGTAGTGACGTGGTGGATGTCTTTGATGAATTAGTTAAACTATTACCAGAAGATGCAGAAGAACAAGGAGATGAACCAAAAGAGAAACAAAAATGGTACGATGAATTATTTGCGACAATTTCAGCTATTTTTACTCCTTATATCGGAGTGCTGGCAGCAGCGGGGATTTTAAAAGGGTTTTTGATTCCACTTTCTATGTACAACATTTTGCCGGTAGATAGTGGATTATATCAATTATTGAGTATCTTAGCCTCTGGTATCTTTACATTGTTACCCTTGTTTATTGCAGTAACAGCAGCGAATCGATTTAAGACAAATCAATTTATTGCGTTGGCAATAGCAGCGGCAATGATCTATCCATTGACTGATGCTAGTATTTTAGATAGTGCCTCTTTGTTAGGATTAACGATTAGTTTCAAAACTTATGGTGGTGCTGTAGTGCCAACAATCCTAGCGATTTGGGCGCAAAGTTACATTGAACGTGGCGTTAAAAAAGTGTTGCCTAAAGTTACTCATACCGTATTTGTTCCTTTTTTTACAATTATCATCACTGGGATTGCGGTGTTTGCTTTGATTGGCCCGCTAGGAAATGGGATCGCAAATCTGATTGGGACAGCATACTTCAGCATGTATGCGTTTAGTCCGATTTTAGCTGGTGCTTTATTAGGTGGTTTATTCCAATTATTAGTAATGGTTGGTTTACATTGGGGAATCTTACCGATTGCTTTAATCAATATTCAAAACACTGGTGCAGATACGATTTTACCGATTGGATCAAATGGTGTATTTGGTCAATTTGGTGCGGTAGTGGGTGCTTGGTTGTTTTTGAGAAAAGGAAAAGATAAAGAAATTGCTGCATCTGCCTCATTATCAGGATTTTTTGGAATCACAGAGCCTGCTATCTATGGGATTAACTTGAAGTATAAAATGCCCTTCATCATTGGTTCGATTTCTGCAGCACTTGGTGGAGCAATCAGTGGATTTTTTGAAACTAAAGCCTATTCATTTACACCAGTAGCTAATATTTTTACATTCTCAATGTTTGTAGGACCAGGAAATAATTTTAGTGCACAACTGTTAGCGAATGGCGTGTCGTTTTTCGTAGCGCTAATTGCCACTGCTTGGTGGATGCGTAAGCAAATGAAAACAACTAATGAAGAAAAGAAAAACATTCCCGCAGAACCAGTTGTCTCTACTGGCTTAGGTGAAGCAGACTTAGTAGTAGCTCCTTTAAATGGAGAGTATTTACCAATTTCAGAAATCAATGATCCGGTATTTTCTTCAAAAAGCATGGGAGAAGGATTTGCAATCAAACCAAGTGATGGCACTGTATATGCACCTGTTAACGGCATCGTGGAACTAATTGCTCAAACAAAACATGCGATAGGATTTACTGCTGATGATGGCAAGCAATTGTTGATCCATATTGGTTTGAATACAGTAGAATTAAATGGGAAAGGTTTTTCTTGGCAAGTCAAGCAAGGTGATCGAGTAACTGCAGGACAAGTCATTGGACAAGTCGATTTCAGTCAACTGACTGACTACGATACGACAACAGCAGTCGTTTTGACAAATACGCTTGATTATCCAGAAGTCAAGATTTCATTAACCGATAAAAATCATCTGATTCAAACGAAATAAGTGAAAAAGGAAGGCTGAATGATGAGAAAATTTATTTTAAATGCAGATGACTTAGGGATGTCAGAAGCTATTAATTTTGGCATTGCAAAAAGTGTGCGAGAAGGAATCGTGAAAAGTACCTCGTTAATGGTGAATATGCCTGAAGCAAAAGCCGGAGCATCATTGATTCAAGCAACTGATCCAACAGTGGAAATCAATCTGCATATCAATTTTACTTTAGGGAAACCAGTGACGGATGCGAAAAAAATTCCTAGTTTAGTGGATGAAAACGGTATGTTTCTCTCTTCTAGTCATTACAAAAATGGTGGGACATTGACATTTGACTATCATGAAATCAAACAAGAAATGGAAGCACAAATTTTATGTTTTAAAGAATTACTTGGTGAATTTCCAGTACACATGGAAACACATTCCGTTGGGGACCAAGCAGTTGGTCAAGCTTTATTTGAATTAGCTGAAAAGTATGGCATCCATGCTAATTTATTTTATGGCTACCAACCACCAAAAGAATTACCTTTTCGAGTGGCAGAAATTCCTGATTTCGGAAAGTTAATGTCAGTTCTCAATCGTGGAACGAAGCTGAGTGACTTTACAGACGATGCGTTTGGTTACGAAACGTTGCCAGAAGAAACAGTCATTGAGTTACATCTTCACCCTGGTTTCCTAGATCAATACGTGTTAGACCACAGCACATTAACCTTGCCGCGTTGTCAAGACTTAGAAACTTTGACTTCTTCTGCGTTAAAAAAATGGTTTGAAACAAAAGGCTATCAAGTTGTTGATTTCGCCAGTTTAAAATAATAAAAGAAGAAGCGGAACAAAGCGCAGTTACGCGCTTTGTTCCGCTTCTTTTTTGATTTTTTGGACTAATGTTTTTAGCGCATCTAAACGTGTGGGTGTTAAGGAGGAAATACGAATACACGTTTTACCCAAATTGCTTTTGCCAAAGATGCGGGCATATTGTTCAACTAAAGGCGGTTCATTTTCGGCGATAGGTACATAAATATTAACAGTTTTGGCGTATTGCTTGACTGCAATCAACGGTGAAACTGGATCATCTGGTGAATATTGGAGAAATAACCAGCCAATGCCTGTGAACTTTCCAACAGTGAAACTTTTACCTGCTTGATTTGTTTCTTGTTCAATAAGTTGTTTGATCTGAGTATATGATTTTTCACTATTCACTAGACGCCACCTCTTAGTTATTTCCTATTTTCTATGCACTTATTGTATCATGTTTATAAGGGAAAAGACTCATTGGAAGAATTAGATGAGCAAAGGAGCTTGTTATGAAGAAAAAGTGGTTAGACAAGAAAAAGGTAATTTTTTATTTAGTTTTTATTTTACTAGCGATTTCTACTATATATGCGGTAGTCATGATGATTCAAACACCATCTGGAACGTCAACAACGGAGCACGAACACGTCAAAAGTGATTATGTGTTGATGATTTTACAATGTGTCGCAGGAATGATTATCATATTTTTACCAAAACAAGTAGAACAAAAGTTTGATATTGAGATTCCTGATACGATGGAGATCCTTTTCTTCCTCTTTTTATTTTGCGCCATTTATTTGGGAGAAGTACGAAACTTTTATTACAAAATACCGTTTTGGGACATGATCTTACATGGCTTTAGTGCGGCGATGTTAGGAGCCTTAGGGTTTATTATTGTCGCATACCTAAATCGAAGTCAGCGCATAACCTTACAGCTGAGTCCATTTTTTATTAGTTTGTTTGCTTTTTGTTTTGCAACAACGGTTGGGCTATTTTGGGAAGTATATGAATTTCTAGCAGATCATTTGTTGGGAACGAATATGCAAAAATTTATGACAGGAGAAGGTAAAGTCTTAAGTGGACACGAGGCGCTGATCGATACAATGAAGGATTGTATCGTAAATATGCTTGGTGCATTAATCGTCGTTAGTTGGGGATATATTCATTTAAAACATCAAGAAAAAAGATTAAATAATCTTTCACGTGTAAATGAAAAAGCTGAGGAAACTAATTTAGATAGAAATAAGAAGGAAGACTAAAAAATGACGGATATATTTTTAGGTGTCGACATTGGGACCACTGCAATCAAATTTGGCGCAATCGCTGAAGGGGAAACTATTTTTTATCATCGCGTTCCATTGGAAACTTACAATGAGGCTGGGGGGGTTCGTTATCAGAAAGCTTCTGAAATTTTAGCACTTATCCAAAATGAATTACAGACGCTACCTACTTCATTAAGAAAGAGAGTCACGAAAATCAGTTTTAGCGTGGCGATGCACAGTTGCATGCCTGTGGTCGATGGACAATTTGAGCAGGTGTTTATTTGGTCTGACACCCAAAGTATGGAGGAAATAACAGTATTCAAACAGACGAGTAATGCCGAACGTTTTTATCAAAAAACAGGGACACCGATCCATGAAATGACACCTTTTGCTAAAATCCTTTATTTTAAAAAAAGGCGAATGTACCCAGAAAAAACGAAATGGTTGGGTCTAAAAGAATTGCTCATGGAATTTTTCACTGGAATTTCAGCTATTGATTTGTCTACAGCATCTGCTACAGGTTTATTAAACTTAGCTATGCAGCAATGGGATACAGAAATTTTAGCTTATCTTGGCATCAGTCAGGAACAATTAGGGCAGTTAGTGGCGCCAACAACGCCATTTTTGATCAAAAGAGAATTAGCTGATAAGTTTAACTTTTTACCTGGTGTACAAGTTTTTGCAGGAGCAAGTGACGGTTGCTTAGCGGCTTATGGTGGCTACCTAGCTAATGGATTGTCAGCAAGTTTGACTATTGGTACAAGTGCTGCTGTTCGAGAAATAACTGATACACCGATTTTTGATTGGCAACGTCAAAACTTTTGTTACTATTTGACTGAAAATGTTTATGTGATTGGAGCGCCATCAAATAATGGTGGTAAAGTACTTGAATGGGCAAGCCAAATCTTTGCAGATGAGCCAATGCAGTTTTATGAAAAAATTCCTGACTACTTAGCGCAATCATCAATTGGTGCTAAGGGCCTACGTTTTTTTCCGTATGTCAATGGAGAACGAGCACCATTATGGAAAGCCAATCAAAAAGCAGAATTTAAAGGATTAACGATCCATCATCACAAAGCAGAGATGATTCGTGCGGTGATTGAAGGTTTGCTGTTCAACATTAAGCGACTTCATGAAATGGTAAAAGAACCACGTACTTTAGCAATCAGTGGTGGATTTTTTGAGTCTACTGTTTTATGTCAGTTAACAGCAGACATTTTAGGCGCTGATTGTTGGTTAGCTGGTGAAAATGAACCAATCTATGGTCTGTATGGGTTAATTAATCAGATAGTCCCGAAACAGTCGCCATCGAATCTGCAAAAATGGTCAGCTGATCAAGAAAAACAAGCAGAATTACAACAAATATTTCAGACCTATTTTGATTGAATTGTGTAAGTTGTTCAGTGTGTAAAAACGTAGGAATCATTTCTGGTTCTTCTAATTTGGTCGTGTTTCCTCAGGTGATGGAGAGCAACAATCATTTTTGAGAACGGAACTGGAAATTTTTTAGTTCAAAAGGGATGAGCAAGGAGGACTTTATGACTTTTTACAGCATTTCATATTTGGAAGCACAAACGAATTTAAATGATTATGTAAAATACTTTTTTATTTTTGGTTCGTTGATTCTATTAGTAGTGGTCTTTAGTTTGTATTTAAGGCATCGAATACAAACGAAGTATCGGGATCTTAGTATTATTTTTTTCTTATTTTTATTGTTTGTTTCTGGTGTGCAGTATTCAGATTATCAAGTGAATCAAAGTCGTCACTCCCAGTCTTCTCAAATGGTTAACTTAGTAGAACAAATTTCAAAAGAAAAAAACTTAGCAAAAAAAGAAATCTTGGTCAATTCCACTCAACTGGCCGACGGGATCATTGTGAAAATCGCAGATGATTTTTATAAAGTCAATTTAAGTGGAGATCAGGCGTCCTATACGCTAGAACGAGCATATGTTACTAATCCAGAAATTAAAATTATCAACGAATAAGGAGAAAAAATATGCAGTTTTATACACCAATTATTATTAAATTTGCACTAGGGATCATTTGTTTGATTATTCAAATTAATTTGATGGGAAAAGGAAATTTAGCTCCTTCTTCAGCGATGGATCAGGTCCAAAATTATGTTTTAGGTGGTATTATTGGGGGCGTAATCTATAATGACTCAATTACTGTATTGCAATTTGTATTGGTATTGATTATTTGGACGTTGTTAGTATTAGTTCTCAAATTTGCTAAAGAGCATAATCGCTATGTGAAACGAGTAGTGGATGGTCGACCCATTACTTTGATTCAAAATGGGGTCGTTGATGTCAATGAATGTTTGAAAAATGGAATCTCAGCCAATGAATTGATGTTTAAGCTTCGAGCAAATGGTATTTACGAAGTAGAAAATGTAAAGCGTGCTGTCTTGGAACAAAACGGTCAATTGACACTGATTGAATTTGGTGATGAAAATATTCGTTATCCAATTATTGTTGATGGCCAGTCGAATGAAGACGTATTGGAATTGATAAAAAAAGATGAAGCTTGGTTGGAAGAACAAATTAAACAAAATGGATTCCAAAAATTCAACGAAATCTATCTTGGAGAGTATTTATCTGGAAAATTAAATCTCTACGGCTACAAAAAATAAACTAGACTAAATAGCTTTGTTAGTAAAAAATACTTGAAGTGTGAAACAGTTGATTGAAAGAAAACTGTTTCATACTCTTTTTTTGCACAGAAATCATGTATGAAACCGAAAACACTGCACACTAATAATAACTTGTGTATTTTAATTTGTTAGTGTGCGCACTGACGGATGACATCTGTACCCCTTGATAGAGTAGTAATGTAAAGCGCTTTTATTTTTGGCACGGTACTTGCATTATATAAAAGTGTAAGTAAGAAAAAAGGATGTGTTCGAAATGGAAAAGAAAACAATTATGCTTGTCTGTTCAGCAGGAATGAGTACTAGTCTATTAGTAACTAAAATGCAAAAAGCAGCTGAGGAAAAAGGTGTGGACGCAGATATCTTTGCTGTATCAGCATCTGATGCTGACCGTCATCTAGAAGAAAAAAATGTAGACGTTTTACTTTTAGGTCCACAAGTTCGATTTATGAAAAATCAATTTGAAGAAAAACTTGCACCAAAAGGGATTCCGTTGGATGTAATCAATATGCAAGATTATGGCATGATGAACGGTCCCAAAGTTTTAGAACAAGCAGAAAACTTAATTAACCAATAAAACTTGAATAAAAATAGAGGGGATGAAGAATAATGGAAGATCAAAAAAATCTTGAGGCAATCATGGGATTGATCATGTTTGGCGGAAATGCAAAAAGCGATGCAATGGAAGCGATTGCTGCCGCAAAAAGTGGTGACTTTGATTTAGCAGATGCAAAAATCAAAGATGCAGAAGAATCTTTAGTACAAGCACACCATTCACAAACAGAAATGCTTACGCAAGAAGCACAAGGAAACCATGTGGACGTTACATTATTGACTGTTCATAGTCAAGATCACTTGATGACATCAATCGCGTTTACTGATTTAGCAAAAGAAATTATTGATTTATATCGTCGAATTGACGTGTAAAAGGGGTAAAAGAAAGAGGTAGGAAAGATGGATAGATTTGTTGCATTTATGGAGAAACACTTTATACCTGTAGCATCAAAAATTGGTGCTCAACGACATTTAGTTGCTATTCGTGATTCATTTATGGTAAGTATGCCGTTGATGATTTTAGGTGCGTTAGCAGTTATGATTAATAATTTACCAATTCCTGGATTCCAAGAATTAATGAATTCGATTTTTGGTGGAGAAGCGTGGAAAGGCTTCGGAGGCGCAGCGTGGAACGGAACATTCGCAATCCTTTCGGTTTTGATTGCTTTCTTGTTAGCTTATCATCTAGCGAATAGTTATAAAAAAGACGGCGTGTCTGCCGGTGTCATTTCATTAGGATCATTCTTCGCTTTAGGCGGAGCATTGGGCATGAGCTCGACTGGTTTATTTATTGCAATTATTGTTGGGATTGTCTCAACAGAAATTTTTGTTCGATTAAGTGGAAATGAAAAATTAATTATTAAAATGCCTGATGGTGTTCCACCAGCAGTTGCAAAAGCATTTGCTTCATTATTACCTGCAATGATTACTATTTCATTCTTTGCATTGATTGCTGCGATTTTTGCTGCATTTGGTGTAGCTGATATTGTAGGCGCATTTTACACATTAGTTCAAGAACCATTTATGGGACTTGCAAACTCATATCCATCAGCATTATTATTAGCATTCATCACACCATTCTTATGGTTCTTCGGTTTACATGGAGCAAACATGGTTGACCCATTGATGCAAACAATCAATGCACCTGCAATCGAAGCAAATGTGAAAGCGATTGCTGCAGGACATGATGCACCATTTATCGTTAATAAACCATTCTTTGATAGTTTTGTTAACTTAGGTGGTACAGGTGCGACATTAGGTTTATTATTAGCTATTTATTTAGTTGGCCGTAAAAACAAACCTTATATGGTCGTAACAAACTTATCAATCGCGCCAGGTATCTTTAACATCAATGAACCAACGATGTTTGGATTGCCAATCGTATTGAATCCAATTATGTTTATTCCGTTTATTTTAACACCAATGGTTTTAGTTAGTGTTGCTTATTTTGCAACATCTACAGGAATCGTTCCAGCAGCGACAGTTATGCCTCCTTGGGTAACTCCACCGGTTATCGGCGGGATTTTGGCAACTAAGAGCATGGCAGGCGGTGTGTTAGCTGCTGTCAACTTGATTCTTTCCGTTTTGATTTACTTGCCATTCGTAAAAGTTGCGACAGTGCAAGAACAACGTAAAGTAGCACAATAAAAAAATGTGTTATTTCACAAAAATGAAATAGCTTGAAAGCAGTGAGGTTGTGACATTAGTCGCAACCTCTTTTTTGTGTCCGCCAATCAATTAAACTAGTTTCTTAAAAATAAATTAGTGTGTAAATACATATATATTGTGAAAATAATACATGTTATAAAAAAACTTTCAAAATATTCTTTCATTTTAATTTCATAAAAAGATAATTTTTCTATCTATTAGAAATCACTATATAAACTGATTTAAAAGAATTAAATTAAAAAATAGTGAATTTGTATTTGTTTTTGATTAGAAAATAAAGTATACTCTAATTGTAAATATTAGAGTATGATTAAATTGATTGTTAGTTGATGAACTTTTAATAAGTGAGAGAAAGGGTGAGCGATAGTGAAAGTTGTTTCTAAGTGGATGATGCCTTTGGTTGCAGTGGGGATGATTCTTGCACCATACATCGAAACAGCTGCGAGTGTCCAACAGGTGTTTGCTGAATCTCAGACAACAGAGAGCCAAACAGTGCAAGAAGAAGCAGAAGTGAACTTGGAAGTTTTGTTAGATGAAGATTATGCAAAGGTGGAAGGAGGCTACATTGAAAAAGAGAATTCCTTAGAGTGGACGATTCAATTTGAAAAAAAGGCTAGTGTCAATGAAGGACGAATCAGATTAGCCATTGATACTGCAGCTGCTGGGATCGGTACGGTAAAAAATGTTCGTGGGAAAGGTCTGTCTTCTTATGATGCAGAAGGAACGGAGTTAAAGACAGAGGAAATTTCTGGTACCACTTGGTACATTGGAAAGATTTATTCGGCAGAAGCAAAGAGCGGGATACTGACTTTCGAAACAGAAAAAGGGACAAAAATCACAGACGGGGAACTTCCCCTGCAAGTTGTCGTAGATGAAAAAGTGCAAGAAGAAAGCAACAAAGAAGAACTAAAAAAAACTGACACAGAAGTAAGTAGTACAGAAAACAACGCAACACAAAATACCACAGATGAAAGTTCCCAAAATGAGGATGCTGAAAAAACGAACACCGCAGAACAATCCAACGAAACAAGTGAAGTAGAAAGTCAAGGAACACCATTGGTTAGAAATCAAAGTCCGCTGTTTGCGGGTATCCTTGAGAGACTTGGCCCCACATCGACAAATGATCCTTACAAATACATTTATCCACAAGATGGAGATACACAACATCGTTATCCTTATTTTGCAACGAATGATTATACGAAGGTGTTAGCTGATAGACAGGAAACAGCTACATATACTGGAGATAAGGGCGAACTATACGAGGATGGCAGTGACGAACCGATTTCAGATGAAGATTACCATGCTGGTGGCGCAAATTGGCGGAATTATAACTACGCAACTGATAATGATTCAACAGCAGGAAATGACGAAACAGATACACGCGCACCGACAGTTCAACTGTGGGGAGACGATCGAACATTTGAAAATAGTTATTTAGACTATAGTGGTGCTTATATCAAAAAATGGGTAGAACCTGTTTTGCAGGAAAGCGCTAATAATAATGAGATACATTCTGAAGATAATACCACGCTATACAACGTTTATCTTGATGTGATCGGTGGAGAAAATCGAGATGTTCAACCAGTAGATGTCGTTTTTGTACTAGACAAATCAGCAAGTATGAGTGAAACGACGGGAACAAATAACCAATCAAAAAATAATGCTTTAGTAGAAGCTGTTGAAGAACTCAGTCAGAATCTACTGTCCAATCCAACAATGGACGCACGGATCGGGATGGTCAATTTTTACTCCAATGGTAAAGCAGGTATCGATTCGAATGTAACAGAAATGACGAATGATATTAGTAAACTAACTGATCGGGCGAGTAATAATGCCTTATACAGATCACCCATTGGCGGAACACCTCTTTCCTTGGGATTAAGAAAAGGTTATGAAGTTTTATATAAAGACAATGGTGAAGCTGAACGAGAACCAGAGAAAATTTTGATTGTTGTTGGTGACGGTATTCCAACGTATAGTTATGGACCAGTTAAATATAATAATGTTGTTATGTCAGATAAGGTCGTCACAACAGCAGCGAATAATATTGAACCTTTTAAAAATTTTGAAACTTACTCTGGAAATACGTCAGGTGCAGGTTTTGTTGGGCCTTTGACTTATCCAAGTGATTTTGATCGACCATCTGGTACACGTTACACTGGTGGTGAGGTTAAAGATAATGATAATACATCTCTTTGGATTGGTGATGGTTCAGCTAATAATAACACAGCTGGAAATTCGAATTCAGATGAAAAAGCGGCAGCAATTAACACAGTGGCTTATCATCACTGGTTGAAAAATAAGATGGACGATCCACCAAATATTTTCACGATTGGTCTAGGAATTGATGGCTCTGTTAGTAGCCGTCAGCGATTAGATGCGATTGGTCGGAATGTATTACAAAATATTGCTGATGCAAAAGATGATGGTAGCCCATATTACTATAATGCAAGTAATAAAAGGGATATTGTTACAGCGCTAGAATCGATTTCTTCAACATTTACGAAAACGATTCGTCAAGCAACTTTATATGATGAAACAGGCTTTAATGTATCCTTATTTAATGGCGGAACATCGGCTGAAATCAACTATTACCATCTTGATAATAGCTCGGATGGTAATGTTCGCTACCAAGCACCAGAATTATGGGATGAAGCGAAACATGGGCAAAGACCGGCTGATGTTGTGGCAATGCCAACCAGCTATCAAGGACGAGATAATCATGCCTATAAATTTTCACCAATATCATTAGGTGAAGGAGAAATGGTACGAATCAAGTATCAAGTGAAGTTAGATGGTGGCGCTCAAGATGGAAAGTTTTACACCGTCAATAACTTAGCTTATATCCAAAATCAAGAGGATTATGACAACGATGTCGAGTCAGGGAAAATGTTTTTCCCGGCACCATCAATTCGTTTTGAACATCCTGATCGTAATTTACAAATTAAGAAAACTGGAGAAGATGGCAAGCCATTAGCCGGTGTTTTGTTTGGTTTATATGATGCAGATCCGAAATCATCTGGAGCAAACTTGATTGAGCAAAGTGTGACGACAGATAGTGGGCAGGCTATCTTTAATACGAAGATTGATGTACTAAGTGATGGTGAAGACGCTACGAGTGATGTTTATTGGGTGAAAGAAATTGGCGGACCTGAAAGATATGAGTTAATAGAAGAAGCCTTGAAGTTCCAAATTAAAAAGTATATCGCAAAACCTGGTGAAACATTAGGCCATTATGAATTAACTGTGGCAGGAACTTCTGGTGAACGAGTAAGTACGGTTAATGATATTGAGGGTGATGATCCTAATTCGTACTTTGAGGGTAGTCATCATAAATTATCAATTGTTCAGGAAAAAAATGAAACAGAAACAGATTTTGAAGAATTATACGTGCAATTAGAAATGAAAAATGAATATAAACCAATTCAACTAAACTTGAAAAAGGTAGCAAAAGAAAGTCGATTAGCAATCGATGGTGCTGAATTTTCTCTTTATGAAACAAATGGTTCAGGCGAACTTCAAGGGAAGCCCATTGCAAAAGGTATTTCTGGCGAAAATAAAGAATCTGCTAAAGGTCTGCTGACTTTTTATGAAGTTGATGACACTGGTGAATACGTCTTAGACGGAAATGGACAAAAAAAAGTTTATTCTTTAGCCAAATCCGGTAGCTTTGTCCATACTGGCGATGGTTATCAATATGTAGAATATCGAATTGTTGAGACAGAAAATCCTGCGGGGTATCAAGATCCGGTAAAAGAAGAGGATTGGTTATTACAGGTCCATAATAATGATCGAATCCGATTAAAACAAATAAATGCAACAGATTGGACATTTTTAGCTTATACCGTTGATGAAACTGATGATACGCTGTGGATCGAATTTGAGGTTGAAAATACTTTCTTATATCGAGAAGTCCGCGTAAAAAAAATAGATAAGAATAATCAACTATTAAATGGTGCAGGATTTACGATTACAAAAGAAAATGATACGTCTTTCCCTGCTTATCGTGCTTATACAGGGAATCCGTTAGAGCCAAACACGGAACGACAGGCGGATGGTATCGGTTATTTCTACGCTTATCGTTATCACACTGAAAAATATGCTGATTTAGACTATGACATACCACTGAGATTGATGCCAGGTGAATACACAGTTACAGAAAACGTTGCGCCAAATGGCTATCAATTATCTGATAAAGTTTTTCGATTTGAAGTTAATGAAGAAGGTAATTTTATTGTTGATGGAATAAATCTTGATAAAGAGTCAGCTCAATCCCCAACTGGCTACCAACTGATTGACGATATTTTAGAATTAACTTTAACAAATGATTTAGCACCAATAGATTTAATGCTAGAAAAATTAGACAGTGTAACCAAGAAAAAACTGGAAGGTGCAAGTTTTAGTATTGAAAAGCAACTAGACAATGGCTTCGAGTTGATTGAAGAAGGCTTGACTGTGGATGAAAAGGATCCAGCAAGTTTTATCTCCAAAGATCTAGAAGCTGGTAATTATCGAATTATTGAAACAAGTGCACCTAAAGGGTACCGAAAATTGCCGGGCTATTTCTTGTTAACTATTAGTTACCGAGAAGAAGCTGAGTTAGATGAAAATTCAAAAGTCATTCCTGGAAAGGAAAAAGGAAGTTTGAAAGCAGAAATTGCTTATTATCCAACAATGGATGCAAGCTCTCCAGCTGAGACAAAGGAACTTACGTATGAGTTGATTGATAACGAGAGAATCGAGTTGTCCGTTGAGGTAGGTAATGATACGGAAAATCCACTTCCGGCTACAGGTGGTCGTGGTAGGCAGATCTTTATGTTGATTTCAGCGATTTTAGTTGGCTTGGCTGGAATAGTCGGTGGAAGTTATTTCTATTATCAAAACAAAAGAAAGAAGGGATTGAAATGAGTCGCAAAATAGTAAATCTAGTTGGTGTGATACTGGCGACTCTTTCTTTTCTGTGCATTCCTTTGACGATCGCTCAGGCACAAACAAATGATGAAGTTGAGATTATTTTGCATAAGCGCATCATTCGTGATGTAGATTACAGTCAGGAAAACTTCGAGATGTATGAAAATGACGGCAAAGAAATTGATAAAAACATGACTGAGGTAGATGTCATCACACAAACAACGCCATTGAACGGAGCAAAATTTCAGGTGTACGACCTGACCGAATACTATGGCAAAACAAACACGGAAACAGCGAAACAATTTGTTCAAACAATGGCGAATTATAGTTTTCAACAGATTAATAACTTAGTCGAAAAGGAAGGCATCCCATTAGTTGGCACGATCCAGACGCAAAATGAAGGCGAAGTGAATGGAAAATATGGTGGGGGGATTGGCAGAATTCATCTTCCACGAAAGAGTAATAACCAAGATGCGGTGTATTTGTTTGTTGAGCAAGATACCGATACTGGAAGTGGAACGAATTTGGCTAAAGACACACTGACTACGCCCTTAGCAGTTGTTTTACCAATTATGGACCCAATGGATGCAACAAATGAATTACAGGAAATCCACTTGTATCCCAAAAACATCGGGTATTTACGAGATCCTTATTTCTTTAAATATGGCAGAACGAAAGGGACAAATGAAGAAGGCACTCCAATAGCAGGAGCAAAATTTGTTCTGTATAAAATTGAAAATGGAGAAAAGCTGTATTTGACAGCTGATTCTACTAAAAGTTTTAACAGCAAGTGGGAAAAAGCAAAGAATAATGAACCATTGACTGACGAAAATATTCGTAAATATCAGTCAAAAGACAATGGACTGGTTGATACAGATGGGTTACTTCTAGCACCGAATACTTATTATTTTGAAGAAGTTCAGAGTGTGGAAGGGTATGAAATCAATGAGGCGAGTAAACAAATTGAAGTGAAGATTCCTGCTTCATGGGTTGATGATGAAGGAAATGAAACCTTTGTAACTGTCGCTGGACAAAAAATGTTAGAACTGCTTTCAGGAAAAGTACCTGAAGAAGCAGAAGAAAGTGCAACACCGCGCATTTATAATGAGCGGCAAGCAACTACGAAAGATTCAGAAGAGCCAGCGAATATGGGGAATAAACTGCCGTTTAGTAAGTTTCCGCAAACAGGTGCAGTTAAGACAGGTGCATTTTTGTTTGGTGTAATGATTCTGTTAGGTGTTTGGTATTACTTGAGAAGAAAAAAAACAACTAAAAAAGATTTATAGGAGGAAAAAATGAAAAAAATTTGGAAAGTACTAACGATTGCGGGGATGCTTACCCCGCTCTTTCAAGGATTTGGTACAACTGTAGATGCAGCAGCAGTAGCAACGAAACCAGAAGAAGTAGCAATCACGCTACATAAGCGTAGTTTTTCATCGATGCCATCTGATACCCTTAATAATGGTTTGGTAAATGATAATTTTGGTGGCGAGCCACTTCCAGGTGTTGACTTTAGTTTATTTGATGTAACAGACGTCTATTATGCTTTGTTAAAGGATAATCCAACGACAGTTGAAGTGGACGATGGGATGACTTCACCAGAAGCAATCAAATTGATTCAAGAGGAGTATACAGCTACTTGGTTCCAAGACTATAATCTAGTAGCTGAAAGAACTGTCACAACGAATGATAAGGGTGAAGCTGTTTTTAATCAATTAAAAGTGACAGAAGCGACTAATGAAAAACGGGATAAAGCGTATTTATTTTTAGAAACATATTCGCCAGCTGATATTGCCAAAGTGGCGGCACCGATGGTTGTGCTGATGCCAGTGATGATGCCGAATACAGCTACCCCTGGAGAATGGCTAGATACGTATAATGATGATATTCATTTATATCCAAAAAATGAAACGCAAGAGTCTAGTAAGGCAATGAATATTGATCCTTCTGAATTAAGAAAAATCACATTAAGCAACGGCACAGAAATTAGTTATGCAGATTTAGAAAAAGGATATTTGATCAATTATACGATTACTGCACCAATTCCTTACTTTATTGATTCAGTGAATGATGATGACACACCAGTAATCAATAACTTTATTATTGAAGATAAACCAACTGCTGGCTTGACTTATTTTAACCAACAACTTGTTGTGACAGCAGGCACGGCAGAACTAACTATAGATAACGATTATTCATTGGAAGAAGTGGGTAATGGATTTATACTAACGATTTTAACGGAAAAAGATGGGAAAGCTAATGTGGATACATTGACTAAACTTGCTGCTGCACGTGGGGGACAATTAACTGTCCACTATGCGATGAAACTAACAGCAACGATCACACCTGATGAGCTACAAGAGAATACAGCGAAAATTGCGATTGGTCGTGGAGATGCCTATGACTACTCAGAAGATGTGCAACCTCCAGAAAAAGTAGTTACAGGTGGACGTCAATTTGAAAAATATGACGCATCAAGTAAAGCCAAACTTGCTGGAGCAGAATTTGAATTATGGAATGCAACGAAAGAAAAATATGCTGTTTTCTATAAAGATAATAAGGAACTAAGTAATTATCAAAACGATGCAGATCGTGTTGAATGGGTCGATGACCAAACAGGTGCCACTAAATTTGTATCTTTGGCAGACACTGGAAAATTTGAAGTTCAAGGATTAGAGTATGGTACTTATTACATGAAAGAAGTGAAAGCTGCTGACGGTTACGCATTACCAACTGGGGATGCTGCATTCACAGAGTTTACAGTAGAACTTGGAAGCTACAGTGGGTTTGAAACAATTGGGCAACCAAAGGATGTAGAAGTTCCGAATACGAAAAAAGGTGCATTACCTTCAACAGGTGGAAACGGAATTTATCTATTCTTGTTGATTGGTTCATTCCTAATGCTAGCGGCTTATGGTGGGTATCGTAAATTAAAGAAACCAACAGAAATTTAAGGATATGAAGGGTGGACGATGATAACCAATGGTAAAGTTGTCATTGTCCATGTTTCGCTAGAATTTGGCGAAAGAGGTGAGGGATGTGAAGAAGTTGAGAAAAAAAGAACAAAATCAAGTGCAAGAAGAGCCACTGGGGTTGTTTTTAAAGGGCAGTGCTTTGATGTTGTTCTTGATTGGTTTCTTTATTTTTTTGTATCCCTTTGTGGCTGATTCATTGAACAATGTGGTTGACCAAGTTAGGCTACAAACTTACCAACGAGAAGTTCATCAAAAAGGTGAGGAAGAACGGAAAAAACGGCTAAGTAGCATGGCTAAAACAAATCAACAACAACGAGAAAAAGGTTTGCTGATTGGTTCTGAAAAATTAGGGGATTATTTCTCGAAACGTTCTCAAAAGAGTGAGGGAAAACAAATTCAACACTTAGACGATCACTTGATCGGCGCCATCCATATTCCTAAAATCAATGTCAGTTTGCCAATTTTTGATCAAACGAATGAATTATTTTTGGAAAGAGGAGCGACTTTACTGCAAGGAACCTCTTATCCAATTGGTGGAAAAAGTACACACTCAGTGATTACGGGGCATAGCGGCTTGCCCAAAAAAAAATTATTTACTGATTTAGAGAAATTAAAAATTGGCGATCAGTTTTATATTGAAACTCTTGGCAAAAAGCTTGCGTATGAAGTTAGTCAAATCACGATTGTTTTGCCAACTGATGTAGATGCGTTAGCCATAAAAGAAAAGGAAGATTTAGTGACTTTAGTGACTTGTACGCCTTATGGTATAAATACGCACCGTTTACTAGTCACAAGCAAACGAGTCCCTTACGAAGAAAAAAAAGCACAATCGGCGGAAAAACAAGTAGCGACTTATCATCTCAGCAGATTTATTTTACTTGGACTGATTTGTTTGATTCTTTTAGTTATCGTTATTCACTGGAGCTGGTTAAAATGGAATCAGATAAAAAGTAAAGATTTTCATTATTCTTTAGCATTTACATTTTGTGTGGACGGTCAACCTCAAAAAGATCAACAAGTATATCTGACTGATTGGGATCAACAAATAATCATGGATGCGCAAGGGCTGCTCCTTCAACAAAGCAGTGATGCACAAGGACATATTTTATTTGAACAACTGCCAGGCGGACGCTATAAGATAATCATCAAAGAGAAATCAAAAGAGCAGATTATAAAAGCTAGCATCAACAATTATAAGAAATCAGCTTTTGTGTTAAAGGCGAATCGCTTTGATGACTATCATCTTAAAAAACAAAATAAGCAATTTGTTTTATGGAAGAAAACGAAGAAATCTTATCAATAAAAAAAGACTGAATTTTTTCAGTCTTTTTTTCGTATCTAGTTATGAATCAGAAACAAAAGTAGAATTAGGGAGTCATGAGTGTGGAAAAATAATCTGTTTTATCTGCTTCAGTAATTGTTCGCAGTACATGACAAGGGTTTCCAACAGCGATGACGTTTGCAGGAATGTTCTTTGTAACGACACTACCAGAGCCGATAATCGTATTTTCGCCAATTGTCACTCCTTGATTTACCGTCACATTTGCCCCTAGCCACACTTTGTTACCGATTGAAACTGGTTTTGCATAACAAGCACCAGCCACTCGTTCTTCTGGATCAATTGCGTGATTGGTTGTAAAAATTCCAACACGTGGTCCAAATAAGACGTCATCACCAATTCGAATTTCCGCGCCGTCTAATAAGATACAATCGAAATTGCTATAAAAACGTTCGCCAATATGAATATGTTTGCCAAATTCACAACGAAAACCCAGTTCAAAAAAAACAGATTCTCCAACAGAACCAAGTAATTCGGAAAGAATCTCTTTTCTAGCAGACTCATCTGTTCCGTAGAGGTTGTTGTAAGTCAAAACTTTTGCCATTGTTGCCTGGCGGGCTTGTATCAGTGTATTAGCCAAATCATTGTACATTTTTCCAGATTGAATAAAATCAAGATAGTTCGCTTCCATTAGGACACCCACTTTGCTTATTTTAGTCTTGCTTTCAGTTAAACATAGTCTATTGACAAAGACAAATGAGTTTATAAATGGAAGGGCATTTTGCTTACTGACAAGGCAAGTCTGTACTACAAAAGGAATTAGTTCAAAGAATGTGTTCATTGATGGTACACTTAACGACGTAATTAGTCGAAAATTAAATCACTTAATGCATGCTATTTTTATGAGAAAGATGGGTGAGTAAGATGCTACGAAAAAGTTTAGTAACAGACACTGTAGCATTAGTTACAATTAATGCTTAGGGTTTGGGCTATGAATGGAACAAGTAATGTGTTCAAGAAAAAATCCGAGAGTTTCAACAAGATTCGTTTCATCATTTTTTACTTGTTTTTGAAGATCTTGATGAAGAAGTGCAGGATACGTTCACGCAGAAGTTTATTTAACCTGGTATTCCTTGTATTTTTAGGTTTAACTGTAGGAAGAAAAGTACGATGTCAAGGTATTGGAGACGGCCTTGAGCAAGAAGGAAGACGCCGAAAGTATGCGGGGGTTCGTCTGAACTTTGGTCAAGAAAGAGTGGATGCGCATCAATTTTATGAAGTAGGTTATCAGTCTACCAAGAATCAAAAAAAGCTTGATTAAATATCTTTAACTATGAAGAGTGTGTGCATAAAAAACGAGAGGCTAGGAGGTTACGTTTCCTAGTCTCTCATTGATTGATTCGTTATTACAAGCCAACAATGTTTATTCAAACATTTTCTTAGCTGCTCTTGCAAGTGTTGGGATGTCTTTATCATAACGCGGTGTTTTGACAAGACGTGACATTGGGATCCCAGCAAAATGGAATGCGGCAATTTCACCAGAACGAACAGCACTTTGTTCTGTAAAAATCATTTGATAAGGTTGTTCGACAAACTCGCCAGTGAAGGCAAGGTTTGTTGAATGTTTTGGAATAACTTTTGGACGATCTGTTTTTGCCCGATTATTGAACAACGCAGAAGCATAAGGCATATATACTGGAATGTTATTAATAACACTAGCAAAAATGTCTTCTTCTTTTTCTCTGATATTTACTGGACCAGGATCAACTTTTGATAGTTGACCAATAAGTTCTTGCAACATTTCTCGGCCAGTCATTTCAATATAAGGTTTATTCACAAACTCGCCATGACGACGTGGGTAAAGGAAGTAACCCCAAATAACCGTTTCATTTGGTTTTTGTGAAGTAAAATGTGGTTGATGATGAACCACGATCGACATATTGACATCTTTATGACCTAAAGGGGTGATTGGCGTTGTTGAAATAAATGAATTCAACGCGTTGCCGGGTTCTTGAGTGGTAATTCTTGCAATTTCATTCAGCAACAAATGATTTTTAGTTGTTAAAGTAAAGCTGACCCATTCGCTAGTATCTCGATCAGCAAAAAACTTGTCGGGATTTCCCAAATTATAGAAACGTTCACTTGCTTTTTTCCACAAACTTGAAGCGGCACCGTAGTCCATATTTTCGGCAGCAGGTGTTTCGTAATCGCCCAAAGTTGCTGAGTCAGTGATTGAGCCATTGGTAAAGATAACAGCGGTATCGCTGTCAACAATAATATGTTCTTTTTCATTTGTTTCTGTATTGATCATTTCTAAACCAGTTACAGTGATTTCATCTTGCATAGGTGTTTCTTTGAATTCCCAGTCAGTGACTAAACGATTCAAGATGATCTGACAACCTTGGTCTTTTAAATAATTGATCAATGGCAACATGATACTTTCATATTGATTGTAGCGTGTACGGTTGACACCTACTAAATGTTCGATTTGTGTAAATTCATAAATCATTTGGTGCATGTAACGACGAAGTTCTTGAGCAGAACTTTGGGTGCGGAAAGCAAAAGTTGTTTCCCACATGAACCAGAAATTTGTTTCAAAGAAATGAGGAGATTCTTTGAAATATTCAGCTATTGTTACGTTGTCTAATTTTTCTTCTTCTGAATCAGGCATCGAAATTAGTTTTGTTAAGAGTAAGCGGTCTTTATTGTTGAATCCTAGTTTTCCACCATCAATAATTCCTTTTCCACCTTCTAACAAACGTGCCTTGTCGTATGTTCGATGTTTGGCATCAAAGTCGCGTGTGTCTTCCGCTGCAGTCATTCCTGGTTCTGTTGCAGATGGAATGCGACTGAGTAAATCCATCAAGTCAACATAGGTTCGATAGTTCAGCATTCGACCACCACGAGCAATATAGCCTTTTGTATTTTCCATCGGATGGTTTTTATTCCAATATTCATCTGTGACGGTGTCTGTTGGTGCGCCATCATTTGCACCGTGGTCATCTAACGAGTAAAAAGTGATTTGATTTCCTTGCCATTTTCCTTCTTGAATTAAATACACAGCAGCAGCCATATTGGCAATGCCTGCCCCGATCATGATTGCTTTACTTTTTTTCATTGCGATTCTTCCTCCAGTACTTGGCTTTGACAACTCTGATGATTGGACGACTAGATTGATTCATATTCGTCATATAAATGACTGTCATCTTCAAAGAAACCCGTCTTCTTTCCAACGATAAGTGCACTAATTGCTAGAACACCTAAACCAATGCTTAATTTTAGTAGTTTCTTGTTCATAAGAAAATCCTCCTTTATTTCTCGTGACATCTCTCTTATGTTTTAAATGATAGACCCAATAGTTAAAACTACCAAATGATACGCGTGTCAAAAAAAGATTTTTTTGACACGTTTTGTAGTCTGTCTAATTTATATAAGTAAACATGACAAACGAATTTTTTTGTTCTGATTGGACGAGACCTCTTGCATTCTTTACAATAAAGTTATGGATAATGGAAGAGGTGTGATATGTGATGTTTGATGAAACGTTTATTTTCTATTTGGAATGGGCCATTTTTGTTTTAAATATTTTTTCCATTTTAATTTTGATCGTGGGAATATTTTTAGTGCTTAAAACGTTATTTCAGTTTCAGTCGATAAAAAAAAGTTATGTACAAAGAAATCAGCGCAATGCAGAAGTTAGAAAATTGCTGGCTAGCTATATTTTATTGAGTTTGGAAGTGCTAGTTGTGGCGGATATTGTTGAATCAATTATTCGACCAACTTGGGCAGATATTTTGAAGTTGGCTGTGATGGTTATCATTCGAACAGTGATCTCTTATTTCTTGAACAGAGAAATTTCGGATAAACAAAAACGAGTAAGGGGGAGTGAAGGATGAAGGATATGTTGAATGAACAATTCTTGTCTTATGCACAATACCTCGTTTTAGGATTTAATTTTTTGGCTATCTTATTGTTACTGTGGGGAGCGGTATTATCCGCAAAAGATTTCCTCTATTTTTCATTTGATAAACAATTAACTAAACAGGAAAAAATCAAAAAGAACACGGAAATTAAAAAAATGTTAGGTGGCTACATTCTACTAAGCTTGGAAATTATTATTTCTGCTGGAATCATCGAGTCGATCATCAAACCAACATTGAAAGATATTTTTCAATTGGCGGCATTAGTAGGAATTCGCACGATTATTTCTTATTTCTTGAATGAAGAGTTGGGTGCTTTTGATTCTTCTGAAAATGAAAGATGAATAGGAAGGAAGCAAGGAAAACCAGCTAATAGATAAGCTAAATAAAGATGATTGAATTATTTTCACAAGTATAAATTGATGTTTAGTTTCAGTCTGAAAAAAACTATTTGAACCTGTGATACTAAAAAAGTGAGGCAAAACAGATAATGTTTTTGTCTCACTTTTTTTATTTGGATAAAAATAACTTGATATGGATTGATGTAAAGTTATTTTAAATTCAATAAATGTTTTGTTTTTATTCTTATTTTAATAAGAATAAAAATTGTTTGTATATCAATTGAAAAGGCTTGCTTGTGAAGTGGGTAGTGGTATAATTTGAAATGATTAAGTAGCAATTTCTTGTTCTAAAAACAACATTCAATTAAAAAAAGAGTACAAAAAAAGCACCGAATACAGTGCCAAAATTTGTTTACGGACTAAGCCTTATTTTAACTTGCTATGTTGTTTTGAATGCTACCAACAAGTACATTTTATCACATATTCGAGAATACACAACAGAAATATTCTTTTTATTTTTACAAAAGAAGTTACAGAAGCAAATTTGGGAGGGGTAAAGATGAGAAAAAATTACACGATTGGTCTTGACATCGGCACAGCAAGTGTCGGATGGGCAGTGCTGACAGAAGATTATGATTTAGTAAAACGAAAAATGAAAATTTCAGGTAATACTCAAAAAAAAGCAGTCAAAAAAAACTTTTGGGGTGTTCGCTTATTTGAACAGGGTGAAACCGCTGAAGGACGACGATTGAAACGGACGACTCGTAGACGAATCGCTCGACGCCGACAACGAATTCAATATTTACGTACGATATTCGGTGAAGAAATGAATCAAGTCGATCCGAATTTTTTTGCTCGTTTGGATGAAAGCTTTTCTATCACAGATGAAAAAGAAAATGAACGTCATCCGATTTTTGGAAGTATAGCTGAAGAAGTAGCTTACCATGAACAGTTTCCGACGATTTATCATTTACGTGAGCATTTAGCTAATTCCTCTGAGAAAGCAGATTTACGTTTGGTTTATCTTGCCTTAGCGCACATTATTAAGTTCAGAGGACATTTTTTGATTGAAGGAGAACTGAATACAGAAAATTCTTCTGTTTCTGGAACGTTTGAACAGTTTATCCAAGTCTACAATGAAACCTTCAACGTTGAAAAAGAGCTGGACTCACTGACCGCTTTAGATAGGATTGCCGAGCAAAAAATTTCTCGTATGAAGCGAGCTGAACTGATTTTAAGTCTATTTCCTGAAGAAAAAAGTACAGGAGACTTTGCGCAGTTCATTAAAATGATTGTTGGAAATCAAGGGAATGTCAAAAAAACATTTTCGTTGGATGAAGATGCTAAAATCCAATTTTCAAAAGAAGAGTATGAAGAAAATTTAGAAACTTTACTCGCTGAAATAGGTGAAGATTTTCGCAGTGTGTTTGATGCAGCAAAAAGTGTCTATGATGCGATTTCGTTGACCAATATTTTGAAAGTAACTGAAGCTTCCACACGAGCAAAATTATCAAGTAGTATGGTTGCGCGTTTTACAGATCACAAAGAAGATCTAAAAGCATTGAAGCGATTTGTTCGTGAAAACATACCAGACGAGTATGATGATCTATTTAAAAACAAAAAAGTAGCTGGGTATGCGGGGTATATCGATGGCGGTGCGTCCCAAGAAGCATTTTATAAATATTTGATAAAAACGCTAACGAAAACGACAGGTGCGGAAGATTTCTTAGCAAAAATAGAACAGGAGGATTTTTTACGCAAACAAAGAACTTATGATAACGGTGTGATTCCTTATCAGCTCCATTTAGAAGAATTAAAAGCAATTATCAAAAATCAAAAACCATATTATCCCTTTTTAGAGGAAGCAAAAATTAGCCAGCTCATGACATTTAGAATTCCTTATTATGTAGGACCATTAGCACAAGGAGAAGGGGGCTTTTCCTGGCTAACTCGAAAAGAATCTGGAAAAATTACACCATGGAATTTGAATGAAAAAGTAGATATCGAAAAATCAGCAACGGACTTTGTGGAACGGATGACCAATAACGATTCTTATTTGCCAATGGAAAAAGTCTTGCCTAAACATAGCTTATTATATGAAAAGTTTACTGTTTACAATGAATTGACCAAGGTAAAATACATTGATGATAACGGACGTGTGCAGAATTTTTCGAGTAAAGAAAAACAGCAAATCGTCAATGATCTATTTAAACAACAACGAAAAGTCAAAAAAGAAATACTAGAGGCCTTTTTAAAAAATGAATATGGCATTGAAAATCCAAAAGTGGAAGGAATCGAGAAAGCTTTTAATGCAGGTCTAGGAACGTATCATGATTTAGTCAAACTGGGTATCCGACCAGCGTTATTTGAACAACCAGAATACGAACAACACTTTGAACAAATCGTAAAAATTTTGACTGTCTTTGAAGATCGTAAAATGCGTCGTAAACAATTAGAACAGTTTTCCGACTTATTAACTGAAGAAGAACAAAAGCAATTGGAACGTAAACATTACAAAGGGTGGGGACGTTTATCAGCCAAGCTGATTCATGGTATTGTTGACCAAAAAACACAAAAAACGATTCTCGATTACTTGATTGATGATGATGATCTACCAAGAAATCGTAACCGTAACTTTATGCAATTAATTAACGATGAAAATCTATCCTTTAAAGAAGAAATCGAAAAAATAGCTTTTGACAATGACAAGAATACAGAAGAACGTGTCCAAGAACTAGCAGGTAGCCCCGCAATCAAAAAAGGAATTTTACAAAGCTTGAAAATCGTGGAAGAAATCATTGAGATCATGGGGGAATTACCAACAAATATTGTGGTAGAAATGGCGAGAGAAAACCAAACAACCGCGCAAGGAAACCGTGCTTCGCGGGCACGCATGAAATATTTAGAAGAAGCGATCAAAAAATTTGGTAGTAGTATTTTGGAAGATGAACCGATTAGCAAGGACGCTAATTTACTGAGAAATGATCGCTTGTTCTTATACTATCTCCAAAATGGGCGTGATATGTATACCGGCGATGAGCTAGACATCAACAACTTATCTTCCTATGATATTGATCACATTATTCCCCAAAGTTTCGTAAAAGATGATTCCATCGACAACCGTGTATTGACTACATCTCGTATGAACCGTGGCAAATCAAACACGGTACCTGCTGAAAATATAGTGAAAGAAATGCAACCTACTTGGGAAAGACTTTTGGTTTCCGGACTGATCAGCAAAAAGAAATTCAGTTATTTGACGAAAGCAGTCAATGGCGGTTTGACGGAAGAGGACAAAGCATACTTTATTCAACGTCAATTAGTTGAAACACGCCAGATCACAAAAAATGTTGCTCAGATTTTACACCAAAAATATAACAATCAACAATCATCCGAAAAACCTGTTCGTGTGATTACGTTAAAATCTTCTTTAGCAAGCCAGTTTCGAAAAGATTTTTCGTTATATAAAATTCGAGAACTCAATGATTACCATCATGCACAAGATGCTTACTTGAATGGGGTCATTGCACAAGCTCTATTGAAAGTTTATCCTAAATTAGCACCTGAATTTGTCTATGGGGATTACACGAAAGTTTCCATTCGTGCACTGAACAAAGCGACCGCCAAAAAAGAGTTCTATTCAAATATCATGAACTTTTTTACAAGCGATGAGGTGTTAAAAAACAAAGAAACTGGCGAAGTCCTTTGGAATCGCCAAAGAGACATCAAGACGATCAAAAAAGTGATGAACTATCATCAAATGAATATCGTAAAGAAAGTTGAAATACAAACGGGTAGATTTACGAAAGAATCAATCTTACCTAAAGGACCTTCAAAAAAATTGATTGCTAGAAAAAACAACTGGGCACCCGTCAATTATGGTGGGTTCGACAGTCCAACAGTGGCATATTCTGTTATTATTACTCATGAAAAAGGAAAAGCGGCGAAAGTTGTTCAACAATTAGTGGGAATCAAAATTTTAGAACGACAAGCGTTTGAAAAAAATGAAGTCGGCTTCTTAGAAGAAAAAGGCTTTATCCATCCTGAAGTTCAATTGAAGCTTCCAAAATATTCTTTGTATCAATTTGCCGATGGTCGTCGTCGTTTATTAGCAAGTGCAGATGAATCTCAAAAAGGCAATCAAATGGTCTTGCCAGATGACTTAGTTGAACTATTGTACCATGCCAAACATGTGGATGATTCCGGTGGTAAAAGCTTGCTTTATTTAGAAAATCATCGCGCAAAATTTACTGAATTATTAGAAGTAATCTTACAGTTTACCGATCGCTATGTTGGTGCGGAAGACAGACAGAAAAAAGTCCGTGATTTATATGAAAAGAATCGTGATGCAAATATGAAAGAATTAGCATCATCATTTATTCAATTACTTCAATTGAACAAACAAGGTGCACCAGCAAGCTTTAAGTTCTTCGGAGAAACAATCGAACGAAGTAGATACAAAAACACAGCAGAACTATATAAGGCAACATTTATTAATCAATCAGTTACAGGGTTATACGAAACTCAAAGAAGGTTGGTCTGAGTCAATGGGGTGGCGGACAGTAGTAGTAAATACGCATTCTAAATTGACTTACAAAAACAATCATTTAGTTTTTCGGACATATGATCGCCAAGAATTGATCCACCTGTCTGAAATTGATGTTCTCCTACTGGAAACAACAGATATTACGTTAACTACCATGCTGATCAAACGCTTGATTGATGAAAATATTCTGATTCTTTTTTGTGATGATAAGCGTTTGCCTATTGGTAAATTGTTATCTTTCTATGCACGTCATGATAGTAGTTTGCAATTAGCTCGGCAATTGGAATGGAAAGAAAACAGAAAAGCGGAAATTTGGACTGAAATCATTTCACAAAAAATCTTGAATCAAAGTCAGTTACTAGCTGGCTTTGACCTTCAAGAAAAAGCAGCCTCACTTCTTAACCTGCAAAATGAATTAGAAATTTTTGATCCTAGTAATCGCGAAGGTCATGCTGCAAGAATTTATTTCAATGCTTTGTTTGGTAAGGAGTTTACACGTGAGGCGGACAATTCAATCAACGCCGGTTTGAATTATGGCTACACGTTATTATTGAGTATGTTTGCAAGGGAAGTTGTTCAAACAGGTTGCATGACGCAACTTGGGTTAAAACATGCAAATCAGTTCAATGATTTTAACTTAGCAAGTGATTTTATGGAACCATTTCGACCACTAGTTGATCACATCGTTTATGAGAATCAGCATCGGGAATTTCAAGTAATCAAACGAGCACTATTTGATTTGTTTACGAATAATTACCCTTACCATAACAAAAAAATGTTTTTGACCAATATCGTTAGTGATTATACGAAAAAAGTAGTGAAATCACTAAATAACGAGATAGAAAGGGCGCCTAATTTTAGGATATGAGCTATCGTTATATGAGAATGATTTTGATGTTCGACATGCCGACAGAAACTGCCGAAGAGAGAAAAATTTATCGGAGATTCCGAAAGTTTTTACTTAGTGAAGGGTTTATTATGCACCAATTTTCTGTTTATAGTAAAATTTTGCTGAATAACACTGCTAACACAGCTATGATTAATCGATTGAAGCAACATAATCCTAAAAAAGGATTAGTAACAATTTTGACAATTACGGAAAAACAATTTGCGCGAATGCTCTATTTGACAGGAGAACAGGATACTTGCATCGGAAATTCAGATGCAAGGGTCGTTTATTTAGGAGAAGCACATGATGAATTTGAACTTTAAGCTACTCGATGAATCATTAAAATTAAATTTATCAACAATTTTAGTGATTGAAGATGTAAAGACTTATGCACATACTGTTGAACAGTTCTATCATTATGATGAGACGAGTGATCTAAAATTGTTTGATAAAAATCAAAAAAACCTCAAAGAATCTGAACTGATTTTGATTACAGACATTTTGGGGTATGAAGTGAACTCACCTGCAACATTGAAATTTATTTACGCTGATTTAGAAAATCAGTTGAATGAAAAGCCAGAAATCAAAACGAAAATTGATCACCTGTCGATGGAAATTGCCAAAGTGATGCAGCATGAGTTGTTAGAACATGCGCTAGATCTTGAAGAAGATGAGTTGACCCTCATGGAGATATTTAAGTGTTTAGGAATACGGATCGAAACAAAAAGTGATACTATTTTAGAAAAAATGATTGAAGTAATCCAAGTATATCGTTATCTAGTGAAAAAGAAATTATTAGTATTTGTGAATGCTTGTTCTTATTTAACAAAGGCAGAATTACAAATATTAATTGACCATATTTCTTTATACAATGTGGATGTATTATTTTTGGAACCTAGACCAGTTGAGGGTGTTACTCAGCAAATTCTAGATCAAGATTATTTTTTGACAACAAAATAACAGATATCACTTATCTTTTCGTTCTTTGACAAGTAAATCAAACTAATGAAGCATTCATGCTGAAGCCTTGCTATGGGCGAATAGTGCGATTACGGAACCTCAAAAATATTTATCCGAGGTTTTAGAGCTATGCTGTTTTGAATGCTTCCAAAACGTAAGTGTTGTTCTACCATTATATGCTTTTGTTTTAGAGCTATGCTGTTTTGAATGCTTCCAAAACTCAATTTCATTGATAATCACAGCTCCTTGAGTTTTAGAGCTATGCTGTTTTGAATGCTTCCAAAACACCATCAATTGTTTTTTGATTCCAGCCTGTGTTTTAGAGCTATGCTGTTTTGAATAGATACAAAGATTATTTTTCCTGTTGTAGATTGAAAATATGTTTGATTTAGTATTGATAGCAGGTGTGTTGCTCTCAGTAATATTTCTTTCATGCTGAAAAGGTCTACCAAGCTTTCTAAGACAAATGGGAATCCTTCGTGAGTTCGATACGATGATCCTCACTACCGCATACACACTGTTCACCGACAAAAGATAGTTGATGTCAAGTAAAGGCTATCTGAATTTTCTGTACGATGACTCTAGCGAATTCTTGATATAATCAGAGAAGTAATTGTTATGGATTTAAAGTATGGTTACTTGAGATTTATGATAATCATGTTCGACACAGTTTTATAAAAATAAAGACAAAATCCTACAAACACAGTATTTTTTCTGTGTCTGTAGGATTTTTTGCTTATCATAAAATGAAAAACCGTAGAGCCGCCAAAGAAATCATTCCCACGATGACGATTACTAATAAGTTTTTAGAAATGATTGCACTGAGAACAGTTGGCAAGGAAGCAAATAAGTTTTCCCAGTCGATGCTTGGAAGATGTCCCAAGTTTTGAACGAATAAACTATTGAACCATAGCGCAGACATGATAACGATTGGAACGAAACTTAAAAATTCTGCTACGGGTTGAGAAAAGTTCATTCGCTTAATGAACAAAAAAGGTAAGACCCTTGATAACCAAGTTGCTAAGCCGCAACCTAAAATAGTAAAAAAGAGATAACTAGTAGTATACATGTTTCATCATCACCCCAAATCCACAGCCTAAAAGTGTTACTACAATAATTAATAAGTTACTTGGTATAAAAATCAATCCGAGAACGATTGCTATTAACGTAAATAAAATAACGGAAAATTGTAGAGAAAGAGGTAATGTTCGATCTGCGATTACCTGAAGATAAAGTAGGCCAATAAACATTGCAACAATTGCAAAATCAAGTCCAAATTGTTTGGGGTCATTAATAAAATTACCCATCAGAGCACCAATCATTGTTGCGCCGATCCATGTCAAATAAGAAATAATATTTGCTGTGTTGAGCCACTCAAATGATAACTTTCCTTTACTAAAATTCAACTTGTTCATCCCTAACGCAAAACTTTCATCTGTTAGCAGTGTTCCTAGCATTACATTTTGTGCTAATGAGTTTTCTTTTAAATAATTTGCTAAAGTTGTACTCATGAGGATCATGCGTGAGTTGACTAGGAAAGTAGATAAAATAATTGATAATACAGGGCTTGAAACAGTTAACATACTGACAGTGATGAATTGTGCAGAGCCTGCATAAACAAAAGCTGAGAGCATGAAAATAACGAATAAATGAAGACCAGCAGCATGTCCAACGACCCCGAATGCAATACCAATTCCGATATAGCCAAAAACAGTAGGCAAAGTGTCTTTGATGGCAGTTTTATAATCTAATTGTCCGTTCATCTTTATTCTCCTTTCTTGATGTGCCACTAAGCATAGCAGAAAACTTATTGTGATTCTACTACTGTGTCAAAATAAATACGCGGAAATTTTCTCTAAATTTTTGTCAAGAAAAGTGAAACATTTAGTTAAGTGTAAACGATTGCGTTAAACTAAAAATAGATGATTGGATTTTTGGGAAGGAGAAAAGAAGTGTGAGTGATTTAGAGATGTATCGCAGGTTATTAGCAATTGCTGAAGCAGGTTTGTATTATGGAAAAGATGAATTTGACAAAGAACGGTATCAAGAATTAAAGAAACTTTCTTTGGAACTACTGAGTAGGGTTGGGCGGGAATCTGTTGCTGAACTATTTCAATTAACAGAACAAAATGAGGGATACCCGACACCTAAAGTTGATGTACGCGCGTATATCAAGCATGAGGATAAGGTGCTGCTAGTTGAAGACAAAAAAACAAAAGAATGGGCACTTCCTGGTGGCTACGCTGAAGTAGGTCTGTCGCCCAAAGAAAACATTCAAAAAGAAGTGTTAGAAGAAACAGGATTAATTGTTCAAGTAGATGAGTTATTGGGTATCTTTGATACGAATTTGAGAAAAGATATTCCACAAGTCTATCAATATTATAAACTGATTTTTAGTTGCTCAATTATTGAAGGCTCCTTTGTTGAAAATAACGAAACTTCAAACATGGATTTTTTTGCGTTAGACAACTTACCTAAACTATCGGTAAAACGAACGACGAGAGAACAACTGGAATATTTGCAAAAACAAAAGAATACTTATTTTGAGTAAAGTGATTCAAACGATTGAGTCAAATTGACTGGCAGATGTGCTGATTGATTTGGCTTTTATTTAATTAAAATAAATTGTTGCATTTGCAACAAAAAAGAGTAAACTAGAAAATAAATAAATGAAAAGAGGAATTTGATTGGTAGAGATTCTTCGGGATATTGGTGTGATTGCTCGAGCTTTAGATTCCATCAGTAACATTGAATTCAAAGAAGTTGATTTGACACGTGGTCAGTATCTTTACCTTGTTCGTATTTGTGAAAATCCCGGAATCATCCAGGAAAAATTAGCAGAAATGATCAAGGTGGATCGAACTACAACTGCTCGTGCCATTAAAAAGTTGGAAAAAAATGGGCTGATCGAGAAAGAACAAGATCAAGAAAACAGAAAAATAAGACATCTTTATCCAACAAGTAAAGGAAAAACTGTTTATCCATTAATCATTCGAGAAAATGAGTATTCAAATCAAGTTGCTCTACAGGGGATTACAGAAGAAGAAGCACAGCAATTGAAAATTTTATTAGAAAAAGTGAGTGCAAACGTGAGTGATGATTGGAATTTTGTAAAAAAAGGAAATAAACGAATTTATTGAGAGGAAATTATACTTTATATGGCAGAAATAACTCTAAAAAAACTAACAGAAGATGATGCACAACAACTGCAAGCAATCAGTATTGAAACATATGAAGATACATTTGGAGAATTTAATACAGATGTAAATATGACGATTTATTTGGAAGAAGCTTATGAAATCGGCAAGTTGCGTCGAGAACTAATGACGACTGGTTCGGAATTTTATTTATTAATGGTATCTGATGTACCGGCAGCTTATCTAAAAATCAATATTGATGAGCAACAGTCAGAAGAGATGTCAGCAGATTTTTTAGAAATTGAACGTATTTATGTACGAAAACAGTTTAAACGTATGGGTTTAGGAAATCGTTTGATGGAACTAGCTGTTGCGAAAGCGAAGGAGAAGAAAAAAAGAAAAATTTGGCTAGGTGTTTGGGAACACAACAAAACAGCGTTAGCTTTTTATCGTAAATGGGGATTTACTCATTTTAGTGAACATATTTTTTATATGGGTGATGATGCGCAAACAGATTATATTTTTGTCAAAGAACTTATTAGAGAGGATGGAAAGTGAAATGAAAAAGGTGATAGTTGATCAAAGCTTTTGGGAAATTTTTCCGAATGCAACAATTGAATTATTAGTTATCGAAGGAATCAATAATCAGGTTGATCCGTCCAATGAGGCGAAAGCTACTCAGTTACTGGGTCAAGCGGCTAAAAAAGCACAAGTTTATCTAACGGAGGAGCCATTTAGTCAAAATGAAGTGATTGTACAGTGGCGACAAGCTTTTACGAAATTCAAAACGAAAAAAGGTGCGCGTTCATCCATTGAAGCTTTATTAAAGCGAGTCAGTCAAGGGCGTGAATTCTCACCGATCAATCCATTGGTGGACTGTTACAACAGTATTTCTTTGGAATATGGCGTGCCGTGTGGGGGAGAAGATCTAGAAAAAATAAAAGGTGATTTACAGTTGGGAAAAGCAATTGGTGGCGAAAAATTCTTACCTTTAGGTGCGCAAGAAGATGCGCCGGCTTTACCAGAAGAACTAATTTATTTTGATGAAGAAGGAGCAATTTGTCGTTGCTTGAATTGGCGTGAAGCACAGCGGACGATGTTGACGGAAGAAACAACCAAGGCGATCTTGGTGATCGAATCAATCAATGAAGAACAGGCAGCCCGGGGTGCGCAGGCAATGGAAGCTTTGAAAGAATTAACGGAGAAGACATTCGATGTAAGTGGAAAAAGAAGTACGTTAACAGCCAAAACCCCTGAAACAATTATTTGATAAAAATACTAATGTTAGCGTGCTAGTGTTAAATGGAATATGAGTTTGGAAAATGTTCGTGTTTTACTGATTATTCTAAATTTTAGTTTACTTATGTTGCTAATTATTATATGATTAAACACGTTGTTTTAGTGTTTAATCATTTTTTTACGAACTTATTTTTTAATGTTCGGATTTTTAGGAGGATGTCAGATGAAGGAAAAAATACTTTCCTACTTCGAGCTAGAAAAGCTAAATACTACGGTCAAACGTGAAGTATTAGCTGGTTTTACTACGTTTATTTCAATGGCGTATATTTTATTTGTTAATCCAACTGTATTGGGTGCTTCTGGTATGGATGAAGGAGCGGTCTTTACAGCAACAGCCTTAGCGAGTGCATTAGGTTGTATTTTGATGGGAGTTTTAGCACGTTATCCAATAGCAACTGCGCCAGCGTTAGGAATTAACGCATTTTTTGCGTATTCCGTTTGTTTGGGAATGGGTATTCCTTGGGAAACAGCACTAGCAGGAGTATTTGTCGCTTCATTGATTTTTATTATCATTACGATTTTTAAATTGCGTGAGATGATTATTGATGCGATTCCAGCAGATTTAAAGTATGCAATTTCTGGTGGTATTGGTCTATTTATTGCTTTCTTAGGTTTGAGTGAAGGCGGAATTATTGTAGCAAATGAATCGACATTAGTTGGTTTAGGTCCCTTGAACGTTGGATCTACTTGGTTAACTATTTTTGGTTTGGTCGTGACAGCTATTCTATTGGTTCGTCGTGTGCCAGGTGGAATTTTTATTGGGATGATTGGAACTACATTACTTGGTTTAGTTACTGGCTTGATCCAAATGCCAACACAAATTATTTCAGCTGCACCAAGTTTGAAACCAACATTTTTGGTTGCTTTGAAACACATTGGGGATATTAATTCTTTACAAATGTGGGTCGTTGTTTTAACTTTCTTATTAGTTACGTTCTTTGATACGGCTGGAACTTTAGTTGGTTTAGCCAATCAAGCAGGATTCATGCGAGAAAATAAAATGCCTCGAGTTGGTAAAGCATTGGCAGCTGATTCAACAGCGATGTTGGCTGGTTCATTGTTAGGAACTTCGCCAGTTGGCGCTTATGTAGAATCTTCTGCAGGGATCGCGGTTGGTGGCCGTTCTGGTTTGACAGCTATTACAACGGGTGGATTTTTCTTATTAGGCTTGTTCTTCTCGCCTTTATTAGCAATCGTGACGCCACAAGTGACAGCACCTGCATTGATTATTGTTGGTGTATTGATGGCTCAGTCACTTCGCCAAATTGAATGGGGAAAAATGGAAATTGCGATTCCTTCTTTCTTGATTTTGATTGGCATGCCGTTAACTTACAGTATTTCTGATGGGATTGCGTTAGGATTTATTTTCTATCCAATCACAATGATTGCTGCTAAACGTGGAAAAGAAGTTTCGCCTATCATGTATTTATTATTCTTTGTTTTTATTGGCTTTATGTGGATTTTAAATGTGAATTAACAAATAAATCGTTACCTATTTGTAAGTGAACTAACTTACAGATAGGTTTTTTTTAATTAAAACAGAAGAAAAGAGACAATTTATTGATTTGTAGGCGTTTTATTAGTAAAATTGTGATGAGGAAAACTAACTCACAATAATTGGAGGTAACATCATGAAACACACAAAATTAGCAACAACAGTCGTAACTTTGGCAGCAGCAGGAATGTTTTTAACAGCTTGTGGCTCAGATTCAGATAAAGGAACAGCAGCATCTTCAAGCACTGCTTCAACAACAGAAGTAGTTTCAGGTGCATCAGTAAGTGATAAAGCAAGCGACTTAGAAAAAGCGTTAGGTGCTGATGGTAACTGGATCGTTGCAACAACTGCAGACGTTACATTTGATAACGATGTAACAGTTGCTGGTGAATTCCATGACAAAGGTGAAGCAGGTAACGATATCTATCGTAAATTTGCTTTGTACGCACAAGATGATAAACGTAATGTAACAGATGAATACACAGTAACAGTTCCAACATTGATCGTTGAATCAGAAAACTTCAACATCGTTCACGGAACAGTTAAAGGAAATATCGAAGTAAAAGCAAATGGTTTTGTTTTAAACGGTGCGAAAGTTGACGGAAACATCACATTTGAAAAACAAGAATATAAAGATTCTGCTGTTTTAGATAAAGATGGCGCATCAGTAACTGGTGACGTAACAGTCGCTGAATAAAGCAGTATTTCTAAATAATATCAGGTTCTTCATCAAGTGGTTTTGATAGAGAAAAGCATGAGGTGTAATCCAGAGGAGAAGTCCTCTGGATTTTTTTGTCTTCTTATAAAGAAATTTTAATTGCTTCAAAAATTGTTATCGTTAACATTCATCACGAATATTCTTTCTAGTGATTGTGATGAAAGGCTTTTTGTTTTTTTTATGAAAAATGACAAGAAAAGGTCTATTTACTATTTGATTTAGTCACGCTACAATTCAAGCAACCAGATCTAAAGTGAAAAAGCTAATTTCGTTGAATAAAAACGTAAGCGATTTCTTTTTTACTTGAGCAAATGTATAGGAGGAATGAATATGAAGGAACAATGGTGGCAACGTGCGGTCGTTTATCAAATTTATCCAAGAAGTTTTCAAGATACGAATGGGGACGGAATTGGAGATTTACAAGGAGTTATTTCGCGTTTAGATTATCTTGAACTTTTAGGAATAGACGCTATTTGGCTGTCGCCAGTCTATCAGTCACCTAATGATGATAATGGGTACGATATCAGCAATTACGAAGAAATCATGAGTGAGTTTGGTACGATGACAGATATGGAAGAGTTGATTGCAGAAGGAAAGAAAAGAGACATCCGAATCATTATGGATCTAGTAGTCAATCACACTTCAGATGAACATGCTTGGTTTGTTGAAGCACGAAAGAGTCCAGAAAATCCTTATCGTGATTACTATATTTGGCGTGATCCTGTTGCTGGTCAGGTGCCTAATAACTTACGCTCCACATTCAGTGGTTCTGCTTGGGAATTTGATGAAGACTCAGGACAATATTTCTTACATTTATTTAGCAAAAAACAACCTGATTTAAATTGGGAAAATGAAAAAGTTCGTCAAGAAGTCTATGACATGATGAATTTTTGGATTGAGAAAGGTGTTGGCGGGTTTCGGATGGACGTGATTGACTTGATTGGCAAACTTCCAGATCAAGAAATTACAGGAAACGGACCAAAACTCCATGAATACTTACAAGAGATGAATGCTGAAACATTTGGTGGCAAAGATCTTTTAACAGTTGGAGAAACCTGGGGGGCAACGCCAGAAATTGCGAAATTGTATTCTAATCCACAACGAAATGAATTGTCCATGGTTTTCCAATTTGAGCACGTTGGTTTAGATCAGCAAGAAGGAAAAGAAAAATGGGATTTAGCACCATTAGATTTAACCAAATTGAAGGAAGTATTGTCAAAATGGCAAACTTCTTTAGGAAATGAAGGGTGGAATAGTTTATTTTGGAATAACCATGATTTGCCACGAATTGTTTCAAGATGGGGAAATGATCAACAGTATCGAGTAGAGAGTGCCAAAGCTTTTGCAATTTTATTACACTTGATGAAGGGGACGCCCTATATTTATCAGGGAGAAGAAATTGGAATGACCAACTATCCCATTACTGATATCAAGCAAGCAACGGATATTGAAACTATCAATATGTACCAAGAAAGATTATCGTTAGGTTTTTCTAAAGAGGACTTGATTGAATCAATCAATGCTAAGGGGCGAGATAATGCTCGAACACCGATACAGTGGGATGAAAGTACAAATGGCGGTTTTACGACTGGAACTCCGTGGCTACACGTGAATCCAAATTATCAAACAATCAACGTAGAACAAGCATTAGCAGACGCGAATTCGATTTTTTATACCTATCAGCAATTGATTGCTTTACGAAAAGAACATGATGTTATTGTTTGGGGGGAATATGAATTAGTGCACACACCAACAGAAGTTTTTGCTTACTTGCGTAGTTTAGGTGACGAAAAATGGTTGGTCGCATGTAATTTATCGGAACAGAATCAGACAGTTTCAGTTCCACAGAGTACAGAAATTATTTTAACAAACTATGAATTGACAGAGGTACCTGTTGGAGAAGTGACGATGCGTCCGTATGAAGCATTTGTGTTGAAGGTTTGATAAGAAGTAGCTAATTGAGAAAAGTCAGGCAAATGCACTAAACAAGCTGCCTGACTTTATTATCAAGTCAGCACGATAAAATAGGTATAGATTTTTGACAAATAATCCAAAAAATCATATGATATGCACACATGATTTTTACAGCAAAAGGATTCAACTGTTTTGTAACTTTAAATAACGAAAATTAGTATGCTTGTATCAGTTTTTCGTGAAAAGAAAATTAGTTAACAATTGCAACTGACGTTGTTCAAATCATTGGAAGTTTTTGCTTAAGTAATCATTCTTGATCAGAAACTTTACATAAATTCAATCCAATTCATTCACAATTCCAACACACACGAGAAAACTTAGCGAAAGAGAACAATTTCATCCGAGAGGAGGAAGAATCTCTTTTACTGAGTTTTTTTGTTTTTTTTTAAGGAAAAAATCGTTAAGAAGAGTGATATTTTTGAAACATTTTGACTGAAATGCTATTCTGCAAATAAGAAGATCAGAAAAGGAGAACATAGATGAAAATTGTGATCATTGGCGGTTCATTCGCAGGAATCCACGCAGCTCAATTACTTAACGAAGCTTGTCCACAAGCAGAAATTTATTTGATCGAAAAACAAAATGAAATCGGTTTTATCCCAAGCAGCTTTCATTTACTCTTGACGCAACAAATCATTGACAAAAAACAAAGCCATTGGATAACAAAAGAAAGACTTGAAAAAAATAGTCGAATCAATGTAATGACACAAAAGGCAGCGATTGGGTTAGTGAGAAATGAAGTGATATTAGACAACGGGGAAAAATTACCTTTTGACCAATTGATTATTGCGACGGGTTCCGCGCAAAGTTTTAGACGAATGGAGGAGCCAAAAGCACAGTACATTTATTCCGTTAAGAGGGGAAACGATTTTACTGAGTTGGAAGCAATACTTGCGCAAGCGGATAAAGTAGCAGTTGTAGGGGCAGGACAAGTAGGTGTGGCGCTAGCAGAAGACTTAACAGCTTTAGGAAAAAAAGTTGATCTTTATGAAAGCCGCAATCAAATTTTGTTTCGTTATCTTGATGAACAAATGACAGAGTCAATCGTGAATGAAATGACCAAAAGCGGCATACAGCTTTTTTTGAATGAACAAGTCCAAGTTTTAGCCGATAAAAATGGTGCTATTTTAGAGTCTGAAAAACGCAAAGCTCATTATGATCTAGTTTTATTAGCTAATCATACACGACCAGATAACAGTTTATGGGCAGAGACTATCAGTCTGAATGATGATGGAACGATTTGGGTGGACGACTATCTGCAAACCTCACGAAAAAATGTGTATGCCATTGGGGATGCTATCCAAGTAACCTTTCGACCAACACAAGAAAAAATGTATGTTTCACTAGTGAATAATGCTATTCGAACAGCACAAGTAGTTAGTCAAACAATCAGTGGGAAACCGACGAAAGATAGTGGTACCTATCGTCCAGTTGGTAATAAATGGTTTGGACATTTTATTGGTAGCGTAGGTTTGACCGAAAGTGAACGCTTTTTTTATGCAGGAAGAGTTCGGAAAATCAATCAAGAACATCGTGTTTCGCTTACGAATAATGAAAAGATTTACCTCCAGTTATTGGTTGATCAGGAAACAGATCAATTGATTGGTGCACAACTTCAAAGTAAGTCATCTGTTTTTCGATTATTGGATCTATTGACGATTGCGATCGAACAGCAGTGGACGTTACAACAATTGGGGGCGCATGAGTTATTTTTCCAACCAGAATACCGAACTCCAGAAACGATTTTAGAGATGAGTGAGTCTTCTTATGAGAGTTGAAGAATTACTAGAAAAGAAAGAACAACTACAAGTAACAATTTTACGTCAATTAGTCTTACGAGGTGGACAATCTTCCTTGAATGAATTGCGTCATGAGGTGGAGTTGTCTAAATCATCCTTTGATTCCTACTTGGAAGAGATTGAACTGATTGGTTTGAGTATGCAAAAAAAAGTAGAAGTTTTTCGAACTGATTATCAAGTCATCTTGTCTTTGGATGAAACAGTAAGTTTGGAACAAATCATATTGCACCTTTTACAAGATAGCTTGAAATACAAATTACTGACATATCTATTGGAACATCAACAAGCTTCAATTGTCCAGTTAGCAACGGCTTTTTCTATCAGTGAATCGTCTGTTTTTCGGAAGATCAAAGAATTGAATCGATTACTGAAAGAGTTTGGAATCCAGATAAAAAATGGTCAACTTTACGGAGAAGAACTGCAAGTAAGGTACTTTTATTACGAATTATTTCGATTTATTCCTGAAGAACAACGTCCACTTTACCTCCAAAATACACCAGATAAAAAGACGATTATCTTAGGGTTGGAGCATGTGTTAGAAACAACTTTTTCTACATTTTCGACTGCTCAATTAGCTTGTTGGGTGGGAATTACGAAGAAGCGATTAGTGAGCGAAAAAACGACTTTTTCAACTTTGCGGGAAAAGAAACAGCTATATCAAGAAGATCGGCTGTATCAAACAATCGATGCAATCTTGATTTTATATCTGAGTCGTTTAGCAGCGGATCTAAGTGCGTACGAAACGCTGATGTTTTATAGTTTTTTTGTTTCTTTTTCAATTTTAGAAGAGGAAATTTTTTATCAGTATGAGTTGACTCGAAGCAAAAAATTACCAACTGCAGTTTTGGATACATATATTCGAGAAACGATGTTATGGCATTATCGTCCAAGGCGACTAAAAATCAGTGAAGAAAAAGCTGTCGGGTATCAACTCTCACAAATCAATAATGAATTATATTTCTTTTATGGTAAATTAACGATTTACGATCGTAAACACTTGCTTGAACAACAGAAAAAGATGCTTGGGCATTCTTTGAGCAAGTTATTGGAACAACTAAAAGAAACAGCTATCAAGCAGTTACCTACGAAAGAATTTGATATTCAAACATTGGATAACTTAATGATTTTATATGCTAGTGTTCTGATGATGATTGATTTTTATATTGCGAAATTAGTGATTATCGGGATTGATTTAACGACTTTACCGATTTATCGCATTGCTTTCCAGCAATTTTTATTGAGCGAACTTAAGGGAATTAGTGGTGTGCAAGTAGAATCATACCAAGAAGGAAAAAAATATGATCTTATCATAACGTTTAATCAAATTAACAAAGAAGAAAATCGCTATTATCTTTCAGAATTTGCTTCTAGTTATGATATTGCACGATTGAAAAATCAGATTGAACGTTACAAAAAAGAAAAAAATTAACATCTTTGAAAGTCATTCGTATCAAGGAATTGAAAGAAAACTGTCAAAAATAATTCAAAAAAATCAATTTTTGGCAGTTTCTTTTTTTAATTACATTGTATGATTAGTTCAGTTAAAGAAAGCGTTTGCAAAAAATGGAGGGATAACAATGACAGAATCAACTTACATTATGGCCATTGATCAAGGGACAACGAGCTCACGAGCGATCATCTTTGACAAAAAGGGAAGACACATCGGCAGTTCGCAAAAAGAGTTCACTCAACATTTTCCTCAAGATGGTTGGGTCGAACACGATGCAAATGAAATTTGGAACTCAGTTCAATCAGTTATTGCAGGAGCATTTATTGAATCGGGGATCAAACCCAATCAAATCGCTGGGATTGGTATTACGAATCAACGCGAAACGACAGTTATTTGGGAAAAAGACACGGGACGACCAATCTACCACGCAATCGTTTGGCAATCTCGTCAATCAGCGGATATTGCGAATCAATTGAAAGAAGAAGGCTATCAAAAATTCTTCCATGAAAAAACAGGATTAGTGATTGACGCGTATTTCTCAGCTACTAAAATTCGCTGGATTTTAGATCATGTGGAGGGCGCACAAGAGCGTGCAGAAAAAGGTGAATTACTTTTTGGAACAATTGATTCATGGTTGGTTTGGAAGTTGACAGATGGACAAGCACATGTAACAGATTATTCCAATGCTAGTAGAACGATGTTGTTCAATATTCATAATTTAGAATGGGATCAAGAAATTCTTGATTTGCTGAAAATTCCTCGTGCAATGTTGCCAAAAGCAACGTCTAATTCAGAAGTTTATGGCTATACACAAGGTTATCATTTTTATGGTAGTGAAGCACCAATTTCAGGAATGGCAGGCGACCAGCAAGCAGCATTATTTGGTCAGATGGCATTTGAACCCGGCATGGTAAAAAACACGTATGGTACAGGTTCATTTATTGTCATGAATACAGGTGAGACACCGCAATTATCAAAAAATAATTTATTAACTACGATCGGTTATGGAATCAACGGTAAAGTGTACTATGCCTTGGAAGGAAGTATTTTCGTGGCAGGTTCTTCGATTCAGTGGTTACGTGATGGGTTACAGATGATGCAAAAAGCAAGTGACTCAGAAGAAGCAGCAAAACGTTCAACAAGTGATGATGAAGTTTATGTTGTTCCAGCGTTTGTAGGGTTAGGCGCACCTTATTGGGATCAAGCAGCACGCGGAGCGATGTTTGGGATTACTCGGGGAACGACGAAAGAAGATATCATTAAAGCAACGTTACAAGGAATTGCTTACCAAGTTCGTGACATCATTGAAACCATGCAGGCAGATACGGGTATTCAAATTCCTGTATTAAAAGTAGATGGCGGAGCAGCCAACAATGAGTATTTAATGCAATTCCAAACAGATATTTTGAACACACCAATCCAACGAGCTGAAAACTTGGAAACAACTGCTTTAGGAGCAGCTTTCTTGGCAGGTTTAGCAGTAGGTTATTGGAAAGATATGGATGAAATTCGTGAATTTTACGAAGCTGGGAAAATGTTTGAGGTTCAAATGGAAGAACAAAGACGTGAGAAACTTTACAGTGGTTGGAAAAAAGCTGTAGAAGCAACACGCGTATTTGAATAAGGGAGGAAAAACCATGTTCTCAAAGAAAACACGACAAGCAAGTATTCAAGCAATGCAAAAAGAAGAATTAGATTTACTCATCATTGGTGGTGGGATTACTGGTGCTGGGGTAGCAGTGCAAGCTGCTGCGGCTGGTATGAAGACTGGCTTGATTGAAATGCAAGATTTTGCTGAAGGCACTTCTTCACGTTCAACTAAGCTAGTCCATGGTGGCATTCGTTATTTGAAAAATTTTGATGTTGAAGTTGTAGCAGACACAGTGACTGAGCGTGCAGTGGTTCAACAGGTTGCACCACACATTCCTAAACCAGATCCAATGCTACTACCTATTTATGAAGATGAAGGTGCAACGACTTTCAATATGTTTTCTGTCAAAATTGCTATGGATTTATATGATCGTTTGGCTAACGTGATTGGGACAAAGTATGAAAATTATACATTGACGCCAGATGAAGTTTTAGAGCGTGAACCATTTTTAAAAAAAGAAGGACTACTAGGTGCAGGTGTTTACCTTGATTTTCGTAACAATGATTCACGTTTGGTGATTGATAATATCAAAAAAGCAGCTGAAGATGGTGCTTACTTGGTAAGTAAAATGAAAGCGGTTGGCTTCTTGTATGAAGGAAATCAAATCGTTGGCGTTAAAGCAAGAGATTTATTAACTGACGAAGTAGTTGAAATCAAAGCAAAAGTTGTAATCAATACAAGTGGACCTTGGGTCGACAAAGTTCGTAATATGAATTTCGCTCGGGCAGTTGTGCCGAAAATGCGTCCGACAAAAGGGATTCATCTAGTAGTCGATAGCAAGAAATTACCAGTTCCACAACCAACCTATTTTGACACAGGTAAGCAAGATGGACGTATGGTTTTTGCTATTCCTCGTGAAAACAAGACGTATTTTGGAACAACAGATACGGATTATCAAGGAGAATACACAGATCCAAAAGTAACGCAAGAAGACGTTGACTATCTTTTAGATGTTATCAACCATCGTTATCCAGAAGCAAATATTACGTTAGATGATATTGAGTCAAGCTGGGCAGGGTTACGTCCATTGTTAATTGGAAATTCTGGTTCAGATTACAATGGTGGTGACAATGGTTCGATCTCAGATAAAAGTTTTAATCAAGTGATTGATGCAGTAACTCAATTTAAAGAAAATCAAGTTTCTCGAATTGAAGTAGAAGATGTTTTGAATCATTTAGAAAATAGTCGTGGTGAAAAAGATTTAGCACCATCTGCCATTTCTCGAGGAAGTTCTCTTGAAATCGAACCAGATGGATTAGTAACTTTATCTGGTGGGAAAATTACCGATTACCGCAAAATGTCTGAAGGGGCATTGGCTTTGATTCGCCAACTATTACAAGAAAAATATGACTTAACCTTCAAAGAAATCGATTCAAAAACGTATGCTATTTCTGGTGGCGATTTTGATCCAACAAAACTAGAAGAAACGGTCGAAGAATTAGCAAAAATCGGTGTGGAAGCTGGCTTGTCTGAAGAAGATGCACATTATATCGCTGATTTTTATGGAACGAATGCTAAGCGAATCTTTGAATTAGCTAAAGAAATGGCACCATATTCTGGTTTGAGTTTGGCAGAATCTGCTCGGTTACGTTATGGTCTAGAAAATGAAATGGTCTTAACACCAGGTGATTACTTCATCCGTCGAACAAACCATATGTTATTTGAACGAGATCAACTAGATGAATTAAAACAACCTGTGATTGACGCAATGGCTGCTTATTTCGGTTGGTCTGAAGAAGAAAAGGAACAAGAAACAAGTCACTTCAATCAATTAGTCGATGAGTCAGATTTACGTGAATTAAAGGAGGAGAATAAATGAGCGCAGAAATGACCCAAATCATGGGAGAGTTTATTGGCACGTTGATTTTAGTATTGCTTGGTGATGGTGTCTGTGCAGCGGTTAACTTGAATAAGAGTAAAGCACAAGCATCTGGTTGGATCGTCATTGCTTTAGGTTGGGGGATGGCAGTAACGATGGCTGTTTACATTTCGGGATTTATGGGACCTGCTCACTTGAACCCCGCAGTTAGTATTGCAATGGCGATGACTGGTGCAATTGGGTGGAACCTTGTTTTCCCATTTATTATTGCCCAAATGCTAGGTGCATTTCTTGGTGCAGTATTAGTATGGCTATCTTACTTACCACATTGGGAAGCAACGAAAGATCAAGGAGCTATCTTAGGAACGTTCGCCACTGGACCAGCAATTAGAAATTATCCTGCAAACTTTATCACTGAATTGATTGGTACGTTTGTTTTAGTTTTAGGTCTATTAGCGTTTGGCGAAAATGCATTTGCTGATGGAACAAATGTATTTGCTGTTGGGGGCTTGATTTTAGCAATCGGTCTATCACTTGGTGGTCCAACGGGATATGCCATTAACCCAGCACGTGACTTAGGTCCGCGTATTGCTCATGCGGTGCTGCCAATTGGGAACAAAGGAACTTCGGATTGGGCATATTCTTGGGTACCGGTTCTTGGACCTGTTGCAGGTGCAATCGTAGCGGTTGGCGTTTTTTCATTGATGGTTTGATAATCAGATAAATTAAATCGTGAATCTCTAAGTGTGGGGTGAAAGTTCATCTCGCACTTTTTTTGGTGAACAAGCATTTTATTTCAACTTACAAAAAGTAAGCTGTATACTGGATGTAATCAAATAAATAGAAAATGAGGATAAAGCGATGGCGATTTTAATACCAGATTTTCAATTAGCAGCTACAGCACACATCGGAGTAGTCGCATTAACTGTTTCAAACTTAGTGAAAATGACTGATTTTTATGAACGTGTCATTGGGTTGACGTTACTGGAATCAACAGAAAATCAAAGTTTTTTAGGCGTGGAAGATCAAGTGTTGCTGATTTTAACCAAAATCGAAAATCCATTACCAGTTACTAGAAAAACTGGACTATATCATGTCGCCTTTTTATTACCGACGCGAGAAGCATTGGGTGATGCCTTGCTTCATTATTTACAAGTCAAAGCGCCGATTGCTGGTGCTAGCGATCATGGGTATAGTGAAGCCTTGTATTTAACCGATCCAGAAGGAAATGGCATCGAAGTTTATCGAGATAAGCCGATGCGCGAATGGCAAATCAAAGAAGATGGCGAAATCGTCGGAGTAACCGAAGCATTAGATGGCGATGGTGTACTAGAATCAGCTAGTCGCCATTGGCATGGATTTCCTAAGGGATCGATTGTAGGTCATATTCATTTAAAAGTCAGAGATTTAGATCAAACACAAACATTTTTTACAGAAGTGCTAGGCTTGAGTTTAAAAAATGATTTTGGTAACCAAGCAAAATTTTTTGCGGCTGGTTCTTATCATCACCATATTGGCAGCAATATTTGGTTAGGTACACATATTCCAGCAATGGCACCTAATGATCTGGGCTTGAATTACTATACGTTTGAAGTACCGCTAGCTGAATTAACTCGTCTAGAAGAATATTGGAAAACAAAAGCAATCGACTATGAGAAAAATGAAGAAGGACAATTGATTCTCTTTGATCCAAATGGAATCCAAGTCAGAATCACTGGTAGAAAATCATAAATTGAGGGATAAAATTGACAAAGTATCGTCTCCTTGCTATAGTTAAGTGGAAAATAAATAAACCTAGATGAATGGGGAATTTTTGTGAGTGTAGTAGGTATCTAATTAGTAAGTTGAATAACCGATGAACCAATAGAGGTTTATTTGGTGTGCTTATGAGTGATACCTGTCAGAAGAACATATTTTTTGACTTTTTAAGGATGGGACACAACTTTTAAGCTGTGTTGCGTCCTTTTTTTGTACGGAAAAAGACGTAACAAGCGATAGCGGTTTGTGTTATTTCATCGTACTTTGAAAAAGGCTTAAGGTAAGTGTTTGTTTTTTACAATAAAAGTTTTCTAGGGATTTATTTATTTTAGGACGGGTATCTCTTCGTAGAAAAGGAGAGAATATGAATAATCAAATGATTGAAAAATTACAATTTAATGAAATCAAAGAAGAAGTAAAAAAACGTGCGATCGGACAATACACCAAGGAGCGAATTGAACAAACAACTGTTCAAACAAATTTGCAAACTGTTCAAGTTTGGCAAGTGGAGACGAAAGAAGCACGGACAATTTTAGAAAGTAACCAACACGTACCATTTATGGGTCTTAGTCGAATTGGTCATTTAACAGAGCAAGTGAAAAAAGGATTGATTTTAACCCCTGCAGACTTGATTGAGTATGCTGATTTTTTGAGAAGTAGTCGAATGATTACGAAGTTTTTTGAGAAAAATCAATATCAAACACCCACTTTACATGCGTATACCAATCATTTGCCAGACTTGTTGGCAGTGGAAGAAATGATTTATCAAAAAATCACGAACCAACAAGTGAGTGATAACGCTTCACGAAATTTACGAAAAGTACGAAAACACCTACAGAATTTAGAAAAAGAAATTCAAGAACGTTTATTAAAAATTTTACGTCATCCAAATCATAAAGAAATGATCCAAGAGGCAATGATTGTTCGAAAGGGTGAGCATTACACGATTCCGATCAAGGCAAGTTATAAAAATAAATTTTCAGGAACGATTATTGAACAATCAAATAAAGGGACGACCGTTTTTATGGAACCAGCAGTTATTGCTAAGTCAAATGAGCAATACCAGTTGCTAAAAGCAGAAGAAATTGCGGAAGAATACCAAGTGTTAGCTGAATTAACTGGATTGCTAGCAGAAGAAGAACAAGCAATCAGTTTGATTATTGAAACGATTACAGCGTTAGATATCATTTTTGCTCGTGCGAAGTATAGCCGTGAATTACAAGGTGTCACACCACGAATCAATAAATCAGAAAGAATTTCAATCAAGCAAGGGAAACATCCTTTCTTAGCTGAACATGCAGTGCCGTTAGACTTTGACTTAGGGATTGATTATCGTGGCTTGGTGATTACAGGTGCGAACGCTGGTGGGAAAACAGTTGTATTGAAAACGGTAGGATTATTTACACTCATGGCGATGTTCGGTTTACAAGTCCCAGCACAAGAAGGGACAGAACTCGCTATTTTTGACGAATTATTTGTAGACATTGGCGATCAACAAAACTTAGAAAATGCTTTGAGTACGTTCTCTGGTCATATGCAAAATATTGCAGAAATTTTAAAAAAGGTGAACAGAAATACGTTAGTTTTACTTGATGAAATCGGCAGTGGAACAGAGCCTAATGAAGGCGCAGCGTTGGCTGTTGCAATCATGGAAACGATGTATGAGAAAGGCGCCTTGCTTGTTGCAACGACTCATTATGGTGAAATCAAGAAGTTTGCTAAGGAACATGAAGATTTTATCCCTGCAGCAATGGCGTTTGATAGAGACGCTTTACAACCAAAATACTTGTTACAAGTAGGTGAAACAGGTGATAGTCAAGCGTTGTGGATTGCGAAAAAAATGAAAATGTCTTCCGCGCTGATTGGCCAAGCGCAAAAATATATCCAACAAAAAACGTATCAAACAGAGAAAAAAGATTTTGCAGAACTAGGCTCAAAAGTAGGAACTAACGCGACTGAGTTTGTCAAACGATGTTTTGATAAAGGAGATCGTGTATGGTTAACAGAATATCAAAAAGAGGGACTAGTATTTGAAGATGATGGTTCAGAAAGAGTAGTGATTTACTTAAACGACGAAAAAATAGCAGTCCTTCGTCAACGCGTGCAGTTCAGACGAAGTGCAAGTGAATTGTACCCTGAAGGATACGATCTAGATAGTCTATTTGTAGACTTTAAAACAAGAAAAAAACAACGTGATTTAGAAAGAGGATCGAAAAAGGCGCATAAAGAGCTGTTGAAAGAAATGCGTACACGACAACATCAAAAGAAAAAAGAACCCGATATTCACTAAAGGAGATAACCCGCTATGATAGTGTTTTCGTGGGGCTTAAGTTAAAATAAAATGGAACGAGTTTTGAGAAAGGAGTTGTTAACAGATGAAAATTACGCAAAATTGGCGAGAAGAAATCAAAACAATTCCCAATGGGCTTTCGCTTTTTCGGATCGTTTTGTTGCCAATATATCTTTATTTTGTTTGGCAACGTGCCTTTTATTTGGCGGGAATAGTGATTGCTGTCTCAGGATTAACTGATTTTTTAGATGGCTACATCGCGCGTCGTTTTAACCAAGTTACCGAATTAGGAAAATTGCTAGATCCTTTATCTGACAAACTTACACAATTTGTGTTGATTTTATCAATGGCATGGTATCGACCATGGATCTGGCTATTGTTAGGATTATTTGTAATAAAAGAGGGATTTATGCTAGTTGCAGGGATAATTGGGCTGAAACATAAGGTGAAATTAAGTGGAGCCAAATGGTATGGAAAATTGGCAACAGCAGTGATTTACTTAGGTATGGTGATTTTATTAGTCTTTCCTCGATTGGCTGAAACTTGGGTAAGAGTCATTTTCAGCGTGATTGCCTTATGTTTGATGTTATCATTTATTCTATATGCATTAGAGTATCGGAAAATGTTGTGTTCGACTAAACTTAATTAGCTGTTTATAAAAAAGTTGTGGCACAAAGCGTTAAGTTTCAAACAATCAAGGTGCTTTTCCGAAAATAGTTTTCATATTTTTAAGAAAAGAAAATTTATTTTGGAGAAGTTGCTTTGGAAACACTGTTTATTCGGGGAAAAAGGCTGTGACAATATATTGTCACAGCCTTTTTTTGTGGAAAAGATTCAATAATCTTTATTTTTTGATAATCATATTGATTGCTTGTTCTAATTTTTTTGCTTGTTCTTCAGGATTGGTTTCAGGTTTTTCAAAACAATTTTTAAGATTGTCAGCAACAATCATTCCCATTACTCGATCGATACTTGAACGGACTGCGGTTAGCTGAGTGATGACGTCAATGCACTCTTGTTCATTTTCAATCATTTTTTGAATACCGCGGATTTGTCCTTCAGTCCGTTTCAGACGATTCATGATTTTTTTTGTTTCTTTGGCTTCTTTTTCCAATATGACGTCCTCCTTTGATGATAATAAATGAAATATACCTTAGGTAGGTATTTTTTGCAAATAAAAATCTTTTTTTCAAAGTGAAAAAACTATTTCTCTTGACAGTTTCGAAATCCTCCTGTTAAATATACCCCGTGAGGTATATTTGTAAAAAAGAAAAGAGGGAAGGTAATGTTTTCATTTTTTAAGGTCATTCCGACAATCACTACACAAGAATTAGCTGAAAAACTACCAACTAATCCAAAGATTGTTGATGTTCGAACAAATTCTGAATACCAAGGGGGGCATATTCGACAAGCTAAGAATCTTCCTTTGGCCCGGATTAATCATTATCGTGGGAATCAAGAAGAAACCATTTATGTGATTTGTCAATCTGGTATGCGGAGTAAACAAGCTGTTAAGAAGTTAAGAAAAGCAGGCTATCCTGCAGTGAATGTTCGTGGTGGCATGAATCAATGGCGTGGAACGAAAGTGAGAGGGAAATAAAATGAAAATTATTATTATTGGTGGTGTAGCTGGTGGGATGTCTGCTGCTACGAGATTACGACGCTTGATGGAAGAGGCGGAGATTATCGTGTTTGAAAAGGGCCCGTTTGTTTCATTTGCAAACTGTGGATTACCCTATTTTGTTTCAGGAGAAATTGATGAGCGAGAAAAATTATTAGTTCAAACACCGGAAGCTTTGGCTGCTCGTTTTCGCTTAGATGTCCGACCAAACCATGAAGTAGTGAATATTTCTCCCGAAGAGAAACAGATCGAAGTGGTAGCAAATGGGCGAAAAGAAATAGTTGCATATGATGTACTGATTTTATCACCAGGGGCAAAACCATTTGTTCCTAATATTTCGGGGATTTCGACAGCAGAAAATGTTTTTTCAATCAGAAATGTACCTGATATTGACCGAATCATGCACGCGTTGGAAGCAAAACCTAAAAATGCGGTTGTTGTTGGCGCAGGCTTCATCGGATTAGAGATGGCAGAAAATTTACAAAAGATCGGGTTGCAAGTCACGATTGTGGAGCAAGCCCCCCACGTCTTACCGACCCTTGACGAAGAGATGGCAGTCTATGTTCAACAAGAACTAGTCAAACAAGGTGTAGCGGTCTTGACGAGTCAATCAGTCGTGGGATTTGAAGAAAAAGGGAAAAAGCTTCGTTTAGCAAATGGTGAAACGTTGACTTCTGATTTGACGATTTTATCAGTTGGTGTTCAACCAGAAAGTACGTTAGCTGAAAAAGCTGGATTAAAATTGGGCTTACGTGGTGGGATCATTGTGAATGAAAACTATCAAACAAGTAACTCTTCAATTTATGCTGTGGGAGATGCAATTGTAGTCAAACAAAAAATCACTGGTGAAGATGCATTGATTTCATTGGCTTCTCCAGCCAATCGTCAAGGGAGACAAGTTGCTGATGTTATTGCTGGGTTACCGAGAACAAATCAAGGAAGTATCGGAACAGCAATTGTTCGAACGTTTGATTTAGCTGCAGGTTCAACTGGTTTAAGTGAAAAAAGTGCGAAAGCAGCTGGGTTGCCAGTGCAAGTGACACATGTGCTTGGAAAAAGTCACGCTTCTTACTATCCGGGAGCAACTGAGTTATTGTTAAAATTAATTTTTAATCCAATGACTGGTGAAATTTATGGCGCACAAGGTGTGGGAGCTACAGGAGTTGATAAGCGTCTAGATATTTTAGCAACAGCAATCAAAGGACAGCTGACGGTTTTTGATTTGCCTGAATTAGAATTGACGTACGCGCCACCGTTTGGTTCGGCAAAAGATCCAGTGAATTTATTGGGATATGCGGCGATGAATATCGTGGAAGGAGTCAGTGAGACTATACAGTGGCATGAACTTGCTACGGCATTAGAAAACGGAAAGATTCTTTTAGATGTGCGCAACGAGAATGAACTAGCTAACGGAAAATTTAAAGAAGCAATCAATATTCCTCTCAATGATTTGCGCGAGCGTTTAGATGAGTTGGATCAAAGCAAAGAATACATTGTAAGTTGCCATAGTGGGTTGCGTAGTTATCTTGCAGAGCGTATTTTGAAGCAAGCAGGGTTTTGTGTGAAAAATTTAGATGGTGCATTTGGACTGTATAAAATGGTGTTGCCAGAGGAGATTAGTTATGTATAGAAGTATTGGTCCTGCAGAATTTTATCAAGAAACAAAAAAGAAAAGTGTACCTATTATTGATGTCCGTGAATCGGTAGAGTATCAAATGGGGCATGTGCCAAATGCAGAATCGTTTCCACTAAGTGAGCTAGAATCGATCAGCTCACAATTGACCAAAGAGAAGACGTATTATGTTATCTGTCAATCAGGTGGACGTTCAGCAACTGCTTGTCATTGGTTAGCTTCAGAAGGATTTGATGTCATTAATGTGATGGGTGGAACTTCCGCTTGGCCAGACCGTTTAGTTTAGATGGAACTGAGTGACAGAACTTAGTGACTGTGAGTGATTTTAATAAATGATTTAAAGAAATAATCTGCTTGTAGCTTTGGGGACTTGGTTTTATTAGACAAATTCCATAGAGTGTTTATGTTTCTTTTTCTTGATTTGTTTTATACTAAAACGAATATTGAAGAATAAGGACGGGATCCAGACATGAAGAAATTTGTTACAAGTCTAGCAGTGACCGTTACTGCTTCGGGATTGTTTTTTTTAGCACAACCAGTCTTGGCAGAAACAACGGGAATAACACAAACAACTAGCTCGACAAGTATCGAGGAAACAGTGGCAACGAGTGAGTCACAATCAGTACCACAACCAATTGAGTCAACAGAATCAACGATTACTTCTGATGCAAACGAAACGATGACATCTTCAACACAGCGGTTCGACCCTGATTGGTTTCAAAAATTGGAAGAACGACGAAAAGAAATCGAACAGTCTTTAGAGGATGCCAAGAACAAACTGAAAGAAAATCAAGAAACGATCCATCAAGATTTGACTGAATTAAAAGAGAACGCCCAAAAAAATCATGAACAATTGGAACAAAATTTAGCTCATGCACAAGAAATTGCTGATGCGACACAAAAAGATATTGATGGAAAAATTCAAAAAGCAAAAGAGATTCAAGAACAAATCCATTCATTGGGGACAGACGCATCCACGACTTTAACTAATACACAATCAGATATTGAAGCAGCGAGTGCTGAAATTGATGCAAAAATTCAAGATGCACAAGCGGCAATTGAAGACGCAAAGGCAAAGAAAACAGATCTTGAGTCAAGTATCGGGCGAATCAAGTCGATTTTACATTCAGCTGGTTCTAACATAGAGAATCAAGACGTTTATGCAACTGATACGAAGCAAAGTGTGGAGCCTTTGGCAGCTAGCTCTACGGTAAAAGAACTACCAAAAACAAACGACGAACAATCAGTTGGGTTAGCTGTCTTAGGATTCAGTTTGATTAGTCTCACAGCTTTTTTAATGAAAAAAAGAGCCTAAACAGGTTTAGTTAGACTAAGCAGGAAGAAATTGATTCTAGTGTTTCAAACGAAAATAGGCTAAAGTAATTTAGAAAAAGGAGTTGCATCAGTAACTCCCCAACAGCACCGTTTAAGACGGTGACCAGATTTATTTAACGAAAAAATAATCGTCCTAGTTAGAGGAAGTAGACGGTTATTTTTTTTGTCTTGGTTGACTACTGCTAGGATGCCAAAAATAATCGTTGCGATTAACGAGCCGAAAACAATCATTCGCTCCAAAGCTGATCCAACAGGCGAAAAGGCTTCTCTTCTCTCTGAATGTTGGAAGTACGCACATACGCATCCCCTCACTTTTAATTGGATAACCACCATCATAAACTCTACTGTCATTTGTTGGTATACCATGTGCATTAGTAAAAAAACTTGGCTTTAAAATCATCATGGATGTTTTTTTATAGCGCATTCATTCATTTTTAGAAACGGAATAAAAGCATAGCTTTCTCAAAAATAGTAATCTATTTGAGGAGCTATGCTTTTGTTTTTTGCTAATCTGTGGAAAAGCTGTTTATCGTGTGATTACAGCGGTTCCGCTACAAGTAACCATTAACATACCATTGTCACTACCAAGAACCTCATAGTCCATTTTTACACCAATGATGGCGTTAGCACCAAGGGATTCTGCACGACGTGCCATTTCAGCTAGAGCTTCTTCTCGAGCTTGTAATAGTTCATCTTCGTAACTCTTTGAGCGTCCACCAAATACGTTCCGTAATCCTGCACCGATATCTTTAAAAACATTGATACCAGTAATCACTTCACCAAAAACGATCCCTTTATAGGCCTCGACCGTTGTTCCTTCAACACTATTTGTAGTTGTTGTAATCATATGATCACTCCTTTCATAGCAAAAGTATAACAAATTTTTTAATAAAGCGCTCTTTTTCAACTAAGGTGAGGATAAACTAAGTAAAAATTGCAACTTTGACTCGCGCTGTTTACAATGAAACTGGTGATAGAAAGAGGTGCGCACATGAAATTGAATCAAACCGATTTTCAATTATTTGATCGAGAAATATACACATTCAAACAGTTAAAAGAACAGTATTCAGCACAAGAAATCGAAGAAATCAAAGCGAAGTATAAGAAACAGTGGCAAAAATGGAAAACGTTACAGTTGGAAGTTGCAAAAGAATTGCCGGCAGAGTATGGAATGAAAAAACCAAAAGTTGAGAGTTGGACGAATGGTTGGAATTTACGAAGTCATTTTTGGAGTGCTTACCGCAGTGAAGATCGTCAGCAAGAAAATGCGTGTTTGGCTGTGTTATTAAATAAAAAACAATTTCAAGTTTATTTGATGTTTCAACATTACAAAAGTGACGAGCGAAGTGGTGGGGTAGAAGAATACAATGAATTGTTAGCTACATTATCAGAATGGAGCAAGCAAGTTGCGATCGAAAGGTATTACATTTGGCCTCAAGTAGAACACGAGTTGATTGATCACTTACCTTTGGCTACTTATTTAGCGGATACGAAAGGTCAAGAAACATTGAGAAAAGCAATGGGGGATCGTTCGTTTCAAATTGGTCGCTTGTTTTTTGAAACAGATGGTCCAGTAGAAGATCTTGTAGCGGAAACAGCCAAAGCATTAAACGAGTTAGCTCCTCTGTATTTTGCATTAAAAAAATAAACTTGTTTCTACTTTTCTAGCAAAGCTTGGGAAAAATCGCAGCAGATAGCTTATCGATTTTGCCTTTATCCCAGAACTACTTCTTTTGAAACCAAATCAAAAAGTGTTAGGAAAAGGAAGTGAGTGCGAGAACTAGCTCGTCAACTAGCGATCCAACAAACAAAAGAAACCACAGACGTAATTTGCAGAAAGTTTGTTGAATGAGAAGGATAATGTACCAGTATTTCTAGAAAAACAAGACAACTCAAAGCCAGTGACTGAGACGCTCGCGTACGCTTTTCTCTGAAGGAAAAGAACAGGTTCGCGAACGACATCCGTGATTGGACGAGAAGTGGTAAATTGTCATCCGCCAAAGAGCTTGCATATTGTTCAGCAAATCTTAGATGATTTTCGTTCAGGTATCTGTTCCGAAGTCGAATTTTAGATTGGCATGCGCGAAAAAAATCTATATTCGCTACTTTGTGTTAAAAAATGAAGTAAATAACTATCTCGGTGGTTTAGAAGTTACTCAAGATGTGACAGAAGTTCAATCACTTAGATTATTAGACTTAAACATCAATGACATAGGGTTGTAATGAGTGAAAATGCTCATTGCAGCCTTTTCTGCTTTCTTGATAGCTATCAATGTTTCCTGTCTCTTTTTTGATTATTCTGTTATTGGAAAGTAAAGGAGGAATTAGGATGAAAAGTCAAAAAATGATTTTAAGTCATAAGAAGCAATTGATGATAGTGAGTGGTAGCTTTATTATTTTAGCGCTTGCTGCTAAGTTTTTTTTGTATCAAGAAGCGTATCGTTTAAGTATGGCGATTTCTGCTGTTTTTGGGCTTCTGCCAATTGGGCTTCAAGCATATCAAGCACTTAAAGTGAAAGTTATCAGTATTGACCTGTTAGTGACGATTGCGATTTTTGGTGCGTTTGCGATTGGTGAGTACAACGAGGCTGCAATTGTTGCTTTCTTATTTTTATTCGGTCATTTTCTTGAACAAAAAACATTAGAGAGAACGCGATCGGCTATACAAAGTCTTGTTCAATTAGCCCCAACGACAGCTTGGAAATTCTTTGGAGACGCGTTGAAAAAGATCCCGATTGATGAGGTCGAGGAAGATGACTTGTTATTAGTTAAAACTGGTGCCCAAATTCCAGTAGATGGCGTAGTCATAGAAGGCGAAGGTTCAATTGACGAATCGAGCGTTACCGGTGAAGCAAAGCGAGTAGTGAAAAAAGCCAAGGATCAAGTATTTGCTGGAACGATTTTAGAAAATGGGACATTGAAAGTACAGGCAACGCGAGTCGGTGAAGAAACAACCTTTGGGAAAATCATTGAATTAGTTGAAGAAGCGCAAGACGCTAAATCGACAACTGAACGCTTTATTGATCGGTTTGCGACTTATTACACACCATTTGTGTTCATTCTTGCACTTTTAATTGGGGTGTTTTCTAAGGATATTCGTTTAGCAATCACAATTTTAGTTTTAGGATGCCCAGGAGCGTTAATCATTGGTGTTCCAGTGTCCAATGTTGCTGGGATTGGTAACGGTGCAAAAAACGGTGTGCTGGTCAAAGGTAGCGAAGTAATGCAGGCATTTAATCGAGTAGATACCATGGTTTTCGATAAAACAGGAACGTTAACTAATGGAAAACCAAGTGTTTCAAGTATCAAGTCTTATGGTCGATCAGCGACAAATATTCTACCACTCGTAGCTAGAATCGAACAAGAGTCGGATCATCCCTTGGGGCAGGCAATTGTAAAGTATGTGGAAAAACAAGTAGAAAATATTGAACAATACCAAGTAACAGATACCACTGTGATCAAAGGAAAAGGAATTATTGCAACAATAGCAGGAGAAAAGCTATTTATAGGTAATCGCCAATTGTTAAGCGATCAAGACATCTCTTTGACAGAAGCTGAATCGGATGAGCAACGACTACAAGAAGAAGGGGATTCTTTAGTATTTGTAGCAACAGAAAATAAAGTCGTCTTACTGATTGGAATCAAAGATCAACTTCGTGAGGGAGTCAAAGAAACTTTACAGAGTCTGCAAGAAAAAGGAATCAAACGACTAGTGATGTTATCTGGTGATAATCAACTGACTGCTGAAAGTGTAGGGAAAGAAATTGGTCTCTCGGAAATACATGGAAATTTATTACCAGAAGACAAAGCAACCTACATCAAAAAATTACAAGAAAAGGGTCAAGTCGTTGCTTTTGTTGGCGATGGAATCAATGACAGTCCTTCTTTGGCAATTGCAGACATTGGAATTGCAATGGGAAATGGGACAGATGTTGCGGTGGAAACGTCTGATATCGTTTTGATGCAATCTGATTTTAAAAAATTGATTTATGCGTATGATTTAACCAAAAAATCAGTTTTGAATATGAAAGAAAATATTGGAATTGCGTTAGGCACAGTTTTACTTTTACTGATTGGACTGATTTTTGGCTATGTCTATATGGCAAGCGGGATGTTATTTCATGAGTTAAGTATTTTACTAGTTGTTTTCAATGGAATGCGTTTATTATCTTATCGTCAAAAAAAGAAAAAACTTGATAGAAATCAATTATTTAAAGAAACAGAGGAATTAAACTAAAAGTGTAGTGAAAGGGAGGAATCTATCATGAAAAAAGTAATTATCCAATTAGGGACATTAACTTGTCCGTCTTGCATGCAAAAAATCGAACAAGGACTTAGTCAACAAACCGGTGTTGAAAAAGTAACAGTTTTGTTTAATGCCAGCAAAGTAAAAGTTGAAATAAATGAAAAGGATATTCAACCAGAAGACCTAAGCAAAAAGATCGAAGCATTAGGTTATAACGTCGAAGGAATGAAAGTAAAGGAGTTAGCATAAGATGAACTCAATCCAAAAATATGAACAAGAAAAAATCCAAAGTGAACAAGATCATCATACGCCTACCGCTGCAGCGATGATTAGTCATATTTTATCTAACTTAGTTATTCATCGTATAAAACTTAAACAAACAAGAGCATACCTTAAAGGAAATCAACGTGGTTATTTAGAAACCAAGTTACCGACAATCATTTTCAAAGAAGATGAGTTGTTTGACGAATTAAGTCAGTTGGTATTAGATGAAGGAGAACTCATTCCAACAACGACTGCTGAATTTGTCGATTATGCCATGATTAAGGAGAGTGGGCAGTTGAAATATGATTCTCCTGAAAAAATGTTGACTGAGATGGTCACTGATTTTGCTACTCAAAATTTATTTGTTACTCGTGGAATTGTTTTGGCGGAAAAAGAAGGTAAATATGGATTAGCAAAATATCTCAAAGAATTATATGCTTGGCTTAATCACCAATTGTATACTTGGCAAAGTTATTTAGGAAAAGATATTCAAGAAGGATTAATGGAGGAAGAATAAGGAGGGGGTTACGTGGATCATCAACATTTGTGTGTCTCAGTCGTGCCATTGTTCAATCATCTGGCAGAAGCAGAACAGCAAAAAATCCATGAATTAGTGAGCCATCGAAAGTTTAAGAAAGGTGAACAAATCTTTTCGCCAGCTGATGATGCTCAATTAGTGATTGTTGCTCATGGAAAGTTGAAAGTGTATCAGCTTTCTTCTAGTGGCAAGGAGCAGTTATTGCGTGTTGCTTTGCCAGGAAGTTATGAGGGAGAGAGCCAATTGTTTGGTGTTCCCAATGATTCCTTATTTGCTGAAGCATTGGAGCCCACAGAAATTTGCTTGTTAAGACAACGAGATTTTTCAAATCTATTACTTCATTATCCAGCATTAAGTTTGAAATTGTTAGAAATTAATGCAGTCAAAATGGCGAAGATTGAGCAACAAACACAATTTTTAATGATGGAAAAAGTGGAAGAACGTTTAGCTACGTATTTGCTTGATCTGTTTCAGGTAGAAGAAAATCCGCAATTGACACTACCAATGAAAATGAAAGAATTGGCTGCCTTTTTGGGAACTACGCCTGAAACGTTATCTAGGAAATTCAAGTTATTGGAGAAACAACAACTCATTCAACGAAAGGGACGAAACGTTGAATTGATGGATATAGAGGGATTAGAAGATCTATAAGATAGGTGCTGAAAAAAGAGGTTGTGGCGCAAAGCAATCAGCGCCGAAAAGATAGCTTACATTTATTTCAAAATAGTATTTTATATTTTGAAATAAATGTAAGCTAGAATGAGAAGGCGCTTCTTGAATACCATTTAATCGTAAAAAGGAGGTATGACAAGATTTTTGTCATACCTCCTTTTTTTAACCGATAATCAAATCTCTTTGACGATAACCAAGAAAACCTAAGAAAATCATGCCTATACTAATGAACATTATCGTGCTAAACGTGGGAAAATCAAATGTTTCCGTTGGTAACTTTGGAAGCCAACTTTGGATAGCTGTTTTGGCAAACCAATCAGGTAAATTCAAAATACCACCGAAGTAATTCAACATAAATGAATAACCTAAATAGATGTAACTAATTTTACCAAGCTTGGGTACCCAACCTAAGAATAATCCAGTTAACCCAATGAAAAATAAAATTGTTGGGAAAAGATTAAAGCCTGCTGCAAAAAAAATAGACAATGTCATAGATGTTTTAGCAGCCATGACAGACAATGCTGTCATACCGAGGGCGCCTGCGCTCAATAGAGTTGCTACTCCGCCAACAAGTACAGCTAGACTAATTGTAGTCCAATAAAACGTACTACGAGAAGTCTTAGTTGAAAACAATTGATCCAGATGGCCACGAGCTTCTTCTGAGAATAATTTATTCGTTATCGCAATAGGTAAAATAGCGGAAAGACAAATCAGTACCATGATAATCGTACTAGTAAATGACTCTTCTATAGAAGAACCTGATTGCATAAACATGTGTTTCATTAACTCATTACTTTCTAAAAAATCTTGCATATCTCCGTAAATCGAACCATAAGCAGCCCCCATGATAACAATGGCTACGAACCAACTAATGATTACTCCACGATTTAGCCGTAAAAATAACCATGGAACAGACAATAACGACTGTTTTGCTGTTGCATTTCCTTCGCTTTCTGGAAAATAACCAGAATTCAAATCACGATGCTCTTCTAATAAATTGGCACAAATACAAACTACAATACTAAATAAGAACAGATAAAGAAGTGGTTTCCAGTTATTTTTAGTAAAAGGAAACGTTAAATAAGTCCAGCTCAAGGGATTCAGCATGGACAAGTTGTTGTTGCTGACATCACTCCATGCTCTTAGTAAGTACATCACTCCTACTAGTGAAAGTGATGCGCCAGTTGCACTTGATGAAACCGGCATTACCTGAGCGAAAAATAAAGCAATTCCGCCACCTAAAAAACCAGCAGCTCCAACTGAAAAGCCAAATAGCAAAGAGCCCTCTACTGTTATAGAAGAAGCTTGAAAAGCAATCATCATTCCGCTGGTCAATCCTGCTAGTAACAAATTGATTAATAGCGTTTCAGTTAAAACAGCAAATGAATTGGCTTGGCGGCCAACTCTGAAGGAGCGAATCAATTCTGCTAAGCCAAGATCTTCTTCTTTTCTTGTATGACTGACTACATGTAAGATAGACAACACAACTGCAAATAACCCGCAGAAAAGTAACATTTCGTTCGCATACATCGCACCTAGTGTGTAATCAGCTGCTGAATGGACAGGTGAAGGACCGACCATGGAAACCATCGCTGGATTTTGCATCGTTTCGTACATTCCAGCTAAGCCATTTCCCTTTGCAATTTCTTCAAAGGCTGGAACATAGGCACCAGAAAATAAGCCTAATCCAATGACCCAAAAACTTATTTTTTTCCAGTCACGCCTGAGATATTGTAAAAAAAGAACAGACCAACGTGAAAATCGTTTATTCATAATAAAAAACCTCCCAGTGACTTAATTTTCATAATGACGCATAAATAAGTCTTCGAGTGTTGGTGGAATAGACTCAAATTTTTTTACTCCTAGTTTTGTAGCGGCAAGTAAAATTTCATTGAGTTGTTCGGTATCCGCAGAAAAATGTGCTTGATTTTCTTTTTGAACAAAGTCGTAAACGCCAGACAAACTTGCGAGGGCTGCGACATCACCTTGTGTTTCAATAGTGATCGTCGAGCGAGTCAAGTGTCTTAATTCGGCTAATGAACCCTCTTCGACAACCTTTCCTTTCCGGATAATAACAATCTTATCTGCCAAACGTTCCACTTCACTGAGAATATGTGAAGAAAGCAAAATTGCTTTCCCAGCCTGTTTGATTTTTTCGACTTCTTCTTGAAATATTGCTTCCATTAACGGATCCAGACCTGAAGTTGGTTCGTCAAATAGATACAAATCAGATTCTACTGACAATGCCGCAATCAATCCAACTTTTTGCCGATTCCCTTTTGAATAGTTTTTGGCTTTCTTCTTAGGATCTAATTCAAAACGCGTAATCAATTCATCACGTTTTTCTTTGTTGCCGTTTCCATGTAATTTCATAAATAAATCAATAATTTCGCCACCAGTCAAATTCCCCCACAAAGCAACATCTCCTGGAACATACGAAAGACGTTCATGGATGGCAAGACTTTCTTTAAACACATCTTTACCAAAAATTTCAGCTTGTCCACCATCTTTCCGAATGATTCCTAACAATGTTTTGATAGTGGTCGATTTTCCTGCCCCATTTGGACCAATAAAACCAACAACTTCACCAGCGTTCACAGAAAAAGACACATCTGTTAGTGCATCAAATTTTCCAAACTTTTTTTGTAGATGCTGTACCTTAACAACTTCGGACATTCCCAACTCACTCCTTCCATCTTCTACTGCAGGTCAATGTTTGGTTCGCTGCAATGAATCTTGTCACTGATAATATTCCTTTTGTTTTTTACTGTCAATGAAAATCATTGTACAAATAAAACTGAAATGCTGTTGTTGGTTTAATTTTTTGGGTGTATAATACCTTTGCTTATAGAAATGAACTATTTAAGGTAGCAAAGTTTAAAAAAGAGGCTAGTAGAATGAATGGTTTTGAAAAAAGAACAGAAGAAAAAAAGAAACAAATTGTTGAAGCAACATTCGATATAATCAACTCTGAAAATGGTTTGGCAGCTTTAACGATCGATGAAGTAATCGCTAGGGCATCTGTCAGTAAAGCGACAGTTTTTAAGTATTTTGGGAACAAAGAAGCGTTGATTTACCAAGTGTTCTTTGAATTTATGGACGAGTTGAAAGATTCAGCAAAGCGAATTATGGAACAAAATCTTTCGTTTGAAGAAACGTTAATCAAGATGAGTGAAAATAAAATCAATTATTTAAAACAAGTGGATCAACAATTTTATCTTGATTTGATGGCTTATTATACGAAAAAAAGTAACCAACGATTTTCAGAAATGATGGACGAATATACGAAAGAGAGTTTAGACATGATGTTGGATCTTTTTCATCGTGGCAGAAAAGAAGGAAAAGTGGACTTAAAATATTCAGATGAATTTTTGTTGCTGTACTTCCAAGCGATGATCGAAGGGATTTCTAAGCCTGCTATTTACAGTAAATTATTACCTTACACAGCGGAGTGTACGGAGTTATTATTAAAGGGAATCTCTCCTAGTAATTAAAATTGGTATAGATTGATTTTGGTGTATGCTTATTACTACAGTAGAATAAAAATTTACTCTTAAGTATGGAAATTGGTAGATAAGAAATGATTTTTCTTGTTCAATCAAATTTTCATGCTTTTTTTTATTTGAAATGGTATACTTTCTTTTGTTGGTTTTTTCATGAAAATTTTCTATGAGCGGAAATCAATAATAATTTAGACTAGATCAGGTAAATAAATGGTCTTGTTTTTTGGAGGAAGAGAATGAAAGCATACATGCAAAAGATGGGTCGCTCATTAATGCTACCTGTCGCAGTTTTACCAGCGGCATCACTTTTAGTAGGGATTGCGAATTGGCTCGTAGGGATGGGTATCAGTAATGCAGGAACAACTTTTTTGATGAATGCTGGGTTAGCCATTTTAAATCACTTGGCATTACTATTTGCTGTTGGTTTAGCGTTGGGAATGTCTAAAGATAAGGATGGATCAGCCGCTTTAGCTGGTTTAGTCGCTTATTTAGTTCCGCAAACTGTTTTAGCGCCACTGTCTGTTCAAGGGTTATTTGGCATAACCAATCTTGCTGACGTCAATCCGGCGTTCAATAGCATGGATAATAATGTTTTTGTGGGAATCGTGGCTGGCTTAGTAGCTGCTGAAATGTACAATCGTTTTAGTCAAGTCAAATTACCCATGGCTTTATCATTTTTTAGTGGGAAGCGGCTGGTTCCAATTATGTCGGCATTAGGAATGCTTCTAATTTCGGCTATTCTATTATTCATTTGGCCGAGCGTATATGATGTGTTAGTTGCACTTGGGAAAGGAATTTCTGGATTAGGATTTATTGGCGCTGGCTTATACGGTTTGTTTAATCGTTTATTGATTCCAACGGGTTTACATCATGCGTTGAATTCAGTTTTTTGGTTTGACGTAGCTGGAATTAATGACATTGGAAACTTCTTAGCTGGTCAACAAGCGTTGGATACTGGCAAAGCAATTATTGGACAAACTGGGATGTATCAAGCAGGATTTTTCCCTGTGATGATGTTTGGTTTACCTGCTGGAGCGTTTGCTATTTATCAAAGCGCTCGTCCTGAAAAGAAAAAGCAAACTGCTTCGCTAATGCTTGCAGCAGGCTTTGCTTCATTTTTTACTGGTGTAACAGAACCATTAGAATTTTCATTTATGTTTGTTGCTTGGCCGTTGTATGTTTTACATGCTATTTTTACGGGTATCTCATTAGCAGTTAGTGCCTTTTTCCATTGGACAGCTGGTTTTGCGTTTAGTGCAGGATTTGTTGATTACTTCTTGTCATTGAAAAATCCAGTAGCAAATCAACCTTTGATGTTGCTTGTACAGGGAGCTGTGTTTGCAGTTATTTATTATTTTGGTTTTCGATTTGCTATTCAAAAGTTCAACTTGATGACTCCGGGAAGAGAAGCCGGTACTGGAGAAGAAACGCCAGAAGTTGCCACGGGAGAAGATAAGTTTTCGCACTTAGCAACTGAAATTTATCTAGCGCTTGGCGGCATCGAAAACGTTCAAGTAATCGATAATTGTACAACTCGTTTGCGTTTACAAGTAAAAGATACTAGCCAAGTGAATCAAGAAAAAATCAAAGCAACTGGTGTCCCAGGAGTTAACGTAATTGATGATACAAATATTCAAGTTATTGTTGGGACTGAAGTACAATTTGTTGCTGATGAAATGAGTAAATTACATGGACAACCAGGGAGTTTCAAGTCGGCAAACGAATCGAGCCAACCCACTGAGATGAAAACACCAGTTGTTAAGGAAGTTACAAAAACAACTGAACTTTATGCTGTAGCAAATGGAAAATTGATTCCAATTAGTGAAGTTGCAGATACAGTTTTCTCGGAAAAAATGATGGGAGATGGCTTTGCGGTTATCCCGACCTCAGGAGAAATTTTCGCACCGGTTTCTGGAACAATCGCAAGTATTTTTCCAACAAAACATGCTGTTGGTATCAAGACGGATAGTGGTGTTGAAGTATTGCTTCATATGGGAATCAACACGGTTGACTTAAAAGGAGAACCATTTACGATCTATGTCGAAGAAGGGCAACGCATTGCGCGTGGGCAACTAATCGCAGAAGTGGATCTGGCCATGTTAGCAGTGAATGAGAAAAAAACTGATATGATTGTTGTTTTCACCAATAAAGAGGCAATTAAAACAATAGCAATAGATACTGTAACTTCTGTTCATGGCAATGAAATTATCGGAAAAGTGGAAGCAAAATAAAAAAAAGAAGCTGGGATGTTAATCCCAGCTTCTTTTTTGACTAATTTTATATTTAGCTTAATCCGCGAGCTTGTTTATCCACAACGGAAGGCACATTGATGAACTGCTCTAAGACTTTATTTTGACCTGAAAGTTCAGATTCAAAGCGAATACCATCAATGTTGATCCGTGCTTGACGGTAATAGTTTGCACCCAATTGCCCCCAAGAAGGCGTAGACGCATCTACGTTACAGAAAATTGAAAAGCCTTGCGATTTTAAGTAATCAAATTTTTGGTTTTCAGCTGTATAGTCGTGCCAATCACTGATGTCTGCACCAAAAGGATAAATCAACATCGTTGTTTTTCCTAAGATTGGAGCGACTTCTGTTTGCCAAAGTTCATTGTCACGTTTTACATCTTCTAGAGAAGCATTTGTCATATTCAGATGACCCCAAGTGTGAGAAGCGAAGGTCCAGCCATCTTTTTTCAATTGTTCAGCAACTTTTGTCGCTTTTTTGATTTCTGTGTTCGTTTTCTCATTATCCCCGTATTCGGATTTGGAAGTTCGATAACCAAGCACGCCATTGTAGCCAGTTAATGCCAGCGTGCCCTTCGCTCCTTGATAAGAAAAATCAGGATGTTCTTCGACAAATGTATCAATCAAGGGAACCATATCAAAATCACCGATTTGTTCTTTTTTGTTATTAACATACACATTCTTCACTTTGTCCTTATCAATGACCAATTTGTCAGGAAAGCCTGAATCTTTCATGTATTCATAGTAACTGACATCATCTTCTGAAAGGACGAGTGGTTTTTTATCTTTAGGCAAAGAAACGCCTACAAAGGAAACATTTCCTTGATCATCAATCGTAACTAAGTCTGGTAAGTTGACTAAAACATAATTATTTTTATAAAGCTGTTCGATTGTTTTGTTGAATTCAGGGATTGTCACCATGTATTCTTTGTAGCCTTGTGCTTGTTGTGATTGGAATGCTTTAGCTGGATCAACAATCAAGCTATGGAAAAACAAATGAGAGATTTTTGTTGGATCATCCCATTTGACTAATTGTTCTTTTTCTTTTTTGATGGTTTGAAGGAGCTCCTTCGCTTCAGTGGAATGCGCGTCAGCTAATTGCTTGATCGCTTCGTCATAATGATAACTTTTGACTAATTGTTGTGCTTTACTCAGTTTTTTATCATCGGAATTGGCAGTTGTTGGTTGGCTTTCGGTTGACTGTTCAGCCGTCGTTGAAGAAACTGACTTTTCATTAGAAGTTGCATGAATAATCAAAAATAAGCTGAAGATTGAAATTAGTACTGTTATACCAGCAGTGACGCCAAGAATTTTTCTTTGTTTTGGTTCCATTAACTTATACCCCTACCTTTACACTTTTACTCAAATAATAGAATAACTTTGTTTCTTTTATTGTAACGAAGACAGGAAAGAAGTAAAAGTGATACGCTGATTTATGAGAAAATCAGCTATTTTTTTCATCAACTCTAAGAGAAAAAATAATATGTTATAAAATTGTCTATAAAACTAATCAAATGTGGGCTTGAACACTTTATTTTTTTGTTTTTTAGTTATTTAATAAAAAAATATTTGTTTTGTGTTGACAAAGAAAAAAACGGGCTCTATGATAGACACATGTTAATAGATAACAAGACGAAGAACGAAACGAAGTAGTGATTAAGGTCGATGTTTCAGAAAGCTAGTGGTTGCTGCGAACTAGCACATGCCTTAAAACGAATTACATTTCAGGAGTCTTTGACAATTTTTTGTCACGCGACAGCGTTAGATGTTTGAGAGATATGTTCTTAAAGAGCATATAATTTGGGTGGTACCGCGAATTTTCGTCCCTTGACTAGTTATTAGTCAAGGGACTTTTTTTGTTCACTCAAAAAAGTTTTACTAATTTTACGAATGCTAGCAGGTTCCTGCTTTCATAAAAACTATACGGAGGTCAATATAATGAATATTATTGATGAATTAACTTGGCGTGATGCCATTAATCAACAAACAAACGAAGAAAGACTTCGCGAACTCGTTGAAGAGAAGAGTATTTCACTTTATTGTGGCGTTGATCCGACAGGCGATTCTATGCATATCGGACATTTGATTCCCTTTATGATGATGAAAAGATTTCAATTGGCAGGCCATCATCCATATATTCTTATTGGTGGTGGAACAGGAACAATTGGTGATCCAAGTGGACGACAAACAGAGCGTGTTTTACAAACAATGGAACAAGTACAACATAATGTGGATGCACTTTCAGCACAAATGGGTAAATTATTTGGCGCAGATGCAAATATCACATTTGTAAACAACTACGACTGGTTATCAAAAATTTCTTTACTAGAATTTTTGAGAGATTACGGTAAAAACTTCAACATTAATACGATGTTGGCAAAAGATATCGTTGCAAGTCGTTTAGAAGTAGGAATTTCATTTACTGAATTCACTTACCAAATCCTTCAATCAATTGATTTCTTGCACTTGCACAAAACATTTGATGTGCAATTACAAATCGGCGGCGCTGACCAATGGGGAAATATTACTGCTGGTTTAGATTTGATCCGTAAACTAGAAGGTCCTGAGGCAGAAGCCTTTGGACTAACGATTCCATTAATGCTAAAAGCAGATGGAACAAAATTCGGGAAAACAGCTGGTGGCGCAATCTGGCTAGATCCTAAGAAAACATCACCATTCGAATTCTACCAATTCTGGTTGAACCAAGATGATCGTGATGTTGTAAAATACTTGAAATTCTTCACATTCTTAACAGAAGAAGAAATCAATGACTTAGCTAAAAAAGTTGAAACTGAACCTGAAAAACGTGAAGCACAAAAACGTTTAGCAGAAGAAGTAACTGCTTTTGTTCATAGTAAAGAAGACTTGAAAGAAGCGCAAAAAATAACAGCAGCTTTGTTCTCAGGAAATATTAAAGAACTAAACGCTGAAGAAATCGCGCAAGGCTTTGGTAAAATGCCAAACGTTGACATTTCAAGTACACCTGAAAATATCGTGGAACTACTTGTTTCAACAAAAATTGAACCATCAAAACGTCAAGCACGAGAAGATGTTTCAAACGGAGCTATTAGTATTAACGGTGACCGTGTTACCGATTTAAATTTTGTCGTAAATCCATCTGATGAATTCGATGGTAAGTTTGTGGTTATTCGAAAAGGTAAGAAAAATTACTTTTTGGCCAAAGTAGTTGATTAGAATTTAGTAATTTTTTGCCTTGAAAAAGGGAAGCTCTATTACAAGATTCAAACTTTTGAAACCCATCCTAAAAGGGAACGACGGTTGTCGTTAATACAATCTTTAAGAGGGAATTTACTTTTGTAAATTCCCTCCTTTTTTTTAATTTTTTTAAAATCATATACAATTCACTCAATTACATATTATTAGAAAACGATTATAAAATCGTCTTATTTTTAGTTTACAGAATTAAAGAACAGGTGTAATGTAGGGCTCGACAAAATTTAAATATTTTTTTAGGAGGGTTTCACATGAGTGAATCATTGTCAAATGATCTAAACCTGAATGCACTATTCATTGGTGACAAAGCGGAGAACGGCCAAATCTATAAAGCTTTGTTAAATGAGTTAGTTGATGAACATTTGGGATGGCGTCAAAACTACATGCCTCAAGACATGCCTATTATTACGCCGGAAGAAAAAAGTAGTGCTAGTTTCGAGCACACTGTAAATAAAACGAAAGACGTTTTATCAGAAATTTCAGCACGTATGCGTACTCATTCTGTTCCTTGGCACAATGCCGGACGTTATTGGGGACACATGAACTCTGAAACATTAATGCCATCTTTACTAGCGTACAATTTCGCAATGTTATGGAATGGTAATAACGTTGCCTACGAATCTTCTCCAGCAACAAGTCAAATGGAAGAAGAAGTAGGACATGAATTTGCAAAATTAATGAGCTATGAAGATGGCTGGGGACACATTGTTGCCGACGGTTCTTTAGCAAACTTAGAAGGTCTTTGGTATGCTCGTAATATCAAATCTTTACCTCTTGCAATGCAAGAAGTAACACCTGAATTAGTTGCTGGTAAGAGTGATTGGGAATTGATGAACATGTCAACAGAAGAAATCATGAATCTGTTAGATAGTGTCCCAGAAAAAATTGATGATATCAAAGCTCATTCAGCACGTAGTGGTAAACATTTAACAAAATTAGGTAAATGGTTAGTACCACAAACAAAACACTACTCATGGCTAAAAGCAGCCGATATCATTGGTGTTGGTTTAGATCAAGTTATTCCAGTACCAGTTGATCATAACTATCGTATGGATATCAACGAATTAGAAAAAATCGTTCGTGAACTAGCTGCTGAAAAAACACCTATCTTGGGTGTAGTCGGAGTTGTTGGTTCAACTGAAGAAGGCGCAATCGATAGCATCGATAAAATTGTTGCTTTACGTCGTGTTCTAGAAAAAGAAGGAATTTACTTCTACTTGCACGTAGATGCTGCTTATGGTGGTTATGGCCGCGCAATTTTCTTAGACGAAGACAACAACTTTATTCCTTTTGAAGAATTAAAAGATGTTCATGCGAAACATCATGTCTTTACTGAAAACAAAAATTATCTTTTAGAAGAAGTTCATCATGCATATGAAGCAATTTCTGAAGCTGAATCTGTAACAATTGACCCACACAAAATGGGATATGTACCTTATTCAGCTGGTGGGATCGTTATTAAAGATATCCGCATGAGAGACGTTATTTCTTACTTTGCTACTTACGTATTTGAAAAAGGAGCAGATATCCCTGCTTTACTTGGTGCGTACATTCTTGAAGGTTCAAAAGCTGGAGCAACTGCTGCGAGTGTTTGGGCTGCTCATCATGTATTACCATTGAACGTAACTGGTTACGGAAAATTAATGGGTGCATCAATCGAAGGTGCACATCGTTTCTTCAATTTCCTAAACAACTTGTCATTTAAAGTTGGTGACAAAGAAATCGAAGTTCATCCATTGACTTATCCAGACTTCAACATGGTTGATTATGTATTCAAAGAAAAAGGAAACGATGACCTAGTTTCTATGAATAAATTGAACCATGACGTATATGACTACTCTTCATATGTGAAAGGTAGCATTTATGGAAATGAATTCTTAACTTCACATACTGATTTTGCTATTCCTGATTACGGTAACAGCCCATTACAATTTGTGAACCAATTAGGCTTCTCAGATGATGAATGGAACCGTGCTGGAAAAGTAACAGTTCTACGTGCAAGTGTAATGACACCATATATGAATAAAGCAGAAAACTTTGAAGAATATGCTGAAAAAATTAAAGCTGCTCTTCAAGAAAAATTGGAAAAAATCTACGCAGACCAATTATTGGCAAGCGAAGCAAAATAATTTAATCGAGATGGAGTACCCGTTTATTTCGTGAAGGTAGGAGAAGTCTGGGAATGATTGCCCAGGCTTCGCTTCTCCATTTCTTAGTTTTGAGGACGTCTTTGGAGCATTGTCGTTTAAGCGATAGGCTAAAGCATGAAACCGAACTTTGAATCGATGGAATTACTTTTGTTTATTGCTAACTTAGATTGCTTCAAAGACACTATTTTATCCAACAAATCAAGGAGAGTGTCAACCGTGAGTGAATCTAAAGTAAGTAAGATGGGTCTTGGAACCTTTATTGGTCTGACAATGGCACTGTGTGCTACAGTTCGGAGTATTCCGACTTTGGCAGCAGTAGGTTGGACGTTAATTTTTTATTCGATTTTTGCAGTTTTATTTTTTGCTGGCCCGATCTCAATGGTTTCTGGTGAACTTTCAACAATGCTTCCTCAAGAAGGTGGCCCACAGTTATGGGTAAAAACAGCTTTGGGTAGCAAGTGGGGATTTGTCGTTGCTTGGTTGCTATGGGTTCAAATGTTCCCTGGTATGGTAATGGTCGCTTCAACATTAGGCCCATTGCTTGGAAATACCTTTGGAAATGTTGAACTAGGAAATAACCATTGGTTCGTATTAGCTTGTATTTTAGTTATTTATTGGATTATTACTTTATTGAATTTAAAATTTGATATGGCAAAAGTTGGCGGAAATATTGGTGTTTGGTTGGGTGTATACATTCCCGTTGTCATTATGTTTGTGCTTGGTTTATTGGCAGCATTTAAAGTTGGCTTGGTTTCAAACGGCTATTTAGGTGCATTTTCTTGGTCAAAAGCTTTCCCAGACTTAGAACACGTGGAATCATTAAAATATCTAGCTGGTATCACTTTTATTTTTGTTGGGATTGAAATGAGCTCGGTTTATATGCCTCGCTTGAAAGATGCAACGAAAAACTATACTAAAGGTGTATTCATTGCCTTGATTGGTCTAGTTTTATTGAATGTCATCAATGCGATGTTAGTTGCTAACGTTGTTCCGAATGGAAAAATGGAATTGGCTAACATCACACAACCAATCTTGATTGATTGCCAAATTTTAGGTTTACCAGAAGTTATCGGAAATATTTTTAGTTTCATGGTCTTCATTGGTGTATTGTTACAGCTATCTGCTTGGGTTACTGGACCATCAAAAACCATCATCCAAGTGGCCAGAGAAGGCTTCTTACCACCAAAATTTGGTTTCCATAAAGAAAACAAATATGGTGTTTCTAAAAATGTCGTGTTAACACAATCTATTGTTATTTCATTGTTTGCGCTACTTTATGGTGTAATGGATGACGTTAGTGCGGTTTTCTTGACATTAACAAATGCAACTACAGTCATTTACTGTATTGTTTATGTGTTGATTGCTATTTCTTTACTTGAAATGAGAAAAAAACATCCAGAATTGAACCGACCTTATCGTATTGGTAAATCAGGAAACTTCTTTGCTTGGGTTATTAGTTGCATGTTGATTTTCTCAATCGTTGTCGTTGTTTTTGCTACATTAGGAACAGCAACAATGAGTGATGCATTACTTGTAACAGCTATCGCAGTTGTTATGTTTGTAATCCCATTGATCATCAACCATTTCAAGAAAGATTCTTGGAATACTGCAGTTGAAGCAAGTTTAGAAGAAAATTTAGATGAATACTCTGATCAAGTGACAAATAGTCACTAATCCAGATTGTCCTACCAAGAGAATAATATTTTCGAGGTGGGACTTTTTTCATGAAAAAAATAATGGAGAAGTGAGAACAAGTGAATAAAAAAAGTTCGATTAAAGAAAGTATCGCTGTCTTGGTGGTACTATTAGCGATATTAGGTATTTTGATTATTGGGTTTCATTTAACACCACACATCCCAATTTTAATCGTTTTTATGGGTTTGTTATTTTATGGTAAATTTAGAGGTTTTACTTGGGATGATATCCATGCAGGGATCGTCCAAGGAATCACACCGGGAATTATCCCAATTTTGATTTTTTTGCTGATTGGCGTGTTAGTCGCTTCGTGGATTTTAGCCGGAACGATTCCAACAATTATGGTTTATGGTTTTCAATTGATTTCTATCCGTTTCTTTTTACCCACAGCGTTTTTAGTTTGTACGATTGTAGGGATTACGGTAGGGAGTTCATTTACGACGATTTCGACAATTGGAATTGCCTTTTTAGGAATCGGTCATCTACTAGGCTTTTCTGATGCCATGACAACAGGTGCTGTAGTTTCTGGAGCTTTTCTTGGAAACAACTGTTCACCGTTATCTGATACCACGAATTTAGCAGCTGGAATTGGTGGGGTAAATTTATTCGATCACATTGCAGCAATGCGTTATACGGATTTACCAGCTTTTATTGTGTCTTTAATCTTGTATACACTATTAGGTCAAAATAGCCATTCGGCCGATTTATCAAATATTACTGGGATGATCGATAAGATGCAGGCAAACTTTTGGATATCCCCTTGGACGTTGATCCCATTAGTTATTTTATTTGGTGGTGCCATCAAAAAAATTCCAGCTATTCCAACTTTATTAGTGGGTTCTTCAACAGCAGTTGTATTGGCATTTATTCATCAAAAAATAACGATTCAAAAAGTCGCTGATATCTTGATGAATGGTTATCTTGCTCAAACTTCAGATGAAAAGTTGAATACATTGCTTTCTCGAGGAGGAATCATGAGTATGCTTGGTTCGGCCAGTTTGATTCTGTTAGCTTTGGCATTAGGTGGTTTATTGATCAAATATGAAATTGTTGGGACAATTGTTCAAAAGCTACGCGAAAAAATGGATCGGCCTTCACGTTTGATTGGCTTCACTGCATTAAGTAGTATCGGAATTAATTTGATTGTTGGTGAACAATATCTATCAATTATTTTGCCAGGAGAAACCTTTAAAGGGTCGTTTGAGCAAACTGGCTTACGTAAGACTTATTTGACGCGCACGCTAGCTGATGCGGGTGCTGCGGTCAATTCTTTAGTTCCGTGGGGAGTTAGCGGGACGTTTATTATGGGAACCATGAAAGTCAGTGCATTACAATATTTACCATTTGCTTATTTTCCATTGTTTGCGCCAATATTTACAATAGTAATTGGTTTTCTTTTGAATAAGAAAATTAAATTGGAAAAATAAAAATAATCGGCACTGAGACAAGAACATGTTTCAATGCCGATTATTCTTATTGAATAGATAAATGAGAACTTAACCATTTTTGTTATAGCGAAGTAAAAAAAGTGATAGCACCTAGAAAGATTCCGGGCACATTGGCTATGATGATTGGCCAATCTTTTTCTTTTTTTAACGTACCGTAAATTGTCCAGATGATACAGTTGACCATTGCTACTAATGGTTGGATAGGATTGCCTTTTGAACCCGCTAGATTATCCATGATTTGTGGGATATAGGAAACATACATCATCACTGAAAGAATCGATGCGATACGTCCGATATGCCCAATAATTTTTTCTCTTTTTTCTTCGTTTTCCATATAAACACTCCTTAATTTTCACAATCGTTCTATCTAACAGTATAGAGTTTCTTGTGATAATCGTCTAACTAAAAGAAATCGACTGTTATTAAACAGAATAAAAAGCGTTAGGATGAATGCCCTAACGCTTTTTTCTTTGCTCAATTATGTGGTTATTTCGGCTAATGGAATGACTGTCTCTCTTTTAATTAATTTATGAGGAATGACCATACGAACACCACTACTTAATTCGTCATGGATAATTTCTCGTAGCTTCTGCATAGCCATTCTACCTAATTCTGAAATATCGATATCAATACTTGTTAGGTAAGGGTGCGTTAATGTTGAAAAAATTGAATTATTAAAACTTATTACTGACAAATCATCAGGAATAGTGTAGCCATACATTTCTGCAAGCTGCATCGTACGCAGTGCAAAAATATCATCAATGACAACCAAGGCAGTGGCTCTCGTTGTTGTTAATGTATCATTAAAAGTTAGATAGTCTTCTGGATTTTCTAAGACAATACTAGGGAAAGTGGGTAATTGATTGAGCATCAGTGCTTTTTGGTAACCAAAATAACGCTCGAAGTATAAACTTTCATGCGTAGTATTTGTAACGAATAAAATATTTTGATGCCCATTTTGGATTAAAAACTCGGTTGCCTGTTTCCCAAGTAATTGATTGTCGTTATCGACATAAACAATATCATTTTCATGTTGATAAGGTTGACCAATCAAGGTGAACGGAATCTGATTTTTATATAAATAATCAATTACTGGATCAGCGCTATCTGAATAAACGAGAATAAAGCCGTCGACCTGTTTTTGTAGGTGCATGCGTTTGACGTTCTCAAGCAAAAGCTCAAAGCTTTTAGCCGTTGCAATCGCTGTCGTCATATCATAAAGTCGAGCTTCGTCGTTGATTGCTTCCATGATTTCAAGGTAGAACGGATTACCAAGTCTTTCTTTAGAATCTAGTGGGGGCAAAATAACGCCTACGGCATTCGATGTCCGCTTTCCGAGATTTCTGGCAGTCATGTTTGGAACGTAGCCAAGGTCATCCATTACTTTTCGAACTTTTTTCTTGGTTGTTTCCGAGATGCTTGGATGATCGTTGATTACACGCGAAACAGTTGAAGTAGCAACGCCTGCTTTTTTTGCGACATCTTTTACAGTGATAGCCATTATTTGCCACGCCTTTCTTGTGATTATGAAGTAGTCATGAATTGATAAGTTGTTTGGGTGATACGTTCTTGTCCAGGATGCAGTGTAATCGAACCCCATTCTGGAAAGTGAACGATGTCGGGTACTTCCTGTGGTTCAATAGCTAATCCGTAGTTTGAATGCATTTTCTGACCATTCAATGTAAAATCAGCATCAAACCCAGTCGTAGAAAATAATACCACACTTTTATTAGAAGTTGCCACAGACATCTGTCTACCTGACTCTTTTTCTTCCAGAAGAAGTGAAGGTTTAGTTACTTTAGGATAACGTAATAAAAAAACATCATCTAAACCAAGTGGATAAGCATCGAGAATTTGTTTTATCGAGTTCGTTTTTTTGAAGTTTATACGTAAGTCGTTTTCTTCGAGCAAGTTTCCTGTAGGTAATTTCTCAGAATCTAGCTCCAACATTCCCAACGTATTTAAGGTCAAAGAATGCGTTAAAATATCCCTTTGTCCGTTCCCTGAAAGATTGAAATACGCATGGTTGGTCGGATTCGTAATAGTAGTCACGTTGCTAGTTGCTTTAGTGGTCATTTGAAGCTGGTTATTTTGTAAACGGTACGTTATGGTAGCTTTTATCGGGCCTGGATAACCAGAAAATGTATCTTTTAAATAAAAGACAACGCCGATTGCATCTGGTTCTTCAAAAATTTCGATTTCCCAATATTGAAAAGACCAGCCGTTTGTTCCACCATGAATGTGATGTATGCCATTGTTTTTTTCCAGCTGATGATTTTTCCATTTGCCGTCGCGGATCCTCCCCGCGACAGGGCCGACAGTTGCACCAAAAAAACTTTTGTCAGTTAAAACATCTTCGTAATTATCATAACTTAGTAAGATATTTTCAACGTTTCCATCTTTGTCAGGTGCAAATAGTTGATGAAGACGAGCGCCATAATTGAGAAGAACGACTGTTAAAAAGTCGTTCTTCAAAGTGATTTTTTTTAAATTATGAGTAATTGGTGTAACGAGGATATGCGGTTTATTCATGTTCATGCCACACTTCTTTAAGGTAGGCTAGCGTTAACGCAGTTGTGTCAGAAACGATTGGGATGTTTTCACCAAGGTCTTTTTTTTGACCGACGCCTACAGGTTGAGCACCACTTGCCATGATTGCTTGGATTCCGGCACGTGCGTCTTCAATACCGATGCAGTCTTTTGATGTTAAACCTATTTCTTTAGCAGCTAGCAGAAAAATATCCGGCGCTGGCTTACCATGAGCAATTTTCGCAGGGTCCGCGAGTGCATCGAAATAAGAAGTTAAGTTCATTTTTTGAAGTAGAAAAGGCCCATTTTTACTTGCGGAAGCAAGAGCAATTTTCAGGTTGGCTGCTTTCAAATCTGTAAGTAGTTCTAAAATTCCTGGGTAAACATCTCTGGGAGTGATTGCTTGAATCATTTCCAAGTAATAATCATTTTTTCTTTGAGCTAGCTCAGCAAATTCTTCAGCTGTAAAATCGTTCTCTTTATTTCCATAACGTAGCATTAAAGATAAAGAATCTTCACGGCTAACACCTTTCAATTGTTCGTTGAATCGGCGATCAATTGTAATACCGATTTCTTCACCAAGTTTTTTCCAAGCGTGGTAGTGATATTCAGCTGTATCAGTAATAACACCATCTAGGTCAAATAGAACGCCCTTAAACATAGTCATCTTCCTTTCTAAGCGGTAGAGATAATGTATTTGCTAATTCATAGGTCCGGTTATAGACAACGAAACTGAAAGGTTCACCTTCTAATAAAGTGAAAGTGACTTGATCACTTTCAACAACAACAGAAATCAAACGATTCCGATAGTTGATATGGAAAGAATAGGCTTCCCAAGTTTTAGGTAAAAATGGTGCAAAACTTAATGTTTCCTGGTCTGTTTTCATTTGCGCAAAACCTTGAACGATGGCTAGCCAGCTACCAGTCATTGAAGTAATGTGAAGTCCATCTTCGGTATCGTTGTTATAATTATCCAAATCTAAACGTGCAGTACGTTGATACATTTCAACCGCCTTTTCTTCCATACCTAACTCTGCAGCCAAAATGGCATGGATACTTGGAGAAAGGGAAGACTCGTGAACGGTCATTGGTTCGTAAAAATCAAAGTTACGACGCTTTTCTTCAGTTGTGAATTGGTCATTGAAGAAGTAGATTCCTTGTAAAACATCCGCCTGTTTGATGAAACAAGAACGCAAAATTTTATCCCAAGACCAATGTTGATTCAAAGGTAGATCACTTGGAGAAAGATTTGCTACTGGTTGTAGATCTTTATCTAAGAAAGTATCATGTTGTACAAAAATTCCTAATTCTTGATCTATTGGGAAGTACATATTTGCGGCGATTTCTGTCCATTTCGCTAATTCTTCGTCTGAAATTTTGACAGTTGCCTCTTTTTTGAACTCAGAATATTTTTCAGCTGTATAACGTAAAACCCAAGCAGCAATCGTGTTCGTATACCAATTGTTATTGATATTATTTTCATATTCATTTGGTCCAGTAACTCCATGAATCATATATTTATTTTGTCGTTTGGAAAAATGAACGCGATCTGCCCAGAAACGTGCGATCTCAGTCAAGACTTCCAGACCTTCTTTTTTCAAGTATTCTTGATCGCCAGTGTAATTTGTATAGTTATAGATGGCATAAGCAATCGCGCCATTTCGATGGATCTCTTCAAAAGTAATTTCCCATTCATTATGGCATTCAATACCTGTGAAGGTAACCATTGGATAAAGTGCGCCTTTTAGTCCTTGTTGTTGTGCGTTGTGAATGGCTTGTGGTAATTGGTTGTGGCGGTATTTTAAAAGATTTTTTGTTACTTCTGGTTTGGCTAAAGCTAGATAAAGTGGTACGGCATAAGCTTCTGTGTCCCAATAAGTTGCGCCACCATATTTTTCACCAGTAAATCCTTTTGGTCCAATGTTCAATCGTTGATCTTCTCCATAATAAGTTGAGAATAGCTGGAAAAGATTGAAGCGAATTCCTTGTTGCGCTTCATCATCACCTTTGATGATAACATCCGCCAATTCCCAACGTTTTGCCCAAGCTGCTGTTTGATCTGCTTTTTCTTGTGCATATGTTTGATCAAGCTGATTAAGCATCTCCATTGCTTGTTGAACTTGTTTTTCTTTTTCAACATCACGGCTAGTTAAAACAACGACTTCCTTATCAATCGTAAATGATTCACCAGCTTGTAAAGTCTTGGTAAATGTTGCAGATAAAGTCAATTCAGTTTCTTCATATGTTGGTACGGCTAGTTTACCGTCGATTAAATGGCGAACGGCAGAAGTAACGGCAAAAGTTTCAATTCCAAAGTTATTAGGGATTGTTTCAGTAGTTAAATAGCCGATACCATCTTTTGAACCAACGGCGATCGGTAGCCAAAAATGTTCTTCATAATTGCTGTCCTCATTTTGAACATCCCCGTCTAATTTTGAACGAAGATCAATTGTGCCTGTGCCTTCAAGCATTTCGACAGTTAAGTGGATAAATGCAGATTCTTTTTTAGAAATACTTAGAAAACGCTCAAAAGAAAAGCGTACTTTATTTGTGTCAGTAGTGATTGTAAATTGGCGTGATAATAGTCCGTTCCTCATATCTAATTCTAGATAAAAATTTTCTGGCTGGTGCGTTGCTAAGTCGACTGGTTGCTCATCGATAAATAAATCCATCGCGATAAAGTTCACCGCATTGATCACTTTACCAAAGTATTCTGGATAGCCGTTTTTCCACCAGCCAACTCGAGTTTTGTCTGGATACCAAACACCTGCAAGATAAGTTCCTTGATGGTGATCGCCAGAATAACTTTCTTCAAAGTTACCACGCATACCCATGTAGCCATTTCCGATACTTGTAAGGGATTCTTGTAGGCGTAGTTCATTTTTATTAAGTTGATTTGTTTTGATTTTCCATGGATCGATTTGAAAAAGACGTTTGATTTGTTTCATGATTTGCCTCCTAGTGAATTCATATTGATACGTTTATAATAAACGCAACCGATTGCGTTAGTCAATAAAAATAATTCAAGAAATCTTTTTATTTTGACTGAAGGATGATAAAAAGGATTAAATACTGATTGTTGTTGCTTTTCAAAAACTAACGTGATGTACAGAGAAAAATCAATATAAGAAGTAGGGAAAATTTTTTTGTCGTTGATTAAAAATAAAGCATTTACAAAAAATAAAACCCAAGCTATAATGACAATATAGCGAAACCGATTGCGTAAAGGAGAGAGAGCATGAAGAAATTATTTAGTTTTGAATTTTGGCAAAAATTCGGAAAAGCATTAATGGTTGTTGTTGCAGTTATGCCAGCTGCAGGGTTAATGATTAGTATTGGGAAATCACTGCCACTGATCAATCCAGATTTTGCACCGTTAGTTACAACAGGTGGTGTAGTTGAGAGCATTGGTTGGGCAATTATTGGTAATCTACATCTTTTATTTGCACTGGCTATTGGAGGCAGTTGGGCAAAAGATCGTGCAGGAGGAGCATTTGCTGCAGGGATCTCATTTGTATTAATCAATCGAATCACTGGAGCGATTTTTGGTGTTACTGCGGATATGTTAGCGAATGAAGAAGCATTTACGCATACCTTATTTGGTACGAAAATCATGGTTAAAGGATTCTTTACTAGTGTTTTAGAATCACCTGCTTTAAACATGGGCGTTTTTGTTGGGATTATCGCCGGATTTGTTGGGGCGATGGCTTACAATAAATATTACAATTATCGAAAATTACCTGATGCATTATCATTTTTCAATGGGAAACGTTTTGTACCATTTGTTGTAATTTTATGGTCTACAATTGTTGCTTTGATTCTTGCTATTGTGTGGCCAAATATCCAAGCAGGAATCAATAACTTTGGTTTATGGATCGCTCAATCACAAGATAGTGCACCAATTTTAGCACCGTTCTTATACGGAACACTTGAACGCTTACTTTTACCTTTTGGGTTGCATCATATGTTAACGATTCCAATCAACTACACACAATTGGGTGGAACGTATGAAATTCTATCTGGTGCACAAGCTGGAACACAAGTATTTGGTCAAGATCCATTATGGCTTGCTTGGGCAACAGACTTGGTTAATCTTAAAGGTGCTGGCGACACATCACAATATGCCTTTGTATTGGAAAACTGGACACCTGCACGTTTTAAAGTTGGACAAATGATTGGTTCGTCTGGTATTTTAATGGGCTTAGCTTTAGCAATGTATCGTAATGTGGATGCTGACAAACGTTCAAAATATAAATCAATGTATTTCTCAGCAGCGTTGGCAGTTTTCTTGACAGGTGTGACAGAACCTCTTGAGTTTATGTTTATGTTTGCAGCAATGCCATTATATATCGTGTATTCTTTTATCCAAGGGGCAGCTTTTGCAATGGCAGATATCTTACCATTACGAGTACACTCTTTTGGGAATATTGAATTATTGACACGAACACCACTAGCTATCAAAGCCGGTTTAGGTGGCGATTTACTTAACTTTGTTCTGTGTGTTGTAGTATTTGGTGTAGGAACTTATTTCTTATCAAACTTTTTAATCAAAAAATTCAATTTTGCGACACCTGGACGTAATGGAAACTATGATAATGATGGTGGCGATGCAACAGAGACAACAAATGATGGTGAAGGCGTAGCAAGTGAACAAGTTATTCAAATTATTCATTTATTAGGTGGTAAAGAAAATATTAGTGAAGTAGACGCGTGTATGACTCGTTTACGTGTGAGCGTCAATGATCGTGAAAAGGTCGGTACAGAAGATGCTTGGAAACGTGCTGGAGCAATGGGGTTGATTGTAAAAGATAATGGGGTGCAAGCTGTTTATGGACCAAAAGCGGATGTTTTGAAATCTGATATTGAAGATTTGTTGCAATCTGGTGCAGCTATTCCCTTGCCAAAAAATAACCTAGTAAGTTCAACAGAATCACAAACGACATTTTTAGGCAAAGAACAAGCGATTCATGCGGTAACAACAGGAAAGTTGATTGCACTTGAAGATGTTGATGATCCTGTGTTCGCACAAAAAATGATGGGTGAAGGATTAGCGATTGTCCCAACTCAAGAGACAGTGGTAGCACCAGTTGATGCGAAGATTATTAGTATTTTCCCAAGCAAGCATGCGATGGGCTTACAAACGGTAGATGGCATTGAAATTTTGATCCATATGGGAATCGATACGGTTGAGTTAACGGAATCGGCTTTTGAAGTTTTTGTTAAAGAAGGGCAAATAGTTACTGCAGGAACAAAACTTGCATCTATGAATTTAAATGTTATCGAAAAAGCTGGTAAAGAAACAACGATTATGGTTATTTTCACGAACAGTGATAAGGTTGAAACATTAGAAATCCCACGGTTTGGAAATGTGCAAGAGAATGAAGTCATTGGAACTATCCACATTTAAATTGAATACTTGTGAAATGAAAAAGGGGTCAGATAAATGAATTTGCTCACACTAAATACACATAGTTGGCTAGAAGATGAGGCGGAACGGAAGTTACAACAATTAGTTGAGAAAATTGTGGAAGCAGACTATGATATCATTGCATTGCAAGAAGTGAATCAACTAGTGGAGTCAGCTGTTGTTTCTCAGAGTGACCTTGTTAATTTTTGTTCAGTAAGTGGACAAAAAAGTATCCATGAAGATAATTTTGCCTATTGTTTAATCAAAAAATTAGCAATGGAAGGACGCTCCTATTATTGGAGTTGGGACATGAGTCATATTGGCTATGATATTTACGAAGAAGGAAATGCGCTACTTTCAAAAAATCCTTTGACAAGTGAGGCAATGATCGTATCTGAAACAAGTAACTATCAAGATTATCGAACGAGAAAGTTACTAATTGGCAATACGTTATTCCAAGGAAAAGAAATTTGTGTTGTAAGTACTCACTTTTCTTGGTGGCAGGATAAAAATTCCGGTTTTGCTTTTGAATGGCAACAGCTAGAACAACGATTATTAACGGAGAATAAGCCGCTTTTCTTACTTGGGGATTTTAATAATCCAGCGCAAGAAGCAGGTTACTTACTTGTTGAAAAAAGTCCACTTGCAATAATAGACAGCTATTCCATAGCGAAAACAAAGAATGGTGAAGCAACAGTAGAGCAAGCAATCGATGGGTGGAAAGAGAATACTCGGAAATTAAGAATTGATTATATTTTTGTTCCAGAAACTAGTATTGTTTATTCCCATCAAATTGTATTTGATGGAGAAAATGCTCCAATCATTAGTGATCACTTTGGAATTGAGATAGAAATCGCTAAATTTTAAACAAATACATGGTTGATGAAAAGATGACCAACTATTATGAAAACTACCGACTAGAAAATTTTAGTCGGTAGTTTTTTGTGATATTTTATTCATGATAACTGATTTTTCAAAAGACATTTATAGAGTGCAAAAATATGAATCATCTATAAACATAAAGATATTTCTTTTTTTGTGCATATGGATAAGTTTAATCTATAAAATGGAATACAGAGGTAAGCGCTCATTGTTGGAAAATACGTAGGACTCATGAATGCCAAATATCTCAATTTTTCTAGATCGTCCATAATTCATAAGAGATTCTATTGTTTTAACATTGGCAATATTTATTCTAAATAATAATGATTTTTTTCAAGTGAATACTAGTAGTCAACTAAAAAGAGGACAAGAATTTGAATGAAGAGGAGCTTTCATAAATCGGAAGAAGAGACATAGTGAATGCATGACCGATTGATTGCTACAGATACAAAAGGTAAAGTAAAATTTTATGTTCTGAAAACAGAAGAAACGATTGATGAATCATCTGAAGAGAACAAGGTAGAACAGAGTTCAGCTAGTTACCCGTCATCTAGTAAAGAAAAGTTGGTTGAAAGCGTAGAGAATCAATTCTTGGTATCTCTTGGAGAAAATGTTTATGTTGAATTGGTCGTGGCAGAAATCATCTTGATTATTATCACAGTTTTACTTGTTTTGGGAAAGAAACGAAGAAAGTAAACTAAAAGCTCATTCATCCACCTCTCGTTTCAGAATGAAAGAACTACTGTCACCTTTAAATGGTTCCTTTTTACTAAGTTAGATAATTTAAACAACAAGTCCCCTTACGGTGGTTGAGAAACATAACCATAAGGGGACTTGTTGAACTTATATGTGTGAATGACTTCTTGTTGAAGGGGACAATAACTACTTGAATAATTCCTTTTTTTTGCGCCAAAGCGTATATTTTTCATAAATAGGAGACAAAAATAGAATTCCCCAAGCGACAAGACAGATGACAAGAGAAACATAAAAATAGAACGGTGGAGAATAATGAATCGTCACTTTGTTAATACCTTTGTGCTGCTTGATAATGGGCGTGCCAATATCAGTTAATTGATAGTCTGTGATCGTATGGCCATTTCGAACTAATCTTGTTCGATCATAGACAATAATTGGTAGTTTGACTGTTTCGGTTCCCGTATTTTTCCATTTAACAGTTAAATCACCTTTTGAATAACTCTTGATATATTTTGTTTCATTATCTAGAATATCTTGGCTATAACGATCATATTTATTTGCAGTTGTTGCTTGATAGATTGGTAGATAATCTGGTGTTGTTTTTTGAAAAGCAAACAAACTGGTTGCTAAATCTTTATTAAAAAATGTTTTTCTCGTGTCGGCTTGATTCTCAAATAAATAAGTATGTCTGCTGACAAATTTTGTTTGTTCCCACTGAGCTAAGTGGCTAGAGAGAGTTTGGACAGTTTGACCAGTACAAATAATCACTATAAATATACCGATTATCTTCAGCCATTTCTGAGAATGCCAATGGCTGGAGACCAATGCAAAGAGTAGCAAAAATAGTAGCGTGAAAGGCACAAAAAAACGAAAAGGAAATTGAATCAAACGAACAAAAGGGACACCTTTTGCTACCAATGTCGTCCAAGGCACCAAACTGGTTGAGAGAAGCAAGAAGAACAAGCTTGTTCCAAAGAGTAATTTCTCAAAGAGTGTTAGCTTTTTCCGGAATAAAATTAATAACAGAACGCCTATAGCTAAAATAATAGGAAAGATTCCTGGATAGCGTAGCCAATAACTTCCACCGAGATCAATCGCTTTTTCGCTCATGTTTTTATTAACGAATGGTGCTAAAATTTCATTTCCAGTATAGACAATTAGTAAACTAGCCCAAACGTTTGCAGTCAGGCAGAGGTAAAGTAAAATTGATTTTCCAAGTTGTAGTAATTGGCTTCCACGATTTGTTTGCGAAAAAAAGAAAGTGATATAAAAAGGTACATACATTAAAATAAGCATGATAGTTGAAAGTAAATGAATCTGGGTCATTATAGCTATAGAAACTGCTACTTTTTTCAAAGGAAACCTTTTGTTAACGACAAAATCAACGATGGGGAGTAAACACAAAGGAAAAAACGCGGTTCCCCAGCTAGTAAATCCTTGATTGATTGCCCAATATTGTATGGAATAAGTACTCATAAAAATGACAGCAATCGGTATAGCAATCGAATCTTGGACTTTCGCATACTTCAATAAAACAATCATAGAGCAACCAGCTATCAAGTATAAAAGAAAATTAGAAAGTATTTGGTAATGAAACCAACTACCAGAGATCAGGACAAGTAGCCCTTGAAAATAAGCAAAAAATGGACCGTAAACAGCATTGACAATCCGACCACTTTGCTGGAAACCATAAATGGAAGTAAAGTAATGAAAGTTGTGATTTTTAATTTGCTGAGCTGTTTCGTAAAAGCGATTATAATGAAAAGAAGCATCTGCGCCAAGGATCAGTTTATGTGTAAATAAATGTGGAAGAACAAAAATAAGTGCAATCAAACTAATCACCATAAAAGGTCTGATTTTTTTCAAATAGAAAGCTCCTTTCAATTGGATGAATTAGTTATATGATAAAGCCAATTGAAAACGGAGGCAAGAATTTTGAAAGAAAATTGAAATTTCTTTCTATTATTGAAAAAGGTTACTAACTATGTAATGATAAATGAAAAGGGTACCAAAGGAGGGCGGACATATGAAAAATGAAAAGCCATTTAAAAGGAAACAAAAGATTAGAACATTATTGTTAAAAATAACATTGTTATTCGTAATCCTCCTAGGATTACTGATTGCACTCTATCCTTTTTATGTTGATTCGCTGAATGGATTGATTGATCAAAAAAGAATTGAGCAGGCGCAGAAGAAATCAGTTGAAGAAACTGCTTCTTTACAACAAAAAATGACAATGGAAAATGAACGCTTACGAAAAAATGGGCTCAATCCTGGTTCTGACCCTTTTAATGATGAAAAAAAGGGAGAAATTGTGCAGGCTGAATTAATTGGTAGCATCAATATTCCTAAAATCAATATCCATTTACCACTTTATGATGAAACAACTACTGATGTTTTAGAAATCGGTGCAGGCGTTTTACAAGGGACATCTTTTCCTACCGGTGGGAAATCGACGCATTCTGTTATTTCGGCACATTCGGGTTTACCCAATCGTCTGTTCTTTACTGATTTAGAAGAAATGAAAATTGGGGATCAGTTTATTTTGACAGTCTTAGATAAAAAATTAGCTTACCAAGTCGAGAACATTGAGGTGGTGACACCAGATGATACTTCTTCATTATCGATTCAAGAAGACAGAGATCTAGTTACATTGTTAACTTGTACACCATACATGGTTAATTCTCACCGTTTATTGGTTACGGGTTACCGTATTCCTTATAATGAATCCGTAAAAGTGAGTGAAATAAAAGGAAATCAATGGCGAATTTTGCGTTATGTTTTGATTTTGATTGGTGTGATTGTTGCCACACTATTTTTGATTTATTTGGTGTATCGTTTGATTTATCATCATCAATTAAGTCAAAAAACATTTGATTTTTCTTTTATTATACGTAACACATCCGAATTACCAGTAATAGGATCAACTTTTCGCTTAATGCAAAAAGGACGATTGGTTTTTAGAGAGGGTGAACCGATTGAATCAACAAGTAATCAGTTTGGTAAAGTAGAATTTAAACAATTGCCAGGCGGACAATATCAATTAGTTGATGTATCCCATAACAACGTCAAGATTAAGTTTGGTGTGAAAAAGAAAAAAGAGTCAGCTATGTTATTTATTAGTAGAAGAAAAAGAGTGAAACAACTAATAGTTGATAATCGAAAATTTATTGTTGAATAGAATCAAAAAAATGGGACAAATGATGCGTACATTGTTTGTTCCAGTTTTTTTGTAAAAAATCTACTTTTTTGACACACAAAAATGAAAAAAGGCGTAACTACATGATGAAAGGAATTAAAATTGTTTGTTTGAGTGATCAGAGGAGGAAATGCATTTGATGGGATATGTGGTAGGAATTGATTTGGGGACTAGTTCACTAAAAGGAATCGTGACTAATAGAAGTGGAGAGGTCGTAGCCTGTGCAAGTGAGAGTTATTCTTTTTTTCAGGAAAAGACTGGCTGGAGTGAGCAAAATCCAGATGATTGGTTCCTTGCTTTACAAAAAGTATTAAGAAGGTTTGTAGTGGAGATAGCAGATTTCAGTGAAAATCTAAAAGGAATAAGTTTTTCGGGGCAAATGCATAGTCTAGTTTTATTAGATGAACAAAAGCAGGTATTACGTCCAGCTATTTTGTGGAATGATGTTCGTACAAGTCTGGAGTGTGAACAGATTAAGGAAAGTTGTGGAGACCAGCTTTTAGAAATTACAAAAAACCAAGTTGTGGAAGGCTTTACTCTCCCAAAAATATTGTGGGTAAAGAAAAATGAACCAGAAATATGGTCGAAAGTTCGCCATATTTTATTACCTAAAGATTATTTGAGATATCGTTTGACTGGAAAAATAAACATGGATTTTTCAGATGCAGCAGGAACTTTGTTGTTGGATTTTGAACAACGATCTTGGTCAGAAGAAATTGCTGAAATCTTCGGCATTCCATCAATATATTTCCCGCCATTAGTCGAATCGACAAAGTGTGTAGGGATGTTGCTGCTTGAGTCTTTAGACGATGTGAGAATCAATCAAAAAGTAAAAGTTATGGCTGGAGCGGCAGACAATGCTTGTGCAGCGCTAAGTGCGGGGATTTTTTCTTCAGAAAAAGGGTTAGTGAGTATCGGTACTTCAGGTGTATTTTTGACTTGTGGTAAGAGTCAAAAACAAACTACTGGAAAACTTCATTGGTTTGATCATGCAGTTTCTGATAGCTATTATTTGATGGGTGTCACCTTGGCAGCAGGATATAGTTTGCAGTGGATGAAGCAAACATTTGCTCAAGAGAAGAGTTTTTCAGAAGCGCTATCTGAAATTGAACAGATTTCGCCAGGAGCGAATGGCTTGCTCTTTACACCATATATCATAGGAGAAAGGACACCTCATTCTGATGGCCACATTAGAGGGAGTTTTTTAGGGATTGATACGAAACATACATTTCCACATTTTATGCGTGCAGTGGTTGAAGGAATCACTTTTTCCTTGAAAGACATTCAATTATTGCTCGAAGAGATGCTACAACAAACATTTACTCAAGTTATTTCCGTTGGTGGAGGTGCAAAAAATAAAGAATGGGCACAAATCCAAGCTGATGTTTTTGATGTAGACATTTTTGGTCTGGCTGTTGAAGAAGGACCAAGTATGGGTGCTGCGATGATTGCGGCAGTAGGAGTCGGATAGTTTGATTCACTGGAAAATTGTACAGAAATTTTGTTAGTTATCATAAAGTAGCAACGCCAAATACTGATAATGTTCGAGTATATCAAAAAATTTATTCAATTTATCAACAAGTTTATGGACAGACGAAGGAACTGAGTCACCAGTTACGTGTATTTGATGAGGAAAAAGGGGGAAAAGAGTAAAAAAAGAACCACTCACTTATTCTCAAAATAAATTGAGTCGAGGAAGAAAATGAGTGTTCCAAATTATTGAAATTTATTTTGAGTGGATAAGACTAAGCTTCTCTGACTAATTTCTTAATATCTACATTCTCGGCTATAGGGACGATTTTATACGTTAATTCATCTGTTTTATCATCATGAATAATGTAAATTTGGGAATCATCTTCTTTGAAATCTCCAAAAGAAATTGCTGTGTAGCGCTGATCGAACAACTCGATTTCTTTGATACATTTTGAAAAAACTTTGCGAACATGGTGCATTTTTTGGATATGAGCAGTTGCTTTTTCAACAGCTTTTGTCAACGTATATCCTTCGTCCAGATACTGTTTGATGATTTCAACCTTAACAACTGTAGGCAATCGATACTTTCTTGGTCCGTTGGAATCGGTTTCGACAGATTGAATAAAACCTTTCTTTTCCCAATAACGCAATTGACGTGGAGAAACACCAACAAGTTCACTAAGTTCACTGATACCAACAAGCAAATGATCATTTTTTAATAGTTCTTTGAGGTGGTTATGAATCACTTTTGTCACTCCTTTTGACCTTCTTCTTTCTTTAATTATACTTTTGTTGACTTTTGTGTCAAGTAGGTTGACAAACTATCTGATTAGGAATAAAGTATTCTAGTGATTTCGCAAAAATAATTAGAAAGAAGGAGACACATGAGTAAAAAACAGCCCGTAGATATTTACGGCAAACCATATAACCGCTCATTACTAGTGGTTGTTTTACTAATTGGTACCTTTTGTACCGTATTGAATCAAACGCTGTTGACAACAGCTTTTCCTACGTTAATGAAAGCTTTTGATATCACAGCTTCAGATGTGCAGTGGTTAACAACAGGATTTTTATTAGTGAATGGGATCATGATCCCTATTACAGCTTGGTTGATTAACAAGTTCAGCTCACGCAGTTTATATCTTTCAGCAATGACGGTATTTTTAATTGGAACAATTACTTGCTATATCGCACCTAATTTTTCTACCTTATTGATTGGCCGTTTGATTCAAGCTGCAGGTGTTGGTGTTTCAATGCCATTATTGCAAAATATTATGTTATCGATATTCCCACCAGAAAAAAGAGGTTCTGCGATGGGAATGTCTGGAATTGTGATTGGACTTGCACCAGCATTAGGCCCAACGTTATCTGGTTACATCATTGATAATTATCAATGGCGTGATTTGTTTGGGATGATTATTCCAATCGTTGTATTAGTTTTAGTGTTGGCAATCTTCTTGATGAAGAGCGTGATTCCGTTGTCAAATCCAAGTATTGATTTACTTTCAGCAATATTATCAACAATCGGATTTGGTAGCTTACTTTATGGATTTTCTAGTGTAGGCAACGAAGGTTGGGGAAGTGTCCAAGTAATTGGCTTCTTGATTGTTGGGGTTCTTTTTATTATCTTATTCTCATTACGTCAGTTGCGTCTAGAACATCCTTTCTTGGAACTTCGGGTCTTTAAATCAACAACATTTACTATTGCAGCTATTTTAGCTGGAGTAACCAATATGGCGATGGTTGGCGCGGAAATGGTTGTTCCTTTGTATATTCAAAATATTCGTGGAGAGTCAGCCTTTCATTCAGGATTGATGTTACTTCCAGGTGCATTGATCATGGGGGCAATGATGCCAATCACTGGGATGATTTTTGACAAACATGGTGCAAAACGTTTAGCTATTACAGGTATGTTTATTTTAACTGCCGCTACTGCACCATTTGCATTTTTAACAGAAACAACACCAGTCGTTTATATCGTGCTTTTATACGCGATTCGGATGTTTGGGATCTCAATGGTTATGATGCCAGTTACAACTTCAGGTATGAATGCTTTACCAAATAATTTGATTAGTCATGGTACGGCGGTCAATAATACTTTCCGTCAAATTGCTAGTTCAATCGGTACGGCAATTTTGATTAGTGTATTGACCAATGTTACAAAAGACAATTTACCTGACAAAGAAATATTAAAAGCAACACCATTGGCTTATAAAGACCAAGCAATCAATGCAACTTTATCTGGCTATCATGCTGCATTTGTAGTAGCGATTATTTTTGGGATCATTGGCTTTGTTATTGCTTTCTTCTTAAAGAAAAAAGAACCACTTAAAGAACTTTCAGTGAAGGGGGATCAAGCATGATAATTGGTATTTTGATTATTAGTTTAGTTGCCTTTGCTTTGATTAATGTTTTTGCCAAAAAAGCATGGCAAACAGTCCTTTCATTGATCTTTGGTGCCGTTTTTGTTGGAGCTTTAGGATTGATTGTAGCGAATATTTCTAACCATTTTGGGATGGAAAGAGTGACGGAAATAACAACGAAAAAAATCGTTTCTAGCGCTGATTCAGGTGCCAATCTGTTACTTTATAAAGAACTTGGTGATGGAACTGAAAAGATTTACTTGTATAAGACCAAAGAAAGTCAGAAAAAACCAACAGCTACTGGAACTGACAATGTAACGAACAAAGTGGAGTCAACTACTGGAGCTGCAGAAAAAGTCACAAAAACGACTTATTGGGTATACAAGAATGATCATTATAAATTTTGGTTTAATATAGCTGATAATAATCATGAGTTTGATAAACGTGTGAATACATTTAAATTACCAAAGGACTGGATTACTTTAAATACAGATCAAGCAGAAAAATTAGCAAAACTTTCCAAAGAACGTCAAAGTACTATGGAAAGTGAAGCAAAAGCTTATGTACAGGACGGCTTAAAGCAAGCAATGATGGAGAATCCACAAATGAGTCAATCTGAGCAAGAAGCGCTAATCAAAAAATTAACAGCTGCTTATCAACAAGAAGCGTTTACCAAATTGATTCAAGAAGTGAAAGAAAAATAGATGCTAGAAACAGTTGTTTGACCAACTGTTTGAAAAATAGACTAGGACCTGTAAAGGTTCTAGTCTATTTTTTTTGAATGATTGTAGGAACATTTCTAACATGTTAAACTGGCGGGGGATAGCGCTTTCTTTTTGTGGCATGGGAGATATCTTAAAAAGGATTGGAGGAGTAGAAATGAAAGAGCAAGTACCGAAAGCAATAAAAGTGGAAAATGTAGCCAATATTTTGAAAGTAGATTTTGATAATGGTCAGACAAAATACTTAAAATCACACTGGGTTGAAGACCTCGGAGATGCATTCAAATTAAACAGCAAAGGAGCACGCAAAAATCTTTTAGGAATGCCAGCAAATATGTGGATTGGAAGTAAAACTGAAATTGAATTAGATGGAACGGTCGTGCTGAACGAAACCGATCGATATACTTCAGAAGAACTTTGGTATAAGGGACAAGATAGTATACCAAAGCTGTAAGTAGCTAAAACGGAAATAAAAAGCAGCTGAAATCATTAGTGATTTTAGCTGCTTTTTTGTTTATAAATATAAATTTATTCAGCGCGTAAAGCAATAGCGGCATCTTTTTTCGCTGCCATACGAGCTGGAATGTGTCCACCAAGCATTGTTAAAATAGTTGAAACCACTACTAAAATCAATGCGTGAACAGGGTTTAATTGAGCGACATTTTTCAAATCAGTCATACTATATAAGATACTGTTGATTGGAAATGTAGCTAACCAAGCAATTAAGATTCCTAAAATACCAGAAGAAATTCCTAAAATGCAAGTTTCAGCATCAAAAACTCGAGTAATATCTTTTTTACGAGCACCCAAAGCTTTCAATACACCAATTTCTTTTGTTCGTTCAATTACTGAAGTATAGGTGATGATACTAATCATGATCATACTTGTCACCAGTGAAATACCTGCAAAAGCGACTAATACGTAAGTGATGGCATCCATCAATCCACCAGTTAATTCAGTCATTGTACCTGCGAGGTCAGAATAAATGATTTTATCTTCTTCTGATTTGCCTTTGTTGTAGTCATCCAGATAATCAAGGACTTTATCTTTGTCTTCAAAATTATTTGGATAAATCATAATACTTGAAGGCAAGCTATCACCACCAAGGTAACTAATAAATGTTTCTTTGGCAGAAGCATCTAGTTTTTCAGTGGTCATCACATTGGTGTCACTATCTCTTTGTGCCTTAACGATTTCAGAATCCTTGTTTTTGTCAACAATTTGTGTTGTTAACTGGTCGCTGTAAGCAATACCTGGAGATAAAAGATTCATTGTTGAAGATGATTTCACACGCAAAATACCTGCTATTTTTAATTCTTCAGTCGAGTCATTGTACATTTTGTCGTAGTCAGAATTTGGAATAAATGTTCCAGTTGGCAATTGTGAGTAATAGTCATTATTGTTCACTAATTTTAAAGTAGTACCAATAATTTGATCAAAATCAAATTTTTGATCTTCTTTTACATCAAAACCAAGATTTTTTAGTGCGTTGATATTCGTATTATTGTTTCCATCGACAATCAGAACTACATCAGTTGTTGCACTTGGATAACTACCAGCAAGTAGTGAATAGTTATCTTTTAAAAAGTTTCCTTTATCAGCTGCTAATTGTGTTGGGAAAGTTGAGACACCGACACCTGTCATGGAAGCCATTGTGCTTGAAAAAGAAAGAGCGTCGTTATCAGGACTCGCATTGGAGAAGCTTACTGGTTGAGCTTTTCCATCAATTTCACGAAGCAGATTGATTCCCGTTGATCGAGTAAAGCCAATATTATTACTTAAATCAGGATCAATATCATTTACATAATCGACATATTTTTGATCAATTTTGTTTGTGTGTTGTGCCTTATCTTCATCACTAGTTTTAGCGGTGATTGTTTTTTTATTTGGGTAGTCCGCTTTACTTGCACCAAGTGCGGCAGAGTTATTTGTTTGACTAGTTGTCACTTTTGAAATTGTGATTGGGAATTTTGACATTGTTTCTGATTGTGTACTATCAATTTGTTTTTGGAACCCTGTAGACAAGGCTAAGACGATCGCAATCCCGATAATTCCGATACTTGATGCAAAAGAGGTTAAGAACGTTCGTCCTTTTTTTGTTCGGATATTATTGAAAGAAAGTTTTAGAGCTGTCCAAAAACTCATTTTCGTACGGCGCAAATTGAACTGATCATTTTTTGGTCGCTCGATATGTGGATGAGAGTCTGCTAAAATTTTTCCGTCTGAAAATTCAATAATTCGATCAGCATATTGGTTAGCTAGTTCAGGATTATGCGTGACCATGATGACTAATTTCTCTTTAGAAAGTTCTCGAATCAATTCCATAATTTGAATACTTGTTTCGGTATCTAATGCTCCAGTTGGTTCGTCGCATAATAGAATATCTGGGTTGTTTGCTAAAGCACGGGCAATTGCGACACGTTGCATTTGTCCACCAGAAAGTTGATTTGGTTTTTTGTGCATATGGGCAGAAAGTCCAACACGATTTAAAGCTTCTTCTGCTTTTTTTCGCTTTTCTTCTTTAGGAACCCCACTTAAGGTCATTCCAAGTTCCACATTTTCAATAATTCCTAGATGTCCAATCAAGTTGTAGCTTTGGAAAACAAAGCCAATCGAATTATTACGATAGGCATCCCAGTCGCTATCTTTAAAATCTTTTGTTGATTTTCCGTTGATGACCATGTCGCCTGAATCATAGTTATCTAACCCGCCGATAACGTTTAGCATAGTTGTTTTCCCAGAACCACTTGGACCAAGAATTGCGACGAATTCTTTTTGTCTAAAAGCAACGGAAACGCCATCTAATGCTTTAGTTGTCGTTTCGCCAACTTTATAATACTTTTTAATATCCTTTAGTTGTAGCATCTTCATCCTTCTCTCATTAAAAATATTCTGTATAATAACAACTATAACAGAATGATAGTGAAAGTATAACGAATGAATGTTAACTGAATATGAACTGAGTGAAACATTCAAGAAATTTTTTAGAAAAATGAGGAAAAGCGCAATGAACCGACTTTTAGTTGTTGAAGACGATGAGAATCTACAATTATTGTATCAATCTGTGTTAAAACGAGCTGGTTTTTCCACTATTCTCGCCTTTAATGGTGAAGATGCACTGAAAAAACTTGAAAATAATCATGTTGATTTGATTATAACTGATGTGATGATGCCAGCAATGGATGGGTATACATTGTTGGAGAATTTACGAGGGAGTAAGATTGAGACGCCTGTATTGATCATTACTGCGAAGCATGACTTTGAGGACAAGAAACGGGGCTTTCATTTGGGCGCAGACGACTACATGACGAAGCCAGTAGACGTCAACGAAATGGTCTTGCGGGTGGAGGCTTTGTTACGTCGAGCAAAGATCAATCATAGTCAACGCCTGATAATTGGTGAGACTTGTTTAGATCAAGAAACCTATGAGGTGACGAGTAAAGAGGAGTCAATGATTTTACCGCAAAAGGAATTTCTATTATTGTATAAGTTGCTATCTTACCCTAATAAAATATTCACGCGCCAACAATTAATGGATGAGATTTGGGGGATGGATACGAATACGGAGGAACGAACGATTGATGTTCACGTGAAACGTTTACGTACGCGTTTTGAAAACAATCAAGATTTTCAAATTGTAACGATTCGTGGACTCGGATATAAGGCGGTTATCAAAAAATGAAGAAAAAAATATTTTCACAGCTCTGGATCTATTTTGCACTGATTGTTTTTTTGTGCATTATAGTGACGCTAGCTTGTTTTGTAGGATTGGTTTATTTGTTGGCAAATCAACGTTCTTGGACACCAACAGAACGGCCGACGCTTTATCCAATCATGGTTTTAGCAGGATTTAGTGCAGTCGTTGGAACAGGAATCTCTGCGTTTGTTGGTAGAGGGATATTGTATCCAATTAGTGAACTAAGAAAAAATATGAGCCAAGTAGCAAAAGGCGATTTTACAATCCAAATGAATGAGCAACAAAAAGTAGCTGAAGTTCAGCAACTGTATCAAGATTTCAATGTAATGGTTCAAGAGTTGAATAGCATCGAAACTTTGCGCAATGACTTCGTCTCAAATGTTTCGCATGAATTCAAGACACCGTTAGCAACTATCCAAGGCTATGTCCAATTATTACAAAATCCCGATCTTTCAGACGAAGAACGACAGGTATTTTTACAACGAATCATCGAAGGAATCACGCAACTTTCTCAATTAACAGAAAATGTTTTGAAATTGAATAAGCTAGAGAATCAACATATGCTAATGGAGAAAAAAGAATTTCGTTTAGATGAACAAATTCGAGAAGTGATTTTATTTTTACAACCGAAGTGGGAAAAAGAACAATTACAGTTGGATATCCAACTGGAAAAAGTGAAGTATGTTGGAAATGAAGAACTCTTGTACCAAGTTTGGTTGAACATTATGGATAATGCCATCAAATATAATCGTCCAACTGGTAAAATTTCGGTAAAACTAACGCAGAAAAAAGACGAAATCGTATTGGAAGTGACAGACTCTGGTATCGGTATGGATGAGGAAACTTCGGCAAAAATTTTTGATAAATTCTATCAAGGCGATACGAGTCATCAGAATGCGGGGAATGGTTTGGGGCTTTCGTTAGTGAAGAAAATTTTGGAATTGCATCAAGGACGTATTGACTACAGTAGTATTGAAGGCGTGGGGACGACGGTGATGATACGTTTGAAAAATGTGGAAGAAGTTGTGAAGGAAGCGCTTCTTGAACACTGAGAAAAAGGTTGTGGCACAAAATGCTTAGTCCGAGCAGATAGTGCGCACACAAAACAACTAACAAAAATCTCCTCATGATTTTGACATCAGAGAAGCGAATAGAGTGACACTATTTTATACAGTTTCTTAGAAGTTGAACAAGAAAGTTAACTTCTAAGAAGCTGTATATTTTGTTTTAAGTATTTCCAAAACGTATTTGAGGCTAAAGAATGTTCCCCTTGTTTTCTAGCGAATGCCAGAAAACTTTCTCTGTTTGGTGTAATGGGAACGAGTACCGTATCTTCCTTTAATAGATAATTAACCGTTTTTTCCATCACGATCGAGATGCCCATATCGTTTGCAATCATGTTGAGAATCAAGTCCATTCGAGATCCGTTGTAGACAATGTTAGGCTCAAATCCGACTTCGTGGCAAAGATCAATCACTGGTTGATAAAGATTGGTTTGCTGTCCAAGTAACAGAAAGGCTTCATCTTTTAGTTCACGTAAATTTATTTTTTTTTCATGCGCTAAAGGGTGATGAGCTGGGAGTACGGCAACAAAGTAATCTTTTTCAGTGGGAAGCCATTCAAAATTTGTCGGCGGCTCATGAAAATTTCGACCAAAAATAATTGAATCAATTTGTTCAGTTGAGTAATAAGGGACTTCCGCACTTTCAACTTCTTTGAGTTGAATAGAAAATTCAGGATGAAGTTTCAAAAATTGAGTAATATGACGAAATCCAGCATAGTGGGTCATAGTAGGAATCGTTAAAATGCTTAAAGAGAGATTTTGTTTTTTGGTATACATTTCTAAGACATCCGTCATGCCTTGGTATTGTTCGACAATTTTTTTCGCATAGGGCAGAATGAGCTGTGCGGTTTCTGTTAACTCGATTTTTCGATGCGTGCGGTCAAATAATTGAGTGTCTAGCTCCTTTTCTAAAGCAATGATTTGTTTGGAAATCGTTCCTTGCGTCATGAAAAGATGTTCTGCTGTTTTAGTAAAGCTTAACGTCTTTGCTAGATCAAGAAAGACAACAAGTTTTTGAATATTCAAGGAAACCTCTCCTAACTATTCCGTTTATGAATACTTTAACATGAAATTTGAATTGGTTGAATGAAAAAACTTTGATAGACTAAAAAATGCAGCGAAAAGGAACGCTTTGAAAGAGTAAATGAAGCGCGTTAAGGTAGAAAGGAGTTTTTTTATGCCAACTGGAGTATTAATCAACGTCGGAACGGTCTTTTTTGGAGGTCTGTTTGGAGGTCTTTTAGGAGAGAAATTAAGTAATCGATTTAAAACACAACTAATGATGGTGTTTGGTGTTTGTTCAATGGGGATGGGGATTTATTCGATGGGCCCGATGAAAAATATGCCACCTGTCATTTTTGCTTTAGTGATCGGGACAGTGATTGGACTAGTCATTCATCTAGGAGAGCGGATTGATCAAGGCGCAAATTTGATGCAAAAGCCAATTTCAAAATTATTTCCTAGTGAAAAGCTTGATTTATCTCATGAAGAGTTCATTAATACCCTAGTCACAGTGATTGTGCTATTTTGTGCAAGTGGGATGGGGATTTACGGAAGTATTGATTCAGGAATGACAGGAGATAACACGATTTTGATTTCAAAATCTGTTTTAGATTTTTTTACAGCAACAATTTTTGCTTGTAATTTAGGATTTGTAGTTTCCGTCATTGCGATACCGCAATTCATTATTTTTTATGCTTTGTTCTTATTAGCAAAATTCATTTTTCCAATGACAACGCCAGCAATGATTCTAGATTTTAAAGCTTGTGGTGGCTTTTTGATGCTTGCAACTGGTTTTCGAATGATTCATGTCAAAATGTTTCCAGTTGCTGACATGATTCCAGCGATGGTTGTAGTAATGCCTTTTAGTTGGTTGTGGACGACAATCATTTTGCCTCTATTATAAAAGCCAGAATAAATAAGAAAAAATTTTATAAGACAACAAGATTATTTTAAAGTAAAGTATTTTCATTTATACCCATGCTATACTAGTAGGTGAGATGACAGTATAGTTTGTGGTTATCCAAGCGAAAGTTCATGTTTTTCTAACAATCAGTTTGTACGAAGAAAACTATTCAAAAAAATTGGTTATTAGTGGATCGAAAAAACTACCAAATTTAGTTGGTGAGAAGGTGTAAAGACCTTCTCTTTTTTTTACTCAACTAAAAATTAGAATACGTTGCTCAAACTATATTATATCTGATATAATATAGTGGAATTAAAAATATTGTAAAAGAAGGTGTCGCTATGCATATTCAAATTCCAACGGTTCTTCTTGATGGAACGGTGTTAGCAGCATTGAGTCGAGAAGATATGTATGGATATGCACTAACAAAAATTGTGCAGGAAAGTTTATCAATTAGTGAATCTACCATGTATCCCGTATTAAGAAGATTGAAACAAGAAGGATATTTAGAAACCTATGATGAACCATTCGAGGGTCGAAACCGAAGATATTATCGCTTAACACCAATCGGACATACACATTTAGAAGAAATTATTGATGAATGGATCGTTTTTCGAGACTCTTTAGATCGGTTATTGGAGGATAATAGACATGAATGAATATTTAAGTGAAGTCTTAGACGAACTTCAAGAAATTCCTGAAGCTGACCGCTTTGATTTGATCCAATATTATGAAGAGTATTTTTTGGATTCAGGTAAGACAGTCGATGAAATTTTAGAAGAATATGGCACACCTAAACAGTTTGCATTGAAGTTGAAGATCAATTATTTTTCTGAAGCAGATGACTTAGGTCAAGAAGAGATTCATCAAAATAGTCCGAAAAGACAAATGCGTTTGATTTGGTTAATTTTACTTGGCTTATTTGCATCGCCAATCTTAATTCCTTTAGCATTGCTATTTATTGCTGTATTGGTTGGTTCGGTCATCGCATTATTTGCGGTTATTTTTAGTATCTATGTTGTTTGCATTGTGATTTTAGGAGTAGGCGTGGTTATGGCGTTAGCAGGACTGATGATTTTAGGACAATCAGTTGTCAGTGGTTTGTTTTTCGTTGGCTTAGGTCTGTTTGCGACTGGTGCAGCTATCTTTTTTACTCCGATTTTAGTGAGATTGACAAAATGGTTGGCTCAGTTGATGATGCGTTTTGTGAAATGGGTCGGTCGTCGCTTTGTTACTAACCGTGGTCTTCATCCAACACACGATGGAACGGAGAGGTGAATGAAATGAAACTAAAACAATTTTTATTGATTGGTAGTGGCTTGATGCTCTTTGGTGGAATTTTGGCAGCAGGCACATATACGTCAGGAGCACAAAAGACAATCGTTTGGGAAAATGGTCCTAAGTTATTAGAGATGCAAGAGCATACAGAAAAATTTAAAGCAAATGAAATCAAAAAATTAGTGATTCAGGCAGAAAACCAAGAAATCAAAATCAGACAAGGGATTGATTTTGAAGTCACGACTCGTTATGAAAAGTCAGATGCACCAAAAATTGATTTAAAGAATCAAACATTAGCCATTCAAGCGCAAGGTCAGCCGGAATATCCAGTTCAGCTTAGTTTGGAAGAAAATCAGCCGCAGGTAACGATTACGGTACCAAAAGAAATGTCTCTCAGTGATGTTACGATTGAAAGCAGTAATAGTCGATTAACGATGACAGATATTGCAACAAAAAATCTAACTGTTGACGCTTATGCAAATAGTTGGTTAAGTTTTATTGGCTTAACGACGGACTCAGTGACAGCCAAAGATCAATTTGGTTCGCTTGATTTTAGTCGTTTGAAAACTAAAAAGGGAAAATTTACTGGTGAGGGAAGTAATTTTTATTTTTATGATAGTGCGTTAACAGAATCAAGCACGATTGTTGCTAAAAATGGTTCTGTTCAGTTGACGGATTTAGCTGTTCCTGGCTATCAACTAACATTGATAGGCGATTCAACTTTCCAAATGAACAATGAAGTACAAGCAGGCGTATCTTTTGAAAAAGGAAACGCGGAAAAAGGATTGACTGTTGAAGGAACAGACACCTTTATTGGATGGATGGACGATGAACAAGAATATTCGATGAATGAGCAAATGGACGACGATATGGAAGACATGAATGATCATATGGAGCAAAAGATGGATCACATGGACAACCATATGGAAGATGAAACTGAATAAAATTTCGTAAAATGATATTGAGACATTTTTTTGTTTCAATATCATTTTTTGTTTCGCTTAAGTTGTTTTCTTATAGTAAGATAGGTATAGACAAATGAAAAATTGAAACTTAGCAGAAGAATTAGGGTGGGGAAAATGAAGACAGAAGATGTTCAACGAGAACAACTACGAGAAAAAATGCTCGAACTACATGCGCAATTAAAGTCATTGAACGAATTATACTATGATGATGATAAGGAAAAAGTAACGATTGAGTATCCCAAAAATTCAGAAGGACGTCAATTAGAACAAGTACATAATGAAATGTTTCGCCATTTAATGAAAGTAAAAAAGGAGATGGATTATTACTCATTGCCAATCATAGATACGGGTGTTTTACAATATGATCCAAGTAAAGAACGCTTTATTTTTAAGTCTGTCCGAAAAAATATCATTCTCAATGCGGGAATGTATTTGGAAATTTTAGTTGAAGATTACTTTACAGAACAAAAACACTGGGTTAGAACCCGATTAGAGTATTTACCAAAAGCTGCGGGAGGAACGCACTCGACGGGATGGTTCATTAGCGAAGATAAAGATTTAGAATTAGAAGGTGCTTTAGCAAGACTGAGAATAACTGAGTAGTCAGGAAAGAAAGTTTATGCTAGTACGTAAGAGGAGGAAAGACATTGAAAATGAATGAGAAAAAAGCGCTCTATATCAATGGGTATATTGGATTAGTTGGTGTCGTTGTTTTGGCAATCGCGGGTGCCATCTTGTTTTATTTTGGCACAGTAGCAACTAGCCCAACATTAATCATTCTAAGCATCGTTTTGTGGGGAATTGCTTGTTTATTAGTTAGCTCAGCAACAGTGGTCAGTCCAAATCAATCAAAAGCTATTTTGTTTTTCGGTAACTATTTAGGAACAATCAAAGAAAATGGCTTTTTTTTAACCGTTCCGTTAACTAATAAAATCAACGTGTCACTTAAAGTTCGAAATTTCAATAGTTCTGTTCTAAAAGTAAACGACTTAGATGGAAATCCCATTGAAATTTCTGCTGTTGTCGTTTTCAGAGTGGTGGATACGGCGAAAGCTTTGTTTGATGTTGCTTATTATCAAGACTTTGTAGAGATCCAAAGTGAGACTGCTGTTCGTCACATTGCAAGTCAATATCCTTATGATACTTTCAATGATACTGATATTACTTTACGCGGAAATACGACCGAGGTTTCGGATAAATTAGCAACGGAGCTTCAAGAACGACTAGCTGTTGCGGGAGTTGAGGTTATCGAGGCACGATTGAACCATTTGGCTTACGCAACTGAAATTGCGAGTGCCATGTTGCAAAGACAGCAGGCAAAGGCAATCCTCTCTGCACGTCAAACAATCGTTGAAGGCGCGGTCACAATGACGCAAATGGCACTGGAACAGATTGAGTCGGGTCAAGAAATCAATTTTACAGATGATCGAAAAGTTCAACTAATCAACAACTTATTAGTATCGATTATTACAGACAAAGGGACGCAGCCGGTAATTAACACGGGGGATTTAACTGATCGAAAATAACCCATGATTGAAAGTGAAAAATAGCGGGGTGAGGCAAGTTTGCTTCACTCTTTTTTAATTGAATAAGTCTATTGTCAGGTTGACTCATTGGATAAAAGCTAACAATATTGAAAGATGACTGACAGAGGAATCTAAGGCATGTTCGTTCTTTTTTTTCTATACTAAGTTCATCAAGTTAAAAGAGAGGTATAGACCGTGAAAAAATTTCTGATTGGATTATTGGTTGTCGTGGGTATTGGAGTAGCAGGTTTAAAAATAGCAGATGCTGTTATTATGGGCGGAGATGATTACTATGTACAGATCACGACAAACGGTGAAAAAATTGTTCAAAAAGATGAGCAAAATCAAGATGTGATCACTTACCAATATAATTTATCTGGATTTAATAAAGAAGGCGCTAAAAAAGAATTAGAATTTCAAGGGATGCAAGCACGCCCATTACGAAAAAATGCGTATCTCAAAGTAGTCTGGAATAAAAATAAAGGTGTAACTGGTTATGAAGAAGTTGAAAAGTCAGCAATACCTAAAGCAGCACAAGAAAAATTAACTAAAGGGTAGGCGTAAAAAATGGAAAAAATTGTTGAAATCCAAGACGTAACAAAAGTGTATGGTAAAAATAATGAAAAGAAAACGACAGCTTTAGCGGGCATTTCATTTTCAGTGGAAAAAGGTGAATTTATCGGAATCATGGGTGCATCCGGTTCTGGTAAATCAACTTTGTTGAATATTTTGTCTACCTTAGATAAACCAACAGATGGTCGTATTCGGATCAATCAAAAAGATGTAACAGCTTTAAAAGGAAATCAACTGGCAGATTTTCGTGCGAAAGAAATCGGATTCATCTTCCAAGACTTCAATTTATTGGAAAACTTAACCGCGCAAGAAAATATTGCCGTACCACTATCTTTACAAGGGGTTCGTCCAAAAGAAATCAAACAAAGAGTCAAACAAATTGCTGAACGCTTATCAATTAGCCATATTTTAGATAGCTATCCTTCAGCTATTTCCGGTGGACAAAAGCAACGTGTCGCAGCTGCTAGAGCATTGATTACTCAACCAACGATTTTATTAGGCGACGAACCAACTGGTGCACTCGACTCTAAGAGTGCGCGTGATCTATTGGACACGATGGATGAATTGAACCAAAAAGATAATGTTTCTATTTTATTAGTAACACATGATCCTTTTTCAGCAAGTTATTGCCAACGAATCTTATTTATCAAAGATGGCGGCATTCATCAAGAAGTTAAACGAGGCGATCAAAGTCGTGAGTCGTTCTATCGCCAAATTTTAACTATTCTAGGAAATTTGGAACAGTAAGGGGGAGAAAAATATGCTTTGGAAACTATCACTTACTGGTATCAAAAGCCGCTTGCGTGACTATCTAGTCTTGTTTTCAGGATTAGTTATGGCGTCAGCAATTTTTTATATGTTTGAGTCAATGGCAAGTAATGAAGCTTTTCTGAAAAGCAATTCGACAATTGCTTCAACGGTAATCATTTTTCGCTTAGGATCTGTCTTATTAGGAATCATCACCTTTGTGTATATTCTTTATGCCAACTCATTTTTAATGACGATGCGTCAAAAAGATTATGCGATGTTTATGATGTTAGGTGCGAAAGGACGAAAAATCGCACAAATGATTTTTTCAGAAACATTTATCGTGGGGATTTTAGCAACGTTAGTTGGCTCCGTTGTCGGCATTGGTTTAACGAGTGTGGTCAATCACTTATTAGTCCAACAATTGAATGTTAAAATTTCAAATTTTTCACCATTTAGTGTACATGGATTATTGATTACAATTGCGTTTTTCTCTATTTTATTTTTATTAGCAGCTATTGTTAATGCTTTTTCAATTGTAAAAAAACCAATTTTAACTTTGATTCGTGCAGATCAAACACCAACACAAATGAAACAACATAAATTTCTCTTCTTTCTTGAAGTGGTATTGGGGATTGCCTGCTTAACATGTGGTTATTACATGATGCAAAACTTAGCGAAATTTCAGTTGTTTGGAATTGGAGTAGCTTTAGTTACTATTGTTTTAGGAACATATTTCATCTTCCATTCCGTTATTATCTTCTGCTTATCTTTATTGAAAAAAGCAGATAGTATTGCATTAAGAAAACTAAACAACTTTACTTTTTCACAACTAAGTTTCCGTATTCGTGAGTATACACAAATGCTTTCAATGGTAGCAATGCTATTTGCTCTAGCACTAGGGGCTTTGACTGTTGGATTAGGATTTAGAAATGAAATTTCAAAAGTAACAAATAGCTTTACTGTTTATGATCTTGTGCTAAACAATGCACAAAAAGTTGACCAACAAGAAGTAACGAAATTAGCCCCCAAATTAAATGCTTCTTACACGCAAAAAGAAGACGAGCAAACGATATATTATGTGACAGAAGAGTTTGAACAAACACCATTTTTGATTAAAGAAACAAGTACAGATCGAGCAGTTGAACCGAAAGACAAAGAAATCACTGCCGATCAATTAGCAAACGAACTGAAATTTCAAGATAGCTTAAGAGATTACGAGTTGCCTGAACAACAACCAAAAGAAATCAAATTAATTTCGCAAGCAGAATTTGCTCAATTGAATTTACCAGAAACGTCACTACAATTAGTTCAAGTAACTGATTTTGAAAAACAATTAAGTAACATTGAAAGACTGGTAGCAACAAATAAAACAAACAACCCAGCACTTCAAGACGTGAACTATAGCTTTACTCAAAAAGCAGATGTGTACAACACATTCAATGGTGCATTTTCTGGATTTGAATTTATGGGATTCTTCTTAGGTTTAGCCTTCTTGACGATGTTAGCAAGTTGCTTGATGTTCAAGATCCTTTCAGGAAGTAAGAGTGACCAAGTACGTTATGAAATGTTGCAGAAGATTGGAACACGACAAGGTTTATTAAAACAATCGATTCGTAGAGAAATTGGTGTCTTGTTCTTAGCACCTGGTATTTTAGGTGTTGTTCACGTCTTGTTCGGCTTACAAATGTTCAAGTTATTGATGAGTGATCCTTATGATAACTTATGGATTCCATTTACAATTTTCTTTGTCCTATACTTTATCTATTATGTGATAACGACATGGTTGTACACAGGAATCGTTTTAAAGAAACAAGCATAAATAAATGAGTTAGAAGTGTTTGAAACAGAAGTAGTTTAACGTCAAAACAGACTAAAGTTCTGAATTTCCGTCTGAACCTTGGAAGGTTTTCAAATTGACAAGTTTTGTTTTATCGTTTATTTAATCGAAGTTCAAAAAGAAAGAGGTTGGGAAAGTTTATGATCCCAGCCTCTTTCTTTAGGTGTTGTGCAAGTAAAAATGAAAATATACTAGTCATTTTATTTTTGATGATTCGTTCTAGTCTGATTTTTAATGCGAAACTCAAGTAGCTCGGCCTACGATTGCTTGATGTTCTAATAACTCCATAACAGATTCTAATGAAAGATTGTTATGTTTTTTCTGACTAGCTCGTTTGCGATAAGCCGTTGGTGTTTCGCCAGTCTTCTTTTTAAAAGTCCGACTAAAGACAACTAAGCTATGAAAGCCTGACTGAAAAGCAATATTTTCAACTGAATCGTCTGACATCAGCAATAAAAAAGCAGCTCGATTGATTCTGATACCCAGCAACCATTCTTTGACACTTACTCCGATATTTTCATGGAAGGTGCGAGAGAGGTGACTGCGGTTGACGGATAATGCGTCAGCAATTTCTTGAATAGTGAGTTCCTCTGTTGCATGCGCTTGGATATATTCGATTGCTTCAATCGTCAAACGCGAGATATTTTGAGGTGTACTTAAGTGATTTTTTCCACCATCTACTAGCAATTTTTCAAAAAAACGATACAATAACTCGTTCAATTTGATTTCGTTCAGTAGTGTATCTGGTGCATAATCAAAACAAGTTAAAATCAACTGACTATAGTCAACTAACTGATTTGAACGAAAAGTATACTCATCTTCTTTAAAAGGTGAGTGTTTAATTAGTTCCTCAGCTTCTTTTCCACCAAAGGAAAGCCATGCGTAGACCCAAGGATTGGTCACATCGGAACGATAAAAAGTTTGATCACCAGGGCGAATGAGAAATAAATCTCCTTTTTTTAGATGATACTGTTGCTGATTGACCGAATACACACCTTCCCCATCCAAGATGATATGTAGGACAAAATGCTGCCGGATAGCTGGACCAAAAGAGTGGAAAGGCATCGTTTTAGAAAATCCACAAAAGTTAAAGTAAAGTTCACTTGATAAAAAATGATGTTCTTTTCGTAAAAATACAGTTTGTTCCATCTGCTCAGCTCCTTTTCTTCAAGGTACGCTTTCTCGAAAAAAAATGCAACAAAAAGTTAAATTTGTATCACATGATAGCAATAAAAAGAAAGCGATTACTTGTTATAATAAACATGAAGTAATCAACTATGGAATGGAAAGAGGGCGGCAGTATGCAAGTCAAAGAACAAGAATTTGGAAATAATTCTCATTTGATCACATTGATCAATGATCAAAAAACAGAATTAGCCGTTACGGATTTTGGCGCACGAATTGTACATTTACAGACGTTAATTGATGGAACAAAACGGGAATTGATCCTAGGATTTGATCAAGCAGAAGAATATCTTGCAAAAGACGCATATATCGGTGCAACAATCGGTCGAACAGCTGGTCGAATCGCTAAAGGAAAATTTGTTTTAGACAATCAAGAGTATCAGGCGAAAATCAGTGAAGAAACAGGTCATTGTTTACACGGCGGAGATCCTAGCTTTGAAACGAAAAATTGGCCGTATACGATTATCAAAGGTGAAAATGAAATTTCTGTTATTTTTTATTTAACAAGTCCTGATCAAGATAATGGTTTTCCTGGTAATTTAGATATAGAAGCGCGCTATACTTTAACAAATGATGATGTTTGGCGGATGAGCATTCGTGGAATTAGTGATCAATTGACTTTATTCAACCCAACCAATCATGTGTACTTTAATCTAACCGGTGATGTAACTGAACCAATTGATCAGCACGAATTGTGGTTAGCAAGTCGCTTTTTTGCTCCTTTACAAAAAGATTTGATTCCAAAAGGAGAAGTAGCACCAGTTAAAGGGACAGCATTCGATTTTACAACACCAAAAGAACTTTCAGATGTTTTTACTAGTGACTTTCCTCAAGCTAAAATGGTTGGTGGAATGGATCATCCATTTTTTTTACAGAAGACGAGAGAAATGAATCCAGTAGCGAAATTAACTAGTCCTGATAAAAAGGTTGCAATCCAAATAGCGACCAATGCAGGAAGCATCGTTTTGTTTACTGCTAATTTTGGTGATGAGGCACCAGTTATGCACGGAGACAAATTAGTGAACCATGGCGGAATCACTTTTGAAACGCAAGAAGCTCCTGGGTCAGAACGATTTGAAAGTTTTGGCGATATTACGCTTTTACCTAATCAAGCACGTGTATTTGTGACGGAATATCAAATAAAAAAATAGATGAATGAGGGATACAGATGGAAAAAATAGCTGAAGTAACAGCAGCATTTCATAAATTATTTGGAGAAAAAGCAACTAGTTCTTTCTTTGCTCCAGGTCGGATCAATTTGATCGGGGAACATACAGACTATAATGGTGGACATGTGTTTCCAGCATCCATTACGTATGGGACTTATGGTGTAGCTGCACCACGAGATGACAATCAAGTAAAAGTTTATTCCCTAAATTTTGAAGAAGTTGGCGTAATTACTTTTTCTTTGGATAACTTAAACTATACAAAAGAAGATAATTGGGCAAACTATGTAAAAGGATTCATTTTAAAAGTCCAAGAAGCAGGCTATCCGATTACTCACGGCTTTGAACTTGTGATTGAAGGAACGATCCCAAATGGTGCTGGTTTATCAAGTAGTGCTTCGTTGGAACTACTAGTAGGCGTCATGTTAGAGGAACTGTATGATTTACCAATTAGTCGTTTGGAATTAGTTAAAATCGGTCAAAAAGTTGAAAATGAATTTATTGGAGTCAACTCAGGAATCATGGATCAATTTGCAATTGGTTTTGGCCAAAAAGAACAAGCTATTTTATTAGATACAAATACATTAGTCTATGAAATGGTACCGACTGAACTAGGAGACTATGCAATTGTCATCATGAATACGAATAAACGTCGCGAACTAGCAGACTCGAAATATAATGAACGTCGTGGTGAGTGCGAGGAAGCATTGAAACGTCTACAAAAAGTTGTCGATATCCAATCATTAGGAGAATTAGATGAAGAAACATTCCAACGTTACAGCGAAGTGATTAAAGATGCTATTTTAACAAAGCGTGCAAAGCACGCAGTGACAGAAAATCAACGAACGTTGAAAGCAAAAGATGCTTTAGTAGCGGGTGATTTAGTTTTATTTGGCCAACTATTGAACGCCTCCCATGATTCCTTGCAGCACGACTATGAAGTGACAGGTATTGAGCTGGACACTTTAGTTCAAGCAGCGCAAGCACAAACAGGGGTTTTGGGTGCTAGAATGACAGGAGCAGGCTTTGGTGGGTGTGCGATTGCATTAGTGAAAGAAGTGGCGATTCCAGTATTTGAAGATAACGTTAAAGAAATTTATCTAGAAAAAATTGGTTATGCGCCTGATTTCTATGTTGCTCATATTGGGGATGGCGCACAGAAAATCTAATAAGTGAAAGAAGACATAAAAAAGAGCTTCAGACAAGTCTTGTCTGAAGCTCTTTTACTTTATTTAAAAAGTGGAAAGTCTAACCAAAATGATTTGTTTAAACTTAAGAAACTAACCATTGGTAATTCATTTGATTGAGCTGTTAGTGTTCGTGTTTCTGGAATCTGATTCACAGTAAAGTGATACCATAATTCCCAAACATTTGCGACTTTCAATTCAGAAAGGAAAGCTGGTGAATTGATATTAGATTTGACGATAGGTAAATCTAATACGTCACTAAACGTTAAATGATTCTTTTTCCAAATAGTTGGTACAATCAGAAGTTGTTTAGTTGATTTTGTTTGTGTTTTAATCGGTTCTTCTTTAGCTTCATCATATTTTGTTAAATCGTACGCTTTGATGATCGCATTTAATTTTTTCGAATATTGTTTGTCTGTTGCATAGCGACCTTCAAGATATTTTGTAGCATCCTGGTAAGATTTAGCTTCAGATTTCCAAATTGGTTTATAGAAATCTTTATTTCCAGATAAACCATTTTTGATTAAATCAGCGTAATCTTCCAAGCTTTCTTTGTAAGAAGGGTATTTGCGGAACTGAGCTTTGATTTGATAGCTTTGGCCATTTTCGTCTTGTTCAAGTGTGTTAAAAGAAACACTTGAACCTTTAAAATCACCTTTGATTCCAAAAAGATTATAATTTGGCTCGCTAGCTAATAAGCTATTTCCTGAACCACTTTCCAGAATAGCCTGTGCCATCATTACTGAAGCGTAGATTCCTTCTTTTTGTCCAATCTCTTGAGCAAAATCAGCAATTTCCTTTAAAAAATCATCGGTTGATTGATTTTTAGAAAAAGAAAAATCACCTAGATTATCTAAAGCAGAGGAACCAATAGAATTAGCTAATGAACCAGATGCTACTGGCAAACCAGCTAAGTTCACCCGAACAGCAAAGTCAGGCGTGTAATCAGCAATAGAAGTGATACGAACGTGATCACCTGGTTGAGGGGCATGAATGTATTGTCCATTACCAATGTAGATAGCTACATGATGTGTCACACCAGAAGATGGTCCCCAGAATAACAAATCACCAGGTTGTGCTTGGCTAACTGGAATTTGAGTACCAGCGTATTGTTGTTCACCTGTCCAGCCACCAATATAATGACCAGTGGCTTGCATGTACACATAATAAGCTAGTCCAGAACAATCAAAAGTTGAAGCGCCTTTTGCTCCCCAAACATAAGGACTTCCAAGATATTTGTATGCTTCTTTGACGATTGCCTGTTGAACACTTGTAGTATTCGCTGGTAAAACGGCATCTGTTGGTGTTTTTGTAACAAAGTCAGAAGTTGAAGCAGAAGGACTTTCTGTCTTTGGTTGTGTTACGTTTGTTGAAGAGTTGTTTCCAGTGTTTGGTTTAGAACCCTTTTGTGAACTATTCGTTGATCCAGCAGGCTTTGATGGTTTATTATTGCTGGAATTCGATGTATTCCCTTTACCAGAAGAGTCTGTTGTACTACTGCTTTCTGTAGTACTTGAATCAGGAGTGGTACTTTCTTCTGTCGGAGCTGTTGAGCTGTCTGAAGTATTACCTGTGCCTTCACTTGGACCAGTCGAAGGTTCTGTTGGCTCTTCTGTTGAAGACTCAGGAATAGCTTCAAAGGTTGCATCGATTACTAAGTTGGCCCTACCAACAACAAATGTTTGATTTGTGTAATCAACTGTTTGAACACCATCGATTTGAACAGATGCAAGTTGTTCTCCAGCACTTGGTGTAATCTTGTAGTTCAGTTGTGTCCCTTCTGTTAACCCAGTTAAGACACCACTTTCATTAACTGATAAAGTTTGCCCATCCATTGTTGTAATAGTGATCTTACCAATCAATGCGGGATTAATTGTTGCTGTGTAAGTAGCTTCTGCTGGTGTTTCGCTCTCTGACTGAGAGGAAGAACCAGTAGAAGTTGTCGCGTTTGACGTGCTAGTCTCAGGTTGTTCCGAGGCTACGACTGAACTTTCGGTCGTTGCAACTGGCTGTTCTTCTGTTGCAAAAACGGATTGAGTAGATAAGACAGTCGGAGCAATGAGCCACGTAGCTGCTAATAGGCGAATTGCCTTGTTATTCTTCATAGTCATCTAATCCTTTTTGTTTTTTTTTTGCTCATATCCAAGTAGTTCATAAAATACTCTCTAACTGGTAAAGTGACTCTCCATTTTCAATGAAAGAATCAACTTTTCTGACAGAGTAGCTGGCATAGTTACGAGTAAAAGTTGTCTGGCTTAAATTTTTGGGTACCGTTCTTACTTTGTTGGGGAAAAGGTGTGGTTCAAAATAAGATACGCATACTCTATCCAATTGTACCAGAAGATGAACATTTCGACAAAAAAAATAGTGAAATAAAGGGACGTAAAAAATAAAAAAAACTCCAAACAGTGAGAAAACTCATTGTTTGGAGGAGAAAGTTATTCTTGAGGCATCAAAGTTTCATCAAACCCGCTAACTAAAGTGGTGATCATTGCAACTACTAAGCTGACCGCAAGACCGATGACGTACCACCAAAAAGTACTTGAAATAAATGCAGGAAGAGTGGTCAAGCTGCCAAAAACAAAGGCAATTGCTTTTACTTTTGCAAATCCCATGACCGCGCCACCAGCCGCAGCACCGACACAAGCAGCTATAAAAGGTTTTTTCAAAGGAATGGCAATGCCATAAACAGTTGGTTCAGTGACGCCAGCTAATAAAATGGAAGCAAATGCCGAGCCAGATATCGAGCGTGTTCTTGACTGTTTACTTTTTAGAAACACACCTAAAGCTGCTCCAGCCATCCCAAAGTTTGCTGCCCCAGTTAATGGAACGATGCGGTCAAAGCCAAAACTTGAAATGTTGCTAATCATGACTGGATTGACAGCCCACTGAATACCGAAAATCACTAAGATATTCCATCCACCAGCAATGATTGCACCACTAATTGGTCCATTGATATCCATCATCCAAGTGATAACAGCGGCTAATCCTTCACCCAAGTACACACCTGCAGGGCCAAATACCATCAACGTCAATGGCACTGTAATCACTAATGAAAGCAAGGGAACAAAAACTAATTGCATACTTTCGCGAATATATTTTTTTAGAAATTTTTCAACAAAAGAGTAAAAGAAAATTCCTAAAATAGCTGGCATCACCGTGGAAGTATATTGCATTAGTACCACGGGGATACCTAGAAAATCAGTCGAAGCTTTCCCACCGTTGGTCAAAAGACTGGTTAAATTTGGCTCGATTAAAGCAGCTGCAATGACACCAGCAATATAGCCATTGACTTTAAAAGTCTTGGCTGCAGAAAAGGCTAGAAAAATAGGTAAGAAATAAAAGACAGCGTTGGAAGCAGCAGCTAAGATATGGTAAGTTCCGCTAGTTTCATTTAACCAACCAAGCGTCGTTGCTAATACAACTAATCCTTTTAAAATCCCTGAACCGGCAAAAAGTGGGATGATTGGTGTAAAGATCTCAGAAATCAAGCCAAATAATTTTTCGATGGGGTTCAGTTTTTCTTTGGTTGCAGTTTGATCCAGTTGTTGACTTAAAGCTTCATATGTTTCATTTAATCCTTGTTCCATAATGAGTTCTGCATATTTCTCTAAAAGAATGAAATATTTTACATTGGGAATTTGTTGAATAATTTCTTTTGATTCCGTTGCTGGTTGTTTTTTTAGTTGAATGCGTAATCGAGTGGCACAAGGTGTGATAGATTCAATATTATTTTTCCCGCCTAACTGAATAAGCAAAAGTTGAACTTGTTCCGACAATAAAAGTTGTTCTGGCTGAATGATTTTTTCCATTAGAAAACCACTCCGCTCACCAAAATAATATTTGCATAAGGTGTCATTTCACCAGTACGGATAAAAGCATGGCAATGAGTTAGGTCTTGTTTCATTTCCTCATGAGGTATAAACACGATAGGCGTTTCAGGCATCAATTGTTTGATTTGCTCTAGTACATCAGGATTCAATGTCTTTATTTCTTCTGCTAGTTCAATTGATTGAACTTCTAGTTCTTCTAGGACGTTTTCTAAGACAGTCATAAAGCTGGGTACGCCGTTTGTGACAGCAAGATCGATTTTTTCAGTTCCAAATGGTACAGGCATGCCAGCATCACCAATACTTAATTTGTCAAAGTGTCCCATTTGTGAAATAACTCTAGAAATATCTGAATTAATAACTTTACTTTTTTTCATATCAAGATCCATCCTTTTCATTCATTGTTTGTGGTCTGTTATTCAAATGTTAAGTCTGTACGATAAGGGATTGATGGTTGAGCACCATAACTTTGGACAGCAACAGAAGAAGCAAGGTTACCATACCGAACGGCTTCTGGTAAATTGTTGAAATCTGGATTCAATTGGCTACTTAAAGCACCAATGAACGTATCTCCTGCAGCGGTAGTATCAACTGCTTTTACTTTGAAAGCAGGCACGATACCATGTTCAGTCGCAGTATGATAGAAGGCACCTTTACTTCCTAAAGTAATAATCACTGTCTCAATTCCAAGCTGATGAAAAGCAGTTGCAGCTTGCAATAAACTTGCTTCATCTGTCACTTCAATCCCAGTAATAATTTCTGTTTCAGTTTCATTTGGAATAATGACATCGGTTTGTGCCAGTAGTTCCGCTGGAATTGTTTCAAGAGCGGGTGCAGGATTTAAGATTGTTTTTTTTTCAGCTTTTTTAGCAAATTTAAATGCAGCCAATGTCGCATCTAAACTACTTTCAAATTGTGCAATCAGGAAGTCACTGTTTTCAATCAACGCTTTTTGTTGCTGAACTTCTGCTTCATGAAAGGCATTATTTGCACCAGCATGGATCAAAATACTATTTTCGCCCGCATCATCAACCATGATCATTGCTTGACCAGTTGCGGTGTCAGGGATTGTGGAAATACCTGAGATGTCGATCTGTTCCTTTGCCAATAACTCAAGTAAAGTAGTGCCTTCGCTGTCAGCGCCAACTGCGCCGATAAAAGCCGTGTTTGCACCAGAACGTTTTGCAGCAACAGCCTGATTAGCACCTTTTCCTCCGCCTGAATGGAAGATGTCGCTTGTGTGCATAGTTTCGCCCGGTTTAGGCATTTTTTTTAAACGTAAAGTTGTATCCATATTGATACTACCAATAACTGTAACCGTGTTCATTTTTCAAACCTCCAAAAAGTTGATGACATTTTTCCTTGCAAGAAAATAGATTAAAACGTTTTATTAAAACGTTTTAATAACTTGGCTAAAATATAGCACACCTTGAAAGCTATTTCAAGGGTGCTGTTGAAAATCTTTTTTCTAAATGAACTGGAAGCAGTTTTTCTTCCGGTTTTTTTTCAGGATGCTGGATACGTTCTAGTAAAAGTTTCGCTGCTTCTTGACCCAGTTCGAAGATTGGTTGTGCAATCGTTGTAAGTTTAGGCTTTACATACTCAGACATATCTACATTATCGTAACCAATAATACTATAGTCCTCAGGTATTTTTTTACCTAATTCCTCTAGTCCACGGTACAAGCCAAATGCTAATTCATCGTTCAATGCAAAAATAGCAGTTGTTTTAGAACCAACGATTTGGTGAGTTGCTTGGTAGCCACCTTGTTTTGAAAAAGCTGTTGGAATGAGAAGCAGTTGACCATAGTCAATTTGATAAGCATCAGCTGCTGATTTAAACCCTTCGATACGTTCTTGGATATTTGCTGGTGGATTTTCTGGGTAAACGAGGGCAACTTGTCGATGCCCTAAAGAGAACAGGTGCGTGCCAGCTAAGTAGCCTCCACGAAAATCATCCGTACGCACGGAGTCACTAAACTCTTCTGCTTTTTTTTGATCTAAGACGATAAATGGGCGACCCTGTTGTTGTAAGTCCTGCTTGATTGCCTGAGTAGAAATGACAGAAGAAGCAATGATAAAACCATCTACACCACGACGAGTTAGTTCTGAAAGGTACTGGACTTCTTTTTGCTGATTAGAGTCAGCATTGCAAAGAATGGTCACGAAATGCTGTTGATATAAAATTTCTTCGATCCCTCGCATGAGCAGATTGAAAAAAGGATTCGTAATATCAGGAACAAGTACACCAATCGTTTTTGTCTCTTTCGTAATCATCTGACGCGCAAAATAATCGGCTTGATAACCAAGTTCATTTTTGGCAGCTAGGACTTTTTCGACTGTCTTTGAACTAAATTTATCTTGGTTACCATTTAGAATTTGCGAAACAGTGGCAATCGAGACACCGGATCGCTGTGCGACATCTTTAATCGTTACTTTTTTTTTCACCATAACTTTTTATACTCCTAACTAAATCTTGTGGTTATTTTCCCATGAAACGTTAAAGAAGTAAACGAAATCATTTGATAAAGAGAAACTAAGAATGATTTTCAAAAAAGAAAATTAGGGTACCTAAAAAGAATAGGTTATCTGATTGAGAGTAGTCGAGTAAGTTTTACAAACGCTTCCTTTTCAGTTATAATAATTTTGAATAACTTGTATATATAAGTTCGAAGGCGACTAATTTAATGGAGGCGAGTATATGTCATTTAAAGAAAAAGTCATTTATCAAATTTATCCAAAATCATTTAACGATACGAATCATGATGGAATTGGCGACTTGAATGGTATTCGAGAGAAACTACCTTATTTACATGAGTTAGGTATTGATATGGTTTGGTTAAATCCAGTTTATCCCAGTCCACAAAAAGATAATGGGTATGACATTTCAGATTATTTAGCGATTGATCCATTGTTTGGGACGATGGATGAATTTGAAGCATTAATCAAAGAAGGGAAAGAGTATCAAATCGAGTTTATGCTTGATATGGTCTTGAATCATGTTTCGATTGAGCATGAATGGTTTCAAAAAGCACTAGCGGGTGATAAATACTATCAAGATTTTTTCTATATTCGTGATGAACCAACTGATTGGGTTTCAAAATTTGGTGGAAACGCATGGGCACCCTTTGGAGAAACAGGAAAATATTATTTACATCTATATGATATTACTCAAGCAGATTTGAATTGGCGTAATCCGGTAGTTCGCGAAGAGTTGTTTAAAGTCGTTCGTTTCTGGATGGAAAAGGGCGTGAAAGGATTTCGGTTTGATGTCATCAATGTTATTGGAAAAGATGAAGTGTTGAAAGACAATCCAGTGAATGATGGGAAACCTGAGTATACGGATAAGCCAATCACTCATGATTATTTAAAATGGTTGAATCAAGAAACTTTTGGACGAGATCCAGAGATTATCACAGTTGGCGAAATGAGTGCAACTACCGTTGAAAATTGTATTTTATACACTGAACCTAACCGTCATGAGTTGACAATGACTTTTAACTTTCATCATTTGAAAGTTGATTATGAAAATGGAGATAAGTGGACAACTCCAGCTTTTGATTTTGAAGAATTAAAACGTTTGTTCCATACGTGGGGAGAAGAAATGAGTAAGGGGAATGGTTGGAATGCTTGGTTTTTAAATAACCACGATCAACCACGAGCTTTGAACCGGTTTGTTTCAGTAGAAAATTATCGAAAACAAGGGGCAGAAATGTTAGCGACGTTGATCCATCTGAATCGGGGAACACCCTATATTTATATGGGGGAAGAAATCGGGATGATTGATCCGGCGTTTACATCTATGGATGATTATGTTGATATTGAAAGTAAAAATGCTTATCAAATGTTAGTAGAAAAAGGTCTATCAGAGCAAGAAGCCTTTCATAGAATCCAAGCTAAATCCCGTGATAATTCACGAACACCGATGCAGTGGACCAACGAAAAACATGCTGGTTTTACTGAAGGAACACCATGGCTGAAAGTGGGCGCCAGTTATCCTGAAATCAACGTCGAGGCAGCAAAAAATGAGCAAGAACAATCAATTTTTGCCTATTATCAGCGCTTAATTCAGCTACGCAAAACACATCTGGTGATTTCTGAAGGTGATTATCAAGCCTATGCACCAGAACATCCACAAGTTTATGCTTTCTTACGATCTTATGGAGATGAAAAATTACTTGTTTTAACTAATTTTTATGAAAAGACAACTAAAATTGATCTTCCAGAAAAATTTGTTGAAGGCGAAAGACTGATTGATAACTATTCTGATACAGTGATAAGTAAAGAATTGACGCTAAAACCGTACCAAGCGATTGCATTGCTTGTGAAATAAAAAGAATTCCTACTCAGCGAATAATTGAGTAGGAATTCTTTTTATTGTCAGATAAACATCAATCAAAGTAATCGTCTTCTGAAAAATCTGCTTCTTCGTATTCTCCTTTATCACCGTAATACTTATTGTAACGTTGCTTGAATTTTCTAAAAGCAAAGACAACCAGTAATTTTAGTAAAGTATAGATTGGTATACCAAAGATAACGCCCATGATTCCAAGTAAGTCACCCATAACAAGCAACACAATCAAAATTGTTATAGGATGAACTTGTAGTCTGTTCCCAATCACACGCGGAATAACTAAATCACCATGGAGTAACTGGACAATGAACCACACAAGGACAAATTTGATGACCATAAATGTTGAATCTTGGAAGGCGATAAAAAGTCCGGGGAAGAAGGCAATGAACGGCCCGATATAAGGAATGATACATAATATACCAGCGGCAATAGCTAGGATACTAGCAAAATCAATACCAATGAGTAAAAATGTGACCCAGTAAATGGCTCCTAAAATAAACGAAGAAATAATTTGCCCTTTCAAAAATGCACCCAATTGTTGATTAGCAATTTTAGTCAATTCTTGGAAATCCTGACGAAATGCTGGTGGTACGATTTTTAAGACCGATCGGTAGAACCCATGTGGATTTTGAAGTAAGAAAAAGGCAACAATAGGACCAGTAAACAGAGTAATAAAAGTAGTTGTTACGGCAGAAAACAGATTACTGATACTTTGTGCCCCACTTTCCCAGTAATTACCGATGAAAGATGTTGCTTGATCTGTAAAATTATCAATGGAAGAAAAGAATTCATTGAACTTATTGGCGAAAGGTGTGTGTTCTAAAATATTTCTAACACCTTCTTGAAAATCATTGAATAAGTTCGGTAAGCTATTAAATAATTCAGTTGCTTGCTGTTGTAAGAAAGGAGCGAACCACACGCTTCCTAAACCAATTACAGCAAAAATCAAGACATATACCAAAATGACGGCAATGTTACGTGACATTCGTTTACTCAGGCGTCGAATGAGTGGATCTAGTAAATAATATAAAATAAGTGCAAATAGTACAGGTGGTAATGATGCTGCAAAAATAACTCCTAAGGGTTGAAAGATAAAGGCAACTTGCCAAAACACATAAATGACTAAGGCAAGCATAACTAATAAACCCAGTACGTAATAAGAGGTTTTTCCCCCTAAAAATTGAATCAGTCGAGAGTTCGATTTTTTGTTCAATTTTTTTCCTCCTTTTTTCTCTTTTGTTTTTATTATAGTCAGAAGTTAAACGAAAAAGAAAATGAAACAAACTAAATGCGGAAGAAATCTTATTTTTTGAAAAACTCCTCAACGAATCAGCAAAATGCTAACAAGTTGAGGAGTAAGTTTGTTATGAGATGATTTTTTTTAAACCACGAATCGAGATAGGAACTGTTTCACCATTTGCTAAAGTGACTTCCCTTTTTTTCTTGTCAATAGCTCGAATGTTGAGTTTATTAATAACATATGACTTATGGCAACGAATAAAATAATTATTTCTTTTCTCAATGTCTTTGATTTTATCATAAAACTGTAGATGGGCATGTGTCATGTGTACTTCAAGCTTATGAGGTGTAATTGATGACGTAGAAAAATATTGAATTTCGTTTAGTGGGAGAAACTTGATTTCCCCGTTGAATTCTAGCTTAAAGATGTCCTTTTGAGGTTGAGAGTTATGAAAGTTAAGAAAGATTTTACTTAAGATATGTTCTAAACGATCTTTTAACTCAAAGACATCTTCTTTCGAAATATAATCGGTGGGTTCAATACGATTTTTTAGAATCTCTAAAGAAAAGTCAGGGTTAGCTGTCACATAAATGATTTTACCTAACGGGTCCATTCGACGAATATCTTTCCCAAGCGTAACACTAGTCAATTCATGATTTTTAATGTCTGTATCCAAAAAATAAATACCGAAATCAGTAGTTCGATGACGGGCAATTTCAAGAAATTCAATTGGATCAGTTGAAGAAACAGCAACGTAACTATCGAGATCTTCAAGCGTGATCTGATTTTTTATAACGGTTGTGATAATTTCTAATTGCCGTGGATTTTTCTCACAAATGTAAATCGGGATCATATCAATACTCCTTTACTTAAAATAAATTGGCTATGTATCAAACATGTTTCAGTAAATGAACTGTATTATTTGTTATGTTCATATTTTGGTTGGTTAAAAATCTGAGTGTTAACTTGCCGTTGGAATCTGATGTTTCGCGCGAGAAGACATATATCTAAATTTTAGGGATCATCGCTAATCAAAGATTTTCCCCACATTATACAAAATAGCTAAAAACTCTTAGTTAAAAGTGTAATAAAAAAAAGAGAATAAAAACGGTTCACTCATAAAATGTGTGTTTCAACTCATAACTGTAGAATTTCACTTAATTGTTATGCAAAATGACCGATTCTTGTGAATTTTGTGAAAAAATTTCACAGTTTTGATGTTAGAAAGGCTTTTTTTGAGCGTGTGAACTAATTTTTTATTTCTATGTTAAAAAAGTACTAACCTGATAAAAGGTGATGGAGGTATTCTTATGGAAAATGAACAATTATTTGAAGTAGGCGAAACTTACGAATTTCATTCGGATTTGTTTGAATCACCAGTCAAAGGGAAAATCGAAAAAATATATGAAAATAGTGTAATGATTCGCGTAATGAAATGTGCGACAGATGAAACTGAAACAGCTGATAATCTACAATGGCAGCTGATTGTTCGCAAATCGAACGCTTTAATTGAAAATAACTAAGTAAACAGGAACTAGTTGTTTTCAAATAGTTCAATTTTGTAATTAAAAAGACTAACTTTTCAAGAAATAGCAGAAAAATTGTTATTATCTAGTGAAAAGCTTGGTCTTTTTTTGTGTTAAAATAGGGAGCAGAATTTATAAAAGGAAGGATGCCGATAATTGTGATTATTGTTGCGGGAACTATCGGAGCTGGAAAAAGTACACTAACTGAAATGTTAGCACAAAATTTAGAAACTAAGCCATTTTATGAAAATGTTGAGGATAACGAGGTCTTACCTTTGTTCTACTCAAATCCAGAAAAGTATACTTTTTTATTACAAATTTTCTTTTTAAATAAACGATTTTTAGCAATCAAAGATGCGTTTGGTCATGATGATAATGTACTGGATCGCTCTATCTACGAAGACAGTTTGCTTTTTCATTTAAATGCGGATTTAGGAAGAGTATCAAAAGTAGAAGTTGAGCAATATCAAGGATTACTTGAGACGATGCTGAATGAACTAGAAGATATTGCACCCCAAAAAAAGCCAGACTTATTAGTTTATATTCGGGTTTCTTTTGAAACGATGCTAGAGCGCATCAAAAAGCGTGGACGGGAATACGAACAAATTGAACAAAATCCTGAGTTGTTTTCTTATTATCAAGAATTAAACCGCCGTTATGAGAAATGGTTTGATGCGTTTGATGTCTGTCCCAAACTAGTGATAGATGGAGATCGTTATGACTTTGTAGCGGAACCAGAATGTGGTGAACAAATCGTTCAGTTGATTAAAGCCCGAGCTAAAGAGATGGGCGAGGTAGCAACGAACGAAAAAATTCAGTATACAACCTTAGTTCCAGAAGCAAAAGGAATTTTTTCTTGCGAAAAGTAAATAAGAAAAAGGCACGACAAAGATATTTCTGCTTTGTTGTGCCTTTTTAAATTAATCACTGTATTCCAATCGCTTAAAGTGGATATTGATTGGTTCTGAAGAACCGCCAAAGTTGAAATGTTTGGCTGAGGGCCATTACTAAAAAGAGAAATGATACTAATAAAATAGCTCGTGCGCCGAATAGATGGTAACAAAAAACGGAAGCGACTGCTCCTAAAATGAAAGCTAGTACAACTGTGAGAAAGTGAAAAAATTGGTCAAAATCAGATTTTTCTTTCGAAATCAAAAAATCATAAAGATTAGTTGCCACACCTTTCAAATTTCCGGTTGTAAAAAGATTTGTATAGGCACGTCCATTGATTTTGTCAAATGATACCCACTGGATTGCAGCTGTAAAGGCAATTAAAATTGTTACCAGTGAGGGATGGATATTGATTATTTTTAAGCTAACGATGAAAAAAATCAGTGCTTCATAATAAAGAACAAATAAACGCCAAAAATGCTTCTCACGTTTTTTAAAATAATCAATCAAAAACTTAGTTAATAAAATACCTATGAAAAAGAAAAGAGTTGATAACACCTTTTTTCCAAAACTAATCCATTCCCCGTCGAAGGCTTGAATAATTGCAAGAATAATATTACCAGTTTGTGCAGAAGCAAAAGCATCATAATGAATATAAGTATAACTATCCATTGCACCACCAATAAAAGTTAGTAACAGCCCGATAGTACGATCCTCGTGAAACGAAGTACGCATGATTTTTCCACCTTCAATTATTATTTTACTTAATTTAACTGCCTCTATCTTAGCATAATTTTCCGAAAAAAATGATAAATTTTCTGAAACAAAGTGATTGAATAACGGCGTTTCATTTTCAATAAAGGTCTGGTAGTATAAAGAAAACAAGAATGACAAGATAAATAAGAAAATTTTGAAAAGAAAGTTGGTGGCACTGATTACTCAGCTAAATGAAAAAGAAATGTTACGGTTAAAAAATGAGCTGAAGTCTTGGAAAAACAGATACCATAAACTTCAACAAATCTTTCGACTACAAGAAGAGATAATTGCTAGTTATGAGGCTGCTTACGGGGAAGCACCTGGACTGATTGAAGAAGAACAGCCAGCTGATGTAGTGGATGATTCGTTTTTTAAAATGATGGAAAAACGATCTTATAATCAGTTTAACTTAGAGCAAAAAGCTACAATCACCTACGATATGAAAAAAAATCTTCGTATTATTGCTGGTGCCGGCAGTGGCAAGACGCAAACGATTTGTGCAAAAGCAGTCTACTTGATGACCCAAAAACAAGTTGCTGAACAACGGATTTTGATGATTACATTTACTCGAAATGCAGCGAACGAATTGAAAAAAAGAGTGGATAATTTTAGCCAACATAAAACAGCGGTACATATCGGAACATTCCATAGTATTTTCTTTCGTCTTTACAATGAAATTTGTAAAGAATTTCCAGACATTGCGATGCAAGGTATCCATGGAGATTTTTCCAAAGATTCAAGCCAAAAAATTGGAGCAATTCTACAACACTTGATTCGTAAATATAATCTTTATTCTTTTGACCAGCATGGTGAGAAAAATTTGTCGGCACGTTTGGATTATTGGCAGAATATGAATCTTTCTGTAGAAGAAATTATCCATTTGGTAAAGGAAAAGTTTGATAGTACAGAAAAGAACACAAATCAACCACTTTCTGAGCGTATCGGACTGTTGATGATGGAGTTGAAAGAGTTAAAACAGCAACAACATCTAGCTGACTTTAATGATATTTTGCAAAACTTAAAAGAAGCATTAGCTAATGAAAATGTTCGCCAGTTTGTTGGTAAGAAGTATGACTTTTTATTTATTGATGAGTTTCAAGACACAAATCCCCTACAATGGGCAGTTGTAAAATTGATTACTAAAGGAACAAACATCAAGCTTGTCGTAGTTGGGGATGACGATCAAAGTATTTACGGGTTCCGCGGATCAGAGCCAGCCTACATCAAGGAATTTGAACAAGAATATCCGACTGAAACACTTTTTTTATTAACAAATTATCGTTCTCGTGCCGCGATTGTTCAAGGAGCAAACCGGTTGATTAGTTACAATAAGGGTGATCGCATTCCCAAAGCTATGATTCCTGCACAAAAAGAAGAGGGTGTTATGGAGGCCATTTCTTTTAAGGATTCACAAACAGAAAGCCAATGGGTGATTCGCCAGATTCAAACGTTTATCAGACAAAAAGGTAAATACAAAGAGTCTATTATTTTGTACCGTTCGCTTTCGCAAACACAAAAATTAGTCCAAAATCTTTTACAAACAGATATTCCATTCGTCCTTGAGGCAGATACACCTTATGAAGGGATTTTTGGTGTACGAAACTTTCAACAACTATATAGAAGACTTCTTGACTGGCAAAGAGCAACAACTGGTCAGAAAAAAGATCAAAACTACCAACAAATTTTGAGGCAAATCATGATTAATTGCTACTTGAAAAAATCAGAATGTGATCGTTTCTTCTTCCAAAAGCACTCAGATAATGAACTCACTACGTACATTATTCAAGCGAAACCCTCATTAAAATCACGGCATAAGGAATTTCAACAATTAGTAAAAGAATTGCAAGATTTCACTCAGCAACCAAGAAAAAACATGTACCTGTTTTGGCAACTATTTATCAATCTTCCACGAGTAAAGAAAGAACTCGAGCAAGGAGAGCGTGATTGGTTACTAGAAGAAATCAAAAAACAACCAACTTTACCACAATTGATTGACTTAGAAAAATCGATTCAATCTCAAGCAAAACAACTAAAAACACGTTTGATTGCTTACCGACAAGGGAAATTAGATGCGTTATGTATTCAGAGTATCCATAAAAGTAAAGGGTTGAGCTATAGAAATGTTTTCTTGATCGGCTGTAATGAAGGAGCATTGCCACATAACGGTGCAGCAGAAAAAGAAGCCGTCTCATCTGAGGAAATCAAAGTGGAGCCTGTGACGACGATTGAGGAAGAACGTCGCTTATTTTATGTTGCGATGACTCGGGCTCGAAATCGGCTGTATTTGTGTGTGCCGCAGCTGAAAGGAAATAGGCAGTTAAAGCCCTCTCGTTTTATTAAAGAATCGGGTATTCAATTAAGAAAATAACTAAAAAGACTATGATGCACTAGATACTTGCGTCATAGTTTTTTTTAGTTTGGTTAGCGAATGAGTGGTCTTTTTTTTATAATTCAGTTAAAATGGGATTATAATTAAAGAGGAGTGAGAAAATGATAAAAGTATACACCTCACCTAGTTGTACTTCTTGTCGTAAAGCTAGAGCATGGTTACAAACGAATCAACTTGAGTTTGAAGAAAAAAACATTTTTGTCGATCCGTTACTTGAAGAAGAAATAAAAGAAATTCTAGCAGCAACTGAAGGCGGGGTTGAGGATGTTATTTCCACTCGGTCAAAAATTTATGAAAAATTGTGTTTAGATTTCAATGAACTAACACTTAAGCAAATGATTGTATTGTTTAAAGAGTATCCTTCGCTGATTCGTCGTCCTATTCTAATTGATGAAAAGAGAATTCTGATTGGTTTTAATGAGGATGAAATTCGTTCATTCGTTCCTAGAGAAACCCGCTGTGTTGAACGAAACCTAATTTATTTGCAAGACTATGGTACGGTAAACTCATGACCAACTAAAAGAAAGAGGGAGGTCCTGTGAAAATAAAAGTATTTGGATCGAAAGATTGTTTAACTTGTTTGAAAGCTAAAAAGTGGTTAGAAAATCATCGTTTAGCTTATCAATTCGTTGACTTAGAAAAAACAACATTAAGTATACAAGATGCTAAAGAGCTATGTAGCTTTAAAGAAGTTCAAGCAACACAGCTATTTGCTACTTGGTCTGAAGCATTTCTTAAAATGCAAGTGGATCTATCAAACTTAAAAGATTCTCAGCTAATGTCACTTTGTAGAGAACATACAGAAATTTTGAGACGTCCATTGATCATTATTGATGATGTTTTATTTATTGGATATGATGAACAATTGTTAGAGCAACTAGTCGTTCATGAATAAGATTGAGTAAAGAGCAGAGTGTAACCGTCTCTGCTCTTTTTATTGTTTCTAACATTTTAAAATTATTGTATAGAAGCAAAGACCGATACTTGCAATCGCTTTAAGGAATCATTATAGTTAACTGTTGATTAGTTAACTATAATGATTGAGATGAACGATAATTAATTATATAGAAGAAAAGTGAGGAACTTTTTATATGAAAAGACAAGTACAGTTTCTATCTGCTGACGAAAAAACTACGATAGAAGTAAGTTGCTGGTATCCTCAACAACAGCCGGTGGCAACTTTACAGATTGTCCATGGGATGGTTGAGTTTATCGAACGATATGATTTATTTGCTGACTATCTCAACCAAAAAGGAATCATTGTGATGGGGCACGATCATTTAGGACACGGACATTCTATCCAATCTAAGGAATATTTTGGTCATGTTGCAGATAAAAATGGTTCAGAGTTTTTACTTTCAGATATTCATACAGTGAACGAAAAAATCAAGGAACAATATCCAACGCTACCGCATTTTATTTTGGGACATAGTATGGGCTCTTTTTTGGTAAGAAATTATTTGGCACAGTTTGAGACAGATTTTTCTGGGGTAATTATTATGGGAACTGGGTGGCACAATCCTAAAGAAATGAGAGCTGCTGAAGCAATTGCTTCTACAATCGCTTCTGTTCATGGAGCGAAATATCGTTCAAAATTTCTAGATCAATTAGCATTTGGCGGTTTTAATCGACAATTTGAACCAGCAAGAACGTCAAAAGATTGGCTTACGCGTGATCAAACAGAGGTGGATAAGTATCTGTTTGACCCAAGAACACAATTTATTTTTACCGCTGCTTCTTATAAAGAGTTATTCCGGTTAGTTCGACAAGCGTGTAGTCTTGATCAAGTAAAGCAAATTTCAGATTCGCTTCCAATGCTAGTTGTTTCGGGAGCAAAAGATCCAGTAGGTGCGAATGGTCGAGGTGTTCGAACTTTCATCCAAGCAATGAAAGAATATACTACTAGTCAATTAACACTTTTGCTATATGAGGAAGCGCGCCATGAACTACTTAATGAAATCAACCAAGAGGTGGTGTACCAAGACCTTTATTTTTGGTTAAAAAAATATATTGATACTTATTGACAGGTAAAAAATTACATGATATATTTATTCCCGTTGTTGCGAAAGTAACATTCATGAAACTTTCGTAAATAACATGAAAAATAGTTGTTGACTTGTGAGTTATCACATGATAAGATAACTAAGTCGTTTAGAAAGAACCTCTTAAGAAGCTTGATTTCATCAAGAAAAACTTCAAAAAAGTTCTTGACAAATAACAAATGATGCGATATGATGAATGAGTTGCCGAAAGATTTCTTAAACGAAATCGGAAAAACTTTTTCAAAAAAGAGTTGACATTTAAACGTCGCTCTGATATGATATAAAAGTTGCTACGGCAATTCAAGTAGACCTTTGAAAACTGAACAAAGTAAGACAAACCAAATGTGTAGGGCGTCTTGATTCAATTCAAGACAACAAACGTTTTTAAACAGCAAGCAATATGCTAGCAAACAAATTGAGCTTAACAATCGAAAGATTGTTCTAACTTTTATTATGAGAGTTTGATCCTGGCTCAGGACGAACGCTGGCGGCGTGCCTAATACATGCAAGTCGTACGCTTTTTCTTTCACCGGAGCTTGCTCCACCGAAAGAAAAGGAGTGGCGAACGGGTGAGTAACACGTGGGTAACCTGCCCATCAGAAGGGGATAACACTTGGAAACAGGTGCTAATACCGTATAACAATCGAAACCGCATGGTTTTGATTTGAAAGGCGCTTTCGGGTGTCGCTGATGGATGGACCCGCGGTGCATTAGCTAGTTGGTGAGGTAACGGCTCACCAAGGCCACGATGCATAGCCGACCTGAGAGGGTGATCGGCCACATTGGGACTGAGACACGGCCCAAACTCCTACGGGAGGCAGCAGTAGGGAATCTTCGGCAATGGACGAAAGTCTGACCGAGCAACGCCGCGTGAGTGAAGAAGGTTTTCGGATCGTAAAACTCTGTTGTTAGAGAAGAACAAGGATGAGAGTAACTGTTCATCCCTTGACGGTATCTAACCAGAAAGCCACGGCTAACTACGTGCCAGCAGCCGCGGTAATACGTAGGTGGCAAGCGTTGTCCGGATTTATTGGGCGTAAAGCGAGCGCAGGCGGTTTCTTAAGTCTGATGTGAAAGCCCCCGGCTCAACCGGGGAGGGTCATTGGAAACTGGGAGACTTGAGTGCAGAAGAGGAGAGTGGAATTCCATGTGTAGCGGTGAAATGCGTAGATATATGGAGGAACACCAGTGGCGAAGGCGACTCTCTGGTCTGTAACTGACGCTGAGGCTCGAAAGCGTGGGGAGCAAACAGGATTAGATACCCTGGTAGTCCACGCCGTAAACGATGAGTGCTAAGTGTTGGAGGGTTTCCGCCCTTCAGTGCTGCAGCTAACGCATTAAGCACTCCGCCTGGGGAGTACGACCGCAAGGTTGAAACTCAAAGGAATTGACGGGGGCCCGCACAAGCGGTGGAGCATGTGGTTTAATTCGAAGCAACGCGAAGAACCTTACCAGGTCTTGACATCCTTTGACCACTCTAGAGATAGAGCTTCCCCTTCGGGGGCAAAGTGACAGGTGGTGCATGGTTGTCGTCAGCTCGTGTCGTGAGATGTTGGGTTAAGTCCCGCAACGAGCGCAACCCTTATTGTTAGTTGCCATCATTAAGTTGGGCACTCTAGCAAGACTGCCGGTGACAAACCGGAGGAAGGTGGGGATGACGTCAAATCATCATGCCCCTTATGACCTGGGCTACACACGTGCTACAATGGGAAGTACAACGAGTCGCGAAGTCGCGAGGCTAAGCTAATCTCTTAAAGCTTCTCTCAGTTCGGATTGTAGGCTGCAACTCGCCTACATGAAGCCGGAATCGCTAGTAATCGCGGATCAGCACGCCGCGGTGAATACGTTCCCGGGCCTTGTACACACCGCCCGTCACACCACGAAAGTTTGTAACACCCGAAGTCGGTGAGGTAACCTTTTGGAGCCAGCCGCCTAAGGTGGGATAGATGATTGGGGTGAAGTCGTAACAAGGTAGCCGTATCGGAAGGTGCGGCTGGATCACCTCCTTTCTAAGGAATATTACGGAGACTACACAGGTTTGTCATTATTACTTTGTTCAGTTTTGAGAGGTTTACTCTCAAAACATTTTGTTCATTGAAAACTGGATATTTGAAGTAAGATCAAAACAAACCGAGAACACCGCGTTGAATGAGTTTTTTAATAAGTTCAATTGCTTATTTTTCTTGACACGTTTCTATCGCTAGAAATGAAGTCAAAACCCAACCGTAAGGTTGATAAGGTTAAGTGAATAAGGGCGCACGGTGGATGCCTTGGCACTAGGAGCCGATGAAGGACGGGACTAACACCGATATGCTTTGGGGAGCTGTACGTAAGCTATGATCCAGAGATTTCCGAATGGGGGAACCCAGCATCTTTTATAGGATGTTACAAATATGTGAATACATAGCATATTTGAGGTAGACGCAGAGAACTGAAACATCTAAGTACCTGCAGGAAGAGAAAGAAAATTCGATTCCCTGAGTAGCGGCGAGCGAAACGGGAAAAGCCCAAACCAACAAGCTTGCTTGTTGGGGTTGTAGGACTCCGATATGGTAGTTTTTTCAGATAATCGAATGACTTGGAAAAGTCAGTCAAAGAGGGTAAAAACCCCGTAGATGAAATTTGGAAAGCACCTAGGAGGATCCTGAGTACGGCGGAACACGAGGAATTCCGTCGGAATCCGGGAGGACCATCTCCCAAGGCTAAATACTCCCTAGTGACCGATAGTGAACCAGTACCGTGAGGGAAAGGTGAAAAGCACCCCGGAAGGGGAGTGAAATAGAACCTGAAACCGTGTGCCTACAACAAGTCAAAGCCCGTTAATGGGTGATGGCGTGCCTTTTGTAGAATGAACCGGCGAGTTACGATTGCATGCGAGGTTAAGTCGAAGAGACGGAGCCGTAGCGAAAGCGAGTCTGAATAGGGCGTTTGAGTATGTAGTCGTAGACCCGAAACCATGTGATCTACCCATGTCCAGGTTGAAGGTGCGGTAAAACGCACTGGAGGACCGAACCCACGTACGTTGAAAAGTGCGGGGATGAGGTGTGGGTAGCGGAGAAATTCCAAACGAACTTGGAGATAGCTGGTTCTCTCCGAAATAGCTTTAGGGCTAGCCTCGGAATTGAGAATGATGGAGGTAGAGCACTGTTTGGACTAGGGGCCCATCTCGGGTTACCGAATTCAGATAAACTCCGAATGCCATTCATTCATATCCGGGAGTC
>NZ_CM177102.1:405000-882500 GCF_058216595.1 Enterococcus sp. AAFC-DPL-6103
CAAAACAACCAATCCTTTTTCTTTATAAGTAGTGTAGATTTGTTCAAGTTGTTCAAATTGTGGTGCAAGTCCGCATTTTGTTGCAGTATTAACGATGATCATTGGATGATTCTGGTAGTTGCTTAAAGAATAAGTGGTTCCATTTTCTAAAGTCGCATCAAAATCATAAACTGTCATAAAAATTCTCCTTTACGAATTGAGTAAGTACACATTTATTATAGAACAAAAAAACTGAGAAGCTTATGTAAAAGCTCTCAGTTTTTTGTTTAATTATGCAAAGACTTCAGACCATTCGTCGCGTTTTGCTAAGAATTCACGTGCTAACTCTTGTGCACCTTCTAAAGTATGGCTTGCAGCCCAACCACATTGTGTTTCATTACTTGCAGGCACTTCAGTAGCTTCAAGTACATCATTCATTGTCTTTTCTAAAACATCTAGTACATCATCATAGCTTTCATGATTTAGCACAGTTAAGTAAAATCCTGTTTGGCAACCCATTGGAGACCAGTCCACAATGTAGTCAGCATGATTACGAATTAGTTCAGCAGTTAAATGTTCAAGTGAATGTAAGCTGGGCATATCCATATGCTCTTTGTTTGGTTGCTTGAAGCGGACATCGTATTTAATGATTACATCACCATTTTCACCAGTTTTGCGATCTGCAACACGGATATAAGGTGCTTTTACTTTTGTGTGATCTAGATTGAAACTTTCAACGTTCATTTTCATGTAAATTACCTCGATTCATTTTTTGTTCAGTGGTGATAGCTAAATTCTAACATTTATTTGGACTAAGTTGTAGGTACATCCATGATTTTTAACCTTATTTCTATAAATAAGAACATTTACTTAGTGATTTTTATTTTATCAAGCGCTTGAGTTAAGTCTGCTAATAGATCCTCTACATGTTCGATACCTACAGAAAGACGAATCAATCCATCTTTGATTCCCGCTTTTTCCCGTTTATCTTTTGGAATAGAAGCATGTGTCATAATCGAAGGAACTTCAACTAAACTTTCCACGCCGCCTAAACTTTCTGCTAGAATAAATAATTTTAATGATTCAACAAAAGGTACTGCTTCTGCATCTTCTTTTAAGTCAAAAGAAACCATACCGCTGAAACCACTCATTTGTGCTTTTGCAATCTGATAGTTTGGATGGCTTGTTAGTCCAGGGTAATAAACAGTTTCAACAGCTGGATGATTTTCAAGAAAATTTGCTACTGCCAAAGCATTTTTTTGATGTGCTTCCATTCGCACACTTAGAGTTTTGATCCCTCGTTGGATAAGCCAACTATCCTGAGGGCCTAAGACTGCGCCTATCGCATTTTGTAAAAAAACAATTCTTTCTGCTAATTCTGCTTTATTAGTGGTGACTAAACCAGCAACAACATCACTGTGCCCGCCGAGATATTTTGTTCCACTGTGAACGACGATGTCTGCACCAAGTGCTAGTGGCTGTTGGAAATAAGGTGTCGCAAATGTATTGTCAACAATCGTTAAAAGATCATGTTTTTTTGCTATGGCAAGACTGGTTTTTAAATCAGTGATTTTAAGAAGTGGATTACTTGGTGTTTCAAGGTAGAGTGCCTTAGTGTTTGACTGAATCGCTTGTTCAATTTGGTTAAGATCACTTGTATCAATAATTGTGTACACTAAGCCAATTTTAGAAAATACTTTATCAACTAGTCGAAAAGTTCCGCCATAAACATCATCACCAAGTAAGACGTGATCACCGGGTTCAAATAGCGAGAAAACCGTATGGATTCCTGCCAAACCGGAGGAGAAGGCAAAACCTTGAATTCCGCCCTCAAGGTCTGCAATTAGTTCTTCCAATGCGAACCGTGTAGGGTTACCTGAACGAGAATACTCGTATTTTTTTGGTTGACCAACACCATTTTGTCGATAAGTGGATGTTTGATAAATTGGAACGCTCACGGCACCTGTAGTTTGGTCTTCACTAATACCACCATGAATTAATTTTGTTTGAATATGCATGATAATTCCTCCTATAAATAAATGTTTTTTGAAAGATAACGGTCACTTGCATCTGGGAAAATAGTTACGATTGAGCTTCCTGCTGGCAATCGTTGTGCTTCTTTGAGTGCTGCTGCAAAGGCGGCACCACTTGAACTGCCAACTAATAATCCTTGATTCTTAGCCAAAGCACGCGTGTAATAAAATCCTTCCTCATCTGAAATAGTTTCAAAACGAGTAATAGGTAAGGAGTCAAGAAATGGAGGAATGAATTCCACACCAATTCCTTCGATTTCATGAGAACCTGCTTTACCACCATTTAAAATCGAGCCCTCCGGTTCCACACCAATTAGTTGAATATCACTTAGTTGTTCCTTAAGATAACTTGCTGTGCCAGAAAAAGTACCTCCACTACCAATTCCGGCTACAAAACTATCCATTTTTCCTGCTAGTTCGTCAACTAATTCTGGCCCGAGTGTGTGATAATAAGTGGCTGGATTATCAGGATTTTCAAATTGTTTTGGTAGATAAACGTTTTCTAATTCAGCTGCTAATTCCTGGCTTTTTTTGATAGCACCGAGCATTCCGAGCGAAGTAGGTGTATGAATGATCTCTGCACCTAACGCTTTCATAAGCTGTTGTTTTTCAATACTAAACTTTTCTGGTACTACAAAAATCGTTTTTAAACGATAATTTAAAGCAGCTAAGGCTAACCCAATTCCGGTATTGCCGGCGGTTGGTTCAATGATTGTTGTATCTTGATTGATTTTTCCAGTTTTCAATCCTTGCTCAATCAAATAAAGACCTAGTCGATCTTTGACGCTACCTCCAGGATTCAAATATTCAAGTTTTGCATAGATTTTAGACCCTTTTGGTATTGCATATGCATTGTGTGTAAATTCAAATAAAGGTGTTTTGCCAATATAGTCTTGAATCCTTGTTAATATCATAGCTTCCTCCTAAAAAATTCGATAAAAAAGGAGCTGACTATTAAATCAGCTCCTAACTATCATAAATTAATCATGTATTCCAAGAGAATACACGTAAATTATGAAGGGCAGTTAATAGACACGACAAATAGTATGCTGCTTTTTTGCACCATACAACAACAAGTAGTCAATTGGACAAAGTTATATTGTTTGATCATCATGTCTGTTCCTCCAGTAATATTTTCATCAAAAATAGCATGAAAAAATATCAGAGTCAAAGTATTTGATGGTTTTTAGTGATAGGAATAATTGAATAGGGTGCATGATAAAGTGGATCACAGAAGCAAATGAAGAAGTGTTGCTAGATAAAAATGAAGATTTGCTAGTTTTATCCACTGTTGTTTGATACAATAAAAAAGATGATGATAAACAAAAAAGGAGCAATTTAAATGATTTCAGCAAGCGATTTAAAAGCCGGTATGACATTTGTACAAGATGGAAAATTAATTAAAGTTTTAGACGCAAGTCACCACAAACCCGGTAAAGGAAATACGGTTATGCGTATGAAACTAAAAGATGTTCGTTCTGGTGCAACATATGATACAACTTTCCGCCCAGAAGAAAAATTTGAAAAAGCACACATTGATACAAAAGCAGTTCAATACTTATACACAATGGATGATACAGCATTCTTCATGGATTTAGAAACATATGAACAATATGAAATTCCTGTTGAAACAGTTGAAGAAGAAATGAAATACATCTTAGAAAATATGGAAGTAAAAATCCAATTTTTCGGTAGCGAAGTAATTGGTGTACAATTACCAACAACTGTTGTTTTACGTGTTGTTGAAACACAACCTTCAATCAAAGGTGCAACAGTAACTGGTTCAGGCAAACCAGCGACAATGGAAACTGGCTTAGTTGTCAACGTTCCTGACTTTGTTGAAGTAGATGAATTATTAGAAATCAACACAGCTGAAGGTTCTTATATCAAACGTGCCTCAAAATAATGAAAGAAAAAAAGTGCCGCAAAGACCTACTCAGGTCTTTGCGGCACTTTTTTCTAAGGAGGAAATCATTTTTAAACTTCATCAGAACGTGACAGTGGTATCTTCATTGGTAATTAGTTGAATAACATGAGCCAAAAATTTTTCAGGATCTTCTCCTGTTAATTTTTCCTCACGTTTCCCATCGAGTAAATGATACATCTTTTGATCATCTTGTAAGAGATAGTAGTCATTTTCACCTTCAATATGGAATGCTTGAAGATCATCTGGAAATTCAATATGGATGTCAATTACGCTGATACCACCCAAACGACTGGTCAAATAATCTTCTACTTCTTTTGCTGTTACAGTTTTCATATTTTTCGCCTCTTTGTTTTAATAATTTTATTATATACCTATCAAAAAAGATTGGGGTAAAAAACGTCTTGCTGAAATTGAAGCATAATGATCAACGAAGTTCATCTGTTATGCTAAACTATGAAACAGTACGAAGAAGAAAGGACGTAATCGTGATGAAGACATTAGTAATTGTCAGCCATCCCAATCTTCAAGAATCATTGAATCAACAATTTTTTAAAGAGGCATCCAAATCGCTTGCGATTACATGGCATCATTTAGAATCTGTCTATTCAACCGGAGAAATCAACTTAAATGACGAATTAGCGTTGTTAGCGATGCATGATCGAATCATCTTTCAATTTCCTCTTTATTGGTATAGCGCGCCTGCACACTTAAAAATATGGCAAGACACAGTTTTGGCTAAAGCAAGTAAAGTATTGAAAGGGAAAGAATTTGGTGTCGTAGTAACGACTGGTGTGGCGGAAAAAGAATATCAAGCAGGTGGTAAAGAAGAGTTCACCTTGTCTGAATTTTTGCGCCCGTATCAGCGAATTGCTCACAAATTTCAAATGAACTATTTACCTCCATTTGTGTTAGCACAATTTATGTATCAGACTTCTGAGGTACGATTTGAACGCTTGATTGCTTATCAGCAATATCTTTCTTTAACTAGAAAACCAAGTCTTGTTCAGCGAATCAACTGGTTTCTTGAGCAGATAGAAAAAAAATCGTATTTTTCAGAACCGCAAAAGTCCTATCTCCTAGATGGCTTAAAAGAACAACAAGAAATGATCGAAGACTTGACTTTCACACTGAGGGAATTAAAGGAGGAAAATGAATGAATAGTGAGTGGTTACAACAACAAATTGATGAGCTCAATGAAAAAAATGTTCATTATGAAGATGCTGCTTTGTTATTTGAATTGAAAAAATTAGTCAAAGAAAGCGATGAGCGTATCACTCAACTTCAGGGAGAAATTGATGGGAAATCATGGAATCATCGTGAATGGTAAAAACGATTAGAAAATTTTAAGAAAAAAATGTGCATAACTATTGTTATTTGTTACAATGAAGATAAGGCATAACACTATTTTTAACATAAATTATTGGTGGTGAACTTATTGAAAAATAAAAATGAACGAGAAGAAAATGTTCGGATGTCTAGAAGACGTCAGCAAAAGCAACGAATGCAAAAAAGATTATTGATTATTGGTGCTTGCTTGGCAGCAGTCTTGGTGATTGGTGGCTCAGTTTGGGGATTGACGCAGTTCGGAAAATCAAATTCTAGTGCCGAAGAAACGCTTGAAACAACTGTTTCTTCGACGCCAAAAAATGAAAAAAAAGAGAAGAAAAAACAAACCAAACAAGCGACAAAAACAACGGATAGTTCAACAAAAGCATCAACAGGAACAAGTAGTACAGATAAAGAGTCAGCTGATGAACTACAAACGATTCTAACGACTTACTCAAAAAAATTAGCGGAACAAACACCGATCTTGATTGATGAATACCAAACAGAAATCCAATCAAATCAAAATGGGGTTGCAGGATTATCTTCGATTGCGAATCAGAAAGCATTAGCGCTGCAAGCAATTTCAAATGAAGGAATCAGCAAATTAAAAGCTGCACACCAAGCAGATACTTCTTCAACTGTCGATATCAATGCTTTAGTTGATCAATTATCAAGTAAGTACACAACTGAAGTAGCAAAAATATCAGATATTTATTTACGGACAAGTAGCGCGCTACAAGCTGAAGAAGCGAACAAGCAAGAAACAAGTAGTTCAACTTCAGAAGAAACAATGACTTCAGCAGACGAACCGACGGCTGAAACAATAAATAGTCAAACGACCGATACCTCAGAGGCTGGGACAAGTCAAGCTGCAACAACTGTTGTCTTAGCCGGTGAAGGCCCTAATCAAGTTGCACAACGTACGGGTGTACCAGTGGAAACGATCTTAGCGCTGAATGGGATGACGATGGATGATTACTTCTTAACTCCGGGCGCTGTCCTTCAACTGCAATAAGTAAAAAAAACTGCGAGATGTTACTACCTCTAGAAAATTTCTTTTCAAGAGTAGAACAGACTCGCAGTTTTTTTGTTTAAGCTTTCTTCACTCGTTTTTCACGAAGAAAGTAATGAATCGTCATGAAAAATAAAAAGGCTAAACCAATCAGCAAGGAAATTCTTGTTTCAGGATTGATGAACATAAAACAAAGAATAATGGCTAAAAACAATAAAGTTAAATAATTGGTATAAGGGGATAACGGCATTTTAAATGGATGCTCAGTCATCTGTTCCGCATGGATTTTACGGAATTTGATTTCACTGATCAAAATGACAATCCAAGGAACCATTCCTGGTAAAATACTTGAACTATAAACAAAGACAAAAATATTTTCAGAGTGAGTAACAAACATTGGTAGCAAATAATTGATGACCAAGCCAATCAAGATACCTCCTGAAATTGCAACAACTGGGTAAAAGGGGACTCCATGTCGAGACAATTTTAAGAAACGTTTAGACATTTTTCCATTAACTGCCAAGGTGTAAATCATGCGACTTGCGCTGAAAATGCCTGAGTTACAACCAGACAAGGCAGCAGTGATTACGACAAAGTTGATCAATCCAGCGGCAAAAGTGATCCCAATTTTCGCGAATGTTTGAACAAAGGGAGACCCAATCTCACTAAGTTGATTCCATGGATAGATACTTACAATAATAAAAATAGCACCGATATAAAAAATAAGAATGCGTCCAATTGTAGATTGAACAGCTTCAACGATTGTTTTTTGTGGATTTTTTGCTTCACCAGCAGTCATCCCAATTAATTCAATTCCTTGATAAGAAGCAATCACGATGGATAAAGCAAAAAAGAAACCTTTCACGCCACCGGTAAAGAAGCCACCATTTTTCCAAAGATTTGAAATACCAATAGGTTGACCGTGATTACCAAAGCCAAAGAAGATAACGCCTAAACCAGCAACAATCATTAAAATGATCGTTACGACTTTGATCATCGAAAACCAAAATTCTAATTCACCGAAGGCTTTTACTGAAAACAAGTTAGCTAACATCAAGAAAAGTATCACAGTGATACCAGGAATGATGGTTGGTAAATTCGGCCACCAATAATTCATATACTCACCAACGGCAATGACTTCACTAATTCCAACTACGACATATTGAAAAATATTGCTCCAAGCCGTTAAATAACCAGCAACTGGATGGATATAATCACTTGCGTAATTAGCAAATGAACCTGTAGAAGGGTCGACATAAAGCATCTCGCCCAGTGCACGCATGATCAAGTATAGGAACAATCCGGCAACAGCATAAGCAATCATTACAGAGGGGCCAGTCCAGCGAATGGTTGAAGAGGCACCCATAAACAATCCAACGCCGATTGTCCCTCCCAACGCAATCATTCGAATATGACGTGCGCTAAGACTTCGATTTAATTTTCCTTCTTCCATACAAAAACTCCTTTCATAATTTAGAGAATAAGCCAATACATTTGATTAGATTTATCAGTTAAAAAAATAAATTATTGATAAATAAAAACAGTTATTAAATTAATCTCTTGATGTGATTTTACAGAAAGGATTCAAAAAACGCGAGAAGAATTTTAATTTAACCACAAATTTTTTTGTTGAAAATGTTTTCTCAATAGGTTAAACTATCTTTAAATAAAAAGTTAGGTAAACCTAAAAAGGAGTGCTTGGAATGGTGAAACCAACAATCAGCGTACAAAATCTTTCTGTGGCCTATCAAGGAAAGCTTGCTTTGAAAAATATATCTTTAACAATTCAATCAGAAAAAATGACAGGAATCATTGGACCAAATGGTGCGGGAAAATCAACTTTTATGAAATCTTTATTAGAATTGATTCCCAAATCTTCTGGCACTGTGACGTTTTCAGGAAAATCAGTAAAAGAAGTACGAAAAAAAATTGCTTATGTAGAGCAACGAAGTGCAATGGATCTATCCTTTCCGATTGATGTTTTTGGGGTTGTGTTACTTGGAACATATCCTTCGTTAAGAATTGGAAAAAGACCCGGAAAACGAGAAAAAGAGCGAGCAGCACAGGCGTTAGTCAAAGTAGGTATGGAAAAATATGCTGATCGACAAATCAGCGAATTATCTGGTGGCCAATTACAACGAGTATTTATTGCACGAGCGTTAACACAAGGTGCGGAATGGATTTTTTTAGATGAGCCATTTGTGGGAATCGATGCTGTTAGCGAGAAAAAGATTTTTTCAATTTTACAAGAATTGCGTGCAGAAGGTAAAACGATTTTGATCGTTCATCATGATTTGCATAAAGTAAATGAATATTTCGATGAAGTGATTTTATTAAATCGTGAGCTAATTGCGGCTGGGACGGTCCAAGAGACCTTTACTTCAAATAATCTGCAGCTAGCTTATGGTGAAGTAATTGGTCAATTGGTAAAGGGGGAGTAAGCATGATTCAATCGTTTGTTGATGGTGTGTTAAACTATCAGTTTTTACAATATGCACTGATTACATCTATTTTAGTCGGATTAGCTTCAGGAGTGATTGGTTCATTTATTATTTTACGTGGGATGTCTCTGATGGGTGATGCGATTTCTCACGCAGTTTTACCCGGAGTGGCAATTTCTTATATGTTTGGGTTTAGTTATATTTTGGGTGCAACTGCTTTTGGGGTGCTGACTGCCGCATTGATTGGTTTCGTCACACAAAAGAGTCGCTTAAAAAATGATACGGCAATCGGAATTGTTTTTAGTTCATTTTTTGCACTAGGGATCATTCTTATCTCTTTTGCTCAAAGTGCAACTGATCTTTACCATATTCTATTTGGTAATGTTTTAGCTGTTCGCGAGAGTGATTTATACCTCACGGCAATCGTTAGTGCTGTTGTCTTATTATTTATTTTTGTTTTTTATAAGGAGTTGAAAATTACTTCCTTTGATCCAATGATGGCAAAAGCCTATGGATTAAATACAACATTTATTCATTACGCATTGATGTTCTTCTTAACGTTAGTTGCTGTAGTAAGTCTTCAGACAGTAGGAACGATTTTAGTGATTGCCATGTTGATCACACCAGCTGCAACAGCGTACTTGTTAACGAATCGTTTATCAACAATGATTGCTTTATCTGCGAGTTTTGGTGTGTTGAGTGCAATCGTTGGTGTATTTTTCAGTTACAGTTATAACTTACCTTCAGGGGCAACTATCGTGTTAGCATCAGCTGTCTTTTTTGCCCTAGCGTTTTTATTTTCACCAGCAAAAGGTATTTTGTTTCAAAGAAAGGAGCAAACAAATGAAAAAATCTAAATTACTAATCTTGTTATTCGCACTAGGGATTTTCCTGGTAGGTTGCTCAACAAAGAGCGAAAAAGCAGAACAAACAAAAGAAGGAAAATTGACGGTTGTTGCGACAAATTCCATTCTGGCAGATATGGCAAAAGAAGTTGGCAAAGACAAAGTAACGATTCATAGTATCGTACCCGTGGGAACTGACCCACATGAATATGAAGTTTTGCCAGAAGATATCAAAAAAGCCAGTGATGCAAAAGTTATCTTGTATAATGGGCTGAATTTAGAAACAGGCAATGGTTGGTTCAATAATTTGATGGAAACAGCTAAAAAAGTCGAAGAGGAAGATTATTTTGCTGTTAGCCGTGAAGTAGAGCCACTTTATTTAACAAGTACTGGTCAAGAAACACAGGCAGACCCACACGCATGGCTAGATTTGTCTAATGGAATTAAATATGTTGAAGAAATTACTCGGATTTTGAGCGAAAAAGACCCAGAGAATAAAGAAGTGTATGAAAAAAATAGTCAAGAATATTGCCAAAAACTTGAATCATTAGACCAGCAAGCAAAAGAGTCATTTGCTACGATCAGTGAAGAGAAAAAGTTATTAGTCACCAGTGAAGGCGCATTTAAATACTTTTCCAAAGCGTATCAATTACCAGCAACTTACATTTGGGAAATCAACACAGAAAGTCAAGGAACGCCTGATCAAATGACCGCAATTATTGACCAAGTCAAAGCGTCAAAAGTCCCCGGTTTGTTTGTAGAATCGAGTGTGGATCCTCGAAGCATGGAACGTGTATCGAAAGAAACTGGTGTCCCGATTGCTGAAAAATTATTTACAGACTCAGTCGCTAAAGCCGGTGAAGAAGGCGATTCGTACTATGGAATGATGAAATGGAATATTGACGCAATCCATAAAGGTTTATCAAAATAAATGGATCTCAAAGTTGGGCTGAAACATTCTTTTGTTTTGGTTCAACTTTTTTCTATTTTCTGAATTAGTTGTTAAAATAATGTGTCGATAGCAGACAACGAGTTGAAATAAAAAATGTCTTACAAAAAATGTATTTTTAATTCAATGAGATGATTATTTGAGAGCATAATTTTTCACGTTTTTTTAGGCTAATAATGTTTTTTTGTTTCGATTTCCGTTATAGTTAAAGGTAAGAAGGAGAGGTGTAGCTATGAATTTCACACGTAAAGATAAGCAACAAATAAAAGAAGAAGTCTTTCGTTTGCTTGACCAGCAAGAAGCAACTGAAAGAGACCAAGACCTTCAATTTCTTGAAACTGAGATGGCAAAATTATTCATAGCGAATGCAGCAGATGATGTAGTTGAACCAGAACGTTATGTTGGAAAGTGGATTTTTGATGAGTTTCAGCCACTAGATGAAATGACTGGAATTGGTTACTTTGTTTTCATTTCTGCAGTTGGATTCATACCGGGAGTCTTAGTTAAACAGAATCAAGAAATTCAAACTAAAGCTTGGCCAGCACTTTTTTCTGTCATTGGAACTGAAAATGTTATTCAGAAAATCCAAGCAGCTTATTACAAGAGCTCATTTATTGCCCACAGTAAATTAATGAATAGCTATTATAATCAGTTGATGTTAGTGGCACGACCAGGAAAAATCCCACAAACATTTACTTATACACAACAAAAAAATTTACATGAAGATGTTTTATACTCTCGAGATTTATCGGAACTTTCTCAAACAGAGCAAGTACGTTTGCATCAATTGTTGAATACAAAACCAGTTTCTTGGAACTTTTTTCAAGCGTTGGATGATAAGAAAAAGCTGATTTCAACGAATTATTGGGAAGTTTTTGTCACTCGTAATCGTTGGTTAAAGGAAAAGAAAGTCGCCGATCAACAAATTGAGTTTGTTCAATTGAAAAAAGATAAATTATATTATGGGTTATATAGTCGGTAATCTTGATACCAATAACCTATTACTTATTTACAATAGAAGAAAAATGAAATAAGCGAGGCAATTTATGACTTTAAAGGAAGAAATCATTCGCGAAAGTAAACGACTAGGCATTGATAAAATCGGGTTCACGACTGCGGAACCGTTTGATCATTTAAAGGAATCTCTGGAAGAACAAAAAGCCGCAGGTCATACTTCGGGCTTTGAACATCCAGTGATTGAAGAACGACTTTACCCAGAAAAAACATTTGATCACCCCCAATCAATTATTTCCATTGCCTTAGCATATCCTACAAAAATTCATGAGGAAATTCCAAAAGATGAAAAAAGAGGACAGTTTGCCCGTGCTTCTTGGGGAATCGATTATCATGATATTTTACGAGATCGTCTAAATCGTTTGATTGAATTTATTACGATCCGTGGGAAACAGTGGCAAACGGAGGAAGAGTGGCGCTTTGCTCCACAAGTGGACACGGGAGAATTGATTGATGTAGCAGTCGCACAGCGGGCAGGTTTGGGTTTTATTGGGCGCAATGGTCTATTGATTACGGAGGAGTTTGGCTCTTTTGTTTATTTAGGCGAAATTGTTACAAATATCGTTTTCGAACCGGATGAACCTGGTGTATTTGGTTGTGGCGACTGCACCCGTTGTATCGACGGGTGCCCCACGAAAGCATTGCTTGGTGATGGACGAATGAATGCCCAAAGATGCTTGTCTTATCAGACCCAGACAAAAGGGATGATGCCAGAAGAGTATCGAAAAAAAATGCGTAATGTCATTTATGGTTGCGATATTTGTCAGTTAGTTTGCCCATATAATAGAGGTAAAGATTTTCATTTCCATGAAGAAATGGAGCCGAAAGTTGATGAAGTATACCCAAAACTAAAACCAATGCTTTCCATTTCGAATAAAGAATTCAATCAGCAATTTGGACATCTAGCTGGCTCGTGGCGTGGGAAAAAGCCACTTCAAAGAAATGCACTGATTGCCTTGGCGAATCTAGGGGATCGAGAGTCATTACCAGAAATTGCTAATTGTCTAAAAGATATTCGTCCTGTGATTCGTGGGACAGCGGCTTGGGCAATTGGACGCTTAGGTGCAAGAGACCCAGAAGAATGGCTAACTATTCTGCAAGACGCATTGGTGAAAGAAATAGATGAAGAAGCGAAGCTAGAATTTGAAAAAGCAATTGAAACTTTACAAACGAAACAAAGAAAAAAACGGAGATAGCTAAAAAGTGTAAGGTTTTTCCTAATTTTTGCTAATTCACTCATTTTTAGTCAGTAATTGTTGTAACAATTGCTGACTTTTTTGCTGCTTTTGGGCTTTTTTGACTGAAATTTGTTATTTAAGCAAAAAAAAATCGTGTTTTTCTTCTAGATTTTTTGTTCTAATGTTACAAAATGTCAATTTTTTGTGAAAAAACATATTACTTGTTGAAAATGTTTTCTCCTTTGACGCCAAAGGTTTCTACGACTTTAGACTGAGATGATAGACTGGTGAAATGTTACAAATATTAAAAAAATTGTCATTTTGTCATCAAATGTCATCATTCTTTTACCTATGAAATATTTTCAAATGTTAAAGTTAATGACGTTGAAAGAAACTAAGAGGACATGAGGGAGTTTAATATATGAATTCAATGAAGAAAATCGTTTTAGGAACAACTTTTGCTGCAGGTGCTGCAATGTTTGTGGGAGCTACAGAAGCTCATGCTGACGAAACTTACACAGTTAAATCAGGTGATACTTTATCTACAATTTCACAACAATTTGCAGGTGACAATACTTTAATTGACACAATTGCAGAAAAAAATTCTATTTCTGATATTAATCGTATCTACGTTGGTGAAGAATTAACAATCCCAACATCAGGTGAAGTTTCAACTAAAGCAGAAGTAAAAACTGAAACTAAACAAGAAACAGCAACAACTGAACAAGCAACTCAACAATATACATACGTTGCACCAGTTGAAACTGTTGAACCAGTAGTTGCAACACCAGCAACTCCTGCAGCTTCAACAAGTGATGCAAAAGAATGGATCGCTCAAAGAGAATCAAGCGGTTCTTATACAGCTACTAACGGACGTTATATCGGACGTTACCAATTAGATTCATCATACTTAAATGGTGACTACTCAGCTGCCAATCAAGAACGTGTTGCTGATGAATATGTATCATCACGCTACGGTTCATGGGACGCTGCTAAAACATTCTGGTTAGCAAACGGCTGGTACTAAGCCGAGCAACCAACTGAAACCAAAATAGTTGAATCCAAGAAAATCACTTTTGAGTGATTTTCTTGGATTTTTTTTTTAAATCGTAAATTTCTCATATCAATTGCTGTAGAAGAATCGATAAGGGATGCCGTAAGACAAAAAAATAGTGCTGAGATATAATATTTATAAAGCGTTTTCTATTTTTTGACTTAAAAGGAAGGTGAGCGAATGAGTACGATATCAGGACATTCACAAGCGACAATCAACTTGAATAACAATTTATTTTCGAGTATTCGAGTAATTATTGAAACAGCATTTTATGGTAATAATGTACAATTGATTGATCATTTAGCACAGGCATATCAGTTAGCAACCAAGAGTCCTGGAACGATTGTCACAGATTTAGCTGTATCTCATACCGAAGAGTTAAAACTACCAAAGGATAGTAAAGTATTAGTTTTTAATGATGGTGAAATCGTTGGACGAACAGCGGCAGCTCGTAGAGTGATCGGTGAACCAGGAATTAGTCAAGTGAAGTATGAAAAAATTTTGCGGGAAGCAATTTATCAAAGTAGAATACGTCAGTTTTACCATGGCAAAGTCATAGTTGGATTGGACCAGGAATTTTCGGTGAAAGCACATGTGCTGGTTCCAGAAGGATTTGAGAATAATTTGTACTCTTATTTATTAAATTTTGAAGTGCTAACAGCAGAGAGTGAAACTGACTATCAGCATTCGCAAACATATAATGAGGGGGATCTGTACATTTTTGCTGATCCAGAATGGCAGCATCCAGCGTTTCCTGATGGTCTGGTGTTGATTGATGCTATGCATAATGTTGCAGCTGTTTTGGGTCTGCGTTACTTTGGCGAGTTAAAAAAAGCTACGTTGACTCTTGCTTGGGCGTTAGCCAATCGGAATGGTTTCATTGCATGTCATGGAGGATTGAAGCAATATCAATTTCCAACACATCGTTACACAATGGCAGTTTTTGGCCTATCTGGTTCTGGGAAATCAACGATCACTTTAGCGAGAAGTGCAGATGATGTAGTCACTGTATTGCATGATGATGCATTTGTCATCTCAAAAAAGAAGGGATCGACCACAGCATTAGAACCAGCATATTTTGACAAAACACAAGACTATGCTTCAAATGATCTAACAGTTTCATCATTTTTAACTTGTCAAAATGTAGGCGTTACGTTGAATGACTCTGGGGAAAAAGTATTAGTGACTGAAGATATTCGGAATGGCAACGGTCGAGCAATCAAATCAAGGTTTGTTACGCCAAATCGTGTGGATCATTTGGACGATAAAATCGATGCAGTTTTTTGGATTATGAAAGATGATGTTTTTCCACCGGTTGTTAAAATCAATGATCCTATCTTAGCTGCAATTTTTGGTGCAACTTTAGCAACAAAACGGTCAAGTGCAGAAAATATCCGGAAGGAAGAGGTCGATCAATTAGTATATGTTCCATATGCTAATCCGTTTAGAGTATATCCATTAGCTGAGGACTATCAGGCTTTTAAAGAACTATTTGAAAAACAAGATACTGATTGCTATATTTTAAATACAGGATATTTTGACCAAAAAAAAATTACGCCTGAAGTCACTTTGAAAAGTGTAGAGGCTATAGCTAAAAAACAAGCGCAATTTCTGCCACTAGGAAAGCTATCAGAGCTGTCTTATTTGCCGGTGACTGGGTTTCCTGAGCCATTCAATGAAGCAACTTATCAAGAATGTTTGTATCAGCGGTTGACTTCAAGATATCAATTCATTCTGGAACAAGAAGAATTGTTGGGTGGTTATCATGAACTTCCTGCTGAAGCAATAAAATCATTGAAAGGATTGCTAAAAAAATTGAAGAAATAAAGGATGTTGATAAGAACCAAAAAGTTATTTTTAGTGTGAAGACAGTGATTCACAGATAATGTATTCAGGCGAACTATTTCCAACAGCTTTTTTCGGTGGGAGGAAAGTTAAATAATCAATCAAATGAAAAAAGAGCGAGACAGAAGTCCGCTCTTTTTTGTGTTTACAATCAACCAACCGTCTTTGAAAGATAAGTTTTTATTTCTTTTTGATATTTTTTTTTCGACCAATTTCCTGTGTTTAGGTAATCTGCTAACAAATACCCGATGTAAGGACCAGTTGTTAAACCGGATGATCCTAGTCCGCTTGCCACTAGTAAAGTAGGATCATCTGGTACTAAGCCAAAAAATGGTGAAAAATCAGACGTATAAGCACGAGTACCCACACGGAAATGGTAACGCCAAGCGGTAAGTTGTTCCGGATTGGCTAGAAAATCTTTCGTGTGAGTAGTAAGCATTTCATAAGCAGTTTCGGTAGGGGATAAGTCCCAACCACCATCGTTTTCGTGTGTTGCACCAATCAAAATTTTACCAGACATGAATGGAATAAAATCGGCTTCGCCATCCAGCATCGCTACGGGCCATTTGCTACTATTTTGATAAGGAGAATCAAAAACTAGAAGTTGTCCTTTTTGAGGCCGAATATCAACTGTATAGCCAATAGTTTCCAGCAAAGGTTTTAATGCGGGGCCAGGTGTAAGGATGATTCGATCAACTAGTTTTTCGCCAAACGCACCTTGAACCAACCATGCATCACCTTTTGGCTGAAACGCAACACGGTCATTGATGATTGCTACTTGCTGATGTGTTAAACGTTTTGCTAGTTGTGTTAAATAAGCTTTGCCATCAAGCTTTCCACCACCACTAATGTGAAGTGAAGGTGCTGGTTTAAGTAGTTCAAGTTTAGCAGTTGTTTGAGCGGGTGTTAATAGTTCAATGTCACCGATTTCTGGTGCTTCTTTTTTACGTTCCTCCGCTAGTTCGGCAAGTGAAATCAATTCATCTTGCGGTCGTAATAAAAGTGTTCCTGAACGATCATAAATGGTTGAATCTAATTGGAAATCTTGAATCAATTTATCGAAGAAAGCAGCACCATCTTTAGCTAGTTGATACCACTGTTTGTTTCGTCTTTTTGAAAGCCAAGGAGAAATAATTCCCGCACTGGCTTTGGTTGCTTGACCAGTGGAGTCATCAAATAATGTGACTTCAAACTTGGTTGTATCTAAATAATTTGCAAGGGTCATACCGATGATGCCACCGCCAATAATGGCAATTTTTTCCATAAAAGAGCCTCCTTTTTCGTTTTCATTCTTACACAAAAAGAAGATGGATGCAAACACCCATCTTCTTTTTGTTTATTGTTGTTTTTTCTTTAAATAGTAAGGCATAAACTGGGCAAAGCTAATAATCAGTAAGATAAGTAAAACACCCAATGCTGCTTTTGAACCTAAAGTAGTAGCTGCTTCGTAGTGCAACGTGGAGTGGTCTTGCACAAGGTTGATAATGATCGCTACTAGCGAGGTGGCAATCGCACCAGAAAACTGTTGAAGCGTGTTGAATAGTGCATTTCCATCGCCTTGGAACTCTTCGCTTAATGCATTCATTCCAGTAGTCATCATATTACTGTAAGAAAGACCAATACCAATCATGTAGAAAACATGACAAGCTACTAACCAAATCAAGGATGCATGACCAATCAATAAAACGAGAGCTAGCCAACCAATCGTCGATAAGATTAAACCAGCTAAGATTGGTTTTTTAGGTCCATGTTGATCGAGTAATTTTCCGGAGAAAGGAGACAAAATCGCACCAATTGCGGCTCCCGGAAGCATGGACAAACCAGCAATAAATGCGGTATCTCCTTGAACGATTTGAATGAAGTTTGGCAAGACAAATGAAACACCGAGTAGTAAAAATTGATAAACTAAGAAACTAAATAAAAATAATCGGAAGGTTTTATTAGATAGAATCGATAAGCGAATCAAGGGTTGATCAATTGTTTTTGAACGTTGATAGAACACTAAGAAACCAATGATTGCAATAATCAAAGAAACCCAGCTAATTAGTTGACCAATCGTGCTCAGGAATGTTAAAGCACCACTGAAAAGTAAGCATAACCCTAATACGCTAAGTAAATCTAAATGACCACCCTTTGCTACATTTGTTTCAGGGATGGCAAATAGGCCAATCACTAGTGATAACAGTAAGACTGGCACAAGAAATAAGAAAATATGATTCCAAGTAAAAGCGGAGGTCAAAATCCCACCATAGGTTGGTCCAATAGCTGGCGCAATCGCTGTAGTCAATGTTCCGACACCAATCATCGCACCGCGACGATTCATAGGTGCATACGTCAAAATGATATGAAACATCAATGGAAGTGCGATACCAGTTGCAATCCCTTGTAATAGTCGTCCCATTAGAAGAAACATGAAAGTTGGTGAGAAGAAATCAACTAAGATGCCGGCAAGAAACAGAAGATTTGAAAACAAAAATAATTTTCGAATACTAAAATTGCGGTTTAGATAGGTTGATAATGGTACGATGATTGAAATCATCAATAAGTAAATCGTTGTTACCCATTGGACTTGAGCAGTTGTCAAATCAAATTGCTTGATCAACGTTGGGAAAGTTACATTCATCGCAGTTTCAATCAGAACACCTGCGAAGGACATGATCCCAGTTGCAATCACTGCGGGAACAAGTAGTAGTTCTTTTTGTTTTGTCATACATTTCACCTCTTAAAAATTTCGCAAAAAAAGAGAGAAGATTTCTATTGTCAATAGAAATCGCCTCTCTCTCGACACGCATTTACGTGTTATCTGTACGATTGTTTGCTGGAGTTATTTTAGCATAGACTCAAATTTTATGTCAATAAAATTAGTCAAGACATCTCAAAAAGGTTATGATTAAATGGAGTTTAAAAATGGAAACAAAACAAGAAAAAATCGTAAATATATAAATAGGCTAGGAGAAAAAGAAAATGGATAAAATTGAATGGCGTAAAGCTGAATCTGGCTATCGAGTAACAAAAAAACCACAGATTTTAGAATTGCCAGCACAAAATTTTTTTACGATCAAAGGTGTAGGTGATCCAAATCAAGAGGATTTCCAAAGACGCATTGGAGTGTTATACCCAGTGAGTTATGCAATCAAAATGTCACCGAAAAATAATTGGGCTATTCCTGGTTACCAACCATACACAGTTTACCCACTAGAAGGTCAATGGGGATTACAAGAAAAATATTTGCAGGAAAAAGTGATGTTGAAGGAACACTTTGCTTATCAACTGATGATTAAACAGCCTGATTTCGTGACACCGGAGATTGCCCAACTTGCAATGAAGCGTTCAGCAAAAAAGATTCCTGAAGAGTTACTTGCACAATTACAATTTGAGACAATCGAGGAAGGATTAGTTGGACAAATTTTACACATTGGTTCTTACGATGAGGAGCAGAAGAGTTTTGATAAATTAGCAGTCTTTCTCGGAGAAGAAGGATATCAGCGGATAGGAAAAGAACACAAAGAAATTTATTTAAGTGATCCTAGAAGAGTAGCGCCAGAGAAACGAAAAACAATTTTACGTGTGCGCATTGCCAAAAAGTAAAGGATCAAAAGTAATTTTCAAAGTAAACACGCCAATAATTGAGTAAATTTGTTATAATTATGGATGAGAGAGGTGTCCAGGATGAAAAAAAGTCAACGACAGGCATTGATTCGCCAAATAATTACAGAATATCCAATTAGTACACAAGAAGAATTACTTGCACGCTTAGAAGAAGCAGGTGTTAGTGCAACTCAAGCAACAATTTCTCGAGATATTCGTGAAATGAAAGTAATCAAGGTTCAAGATGAAGAGCAACGAGTTCGTTACTCTCTTTTTAGTCAACCATCTGTTTCATTGAATGAACAACGTTTGCGTTCAGCCGTTAAGCGGGAAGTTTTACGAATTGAGACCGTTCAATTTATGGTTGTGGTGTTGACTGAAAAAAATGGCGCAGACGTGGTGACAAACTGGTTAGATGAAGTTGCTTATCCAGAAGTTGCAGCGACAATTGCAGGTTTTGATACATTTATCGTTGTTTGTCGTTCAGAAAGTGAAGCTCAAGCATTCGCGGAAAAATTAGAAAGTATGCGCGAATAAATAATTAGTGAATAGCTAAGACTGTTTTTAACACAAGGATTGTGGATTTGGATTTTTGGTAGTTATTTACAGAGTCCATTTATGAAAGCGTTCTACAAAGAACCTGAGTTGCTGAAAGTTCTATCTGAGTGTTTTTTTAAGTATAAAGTCAAGAACGGGGAAGTTTCGTAGTTTTCCAGTAATGGAGGAGGAAGAATGATGACGGGAATGATTATTTTTTTGACTGTGTTGGTGTATGGAGTAAATTTTTTAGTATATATGTATCTTAAAATCAATAAGATCAAAGATTATTTAGAAAAAATAGCTATTTATTTTGGAACAAATATGACGCTGTTATTTACAAGTGGCATTTTTATGTTTTTTGGTAAATTAGTTGAAGATGGTATTTTAGTATTTGAATGAGCAGATTCTTTGAATAAACCGCTCCACTAGGCTTACACTAGAAATGTAGTAAGAAAGTCGAAAGGAGTAGTACAATGAAAAAATTATACGAAACAGCGATGATTAACCACGGCGGACGAGAAGGTTCAGTCGAAGCACCAAATGGTTCGATGCACATGAAAATTACACCACCAGGAATCCATGCGGAGGGAACTAATCCTGAACAATTATTTGCAGCAGGATATGCTTCATGTTTTAATGGTGCATTACAACATATGGTCAAAGAAGCAGGCTTAGATGCTGACTCAACAGTTAAAGCACGCGTTTCACTTTACACATTAGATGACGGTGGCTACCAGATTGGTGTCATTCTAGAAGCTCATGTTGAAGGCGTTAGTGAAGAAGAAGCACGAAAATTAGTTGATGATGCACATGAATTCTGTCCGTATTCTAAAGCAACTAAAGGAAATATCGAAGTACAAGTAGACCTTGTCTAAAAATACAATGAAGTAATACTTAAGCGTAAGAGCTGACTAGCTGTCAGTTTTTACGCTTTTTATTTTTGTTCTAGACAAACATTTATAATCAATTATAAAGAAAAGGAAACCATAGTTGTCATGGGCTGTGGGGTTTGCTATTGTAGATGCAAGAAGAAAAACTAGGAGGAGCAGTCGATGGCAAAAATCATGGTAGTAGAAGACGAAGAAGTCATTCGTCAACTAATTATGGAAGAGTTAGAAAAGTGGCAATTTGAAACATTTGGAACAACTGATTTCAATCAGGTTTTTTCAGATTTTGAAGAAGAAGCACCGCAATTAGTGTTGTTAGATATCAATCTTCCAGTTTTTGATGGGTATTATTGGTGTCAAAAAATTCGCGAAGTATCAAAAGTACCAATTATTTTTATCTCAAGCCGCAATACAAATATGGACATGATCATGGCAATGAATATGGGAGCAGATGACTTCGTAACCAAGCCCTTTCAAGTAGATGTCTTGATTGCTAAAATCAATGCCCTATTGCGTCGTTCATATAATTATACAGAACTTTCTAGTGAGATGATGAGTCATAATGGAATCACGCTAAATGTAGATAATGGAAGCATGGAGATTAATGGAGAAATCATTGATCTAAGTAAAAATGAGTACCGACTATTGTTCATTTTGATGAAGCAACATGGAAAAATTTTGAGTCGTGAAAAGCTATTACGTGCTTTGTGGGATGATGAACGTTTTGTGGATGATAATACATTAACAGTGAATATCAATCGCTTGCGAAGAAAAATCGAGCAAGCTGGGATCATGGGATACATCGAAACAAAAGTTGGACAAGGATATATCGTTCCTTAGAAAGGGCGGAAAATAGCCAATGAATTTTTTTAGGTATTTAAAAGATCAATGGTCTTTGATTTTAGGCTGGCTTTTTTTTGTAGTATTAACGGCTTTTGTTATGTGGTTAGCCCCTAATATAGAAGTAGATTGGGAAACGATTGCTTATTTAGCTGTTATCCAGAGTGTTTTTCTAGCTTTTTATTTACTGGGTGGTTATCTTGGAAAACGTCGTTGGTGGGCACACTTGGCAAATGTGAAAGAGCATTCTCCATTGCAAAGTTATTTGGAGGGTGGTCATACGGAAGAAGAAAAACTGGTTGAAGAATATATCAATCAACTGATCCGAGAACATCAGGAACTGATGCAACAAGCAATCAGTAATCAACAAGATCAAAAAGATTATATTGATTCATGGGTGCATGAAATCAAAGTGCCATTAGCAGCTTCAGAATTGTTAGTACGTTCGATTGAATTTGATATTGATGACAAAAAATATATGTTGTTAGAAAATGAACTGTCAAAAATCGATGAGTATGTCGAACAAGTTTTATATTATGCACGCTTAGATAGTTTTTCGAGAGATTATTTAATTCAAGAGTACAGTCTAAAAGGAATCATCCAACCGGTGATTCGTAGTCAAGCTAATTATTTTATTCAGAAACAAATCCATTATGAGATCGTTGGCGAAGATGCGATGGTATTAACCGACGCAAAATGGGTTGCTTTTATTTTTAAACAATTATTAAGCAATGCAATCAAATACACATCAAGTTATGGGGAAATCATCATTTTAATTGAAGCGACAAATCAAGGAGTAACTTTAGCTGTGAAAGATTCAGGTATCGGGATTCCCGCCGAAGATGTGAAGCGAATTTTTGATAAGGGCTTTACAGGAATCAATGGGCGATTGACACAGCAGCATTCAACTGGGTTAGGCTTGTACTTGGCAAAGAATCTAGCAGAAAAATTAGGACTGAAGTTAACAGCAGAATCAATCCAAAATCAAGGTACAACAATGACTATATTATTTCCAACTTTAAATTTCTACAATGAAGAACGTTAGAAAATCGTTAGAAAAGAAAAAATTTGCTTGTGTTGTTAACGTTTTCCCTGATAAGTTTCTTTACATGTGAAATAAAAGGAGAAAAGTTATGGAAATATTAATAGCATTAATCCCTATGCTTGCTTGGGGAAGTATCGGCTTAGTCAGCGGGAAAATTGGTGGCGATGCCAATCAACAAACGTTAGGAATGACAATCGGTGCATTCTTGTTTTCTTTAGTCTTGTTTTTTGTAGTAAACCCAGTAATCACCCCTTGGATTTTCTTGATTGGATTTTTATCCGGTTTAGCATGGAGTGTTGGACAAAATGGTCAGTTCCATGGAATGAAATTCATGGGTGTATCCGTAGGGCTACCATTATCAACAGGTTTTCAGTTGATTTTGAATACGATTGCGGGTGCGGTGTTCTTCCATGAATGGACACAAACAAAAGATTTTATTTACGGTTTCATTGCTTTAGCATTACTTGTAAGCGGTGCTTATTTGACTGCTCGTCAAGATGAAGACGGAAAAGTAAATACAGATAATAAAATGCTTGATTTTGGAAAGGGTTTTAGAGCGCTAATCTATTCAACACTAGGTTACGGCGTCTACACCATCATTATCACTTGGGCGCATCTTGACGCATGGTCGATCATCTTGCCACAAAGTGTAGGGATGATCTTAGGTGCAAGCTTTTTTGCCTTCAAAAAAGTTAAAGTCGATCAATTTGTTTGGAAAAACATGATTTCTGGTTTACTCTGGGGAATCGGAAATATTTGTATGTTGTTAACAGTTAAATCACTTGGTTTAGCGGTAGGATTTTCTTTATCACAAATGGGGATCATCATCTCAACTTTAGGTGGTATTTTCATTTTGGGTGAACACAAAACCAAAAAAGAAATGGTTTATGTGATTGTTGGTTGCCTTCTAGTCATTTTAGGTGGTATCCTTTTAGGGTATATGAAAACAGTTTAACCACTGTTTTCCAACCTAAAATGGGGAGGAACTTCAATGGATTTATTTCGTAAGAAAAAGATCGAGCTCAATCAAACGAGTGGTATGAAAAAAGAATTAAAAACAACGGATTTGATTATGCTAGGTATTGGTGCAATCATCGGAACCGGGATATTTGTAGTGACAGGAGTTGCGGCCAATCAAAATGCAGGCCCGGCGCTGTCACTTTCGTTCGTTCTAGCGGCAGTTGTTGTCATTTTGTCAGGATTAAGCTTTGCTGAATTCGCGTCACGTGTGCCAATTCTTGGTGGACCGTATGCATATCTATATGTTGTATTCGGCGAATTTATCGCATGGTTGACTGGTTGGTTACTGATTAGTGAATTTCTATTAGCTGTTTCATCCGTTGCATCTGGTTGGTCTGGATACGTTCAAGGATTTTTAGCTAGTCTGGGTGTAGAGTTACCTACAGCGTTGACTGGAGGATATAATCGTGAAAATGGCACCTATCTGGATTTAATTGCAGTCTTGGTTGTTGTGTTTGTAACGTATATCGTTTCACTAGAAGCAAAGAAAGCTTTGCGTTTAAATAACGTGATGGTATTTGTTAAATTTGGAATTATTGCTTTATTTATTATTGTAGGGATCTTTTTTGTGAAACCTGCAAACTGGACACCGTTTACGCCATTTGGTTTTTCAGGAGTCCTTGATGGTGCAGCATTGGTTTTCTTTGCCTTCTTAGGTTTTGATGCGGTAGCGATGGCAGCAGAAGAAGTGAAAAATCCGCAAAAAGATGTACCAAGAGGAATTATTGGTTCGATTTTGATTGCGACCGTTTTATACATTGTAGTGACGTTGATTTTGACTGGAATCGTACCATTCACAGAGTTAGGTGTAAGTGATCCGGTAGCTTTTGCAATGCGTTATGTAGGCCATGGAACTGTCGGAGCGGTTATTGCAGTTGGAGCGATTTTAACGTTATTAACAGTGACCATTTCAATGATGTATTCTTTGGCACGCTTATTGTTTGCAATTAGTAAAGACGGCTTATTGCCAAAATACATGACGAAGATTGATGAAAAACATCGGACGCCTAAAAAAGCAACTTACACAGCTGGTGTGGTAGCAGTCTTTTTTGCGGGGGCGTTTCCACTTGATGTTTTAGCTGAGCTGACAAATATCACCGCATTAACGTACTTGATTTTGGTGAGTTTAGGGTTATTGAAATTAAGAAAGCAATTTGGACAACCAAAAGCGGGTGAATTCAAAGTACCGTTTGTGCCAGTTCTACCGATTATCTCTATTTTGACTTGTGTCATATTGATGTTACGTTTACAGGCGATTACGTGGATCGTTTTTGTAATCGTTATGCTGATTGGACTGATTATTTACTTCACGTATGGTTATAAAAATAGTGTCATGAATCAAAAACAGGGTGAATCACATTTAAAATAAGTACGAAATAAAAGCTAGAACAAATAGGTTACTATTTGTTCTAGCTTTTTTGATTTTATTGAGTTAGATCAAGTAATTTTTGTTTTAAGTCTTCTTCCATATTCGACAATTCAAGTTCAGCATGACGACGTTTTTCTTTACCTTCTTGTTGGATACGCAAGGTTTCTTGAATTGTTTCAACAAGGTCATTTTGTGTTTTTTGCAATGTTTCGATGTCCACGATTCCTCGTTCGTTTTCTTTCGCTGTTTCAATAGCAGAAATTTTCAACATTTCTGAGTTTTTCTTCAATAAGTCATTGGTTGTTTCAGAAACTTGGCGTTGCGCAGTGACTCCGTCCTTTTGACGAAGCAACGTCAACGCAATAACAACTTGGTTTTTCCATAAAGGAATCGCTGTTGCAACCGAAGCTTGGATTTTTTCCGCCAGTGCTTGGTTCGTGTTTTGGATCAACCGAATTTGTGGTGCTTGCTGAATCGTAATTTGTCGGGCTAAACGTAAATCATGCGTACGTTTATCTAAACGATCTAAAAATTGGGTGTAGTCGTTCGCAATTTGAACATCCATTTGATCGCCTGTTTCTTCAGCTTTTTTCATTGCTTCAGGAATCGTCGTTTTTTGCAATTCTTCCATTTTTAGTTCGCCAGCGGCAATATAAATGTTTAAAGCATCAAAGTAGTCTTTATTTTTTTGATAAAGTTGCTCAAGCATTAAATTATCTTTTAATAATCCATCCTTTTCCTTATCTAATTTGACAGCAATTTTGTCGATCTGTGCACCTATTTTTTGATATTTTGCGGTTACTTCATAAATGGATTGTTTTACTTTACCAAAAACACGTTGGAAAATATTTCCTTCGCCAGCTCGTAGCTCGTCGGGATTTGCTTCTTGTAAACGGTACATCAACTCTGTTAACGAATCTCCAACCGGACCAATATCTTGTACTTGCACATGATTCAGCATAGATTGTGAAAATTCACTTAGCTTAGTTTGCGCAGCAGAACCATAGCTGATAACAGATTGTGCATCGGTAGCATCAATCTTTCCGGCAAGCTGTTTTGCTTGTTCTTGTCTTTCTGGGGGTAATTTGTCAATCAAACGTGCGGCTACTTGTTGTTCTTGTAAAGCATTGATTTCTGCTTGTTGTGTTTGAGTTAAAGTATCTGTCGGTGTTGAAAAAGGATTGTTTAACAGGTCGTCTAACGTACTATCTACAGGTGTAACATTTTTTAGTTCATTTGGATTGTTCTTGTCCATCTGAATTCCTCCTTAGGGCTTGTGGTGAACTTTATAAAAAATCTGAGAGACAAAAAATGTGCAGCTAATTTTGAAAATAACTCGAAGCACACCGAAAAAGCGGCAACTGCTTCGAGTCATTAGCTGACAATTTAAGTGACTCAGAAAAGATTAGTTTTCTTCACTTCTATTATCACGTTTTAAGTTTTGTTTCGCAACTGATATCTCTAAATCTAAGTCATCTAGATCATCTGCTACAAATTGTTGATAATCTTGTGTAATCAAGCTAGCAAGTTGATCGATGATTTGCGCACTTTCTTCTAGTTTGGCATAAGTCTGCTTATTTTTGATTTCATGATCATTGATCTCAATATATTTATCTGTCAAATCAATGAGGTTTGGCAGGTGTGTGTAAAGAAAGTGACTCGCATCATGTAAGCGATGTGGTTCTTTGACTAATTCTTTAAAGAGTGCCTTGGCAGCTTTAACTGTGTCATGACGAAGATCAATTGCTTTTAGTTTTGCTGTTTGATTTAAGTTTACTTGAAGTCGATTGATTTGTGTTTTTGTGTGATTCATTGTTTCTCGGAAAAAATTGATTTCGCTCGGCGTCATGCCAACTTCTGTATAGTGAACTTTTAAATCATCTGATAGTTCAGGAATTTCTTTTGAACGTTTCTTATTCTTTCCAGAACTAAATAGTTTCCATAAGACTAATAAAATTCCGGCTAAGATGATGATGCTACTAATTAGTGAAGAATCTCCACTAAATGAAACAAACATCAGGATTAGTCCGATTCCTAAAATCCATGGCCATTTTCGTTTTTTCATAATATGCCCTCCAGATCGTTCTTTCCATTGAGTATCTATCATTGTTTCTGTTGTCTCGGCTCAGTTCCCGTTTACATCTTTTATTTTAGCATATCCAACTTAAGAAAGAGTATCGGGCTAAGGATGGATTTTCATATTTTAGGAAAATTCTAAGGTTTTTCTATGGTAAACTAATAAGGAGTTTTTAGGAAAATTGAAAAAATAAAAAAAAGCGGTTATTATTACAAAAGAAAGCAGGGAGCAGAATGCTTAGTTATGACCAATTTGAAGAAAAAACAATGACGCGTAAAGAAATTTTTCATGGAAAAATTATTGACGTCGCTTTAGATGAAGTTCGTTTACCTGATGGAAAAACTGCTCAACGTGAATTAGTGTTTCATCCAGGTGGTGTAGGAATCATTGCCTTTGATGAACAAGAACGTTTATTGTTAGTCAAACAATTTAGAAAGCCACTCGAAAAAGTGATTTTAGAAATTCCTGCTGGGAAAATTGATCCGGGAGAAGGACAAAAACCTGAACTGACTGCACGCAGAGAACTCGAAGAAGAAACAGGTTATCGTGCGCAGGATATGATTCACGTCACTTCAATGTATTTATCACCAGGATTTGCTAATGAATTGTTGCATGTTTATCACGCAACAAACATCGAAAAAGTTGTAAATCCACTAGCCCAAGATGAAGATGAAGTATTAGAACTTTATGCGTTGACGATGGCAGAGGCAAAACAAGCAATGACGGATGGAATCATTTGTGATGCAAAAACCATTTTTGCGATTCAGTATTGGGCATTATTGTCTAAAGGAAAGTAGAGGGATCGGCTGATGGCCAAGGGACCGCTGATTACGCGTTCAGAATTACGAAAACGACAAAAAGAACGGATGAGAGAACCAGTTGATGAAGCCAATTATCAGATAAGCAATCAGAGTGAGCCAGAGCCGGCTCACAGCTCAAATTTTTATCGTAAAGTAAGTAAGAATAAACAAAAGACAACCAAGACTCGAACAAGTGAGCGAGAAAAAACACATAAATGGAACGTTTTTTTGATGAAAGCATTAGGGATTGTGATCTTGTTGCTTTGCGTTGTGATCTTAGCAATCATATTTATTTAAGAGAGAAGGAAATTTTATGAAAATCGGTATTATCGGAGCAATGGAAGAAGAAGTAAAAATTTTGCGAGAAAACTTAAGTGAGCCTCTATCTTGGGAACGTGCTGGGGCATTGTTTATTTCTGGATCACTAGGGAAACACGAAGTTATTGTTGTTCGTTCAGGCATTGGCAAAGTATTAGCATCTGTCACAACTAGTTTGTTGATTCAACAATATGGTGTGAATATGGTTATCAATACTGGCTCTGCTGGTGGTATTGGTGAGGGCTTAGCTGTTGGTGATATTGTCATTTCAGATAAAGTTGCCTACTTTGATGCAGATGCCACAGGATTTGGTTATAAACCGGGACAATTACCAGGAATGCCTCTTTATTATGAAGCAAGCACTTATTTACGTTCAGAAATGGTGAAGGCAGCAAATGCAACGAATCTGAATGTAAAAGAAGGTCTGATTGTGACTGGTGATACTTTCGTAGATTCTCCAACAAAAGTACAAGAAATCTTAACGAACTTTCCAGAAGCACTAGCATGTGAGATGGAAGGGGCAGCGGTAGGGCAAACTGCACGTCAATTCAATATTCCTTTCTTGATTGTACGTGCAATGAGTGATACAGCAGATCATTCAGCTACACAAACATTTGATGAATTTATTGAAGATGCAGGTAAACGCTCAGCAGAAATGGTTATCCAATTTGTTAAACATCTTGTTTAAGGAGGAAACACATGAAAGCATTAGTGTCGATTGATTATACAAATGACTTCGTTGCAACTGATGGTAAATTGACAACGGGTGCCGCTGGACAAGCGATTGAAACAGCAATTACATCACATACCCGTGAATTTATGGAAGAAAATGAGTATGTGGTATTCGCAATTGATGCCCACGATCCAAAAGATTTATTTCATCCAGAGAATCATTTGTTTCCACCTCATAATGTGATTGGAACTGATGGTCGGAAATTGTTTGGGAAATTAGCACTGCTTTATCAAAAATACCAAGAACGGGAAAATATTTACTGGATCGATAAAAGACATTATTCTGCTTTTAGTGGGACAGATCTGGACATTCGTTTGAGAGAAAGAAAGATTACAGACGTATATTTAACAGGTGTTTGTACTGATATTTGTGTTTTGCACACGGCTGTTGATGCGTATAATTTAGGCTATAACTTATTTATTTATAAGGATGCTGTGGCAAGCTTTGATGAAATTGGTCATGAATGGGCACTCAGACATTTTGAAAAGACGTTGGGGGCAACGATTATCTGAAAGCTTGTGAAAGAAGTGCTCAGCTCATTTAGGGGTTACGCAATAAATAGTCAACTTTGAATGGATAATAAAAAGTTACGCTCACCAAGAAAAACAAAAAAGAGGACTGTTCAATCAGTCCTCTTTTTTTATTCTTTCGTTACCAAATATGCACACGTTTTTCTGGGGCACGATACATAGCATCATCTGGAGTAACGTCGAACGTAGCATAAAATTCTTCCAAATTTTGTGGTTGGATATTTGCACGAAGTTTTGCTGGTGCATGAACATCTACTTGCAATAGCAGTTGTTGATATTCTTTTTTTGCTTTGGTACGCCAAATGGTTGCCCAGTTAATAAAGAAAGCTTCTAACGAAAGATCTTCTTCGCCTTTTGCGGCTTCCAAAGCACAGCTTAGCCCGCCAGCATCCGCGATATTTTCTGAAACAGTGAGTTTTCCATTCACAGCGCCATCTGCAAATTCAATTCCATCAAATTCTTCGATCATTGCTTTTGCTTTTTCTTGGAAATGAGCCAAGTCGTCGTCTGTCCACCAATTGTTCAAATTTCCATACTCATCAAAAAGTGCACCGTTATTATCAAAGGCATGCGAAATTTCGTGTGCAATGACAGCCCCGATGCCCCCAAAGTTTGCAGAACTTGATTGGTCCAAACTATAAAAAGGTGCTTGCAAAATCGCTGCTGGGAAAACAATGATATTTCTAAATGGATGATAATAAGCATTGACTGTGTCAGCACTCATTTCCCATTCTGTTCGATCAACTGGTTTGTTCCATTTGCTGAAACGGTCAATCAACACTTTTCTACTAAAATCAAAGGCATTTGAAAGCAGCGTACCGCCTTCTTCAGAGGAGACTGTTTGGAATTGATCAAAAATCGCTGGGATTTTATCAGGATAACCAACTTGAATACCTAATTTGTTTAATTTAATGATTGCTTTTTCACGCGTTTCGTCACTAAGCCAATTGTTTTCTTCTAATCGTTTTTGATAAACAGCGATCATTTTTTCTACCATTTGTTCAACATCTTTTTTGGCAGCCTCACCAAAATATTTTTTGCCGTAATAATCTCCTATGACTTGGTCGAATTGACCAGAAGCTAAATAGAAGGCTGCCTTCTTTTGTGGCATTGCTTCATCAGCGCCAGAAAGGGTACGAGAATAGATGCTACCGATTTGTCGAAAGTCTTCTGAAAGATAGCCACTTAAAGAACGTACCGTTTTAACCAATAACCAACTTTTCAATAATGAAAAATGGGTATCAGTTAGTAACTCATTCAAATGTTCAAAGTAAACGGGATCTGTTACGATTACTTTATCTGGCTGTGTGCCAAGCAAACCAATTGTCAATTTTTCTAAGTTTAATTTTTCGCTGTAACCGATAAATGTTTCAAATGATTTTGGATTATACATTTTGCTGTAATCGGCATTTTCTTCTGCACTTTTTACGTGTGGAGCAATCAGTTTATCAAATTGGATAGCTTGTTCCACGATTGCTTCGGCCTGTTGTTTTTCTTTACCAGTAAGTTCTAATAATTGAACCATCATGTCAAAAAATACCGACAAAAGTTGTGCACCGTTTGGATGTTCAGGTGTGTAATAGGTTTTATCAGGCAAAAATAATGAAGGAGAATAAGCAAAATAAGCATTTGTTTGTGCATTTTTCATATCTGCATCAACATCAACTGTGAATGGCAACGCAAAGCCTTCCAACGTCCAATCAGGAAACAACGCATTTAAATCAGAATAAGAATGGAGAGCTTCGATTTTTTCTAACAAAGGCAAGAGTGGCGTTGCGCCTAAGTCGTTTCGTTTGGCATAATCGTTTGCCAGTTGATAGTAGGCTAGAAAGTTTCTCATTTTTTCGGAAGAAACTTTTTTAGGATGTGCGAGCAAGTCGTCTACTTCCCCCATCAAAAGCTGATCGATTCCTTCGACTAAATCTTGAAATCCACCAGTAGCAGGTTTGTCAGCTGGGATTTTTGCTGTCTTGAGCCAGTCCTCATTGACTGCTTCAAAGAAATCTTGTTTCAATCGTTCTTTATTCATTCTTCAGTCACTCCTTTTTTCTCGTGAACTCATTATCTAACAAAAAGTTTTTTTAAACAAATACTATGGTATGTATCGATTTTTTTTTGTGAGAAGTGAACAATCAAAGTCATTTGTTTTTTAGTTGGCATCTATTATAATGAAAAAAAGGAGGCGAAGACGACTGAAATCAGAAATGAAAGAGTTTTCTTTAGCTGGAGCAACCAATCAAACAATGAAAGATCAGTGGGTTGGTTTGCCAGAAGAACGTTTTGAGAAGTACCAGAATTGGAAAACCCCATCAGGCTATTTATGTGGGACTTATGCGGCGGCAGTTTTGCTAGCTTATTATCAAGATTACCGACAAGACTTCACATTGCCGGAACGGATTCGTGTCAAAGAAAGCCCAGATGAAACTATACTAATTGATTTATTACGCGCCTATATCCAACCACTAGGAATGCCGACAATTCCATTACAAGTTAGTCATAGACTCTCTCTGTTTTTTAAAGCAATGGGAAAAGAGCAGCGTGCTAGAGGAACCTTGCTTGGATCATGGCAACGTGCCACCAAACGGATTCGCCAAGGAAAACCAGTACTAGTTGGCTTGTTGAAAGGACTAGGGAGTACCTACGGAAACCATTGGGTGGTTGCTTACGCATATTTTGAGTCATCAACGGGAAAACGTTATTATAAAGTGCATGATAATTGGGGAAATACGAAAAAAATCATACCAGCAAACTGGACGAATGGAACTGTTTCACTTTCGTAACAATTTGCTGAAATTACCAGAAAATATGTTGAAAGTATGTTAAACTAACGTGGAATAGAAGTTTTAGGGAGGCCTACATGAGTAAAAAGTATCAGGATGACACGCTGAAAATATTTAGCTTGAATGGAAATCGGCCATTAGCTGAAAAAATTGCAAAAGTGTTTGGGACAGAACTAGGAAAAAGTGTGGTAAAACAATTTAGTGATGGCGAGATCGCAATCAATATTGAAGAAAGTATTCGTGGGGATCATGTTTACATCGTTCAATCGACGAATGCGCCGGTAAATGATTATTACATGGAACTATTGATCATGATTGATGCAATGAAACGTGCAAGTGCTAAAACAATCAATGTTGTTTTACCTTATTATGGCTACGCACGTCAAGATCGGACAGCAAAGCCTCATGAACCAATCACAGCAAAGTTGATCGCTAATTTAATTGAGGAAGCTGGAGCAACACGTGTTTTAACATTAGATTTACACACAGTTCAAGTACAAGGATTCTTTGATATTCCTGTAGATAATTTATTTACGATGCCGCTTTTTGCACATTACTATCGCGAACTCGGCTTGACAGGTGATGATATTGTCGTTGTGTCTCCGAAAAACAGTGGCGTCCAACGCGCACGTAGTCTTTCTGAATATTTGGATAGTACTTTGGCAATTGTTGATCATGCAGACGATGCTGACTTAGATAGCGGCTATGTGATTGGTGATGTTGAAGGAAAAACATGCATCATGGTCGATGATATCTTAAACACAGGTGCGACATTTGCACGCGCTGCGAATATTTTGAAAGAAAATGGGGCGAAAGATATTTATGCTTGTGCTTCTCATGGATTACTTTCAGTACCTGCAAAATCCATTTTAGATGGCGCACCGATCAAAGATATTTGTATCACTGATTCTGTTTGGACGAAGGACGAGTTCCATCCAGAAAACTTGACGATCATTACTTGTTCGGAACTAATGGGTGAAGCCGTGAAACGAATTCACGAAAACACACCAATGAGTCCATTGTTCAAGTTAGAAGAAAAAGCTTTTGACTAAATCAATCGAAAGGTTGCTAATCAAAATGTGAGAAAAGTGAGTAGTTTCCTCAAGTTGTTTGAGGCACTACTCGCTTTTTATATTCAGAGAACTGGACGCCTTTTGCGAGAAAAAAGGATTTATTTTTGGTAAGTAAGCTATTCTGTGCTAGAATGTGCCTAGTTATAAGTGGAAGGGATGAAACAAGGTGGAAAACATTTATTTGGATCATGCGGCGACAACACCGATGCATCCTCAAGTAGTCAAAGCAATGACTGACATCATGAATGAAACATTTGGCAATCCTTCAAGTATTCATGGCTTCGGAAGAGTCGCACACGAAAAACTTGAAACAGCACGTCAAATGATTGCGGACACATTGCAAGTGAAGTCGCACGAAATTATCTTTAATAGTGGTGGAACTGAAGGCGATAATACAGCAATTCTTGAAACAGCTTTTGCAAGACAAAATGAAGGAAAACATTTGATTACCACTGCAATCGAGCATCCTGCAGTATTGAATACGATGAAATATTTAGAAACGCAAGGATTTGAAGTGACTTATTTGCCTGTTGATGAAAACGGGAATCTTTCAATCATTGACTTCCAACAAGCGTTACGTGAAGATACAATTTTAGTTTCAATTATGTATGGGAATAATGAAATTGGAAATTTAATGCCAATCAAAGAAATCGGTGAGTTGTTGGCAGATCATCCTGCTTATTTTCACACTGATGCTGTCCAAGCCTACGGAAATCAAACGATTCGTCCCGAAGCTTTGGGAGTGGATTTGTTGAGTGTTTCTGCACATAAAATCAATGGACCAAAAGGTGTCGGGTTCTTGTACAAACGTGATGGTGTAATGATTCCAGCCTTGCTTTTAGGAGGAGAACAAGAAGAAAAACGACGCGCAGGAACAGAAAATCTAGCAGGTATCTGGGGCATGGCAACTGCTGCAACGATTTTAGATGAGGAAGAACGCCAAGTTAGAAGTGAAAAATATCAAACATTCCAACAAATGATTTTAACAGCGTTAGGAGATCACGGAATCGCGTGTCAAGTGAATGGTGATTTAGCGAATAAATTACCTCATGTTTTGAATTTGAGATTACCCGGTGTGACGAATGATTTGTTGCTCATGAAGTTGGATCTTAGAGGAATCGCTATTTCAACAGGATCGGCATGTACAGCAGGAAATATTGAACCTTCTCACGTGTTAGAAGCAATGTATGGCGAAAACACACCGATTTTAAAAGAATCCATTCGAATCAGCTTTGGTTTTGGGAATACGGAAGAAGAGATTCAATGCTTTATCGAACAATTGATTTCAATTTTAGCAAAATAAAAAAAGGACGGAAAACGGGAGTTCGTTTGACCGTCCTTTTCTTCTTTGCTCTTTTGTAAATATTTTGTCAAAGAAGCTAGTAAATTAATTTAGAACCTTTTATAATTGAGATAGAAAATAATTTTATCGAGGTGAAAAACATGGCATTTGAAAAGACAGCGACAGTTCTTGGTGCAAAAACTAGTTATCGCATAGCACCAAGTGCAAAACGATATACACTGAGAGATAATGGTTTTATTGAAACAAATGGGGGAAACTACCAATTGATCCGCCCTTTAGATGCAACTCCACAAAGTAAAGAAGGATTTAAATTAAAAATAACTGTCTCAAAGGACATTCAAACGTTAAAGATGTCGATCACGACAGCTAATGGTTTAAAGGCTGTGAATATTTTCAAAGATCCGAAGCAAAAAATGAGTCAAGATAAGTTTTACTTCTTGATGGACGGAATGATTAGCCGAGGCCTATTTGAAAAAATTGAAGATTAAAAAAAGAAATAACTCACCTCTTAGATGAATGAGAGGCGAGTTATTTCTTTTTTTATAACAAACATATCTATAATTAGATTATTCTACCCTATTTACAAAGCTTGGATACTCAATATTTATCTAGAAAAATAATTTACGTATTTTTGGTAAAAAAACACCCCAATTTTTTGTGGTTTTTATGTTTTTCTTGACTACTGGATACGCTATCAGTATTATAAGTGGCAGATAGAAACAGCCAAATAAAAAAGGCACCTCAGCAAATGGTGGCAGCCAAATGCTGAGGCCTTGAATCAGTCAACCAAACGGACCAATCAAGTTTGCCATAGTCAACGCAATGCATCGACCTCGTTCATTGTAACGAATCTGGAAGTATAAATCTAGTTTTTTTAGAGAAATTTTCGAGGGAATGTATTCGTTTTATTTGCTATGTTGAAAGGTATTGGACTGATTGGTGTCCGATGCCTTTTCTTTTGTCTTAAAATACGCGTAAGAGACAAAAACGACTAAGACATAGCATGATTTTTGCTACAAAATTACAGTAGTGAAGATTTTTTTATGATTTTGTTGTCTTTTTTCATTATTTGGAATATAGTCTGCGTATTAATTTACGAAGGCGCATTTCAATGTGGCTGTTTCTGTCATAAAAAGGAGGCATGCAGGTGCAAGTGATTTTGATATTGAATCATAATGCAGTCGTTGCAAAATCGAAGAAAGGAGAGTGGGTGCTCATTAGACGAGGAATCGGATTTGGTAAGAAGATCGGTGATATCGTCGAACCGAAGAATGTGGAATGTATGTACCAAAAAATATCAACATGAAATCTAGGGGAGTTACTGTCTGGCAGGCTTGACCCATTCCAAAGTTTGGAGTGAGTCAGGTCTATTTTTTTAGGAGGATGATTGGTTGGAAGCACTTGATATTCGGGAAATTATTCATAAAGACTTACTTGTTGTAGATTCAAAAGCAACGACCAAAGGGCAGATTCTGAAAGAACTTGCTGATTTGCTAGAACGTAAAGGCTACGTAGCAAGTTCAGAAATCTTTTTAACAGATGTTTACCAGAGAGAAGCAGAGGGCACTACCGGTATTGGGCAGGGAATCGCGATACCTCATGGCAAATCAACTACTGTTAACCAAACTGTAATTATCATCGCTACTTTAGCCCAACCAATTCCTTGGGAAACACTTGATGATCAAGATGTCAAAGTTGTTCTTTTATTTGCAGTAAAAGCGGAAGATGCCAATCTTAAACATCTGCGTTTATTACAAAAAATTGCCAGTTTGCTTGCAGATAATGAATTTATCAATGAATTAAAAGAAGTAGAAACAGTTGAAGCTTTATATCAATTAATGATTAACAAATAAAAAGGAGTGTCGATCAATATGTTAGTAACAGGAAAAGAAATTTTAGCAGTGGCAAAAGAAAAAGGATTTGCAGTACCAGCATTCAATGCGGGATCTGGTCAGTTGTTGAATGCAGTGATGGAAGCTTGTGAAGAAGCAAATGCACCTGTCATGATTGCGATTCACCCAGAGGAATTACGTTTTTTAACAGATAGTTTTGTTTCACAAGTAAAATATCTAGCAGAAAAAGCAACGATTCCTGTTTGTATCCATCTGGATCACGGAGCTAGTTTTGAGCAGGTCATCCATGCAATTCAATTAGGATTCACATCTGTAATGATTGATGCCTCCCATCATTCGTTTGAGGAAAATGTAGCGATTTCTCAAAAAGTTGTGGAAGCAGCACATGCAGTGGGCGTCTCAGTTGAAGCAGAATTAGGGACGATTGGTGATACAGGGAACACTGTTGAAGGTGGTGTTAGCGAAATCATTTATACAGATCCAAAAGTTGCACAGAAATTTATTGAAGAAACAGGTGTAGATAGTTTAGCTGTGGCAATTGGAACAGCCCATGGAATTTATCCGAAAGATGTTGATCCAGAGTTACGTTTAGATATTTTAGAAGAGATTGAATATTTGACGGATGTACCATTGGTTTTACATGGTGGTTCAAGTAATCCGGATGATGAAATTGCAAAAGCTGTAGTTATGGGAGTCAATAAAATCAATATTTCTAGTGACATCAAAATTGTTTTCGCAGACAAACTACGTGAAATCTTAAATGAAGGAAATCTAGAAATTCGTGAACCAAATGTTTTGTTCCCACCATGTATGGAAGCTACAAAAAAAGTTGCATTACAAAAAATCCACTTATTTAAAGCTGACAATAAAGCTAAATACTACACTATATCTAAATAGGAGAGGAGCTTAGTCTATGAAGATTGTTGGGATTGCTGCATGTACAGCGGGAATTGCGAACACTTATATTGCCCAAGAAAAATTACTCAAAGCTGCTAAGGAACGAGGTCATGAGATCCATGTGGAAACACAAGGATTGGCTGGGACGCAAGATGCCTTGCTAGCAAGAGATATCGAAGCTGCCGACATTGTATTGATTGCTGCAGATATCAAGGTAAGCGGTCGTAGTCGTTTCACAGGAAAACGTATCGTTGATGTGCCTACAAGTTTAGTGGTCAAATCACCAAATAAACTGATAGAAAAACTAGAAGAGATGCTCAAATAAATTTCAGGAGGACAAAATGGATAAAATCAAGACTTTAGGCATCAAAAAACATTTGATGACTGCAATTTCATTCTTTTTACCAATCGTTGTTGCTTCAGGTTTTTTATTGGCAATTGGGAATATGTTAGATGGTGTTGCCATTGAAAATTTTTCCGAGGGTTTTGAATTTGCAGATACCTTGACCTCAATGGGAAATTATGGGTTAGGTTTGCTGCCAATGATTGTTGCTTGCGCAATTTCTTATTCTATTGCTGACAAACCGGGAATCGCCCCTGGTTTGATTATTGGGATGGTTGCAAAAGGAATTGGCGCTGGTTTTCTAGGAGGAATGCTTGGTGGATATGTTTCGGGAATCATCGTAGTACTTTTGACGGCGGGGATCAAAGTACCTAAATGGATGGAAGGGCTGATGCCAACGCTTGTTTTACCATTTCTTAGTTCATTGATTGCGGGTTTAGTGATGTACTATGGGATTGGCACGCCGATCAATTGGTTTACGAATTTGATTACGAACTATTTGACTGGCTTAGATACTTCTTCACTTTTCTTATATGGTGCAGTAATTGGCGTGCTTTCTGCCATTGATTATGGCGGAGCAATCAATAAGGTCGTCTTTGCTTTTGTTTTTGCTTTATTCTCAGAAGGAATCTATGAACCAGTAACCGTTCTGATTTTAGCATCAATGGTAACTCCTTTTGGTTTGACGATGGCATTTTTCCTTGGAAAGATCATTCAAAAAGAAATTTTTAACCGTCAAGAAATCGAAACGTTAAAAACCGCTTTTCCGATGGGCATTTGTCAAATTACAGAAGGTTGTTTCCCTATTGTGTTGAATGATTTAGTCCGAAATGTTATTGCTACTGGTGTTGGTGGTGGAATCGGTGGCGGATTAAGTATGTTATGGGGAGCTGATAGCCATATTCCTGCTTCTGGGATGTTCGCTGTCGCTACGATGACTAGACCTTGGGCGTTCATAGGTGCATTAGTGATAGGTTCGTTTGCTACGGCTGTGACGATTTTGGTTTTGAAGAAACGCGTGGATCCAAATGCAGAAGTTATAGTAGTCGAAAAAGCAGAAGAAGAAATTTCTTGGGATGATCTGACAATCAATTGAGGAGAATAATGATGGACTATCAAACAAAAGTAAAGCAACTTTTTTTGGATTCCGGAATGGTTTTTACAAATAAAGAGCTAGAAACAATTGAATTTGTTGACTTTGGCTTAGGTGCTATCGAAATTGAAGGACTAAACTTATTTGTATATGAAAATAATGAGCGGTATTGTGGGAAAGAATTAGCTTTGTTACCTTATCAAACGTGTCCAGAGCATCGACATCCGCCGAGAAAAAATGATCTTGGTAAAAGAGAAACTTTTCGGTGTCGGAAAGGAATCGTTTATTTATATGTCGAAGGAGACGGACCAGAAGTTCTATCATGCAAATTGCCTGAAAAAAGTCAAGCAACTTATACAGTAAGAAAAGAAATTGTTTTATACCCTGGTGATCAGTATACGATTGAGCCCAATATCAAACATTGGTTTCAAGCAGGTGAGACCGGGGCTGTAGTAACGGAATTTTCTTCTAGTAGCGATGATGCGAGTGATATTTTCACTAATCCGCTGATTCAACGGTAGTAAAAGGGAAAACCAAAATACTTGAAGAATGAAAAGATAGTTAGTTCCTTTTGTCAAAAAAAGATGAAAGAGGTCTAGAATTTTTCTGGCCTCTTTTTTTTGCGTTTTGCGAAACATATTTATTTGGTGAAACATAACAAATAAAAAAATTTTTAGAGAAAAATTTGAACATAGGTTAATCAAGTGGAATAGACGAAACAACCTGTGTTTTAAAAAAATGTGTTATTCTTTCACACAAGATAATAAATAAGCGAATGGGAAAGAAAGTCATTTCAATTATCTGTAAATATGTTATTTTTTTATCTTTTTCATGAAAAAGATAAAATAAAAGTTTTATAAACGAAGCACTATATATAGTGTGTTTTTTACTACATACCACTAAAAATGCACAAAATCTAGTCTTTTATTTTAAAAAAACAAGAGTAGAATGAAGATAGATTTTAAAGCGAGGAAGTGTTTTTTTGAAACTGACTGTTTTTTGCGGTTCCCGTTTTGGCGAAAAAGAAAGTTACAAATTTATTGCCCAAACGTTAGGAAAATATATGGCACAAGAAGAAATAGAGCTGGTTTATGGTGGTTCAAATGCGGGAATTATGGGAATCATTAGCCAAACTGTGCTGGAAAATGATGGAAAAGTTACTGGAATCTATCCAACTGGTTTATTCAAAGCAGAAACGCCAGCCGAAGAAGTAACAACATTCATCTCAACAGAAACAATTGATGAACGAAAAGAGTTATTGTTTAGTGAGGGTGACGCTGTTTTAGTGTTTCCAGGAGGATTAGGCACACTAGAAGAATTTTCTCAACTGCTTTCTTGGATCGCTATCGGATTAGTGCCAGAAAAACCAATCGGTATTTTGGATATTGGTGGGTATTATGCAGGATTAGAGCAGCTATTGAAGAATTTTGCCAAAGAAGGATTTATGGAAGAAAAATGGCTGGATCAAGTCGTTTTTTCAAATAACCCATTAAAGTTAGTTGATTTATTAAGAGGGACGCATCATGAGAAACGTCTTTTAGTGAAGGAGATTTATTAATGAGCCAGATTTATTTAGCAGGACCATTTTTTTCAGAGGATCAAGTTGAACGTATTCAACGGATCGAACAAGCACTAGAAAACAATACAACCATTTCAACCTTTTATTCGCCACGACATCATCAAGAAAGCAATTATGAAATGTTTAGTGCAGGATGGGCACAGGAAGTGTATCAACGAGATATGACGGAAGTAACCGATGCTCAAATCGTAGTGGCTATTTTGGATTTTGAATATCAAACGATTGATCCTGGTACTGCTTATGAGCTAGGCGTTGCGACAATGTTAAACAAACCCATAATTATTTTTCAAGAAGAAACAGTACCAGTGAATTTGATGGTTACAGAAAGCCTTCATGCTTATTTAAAAACTGTCGAAGAAATTCAGCAATATGATTTTGAAAAAATGCCGAAACAAGCATATATTGGTGAGTATTTATAGAAAAGGAAGGGTTGTATGTCAGTGATTTTAATTTCAGGAACGATTGGTGCAGGAAAAAGTAGTTTAACAGATATGCTTGCAACTGAAATCCGCTCAAAACCATTTTATGAAAGTGTAGAAGATAACGAGGTGTTACCACTTTTTTATTCCAATCCAGAGCAGTACGCATTTTTATTGCAAATATTCTTTTTGAATAAACGATTTTTGGCGATGAAAAACGCGTTGATCAATGATGATAATGTTCTTGATCGTTCAATTTATGAAGATAGTTTATTGTTTCATCTAAATGCAGATCTTGGTCGTGTGACGGATATCGAAGTACAGCAGTATGATAACTTATTGGATACGATGTTGAATGAGTTAGATGACGTAGCACCTAAAAAGCGTCCTGATCTAATGGTTCATATCAAAGTTTCTTTGGACACGATGTTAAGTCGAATCAAAAAACGTGGTCGTGATTATGAACAATTAGAAAGTGATGAAACATTATACGATTATTATCAACAATTGAATGAACGTTATAACCAATGGTACGAAAACTTCGATGTGTGTCCTAAGATCCAAATTGATGGGGATCAATTTGATTTTGTTGAAAAACCAGAGCATGCGAAAGAAGTCATTGAACAAATCAAACAAAAATTGATTGATTTAGAGGGAGCGCCTGCTGGAAGTTATTACACAGATAATCATTTAGCAAAAGGACAAGAATTAGGATAAATAAAAGAGACATCGTGATTTTCTCACGATGTCTCTTAATCAATTATTGTGGCTTATTGCTCACTTTTTGAATGTTATCTGTAACATACGCATCAAAAGATTTGAACGAGTCTTGAATCAGTTTATGGCAGTTATCACAAATGCTTAAACTTCCTTGATCGCTAAATTCTGTATGGATATTTTTATTACTGGTGCATGTACAATAGTCATGACTATCAAATATATTCATTTTTTTCTCCTTAGTAACCAATCTAACTTTCCCAATATAACAGAAAAAAAGAAAATAAGGAGAAAAATTAAGATAATTTAACGTGTTATAGCTTTTTATTTTTTTATAAAAAAAGCAATGACGAATTATGGATTGTCATTGCAAATCATATGCTGGAACATTATTGTTCAAATACTATAAACGTTTCCATCTTCATCTTTTATCTGATAGTTACCAATTTTAGTAAAGACAATGGAAACTTCTTTTTTGTCTGCCATCCCAGTAATTGTGTAAGTGTCCCCTTTTGTGTCAATCTTAATGGATGTTAATATAATGTTTTCGCTGGACTCAGAAGAAGTTGTACTGTCTTCATTGTAGGTGCGTAACCATTCCATCTTATCCTCGGTAAACGTGATTTTCCCACTAACTAAATTCATGTTTTTACGCACTTTCAAAGAATAAACACTATTTGAAATATCAGTTTTTTCTGCTTTAAGCGTAGAAGATTCGGTGGTTTCGTTCGTTGATTGGTTTGATCCACCCAGCATATTACAGCCAGTTAAGGTAAAAAGTACCAGTCCTAGAGTAAATATAGCCAATAGTTTCTTCAAAATACTGCCTCCGTCTAATAGGATAAAGAAATTATACCATTTGAATGAAAAACAGGAAACTAAGGATTGCAAAAATGTTTTTAAAGAAAACGCTTAGAAAATAGTTGCAACTTAGAAAAGTGTTTGTTATATTGTTTTTGAACCGGTTCAAAAATCGGTAAACAAATGAATATACTTCACTAAAAAAAGAGGTGAACAAGTTGAGTTCAATTCGTGAAGTAGCCAAATTAGCAGGCGTTTCTACAGGTAGCGTCTCACGTTACCTGAATGGTCAGACACTAAAAGTAGCCAATATGGAAAAGATTGCTGCAGCAATCGATCAATTGAATTACAAAGAGAATATTATTGCTAAGGGGTTAAAAAACAATCGAAGTTTTTCAGTCGGATTGTTAATGAATAATTTATCAAGTCGGCTAAGTGCGGATATCGTAGCAAGTATTGAAGCATTGATGGAAGCCAATGGCTACAGTTTATTTTTAAGTTGTTTCAATGGTGAAGCACAATTAGTTTCACAAAAAATCGACTATCTACTTTCACATGCTATTGATGGACTGATTCTTTTTGAAGCAGACGAAACTTGGCCGGGAATGGAAAAACTAGCAGAGCTGACGATTCCAATCATTTCATTAAATACACCTAATCAGTTGGAAAATGTGGATTCGATTTTGGTCAATGATCGCAAAAGTGTACGCGAAACAATTGAACAAATGATTGTGATGGGACATCAGTCAATTGGTATTATCGCAGCACCACAAACAGAATATGTAGCCAGAGAGCGATTAGCTGGAGCTTTGGAAGCCAAAAAATATAGCGCAAAAGAAATAACTATTAACGTATACACTGGCGATTATTCACGATTGAGTGGTTTTGATGGTGCAAAAGAATTGCTAGCAAAAAACATAACAGCCTTATTTGTTTGTAACTATAATATGTCTATTGGAGCACTGGAATATTTTAACAAAAGTGATCAACAAATTGACCAAGAAATTTGTTTTGCACACTACGACTACCTAGATGAACTGCAAACAGTATTACCAGAACGAATGATCATTCAACAGCCCGCTGCAACGATTGGCGAATTATGTGGGAAGCGTTTGATTGAAAGAATGGAATACCCGCGTACAAGTGGTAAAACGATTCTTTTAGAAAATAAAATTTATGGAATGACCAAAAATAATAAAAAAAAGAGGACGAGCAAATGACAAACTATCAATTTCCTGAAAACTTCTGGTGGGGTTCAGCTGCAAGTGGACCACAAACAGAAGGACGCGTAGCAAACGATGGTAAAGGTGATAATATTTTTGATTATTGGTATGCACAAGAGCCAGAAAAATTTTTTGATGAAGTAGGACCAGGTACAACATCACAAGTTTATACCAAGTACAAAGAAGATGTTCAATTAATGAAGCAGACAGGACACAATTCTTTCCGAACATCGATTCAATGGAGTCGCTTGTTACCAGATGAATCTGGCGAAATAAACCAAAAAGCGGTTGATTTTTATAATAGTTACTTTGACGAGTTAATTGCAAATGGTATCGAACCGTTTGTAAATCTGTATCACTTTGATATGCCGATGTACCTTCAAGAAAAAGGTGGCTGGTTAAATCGTGAAACTGTTGAGGCTTATGAACGATATGCAACGATTTGTTTTGAGTTATTTGGACAAAAAATCAAGAAATGGTTTACTCACAACGAACCAATCGTTCCTGTTGAAGCCGGCTACTTGTATCGTTGGCACTACCCTGAAGAAGCAAACATGAAACATGCGGTGCAAGTTGGTTATCACGAAGCTTTATCGTCTGCGCTTGCAATCAAAGCATATCATTCGTTAGCTTTACCTGGAAAAATCGGGATTATTTTGAATCTGACACCTAGTTATCCACGTGATGAGAATAATCAGGAAGATGTCAAGGCAGCAAAATTAGCCGATGCATTCTTTAATCGATCATTCCTTGATCCAGCTGTTAAAGGTGAGTTTCCACAAGAACTGATTGACGTATTAAAACAATTAGATTTGTTACCTGAAGTCAAAGAAGGTGACAAAGAAATTATCAAAGAAAATACAGTTGATATTTTAGGAATCAATTATTATCAACCACGTCGAATCAAAGCAAAAGAAACACCAATTGATGAAGCTCTCTCTCCGATGCCAGAAGATTTCTTTGATAACTATGAAATGCCTGGTAGAAAGATGAATCCTTATCGTGGATGGGAAATCTATGAAAAAGGAATCTATGATATCTTGATCAACGTTCGTGACAATTATGGAAACATTGACTGCTTCATTTCTGAAAATGGCATGGGTGTTGAAGATGAAGCAAGATTCATTCAAGAAGATGGTATGATTCATGATGACTATCGAATTGAATTTGTAACCGATCACTTGAAGTATGTGCACCAAGCAATTCAAGAAGGAGCCAATTGTTTAGGATATCATATGTGGACATGTATGGATAACTGGTCTTGGACGAATGCTTACAAAAATCGTTACGGGTTTATTTCCGTTGATTTAGCTAAGGATGGCGAGCGTACGATTAAAAAATCAGGTCATTGGTTCAAACAAGTTTCTGACCAAAATGGATTTGATGCGTAAGAGATATGAATAAAATTTGTTTACATTGTTAAAAATAAAATAAAAACAGTGTTTAAATCACATAAAGATTTAAACACTGTTTTTTTATTAGGGGAAGTGTTATTGATTACAATGAAATTTTACAGGCACGTTGCCTTGTTAATGATAGTTTGCTTATTAAAAAAATAACTTGTTATTTTTTGTTTTTTTACAGCTTTTTTACCTTTAGGTTTCATTTTTTGTATATAATAGAACAGGTAAATTCAAATAGGAGTGGAAGAAGGTATGAGAAAGAAACGTCCCGTTCTTCTCTTTTGGTTAATTGGTTTTTTCCTTTTACTTACTTTATCTGTAACAATTTCTGGACGAATGACAACAGAAATCGTTCATACAAAAACGGAAAAAATCGTTGCAAGTAAAGAATCAGTAGATAAATTTAGAAAAGAATTCTCAACGTATTGGTGGGAAGACTATAAATTTGAAGCCGACTATGATCAAGGCGAGTTAATGATTTATTTACCAAAAGGAAAAGAAGAAAACCAGTTTACAAATATCGATGATGTTTTAAGTGCAATCTCTTTGAGACAATATCAGTTTAAAGATGAGCGACTCACAGTGTTACTATTGTCAAATTCGGGAGATCAACTAGCCCGATTAAAAAATGGAAAAGTGATAGAAGAATATTCTGACAAGGTAGATAAAACAGTAGTAGCCAGTCGTTTAGCAGAATGGAAAAAAACAAACACGCCAACGAAAACCAGTGATTCAAGTCATCAAAAAACAAAGACAACTGACTCAACAAATACACTAGTATCAACAAATTCATCTGAAAGCGCAGCTACAAGTAATCATCTTTCTGGAACAAGTCAGTAATCAAAAATAGCGAAAAAAGTTGTGACAGCTGTCGCAACTTTTTTTTAGAAAAGAGGGATAAAATGATTTCGTATCTGAAAACTAAAGAGTTAACACAACAACAATTATTTGAGTTATATGAAGACGTTGGCTGGACAGCTTATACGAAAGATATTGAGCAATTGCAGCAAGCAGTTCAACAATCCTTATCTGTTATTACTGCGTGGAAAAAGAACGAACTAGTTGGTTTGATTCGAGTCATTGGCGATGGGTTAACGATTATTTATATCCAAGACCTTCTAGTCAAAAAAGAAGTTCAAAACCAAGGAATCGGTTTTGAATTGATGCAGCAAATATTATTAGAATATCAAACAGTTCGCCAAATAGTCTTGTTGACAGAAGAGGCGCCAGCTATACGTCATTTTTATGAAAAATGTGGGTTTACTTCGGCAGATAAAGGCGATACAGTCGCTTTTATCAATCTATCTTAAACTATAAAAATTTATTAAAAAAAATCATCTTTTAGCTTATTCTCATTTTTGAAGTTCAAAATGTACGAAAAAAGTGAATAGAGAGAAGTGATGGTCGTGACTCCAATCAAAAAGTGGTGTCAAAATCGTTTGTTTATTGTTATTTTAGCAGGTGTATTTTTTTGGTTAAAAACTCTTTTAGCCTACTATGTTGATTTTTCTTTAGGTGTTGAAGGAATTGTCCAAACATTTATTCTATGGATTAATCCAGTTGCAACAACGTTGTTATTATTTGGGCTATCTTTGTATGTGAAGAAAGCGAAAACAGCACTATTTTTGCTATTTTTTGTAGATGTATTGAATACAACTTTATTATATTGCAATATTATTTTTTATCGAGAATTTACTGACTTCATCACAGTTAAATCAGTTCTAGGTTTTTCAAAAGTATCACAAGGACTGTCAGGAAGTTCCTTTTCTTTAATGAAACCTCACGACATTTTGTATTGGTTGGACATTCTGATCTTTCTTGGCTTGCTAATTTGGATAATTGTCAAAAATGTCCCCGTTAAAAGCCAGCCAGTGAGGAAACCAATGGCAATTGCAATAAGCTGTCTTGCTGCGTTTATTTTTTCTGGAAACTTAGCATTGAGTGAAGCGAATCGTCCGCAATTATTACAGAGAACCTTCGATCGCTCTTACATTGTTAAGTATTTAGGTATTGACGCGTACACGATTTACGATGGAATCAAAACCGGAATGACAAGCAGTGTTCGTGCGCATGCAAGTAGTAACGGAATCACTGAGGTCTTAGATTACACGAAAGACCATTATGCGGAACCTGATACAAGTATGTTTGGAATAGCAAAAGGAAAAAATATTATTGTGCTCCATTTGGAAAGCTTTCAACAATTTTTGATCAACATGAAGGTTGATGGAGAAGAAGTGACACCCTTTCTTAATAGTATTTTTGATAATCAAGCAACCATTAGTTTTGATAATTTCTTCCATGAAGTGGGACAAGGAAAAACAAGTGATGCGGAAAATATGCTAGAAACTGGTACATTTGGTCTGCCTCAAGGATCATTGTTTACTGAACTAGGTTCTGATAATGTTTTTCAAGCAGCGCCAGCTATTCTAAAGCAAAGCCAAGGCTACACAAGCGCTGTGTTCCACGGAAATGTTGCTAGTTTTTGGAATCGAGATCATGTGTACAAAAATTTAGGTTATGACAATTTCTTTGACCGTTCTTACTTCGAAGATACAGATGAAACTTTGGGCTATGGTATTTTAGATAAAAATCTATTCAGCGAGTCGGTCGGCTATCTTGAACATTTGCAACAGCCATTTTATACAAAATTCTTATCTGTAACAAACCACACGCCGTATTATACTGATGATAAGAACTTTGATTTTCCAGGATTAAATACTGGTAACAGTACAGTAGATAATTACGTACGCACAGCTCATTATCTTGATCAATCATTGGAACAATTTTTCACTTATTTGAAAGCTTCGGGTATTTATCAAAATTCAATGTTTGTTATTTATGGTGATCATTTTGGAATTTCAAATTCTGATAACAAAGATCTAGCGGCAGCACTGGGCAAAGATGCGAATACTTGGAATGAATTTGATGATGCTCAAATGCAACGTGTTCCACTGATGATTCATATTCCAGGGTATACAAACGGAAAAGTTAGTCACACATATGGTGGAGAGATTGATGTTTTACCAACATTACTTCATTTAGTTGGTGTAGACGATAAAAATTACGTTCATTTTGGGACAGATTTATTGTCTGCTAAACATGATCAGGTCGTTGCGTTTAGAAATGGTAATTTTGTTACTCCAAATTACACTGTTTTGGGGAATAAAACATATGATAATAAATCAGGAGAGATTCTAGATACTGAGGCTCTGGGCATTCAAAAAGAAATCACGAAAGATCAAGAGAAAGTGAAAAAAGCGTTAAGTTTATCGGATAAATTGAATCAAGAAAACTTATTACGTTTTTATGTACCAAATGGATTTACGACGGTGGATCCACAAAAAATCGATTATCAAAAAGAAGCAGAAAAAAACGAAACAATTGAACAGCGAAAAGGAAAAGAATCAACTAGTGTCTATTCCAAAAATGGAAATAAAACGACTAAAAATCTATATCCTAAAATTACAGACTCTACTGTGAATTAAATGGCCAATTTGAACTTCTGAAAAACAAATTTTTGTTTTTCAGAAGTTTTTTTTATGTTTTAATATTTTTCTCCTTTTTTACGTATGTAAATAGTGAACCCAGTACTTTTTTTATTACACGTATCAGAAAAATTGATAAATTTGGTAGCCATTTTTTACCGACAGTACATTAATTTAAGGAGGAACACAGCAATGCATGACGGGAGATTGATTAGAAGCCTACGAATCAGTAAAAAATTAACTCAAGCCGAATTGGCAGAGGGGATTTGTTCGAAAACATCATTAGTAGGACTGGAAAAAGGAACGGTAAGGAAAATTGCATTTACGACTTTACAAGCAATCTTAGCTCGCTTAAATGTGTCTTTAGCAGAGTACGAAGTTTTGCGCCATCGATTAGAAGAGCCAAAGAAAAGTAGAAGAGCGAGACGTTTATTAAGCAAGGTGCAAGAAGAAAATTTTGATCCATATAAGGAAGTGGGAAACAATCGAAAACGATTCAAGCAAACGGGAGATTTGTATTACTTAGTGTTGAATATTCACATGTTTTTAAAAACTGATAGCCAATTGCAAAAAGAATTACAATTTGAATTTTTACGTTACGAATGTAAAAAAATTGAAGACTATTTTATGCGAATACAAGAATACAGTCAGTTTGAGATGACAATTCTAGCTGAGCTACCTTTTTTATTTAGTGAGTCCTTCATCGAAAATAACTACGTGAAAATCAAAAAAAAATTGCGGAATTTTTCTTTAACAAATAATCCTGATCAGTATATGGATTTATTTTTATTAAACTTAACTAATCATTATATTAAGAAAAAACGATTTAAAAAAGCGCGGAATGTCAATGATGATTTATCAAGGAGTCTTGCGGCAAAAGCAAAAAATTTAATTATTTATGAAACATTAATGATGAATTATCAAAAACAGATGATCCTTGTTGGATTGGGCGAGTTAATTGATGAGGACGAGTGCGACCAACTGTTTTCTGTTTTGGAATATAGTTTGGGCAAACAGCAGCGTAAGCAGTTGGAAGAACAGTTTCGCGTACTTTTACCCTGAGAAAAAGGCCGTGTAAGAAATGTCTCGTTCAATAAATAAAAATATAATTTCAGAAATTACTTCTCAGATTCTTGAATAATTTAGATGAGTTTGGAAGGGCTTTTTTTGAAGCACAGTGGATAAAGGTTGTGGCGCAAAGCGCCTAGCTTAAAGTAATAAGGATGTTTTTCTAAAAATAGTTTTTCATGTTTTTATGAAAAGAGGATTTATTGCTAAAGAAGTTGCTTTGGGAATACCGTAGATAAGGTTGAGGCTCTAAGAGCTATCTTTTGAAGTAAGGTAAATGATCAGTAGAAAGAATATTTGGATAACCAGAAAAGGATGGTAATGATTCAAAAAAGATACTTAATAGATTATTTTGACAGATTTTCTTTGAAAAAAGTGGGTTGTTGAATTGCGATGTTCGGGAACTAGTTGGGACAAAAAAGCTAGGAGTGGAATATCCTAGCTTTTGGTAGTGTGTTTTAAGATGGAGAACTGCTACTTTCTAGCAAATCCTTCTGTTCGTATTGATAAGGTGTTGATGGGAAAAATCGAGCAATCTCATTTTTTGAAGCATCACGAGAGTCTGAAGCATGAATGATGTTTGCTGTTCCAGGAAGTGCAAAATCTCCACGAATCGTGCCGGGCATTGCATCTACAGCCTTCGTAGCGCCAACCATTTTTCGGACAATATCAATAACGTCATCACCCTCTAGTACAAGATAAACGACAGGACCAGAGATCATGTAGTCAATCAATTCTTGGAAAAAACTACGACCAGCTAAGTGTTGATAGTGTTCTTTTGCAAGCTCAGGAGTCATTGTTGCTAGTTTCATGTCAACGATTGTTAACCCTTTTTCTTCGAATCGTTGAATAATACGACCAATTAGATGTCGGCGGACACCATCTGGCTTGATAATCACAAGCGTGTGTTCCATAAGATCACTCCTTTTATCCATTACTATAGTTTCATTATAGTAATGAAAAGCTTTTATGACAAATGAAATTCAAAAAAACATAGTTTTTTGTTAAATGATCCAGGAAAATAAATGTGCTTCATTTGTGAAAAAGCAAAAAATTTGAAAATAAATTTGACATTTCTGTCAATCGTTGTTACAGTAACCACTGGAAAACTAAATAAGATTTGTTAGGTGAGGCTCCTATACAAACACAGGCTACTGCCCAAAAATGTCGAGAGACGCCAATGGGTAGAACAGGAATTGTCGATCTAAGGCTTTTCATAAGGTAGCTAAAGGCAAAGGTATTTGCTTTTTACGTTGTATAGTGTCAAAACTCAACGATGAGATCGAAATAGCTTCTTTTTGCTGTGCTTATTTCAACCTTTCGCTGAGTTTTTGGCGAAAGGTTTTTTGTTGTCAACCTAACAGCTTAAATGTTAGTAATCCAAAAATTAAGGGAGCTGATTTTTGTTGGGACATTGATGTGGCAAGTACGAGCAGATTTTTGTAAAGAAAAAGAACAGATTTATGAAAGCGTAAGGGAGATGAGAACAAATGGATGACAGTTTACCGAAACCAAAGGGACAAGAGAAAAGTAACAGTTTGCTGAAACTATTATCTATCTGTTTTCAGCTCACTTATGTAAAAATGCTTCTCTCTTGACCCGAAAAATAGGAAAAACAGTACAGTAAATGTCTGTTTTTCTGATACAAGGGAGAGATTGACAATGGAAAAAAAGAAAGATACGCAAAAATTATATGCAAGTTTTGCACAAAAAAGCGAACGTGCATTATTCGACTTATTCCATAGCAGCGAAAAAGGAATGGGTACAGAACAAATTGAACAATCAAAAGAACTCTACGGAGATAATACGATTTCATATGGAAAGAAAACACCTTTTTTAATTGAAGTATTGAAAGCTTATATTACACCATTTACTTTAGTACTAATTGCTTTAGGGATTATTTCGTTTATTACAGAATATTTATTACCAGCTCCAGGTGAGAAGGATTTATTCGGCGTAATTATTATTTTTAGTATGGTAATTGTGAGTGGGACAATGACCTTGATTCAGTCAGTTCGTTCAAATCAAGCAGCTGAGAAATTAAAATCATTAGTAAAAGTGACAGCCGCTGTCAAGCGACAAGGTAAATACCAAGAGATTCCAATGGAAGAAATCGTTTGTGGTGACTTGGTACGATTATCTGCGGGTGATATGATTCCTGCAGACATGCGATTACTCTCTGCAAAAGATTTATTTATTTCTCAAGCAGCTTTGACAGGCGAAAGTTATCCTGTCGAAAAAAATGCGTTAGTTGCAACGGACGGGAGTAAAAATGAAACAAGTTATGAAAATCTAGCGTTTATGGGAAGTAATGTAATTAGTGGAAGTGCCACAGGAATTATCGTAGCCGTGGGAAACCAAACGTTGTTTGGTCATGTAGCACAAACGTTATTTGAAAAACCAATCAAATCAAATTTTGAATTGGGTATCCACAAAACATCAATGCTATTGATTAAGTTTATGGCATTGATGGCCCCAACTGTGATTGTCATCAATGGATTGACTAAAGGAGATTGGCTAGAAGCGTTCTTATTTGGACTATCTGTTGCAGTTGGTTTAACACCAGAGATGTTGCCAATGATCGTGACAACCAATTTGGTTAAGGGCGCTAGCGTGATGGCAAAAAAAGGAACAGTTATCAAAAATTTGAGTGCAATTCAAAACTTTGGCGCGATCGATATTTTATGTACAGATAAAACAGGAACATTAACTCAAGATAAAATTATCTTAGAATATCACATGAATTGTGAAGGTGCTGAAGACGACCGAGTGTTGCGTCATGCATATTTAAATAGTTATTATCAAACGGGTTTGAAAAATTTGCTTGATGTCGCAATTATTGATGAAGCTGAAGAAACACTTGATACAACCAATACTCGTTACAGAAAAATAGATGAAATCCCATTCGATTTTGAACGTCGTCGAATGAGTGTTGTTGTAGAAGATATAACAGGCAAGACACAGATGATTACCAAAGGCGCGATTGAAGAAATGTTGAGTATTTCTAAATTTATCGATTTAGAAGGAGACGTTACACCTTTAACGAAGGAAAGAAAACAGGAAGTTTTGGAAAAGGTAACAGCTCTTAATGAAGATGGATTACGCGTAATTGGTGTGGCACAAAAAACAAATCCAAGTGTAGTTGGAGAATTCTCGGTTAAAGATGAATCAGATATGGTGTTGATTGGTTACTTAGCATTCCTTGACCCACCAAAAGAAACAACGAAACAAGCACTACAAGCATTGAAGGATCACGGAGTAGCTGTTAAAGTGTTAACTGGAGATAACGAACTAGTAACACGCTCTGTTTGTCGCCAAGTTGGTTTAGAAATCGATGAGCTAATTACCGGTGAAAAAATTGCTTCTATGGATGATCACCAACTTTCACAAGTCGTTGATGAAAATGATGTTTTTGTAAAACTAAACCCACAACAAAAAGCACGCTTAACTACAGCGCTTAGAAATAATGGACACACAGTTGGGTTCTTGGGAGATGGCATCAATGACGCCCCTGCGATGAAAGTAGCAGATATTGGTATTTCAGTTGATACAGCTGTTGATATTGCAAAAGAATCAGCAGATGTCATCTTATTAGAAAAAGACTTGATGATTTTAGAACGTGGACTTTTAGCTGGTCGCGAAACATTTGGTAATATTATGAAGTATATCAAAGCGACGGCTAGCTCAAATTTTGGAAATATGTTTTCTGTTTTGATTGCTAGCACCTTTTTGCCATTCTTACCAATGTTACCTTTACAAATTTTATTCTTGAATTTAATCTATGATGTTTCTTGTATTTCATTACCATGGGATAAAATGGATCCTGAGTATTTAGTAAAACCTAAAAAATGGGAAGCTTCAAGTATTGGCAAGTTCATGGTGTATTTTGGTCCAACAAGTTCTGTCTTTGATATCACAACGTATTTATTGATGTATTTTGTTATTTGTCCAGCAGTTGTTGGAGGAGATTTCCATACATTGAATGGCGCACAACAAGTAGTATTCATCGCCTTGTTCCATGCAGGTTGGTTTGTGGAGTCACTTTGGTCACAAACTTTAGTATTACATGCGTTACGTACACCAAAATTACCGTTTATCCAAAGCAACGCAACTTTTGCTATGACAGCAATCACTACGTTAGGAATTGTCGTGGGTTCAGTTTTGCCATTCACAAGTTTTGGCGCAGAATTAGGTTTGATGCCATTACCAGGTAGTTATTGGATTTGGTTAATCGTAACTGTCTTAGCTTACTTAACACTGGTTACGGTAGTTAAGAAATATTATATCCATAAATTTGGCGAATTGTTGTAATTCAAAAATTAAGAAAAGCACAAGCATGTGGAACAGTTTTTCTCAAGAAAAATTTCTACAACTGCTTGTGTTTTTTTAATTTCAATCAAGTTACAAAACGTTACTGGAATGTATCATTTTTAAAATTCCCTTAAGACGAGTATATTTTTTTGTTAAAATAAAAGTTAGTTGATACATACATCAAATAAAAATACGCGGGAAAAAGGAGAAAAAATGAAAAAAACAAATTTTTTACTTAGTGTAATAGTACTAGGCGGAATCGTTTCAACTGCTACTCCTGTGAGTTTTGCAGATGAAACTGGAGTGAGCAATGAAACAGTCGTTCAATCAACAATTAACACATATGAGGATGCGATTGCTACAACTGAGACACAAAACAGCACAGCCACAACTCAAACAAGTCCTATCACAGGTACCACTGAATCAACTACTGTGGAATCAAGTGAAGTAGTTGATTCCACAGTGGAAGAAACAACACCCGAATCAGAAGAACCATCTACTGAAACACCAGAAGCTACGGAAACGGTGGAGAATCAGTTGGATGATGGAGAGGTACTTGTTCACACCACCCAAACAGATCTTTCGCAATTTGAAGTTTCTGTTGCTTCACGCTTTGCACGTTCATCATCAACTACACAACAGCAATTCATTGATAGCATAGCACCTTCTGCAAGAACGCTAGCAAGCCAAAATGATTTGTATGCTTCTGTTATGATTGCTCAAGCGATTGTGGAAAGTGGTTGGGGAAAGAGTCAATTAGCTTCGGCACCAAATTATAATTTATTTGGAATCAAAGGTAGTTATAATGGGCAATCTGTTACCTTTCCAACAGCGGAGTTTGTGAACGGTCAGTGGATTACAGTAAATGCTGCATTTAGAAAATATCCATCCTACAAACAATCATTAGAAGATAATGTTCATATTTTAAAAACAACTTCTTTCCAAGCAGGAACTTATTATTATTCTGGTGCGTGGAAAAGCAATACAAAATCTTACAAAGATGCGACTGCTTGGTTAACAGGACGTTACGCGACAGCACCAAATTATGCGTCCACTTTGAACAACGTGATTGAAACATACAATTTAACGCAATATGATGAAAACCAAGCACAAGTTACTACCTCACCAATGTATCGTTTATATAACCCAAATACCGGTGAACACTTGTATTCATTAAACGAAGGTGAAAAAAATAATTTGCCAAAATATGGCTGGAAATATGAAGGTGTAGCTTGGTTGGCACCAAATAGCGGCACAAAAGTTTATCGTATGTACAATCCATACAGTGGCGATCATCACTACACGGCAGCTCAATCAGAAATCAATTTCTTGAAGAAACTAGGCTGGCGCTATGAAGGGCTAAGTTTTTATTCTGGTGGTTCAAAGGCTATCTTGCGTTTGTTCAATCCAAATGAAAAAACAGGAACGCATCATTACACCATGAGCACGAAAGAAAGAGATTACTTAGTGAAATTAGGTTGGCGCTATGAAGGAATTGGATTTTACGGTAATTAATAATTAGGTAATCAGGCAGAGAATTTCATGAACAAAGAAATGGCTTTGCACGTCTTGGACAAATAAAAAGTAATAAGAAATCATTGCTTAGAGATAGAGTGCGTAAGTGCTCTGTCTTTTTTTGATTTGAAATGAAAAAAATAGAATAATTTTCGTGAAACTTACAAGCGTTCGATGATTTTATCAATAAATCATGCTAAACTAAGGTTATTGTTTTTTGAAAGGAAACGTGGGGAAATGAAAGGCGCAATATTTGATTTAGATGGATTATTAGTTGATAGTGAAAGAGCTTATCGTGATGGTTGGGTTTGGGGCTTTGCACAATTTGGGATAGAGGTTCCACGAGAAATCGTTAATGCTTGGGGTGGAAAAAACTGGAAACAAAGTTTTGATATCTTAGTTCAATTAGCTGGTAGCCCAGAAAAAGTGCAAGAAGTACGAGCAAAACGAGAAGAATTTTTTTATGAAAAACTAACGACTGGAGAAATCCAGCTTAAACCATATGCCAAAGAAGCATTGAGTTATTTAAAAGAACAGAATTTTAAACTTGGTTTAGCAACGACAACTGTTACTAAAAGAGCGACAGCTATTTTAAATCAATTTGAACTAATGGATTATTTTGATACTTTTACTTTTGGAGATGAAGTATCAGAAAATAAACCTTCACCAGTACCTTATTTAACCGCATTGGAACGAACTGCATTAGCAGCAGATGAAGCTTTTGCAGTTGAAGATTCATTAGTGGGTGCCACTTCAGCATCGCGTGCGGGCATGGGGGTGTTTCTGATACCTGATTCAAGTTTTGAGCGGAATTATTCGGAAAAAGACAAAGAAAACTTACGAATTATCGAGCAAGGAACAGATTTGAAAGTTGTTATTGATTTTGTGGAAAAAAAAGCAGCAGAAAACTCTTAGAAAAAAAGAATGAATTTTATGCTTGACTTTCATTTATTCATCCTGTAAATTAGTCGTCAACAACCAAATATTTTTTTCGATGAAAAGGAAAGTAAACTTGAAGACTGCGTAGAGAGACTCTGGCTGGTGAAAAGAGTTCAGTATAAGAAAAGTTGAAAATGGCCTTGGAGAAAAATTTGTCGACAAGTAGGCAAATTCGGATTCGTTCGACCGTTAAAACGAACACCAATCTCTCATTACAGATGAGACGTTGGGCTGAGGGAAGGAAACTTCCGAATAAAGGTGGTAACACGATACGTCGTCCTTTTACTAGCATTTGCTAGTAAAAGGACTTTTTTTATATATTTTTCGCGATGAAATGGTAAGTACATTTGTAAAATCTTTAACAGAGAGCTTCAGCATGCTGAGAAGAAGCAAGATTAAACTTTTGGAAAATGGCCATTGAGCGATTCACCCCGAGCAAGTTGTAAGGCGGTGACGGCTGCGTCCGATAGCACGCTAGAGTATGTTTGTACTTGAAGAGGAACTGTGTGTGAATGCAGTTCGAACATGAGGTGGTAACACGCAAAAAGCGTCCTCAAGTAAGCGACACTAGTCGTTTGCTTGAGGATGCTTTTTTTTAGTATCGATAAGGGAGGAGAAAGAATGATTGATTTACGAAATATCTCTGTCACTTTTCAACAAAAGGGGCAGGAGATCCATGCAGTAGATTCCGTTAATCTAACGATTGATGAGGGGGATGTTTTTGGTATTGTTGGCTATTCTGGGGCTGGGAAAAGTACGTTGGTTCGGGTAATTAATTTACTTCAATCACCAAGTAATGGCGAAGTTTGGATGAACGATGTGGAGCTAACCAAGCTCTCACCCAAAAAATTACGTGAAAAAAGAAGAAAAATCGGGATGATTTTTCAACATTTTAATTTGATGAATAGTCGGACAATTTTTGATAACGTTGATTTTTCGTTGAAATACACAGGAAAATCCAAACAGGAACGTCAACAAAAAGTGACCGAATTATTAGATTTGGTAGGACTTTCAGACAAAGTCAACGCGTATCCAAATCAATTATCAGGAGGTCAAAAACAACGTGTGGCAATTGCCAGAGCACTAGCCAATGATCCTGAAATTTTATTATGTGATGAGGCAACTAGTGCTTTGGATCCAAAGACGACGCTTCAAATTTTAGCTTTATTGAAACAACTAAATCAAAAATTGGGTTTGACCATTGTCTTGATTACTCACGAAATGCAAGTAGTCAAAGAAGTTTGTAACAAAGTAGCAGTGATGGAAGAGGGGAAAATCATTGAACAAGGAAGTAGCATCCAGATATTTAGTCGTCCGAAACAAGCGTTAACAAAAGATTTTATTCGAACAGCCACACATATCGATCAGGCATTGGAAACAATTACTGCATATCCTGATTTTGCTGAGCAAATAAATGACAAATGGCTAGTGGAATTGTCTTATGTGGGAGAGCAAACTAATGAGCCATTAATTGCACAACTTTACAGTAAGTATCAAGTAACGACCAATATTCTTTATGGAAATGTTGAACTGCTTCAAGATGTCCCGCTAGGAAGTTTGATCGTGACTCTAGCCGGTGAATTAAATCAACGTCAAAAAGCTTTAGACTATTTATTTGAACAAGGTGTGACAGTTCATGTATTAAAGAAAAATGAACGCAGTGAACAAATAAAAGTGATTGAGGGAGGAAGATAGCATGACCAAATTCCTAGAAACATATTTACCAAATGCTTCTGCGATTCCTGATGAATTTATTGAAGCAACAAAGCAGACATTGTATATGTCATTTTGGACAGCATTAATTTCTGGAATTATTGGTATCACGCTAGGTGTGATCCTAGTTGTGACTCGACCGAATGGATTATTAGCGCATCGATTATTCTATGAAATTTTAGATAAAACAATCAATGTTATTCGTTCGATTCCGTTTATTATTTTATTGTCGCTTTTAGCACTTACTACGCGCTTTTTGGTTGGGACGACAATCGGTGCTAAAGCAGCGTTGGTTCCACTAATCGTTGGTGTTGTACCATTTTTTGCTAGACAAATTGAAAATGCTTTGTTAGAAGTTGATCCTGGAGTAATCGAGGCCGCAGAGTCAATGGGGACGAGCCCATTTGGAATCATCGTGCGTGTTTATTTATTAGAAGGATTACCAGGGATTGTCAGAGTATCTGCTTTGACGATTATCAATGTTATTGGATTGACCACGATGGCAGGTGCGGTTGGTGCCGGAGGGCTAGGTAATTTAGCCATTTCTCGAGGGTATAATCGATTCCAAACAGATGTCACGATTGTTGCGACCTTATTGATTTTGCTTTTGGTATTTTTAAGTCAATTTATTAGTAATCAAATTATTAAAAAAATTAGTCATTAATTGGGGGAAAAAGAGATGAAAAAAATTATTCGTTTAGTAGCAGTTGCACTTATTGCTGTAGTTTGGTTAGCAGGATGTAGTAAAGGGTCAGCTGAAACCACTGATAAATCAAAGGAAACAACAGTTAAACTAGGTGTGATTGGCGAAGACACCGATGTTTGGGATGACGTGAAAGATCGTTTGAAAAAAGAAAATATCAATTTGGAATATGTTAAATTTACTGACTATAACCAACCAAATGCAGCATTAGCAGATGGTTCAGTCGATCTGAATGCTTTTCAACATCAATTCTTTTTGGATAACTACAATGAAGAGCATGGAACAGATTTAGTTTCCATTGGAAATACAGTCAATGCACCATTAGGTATTTACTCAAATTCACTCAAAAAAATAACAGAATTGAAAGATGGCGCAAAGGTTGCTATTCCCAATGATGTGACCAACGGTGGCCGTGCATTATTGTTATTACAAACGGCTGGCTTAATCAAAGTAGATGACTCAAAAGGACCAGCACCGACTGTTTCTGATATTACTGAAAACAAAAAAAATCTAGTGATTTCTGAATTAGATGCTTCACAAACGGCACGTGCATTATCTGATGTAGATATTTCTGTCATCAATAGTGGTGTCGCAGTCGATGCAGGATTTAATCCAACGAGTGATGCTATTTTCTTAGAACCTGTTGATGAAAATGCCCGTCCTTATGTCAATATCATTGTTGCAAGAAAAGAAGATGAAAACAATAAAACATATCAAAAAATTGTCGATGCGTACCAAACAGAAGATACAGCTAAAGTAATCGAAAAAACATCAAAAGGCTCAAGTGTTCCTGCATGGAAAACATTTGGACGTAAATAAACCAGCCAAGACTAAGGGAGGAATTTTTTATGAGTACAACACAAACGACAACATCTGTGAAAGAATTTATTGCTGAAAGATTACCAGAATATCAAGAGCTAGCCTTAACAATCCACGATCATCCAGAAGTTAGCAACTATGAATTTTTTTCTTCAGAAGCATTGATTAAACAACTGGAAAAAGAAGGATTTACTGTTGAAAAAGAAGTCGCGGGTCATCGAACAGGTTTCGATGCTCGTTATGCTTCAGGAAAACCTGGGCCAACTCTTGCTTTCTTAGCTGAATTTGACGCATTGCCAGGCATTGGTCATGCATGTGGACACAACTTATTTGGAACGTATTCAGTATTAGCGGCTAGCGCAGTAAAAGAATGGATCAACGAATTTGGCGGAGAGATTCGAGTCTATGGGACACCTGGCGAAGAAGGCGGCGAAAATGGCTCAGCGAAAGGAAGTTTTGTTCGCGAAGGACTTTTTGAAGATGTGGATGCTGCGCTTTGTGTTCATCCAGCCTATCGTTATGGAAAAACTACTGAATCTTTAGCAAATGATCCAGTTGATATCAAATTTTACGGGGTTGCTTCCCACGCTGCAGGAGCACCGGAAAAAGGGATCAATGCACTTGAAGCGTTGATTCAAGTATTCAACGGGATCAACGGGTTAAGGTTGCATTTGCCAAAGGATGTCAATATTCATGGCATTATTACAGACGGCGGAGTTGCCGCTAATGTTGTACCTGAATATGCAGCTGGACGCTTCTACTTGCGAGCAGCTAACCGTGAAACGTTGAATGAAGTCTATCAAAAAGTTGAAAATATCGTGAAAGGTGCGGCACTCAGCACTGGAACTTCTTATGAATTTGGATTGTTCCAAAATGCAGTAGATGATGTGGTGGTCACTCCTTCGTTTGATGCTCTCTTTTTTGATCATCTTCAAGAATTGGAGATTCCAGATGAAGAGATTGAAACACAACAACGTACAAGCTTAGGTTCATCTGATGTTGGAAATGTTAGTCAGGTAATCCCGACAATTCAACCAACAGTCTCTATTTCTGATTCGTATATTGCAGGGCATTCAACTGAATTTAAAGCAGCAGCAAGAAGCGAAAAGGGACTAGCATCGATTGCGATTGCAGCAGAACTTTTAGCGAAGACAGCACTTGATTTGCTTCAACAACCAGAAACATTAGCCAGAATGAAAAAAGAGCATCAAGAACAGCTTGCGAAGAAGAAAGAACAGGGATCTTCTTTCTAAACTGTTATCTTTTATTTTGAGTGAAGAAAAATAAATCAGATTTTTTTGTTGACAAATTTTTCTTGAGGATGTAAACTTCATGAAAGTCATCTTTTCAACAGTAGTAGCAGAGGTGTTTTGTTCAGAAAGTCGGTGGTTGCTGCGAACCGATCAAGCCTTGTTAACGAATTACATGAAAAGTTCAAACAATAAAATATGTTATTTAAAGTGAAAAACAGATCTGTTTTTAATTAAGGTGGTACCGCGGAGCAATTCGTCCTTAGTTGAAAACGGGTCTTTTTATTTTTAGTCAGAGGAGGAAGCCAAAATGAATTGTGGCGGGATGATTCGATATTATTTCTTTTTTAGTACCTAATATTTTTAACTAAAAAAGGAGAAATTATCATGGAGAAAAAAGCAAATCCGAGTTTTGTAGAAGCAACATTAGTATTAGCAGTCGTCGTATTGAGCATTGCAGTTGGGGTCGTGGGATTGAAAATCTCACCAAATATTGCCATTTTAGCAGCTATCGGGATGGTCATGATTTACGCTGTTGTAAAGAAATACCCTTCAGAATGGTTGCATGAGGGAATTATTAATGGAATCAAGCCAGGAATTATTCCGATTTTTATTTTTATTTTAGTTGGTTCATTGATCGCAGTTTGGATTCAAGCGGGCATTATCCCAACCTTGATGGTGATTGGGTTTGATTTGATCAGTGTTCAATGGTTTGTCCCATCTGTCTTTGTCGTTTGTGCGATTGTAGGGAGTGCAGTTGGTAGTGCTTTTACAGTTATGTCAACGATTGGTATTGCCTTTTTCGGTATCGGAACAACGCTAGGTCTAAGTCCAGCTTTAGTCGTGGGAGCCATTGTTTCTGGTTCTGTCTTTGGAGATAAGATGTCTCCGTTGTCAGAATCAACGAACTTGGCAGCAGCGATTGTCGATGCAGATTTATTTAAACATATCAAACATATGATGTGGTCAACTGTTCCGGCATTCGTACTTTCATTTTTCTTATTCATGTTCTTGGGTCATACGGATAAAGGTGCAAGTCTTTCAGCTATCCGTGAAGTCACAACTACGTTGGAAGCCAATTTTACAATTTCATTTTGGTCGTTGATTCCACTTGTTTTAATGTTAGTATGTGCATGGCGAAAGGTACCAGCCATCTTAACCATTTTATTGAATATTGCTGTAGCAGTAGGAATGATTTTTATTCAAAATCCACAAACATCTGTGAATCAATTAGCTTCTGTAATTGAATCAGGATTTGTGGCAAATACTGGGAATGAGCAAATTGATGCGTTGCTAAGCCGCGGAGGAATCGAAAGTATGATGCCGACCGTTGCATTGATCATCTTGACTTTATCTCTAGGTGGTTTGTTAATTGAATTTGGGTTGATTTCAACTGTGATGGATGTTGTTTCTAAGCGAATGACCAGCACACCAAAATTGATTTTTACAACATTATTAACAAGTATTGGGGTCAATGTTTTCATTGGTGAACAATTCTTATCTGTCATTTTACCAGGAAATGCATTTAAAGATACCTTCAAAAAAGCTGGACTTGATCCAACCGTTTTAGGAAGAACACTGGAAGATGGAGGGACAGTTATTAATTACTTAGTTCCTTGGGGGATTGCCGGTAGTTTCGTGGCAAGTACGTTTGGTGTTCCAACGTTAACGTACCTACCATTTGTTTTCTTTAGTTTGTTATCGCCAGTCTTTTCAATGGTGAGTGCTTTCACTGGTTTAGGTATTTCAAAAATTGAAACAGAAGATGAAACAGAATTAGTTTCTGAATAAGAGCGGCATATTTAAAAACAGGAAGAATAGGTCGTGAAAAATAAGATTAGAGGGTAAAATCAAAAGTTGTTGATTTTACCCTCTAATTGTCTAGTAAAGTTGTGGTTCTAAGTGATTAGTTCCAAAAAAATGAGTGACTAGCAAAAATAGTTTTTTATATTTTGAAATGAATACAAGCGACATTGAGGAGTTACTTTTTAAACACCATTAAAGTAATTAGAAAAAAGAAGGATGACGAAAGGTTTGTCATCCTTCTTTTTTGTTAGGATTTATCAGATAAAGTTAAAGGTTCCTTTGGTTTTCGATAGCTAAAGAAAATAATTAAGTAAAGTAAAGCAGTCAATAAAGTAACACCAAGTATATTGGTCATTAGGATACCAATGAAGATTAACGACAATGCAACTAACGCAAAAAGATTGAGGCTTTTATCGAACAAAGTACCTTTCTTTAGTGAAAGAACAAAAGCAGCAGAAACAATCATCAACCAAATGACTAAAACGGTGTAAGAAAGTGAGCCTGCTAGATAACCAAATAACTCATCACCAACAAAGTAAGAAAGGATGACACCAAGGTAAAGAACGCTGGTACAAAAGAACACTGAACGTTGAGGGACTTGATGTTTGTTTAAGACCGCAAATGTTTTTGCAGCACCTGTTTTATCCTTCAATCGGAAAAACAGTGTACGTGAAGCTGCATAGACGCCTGAATTGATGGAAGAAAACAAAGCTAAAACGATGACAAAATTGACAATGTCCGCAGCAAATGGAATATTCATTTTTTCAAAAACCATTACGAAAGGACTGACGTTGCTGTCAGCAAGTGTGTTCCAAGGGAAAATGATCAAAAGTAGAAATAAAGGAATAATATAGAAGGAAACAATTCGTCCCATCACACCTTTGACTGCTTTTGGGATGGCTTTTTTAGGATCGTCTGCTTCACTAACCGTAATAGCAATCAATTCAGAACCACCGTAAGAATAAATCACAACTAATAAAGAATTAATGACCCCTTTCATTCCCTGTGGAGCAAAGCCACCATGGTTCGTCATTTGTTGTAAGGTGGGAAAAACGCCATGTCCAAACATCTGTTGTCCAACTAAATAAAGTCCGAAAAGAATGAGTGCAATAATGACACTGATTTTAGCAAAAGCTAGCCAATATTCTGTTTCAGCAAAAAGTCGCACAGAATAAAGATTAATCAGTGTTGTGAGGAGCGCTAAAACCAATACGAAGATCCAAGCAGGGACATTAGGAAACCAAAGTTGTAAAAAAGATGCCGCTGCGACTGCTTCTGCAATAATATTGATCATCCATAGTGACCAGTAAACCCAGTCAATAAAGTCGGCAGAGTGATCGCCAAGATAAGGGCGGATCAACCCAGACAAGCCATGTTGGTTCTCACCAGCTAAGACAAGTTTTCCTAAACCAGTCATAACAATAAATAAAACAATCCCACCAATAGCAAATGCTAATAAAACGGAAGGCCCCGCGATGCTGATGGCTTCACCACTTCCCTTAAATAAACCTGCACCAATCGCGCCACCTAATGCCAGCATTGTAATATGACGTGAACTCATTTGTTTTTTTAATTTTGTATTTTCCATAAACAACCTCTTTTCTTTACATATTTCATGAATGAAAAATAACATTGCTTAATAATACCAAATATTCTGACAATTTCAACTATTCTAAAAATTTCTTTGGATACTTTAATCAAATCATCATAAAATTAAAAGATAAAAATGAAAAGAATTGATAAAAAGAGAAATTAATTTTTATCAATTCAGAGCATAATACTCGCTTTTCTATTTCTATAAGAGCTATGATTAGGAAAATTCTTTATGGAAAGTGAGGAGAATAAAATGACTGACAATCATGAAATTTTACTTGTTGCGAAAGACAAAAACTTATATTTTTTTCCCTTCATTGATTCATTTGAAGTGATTTCTGGGAAAGAGCTATTTGACGAACAGTTTCTGCAAATAAATGCTGCTAAATTTCGCCAATATCAACTGATTATTTTTTTGGATTTTGGATTTGAGGTAGCGATGGCTATGCAAGTTCGTCCATTGACACGTGCAAAAATTGTCGTCTTTTTTTGGAATCACTTTAAAGAGGAACATTATGAATTATTGAGGCAAATACAAAACGAATCAGTAATTGATGAAGTTTATCATTTTGATGCGTTGGAAGCACATACGTTAGGTTTAAAACATAACAGCTCTTTTTACTCTGCCAATGTTCAATTACCACAGGAACAAATCACAACAGATTTATTTTTTGGCGCGACTGACAATGGTCGAAAGGAAATTGCAAAACAGTATCAAGCAGAATTTTCGTCAAGGGCGGTAACCACTAATTATTTTATTTTACCATTGAGAGGTAACGAACAAGCTGGTTATTTAAGTTACTCGGAATATTTGAGATTAGTGGCAAAAAGCCGAGGAATTTTGGAATTATTGCGCGCAGGACAACAGGGTGTGACATTGCGAACGTTTGAATCTATATACTTCCAGAAAAAATTAGTGACTGGAAACGATGTGATTTTTGATTATCAATGCTATCATCCAGATAATATCTTTTTATTGTCGCAACGGTCTTTGGATGAGTTACCCGAATTCCTTAACCAAGCTTATCAACCAATTGCGCCAGAAATTCTTGATTTCTTTGATGCGCCAAACTGGGCACAGCGTTTCTTAACTATTGATGAATCAATTTTTGAGCGCTACGAGTATCAAGCAGATTTGTTGGCAAGGTTGAAAAAGTGAAGGTAATTAAAAAGATACATTAAAAAGAGCGTAAGCCACTTGGTTTACGCTCTTTTTTTTATTTTGCGCCCAAAAGCCCTTCTTTTGCATGAACGAGTTGTGTTAAGAAAGCACAATAGGGTGTTTGTATACCATATTTTTGTCCTTTACGCCAAACAGCACCGTTAATGTAGTCGATTTCGGTCAGACGGTGATTTTTGATTAAATCTTGATACATTGAAGGATAATGAAGACCGATATTGGCAGGATCATAAGTTGCTGCAATATGCTCGTTGACTTCTGGTTGGTCAAGTTGAATACCTTCTTCAGCGGCAACAGCGGCAAATTCTGCAACAATCGTTTCAACGATGGCATTTGCGACAGGTTGTTCACCAAAGCCAGCGATGTTGGAATCTAAAATCGTACATAAGGCATTTAACGTACCATTGACACAAGCTTTACGCCAAATCGAATAACGAACATTTCGGCTATAAACAGGATTCAAGTTTGCTTCATCAAAAATGCGAACGATCTCATGCGCAAACACTTCGCCTTCAGGTTCAAGATTTTCTAATTCGATTTCACCATTGCCTAATAATGTTACTTTTCCTGGACCATCCAACCCGGCAGTCCACATCGTGATACCAAATAAAATATTTTTCTTCGGTACATATTTTTCTAACACGTCTTCATGTCCTAAGCCATTCAATAAACAAAGAACGTGGGTTTGCTCGGTAATAATTGATTGAATCGCATGAAACATGTCGTCTAATTGATTTGCTTTTGTTAAGGCAACGATCAAATCGACTTGTGTGTGACTTTCAATCATTTCTTCAGGTGAATAAATAGGGATTTTGGCAACAACTTCTTCCCCATTGAAGTCTGCAACCAAACCATTTTTGCGAATAGCTTCAATATGTGCAGGCCAACGATCAATCAAAATCACGTCATTCCCACTTTGATGAAGCATTAGTCCGATTCGGCTACCCATTGCGCCTGCACCAGCGATAGCAATTTTCATGTCAAATCTCTCCTTTGAAATTTGTTTCTTAAACAGTTCTATTCTAGTATATAGAAAAAGTGTAAAAATTAGGATTGTTTTGTTTGATAAAAACGAATAAAAGTGTCTAACTGAGAGAAAGAGAATCCCAAAATCGTACATTAGGAGGCGAAAGTAAATGAATATTTTAGTTGCAATTGATTCATTTAAGGGAAGCGCGACTTCATTTGAATTAAATCAAGCAGTTGCTCAAGGTTGGCAAGCTGTTCACTCAGCTGACCAGTTGGTGAACATCCCTATTGCAGATGGTGGAGAAGGAACAGCGCAGGCTTTGTTCCACTCGTTAGGCGGAAAATGGCAAAATTTTTCTGGAATCGATTTGTTATTTAGAAAACATGAAAGTCGCTATTTGATTACACAGTGGCAAGGAAAAAAATTGCGGTGATTGAGTCAGCTGAAGTGATTGGAATTGATTTACTGAAACAGGCAACCGATCAGACGATTCGGCTAGCTTCTAGTTTTGCATTGGGAGAAGTGATTAAGGACGCACTAGCGCAGGAAGTCGATGAAATGATTGTTACACTAGGTGGCAGTGGCTGTTCAGATGGTGGGTTGGGCTTACTGCAATCTTTAGGTGCAAAGCTAGAAGGCATAACGGATGGCAACCCATTGCTTACAACGAAAAAAGTCGATCTTCAAGCAAGTAAAGCACACTTTTTCCGTACAAAATTATGGATTGCTGCGGATGTAACTAGTCCATATACCGGTGAATATGGAGCAGCAAGATTATTTGGGAAACAAAAAGGAGCGTCACCTGAAACAATTGAATTTTTAGATAAACAAGCAAAAAAGCTAGCAGAACAATGGTCCAAGGAATATCAAATTGATCTTGAAAAAATTCCGGGAAGTGGAGCAGCTGGTGGCATAGGTGGAGCGTTATTTTTGCTTGGGGCACAGATGATTAATGGCTTTGAATTAGTTAGCCAAATGATTGGATTAGAAGAAAAAATCAAACAGGCAGATTTGATTGTTACGGGTGAAGGAAGAATCGATCAACAGACAATTCATGGAAAGGTTCCTTATGGTGTCGCTGTGTTAGCAAAAAAATACAATAAACCGATTGTTGCTTTTTGTGGTAGTCGCCAGCCGGATCTAGGTGAATTAACCAACTATTTACCAGCAGTTTTTAGTATTCAATTAGGGCCAATTCGATTAGATGAGGCAATGGAACATGAACGAACAATGGAAAATATTGCTATTTTGGCAGGAAATATTTGTCACCTTATCCAATGTTAATTTTTTTGATTGACAAAAATTTAAATTCTATGTTAACGTAATAGGCAAATAAGCCAAAGTGAGGGATCCGTGCATTGAAAAAATAAGTCAATTGATTGAAGCTGCATTCAGACTGTACCTTGAGAAGACAAGGGAACAGTGTGCAGATTTTCAGGATTGGCTAGTTTTTCAATGGAGGGATCTTTTTTTGTGCCCATACCCTTGTGCCCAGTTCTGAGAATAGGACTGGGCTTTTTTTACGAGGTGAATGATTGATGTCTAAAATTGAAATAAAACAACTAACTTTTGGTTATGATAACCAAGAAACAACTATTTTTAATGAAGCGAACTTAAACTTCGATACACAATGGAAATTAGGATTGATTGGCCGAAATGGTCGTGGTAAAACAACGCTCTTAATGATTTTACAAAACAAATTACCTTATCAAGGACAAATCATCCATCAACAGGAATTTGTCTATTTTCCGCAAAAAACACAAGATACTAGTCGCTTAACTTATTATGTCTTGACTGATGTGACTGACTTTGAGATTTGGGAAATTGAACGCGAATTGAATTTGATGGGAACAAATCCGGAAATATTGTGGCGTCCATTTGATACTCTTTCTGGTGGAGAAAAAACAAAAGTCTTATTGGCATTGTTATTTGTAGACGAAGCGCACTTTCCATTGATTGATGAACCAACGAATCATTTAGACTTAGCAGGTCGGCAACAAGTAGCAAAATACTTGAAGAAGAAACATCAAGGATTTATTGTGGTTAGTCATGATCGAACGTTTATTGACGAAGTGGTGGATCATGTATTGGCAATTGAAAAAACACAGTTAGAGCTCTATCAAGGAAATTTTACTGTTTATGAAGAACAAAAACGCCTTCGTGATGAATTTGAATTGGCGCAGAATGAAAAAATAAAAAAAGAAGTTAGTCGATTAAAAAAAACAGCTGCAGAAAAAGCAGAATGGTCTCGTTCCCGTGAAGGCGATAAAACGAAGAAGCGTGTTGGATTTGTTGATACGGAAGACCGCCGAAAAAACCTTGGAGCAATTGGGGCGGACGCTGCTCGAACAATGAAACGCTCGAAGGCAATCGTCAATCGAATGGAAACCCAGATTGGTGAAAAAGAAAAATTGTTAAAAGATATTGAATATATCGATGCATTGACAATGAATTATCAGCCTTCCTATCATAAACGTTTGTTGAGTGTTGAAGATTTACAATTGGGCTATGAGTCACCATTGTTTAAAAAAATTAGTTTTGCGGTTGAACAGGGGGAACGAGTTGCATTAGCGGGACCAAATGGTGCTGGAAAGTCTTCAGTAATTTACTACTTACTCGATCAATTTCAAGGAACTGCTGATGGAAAAGTGAGTTATCCTCAGAATCTTCGCATCAGTTATGTGCGCCAAAATTATGAAGATAATCGTGGAACACTTAGTGAATTTGCTGAAAAAAATCAAGTGGACTATCAAGCTTTCTTAAACAATTTGCGAAAATTAGGTATGGAACGCGAAGTCTTTCATAATAAAATCGAACAAATGAGTATGGGGCAACGGAAAAAAGTTGAGTTAGCGAAATCGTTAGCGCAACCTGCTGAATTATATATTTGGGATGAACCTTTGAATTATTTAGATGTGTTCAATCAAGAACAACTAGAGCAATTGTTGCTCAGCATAAAACCAGCAATGCTCTTTGTGGAACATGACCAAACTTTCTTGAAGAAAGTCGCGAATCAAGTGATTACTTTAATGCCGATTAACTAGTTCTTATTTACTTGAAAGGTGGACGTTATTGCCAGCTTTTGGTATGTTGTAGGTAGTTTGTAAAAATCAAAGACAAAGAGCAAAGGGAGTTTTATGAGATGTTATATGTAACTAGGCATGGAGAAACTACTTGGAATGTTCAAGGACTTGTTTGTGGAAGAGCAGATGTTCCTTTAACAGAAAAAGGAAGACAGCAAGCAAAAGCATTAGCAGATAAAGTTGCGACACTTGAGGTGCCAGTAACTAAAATCATTCATTCGCCATTACAACGAGCAAAAGATACAGCACAAGCTGTTGCTGATAAAATAGATTTGCCACTAGTATCTGACGCACGTTTGATGGAAATGGATTTTGGTGCATATGATGGCATGCCTAGTAATGAAACGATATTTCAAGAAGCACGTTTAGAATTTGGGGTACGATTTCCAGAAGGTGAGTCACTCTTTGATATGTACGCGCGTGTAGTACCAGTTTTACAGGAATGTCTAGCAGATGAAGAAAATACTTATCTGTTAGTCTGTCATAATGCGTTGATCCGGGCAATCAATGCTTATTTTACGCCAATGCCAAATGATAAATTTTTTGATTTCTTTGTGGAAAATACCGAATTACTATCCTATAACTAAATGAGTAAAAGTAGCGTGACAAAGAATAGTCACGCTATTTTTTTGTCTGTTAAAGAAATAAAATTTAATTATTTTTACAAAAGTATTGAAATTTCATTTCTTAAGCGTTATACTCTGTTCATAGAAATGAAGACGGATACATAAAGCGAGGGATAAACATGTTTGGGTTTTCAATATTTATGAATGAACCATTAACTCTGCAAAAGAAAGCGTACATTCATAAAATGGCAACTAGCGGTTTTATTGGTATCTTTACTTCGATGCATATTCCAGAAGATGACGTCAGTGCTTATCAAGCACGACTAAGGGAATTGGGTGAAGAAGCGAAAAAAAATCAGCTAGAACTAATGGTGGATATTTCAGGAGATGCGTTGAAGCAAGCCGGATTTTCTTTCACTGATCTAACACCACTAAAAGAAATCGGTGTAACCGGTTTACGAATGGACTATGAATTATCAAATGAACAGATTGCTGATTGGTCACATCAATTAAAGATTAGTTTAAATGCTAGCACGATCACACCAGAAGATATTAGCGAGTTAAAAAGGTATCAAGCAGATTTTTCTAATCTTGAAGCGTGGCATAATTACTATCCACGTCCAGAAACGGGCTTAGCTAAATCATGGTATCAAGAAAAAAATCAATGGTTAGCTGATCAAGGATTTACAATTCAAGGATTTGTTGCTGGTGATACTGATTTACGAGGTCCTTTATATCAAGGATTACCTACTTTAGAAAAACATCGTGGTGTACATCCACTAGCAGCAGCTCTAGAGTTAGCTGAGTGTAAAACGGATTTGATTTACATTGGTGATGCAGGTTTATCAGAAAGCGTGCAACGACAATTTGCAACTTATCAAAATGAACAAATGATTTTATTACAAGTAGAAGTAATTGATGAAAACTTGAGTGAATTAGTCCTAGGAACGCACGTTAATCGCCAAGACGAAGCAAGAGATGTCATTCGAAGTGCTGACGCACGATTTAAGAAAATCCCGCCAATTTCACCTAATCAAACGATTGAACGAACAGTCGGAAGCGTTACGATCGACAATGAGAATTATCTTCGTTACATGGGTGAGATTCAAGTAATCAAAAGAAATTTACCAGCTGATGAAAAAGTGAATGTCGTGGCTCAAGTGATTGCAGAAGACTTGCCATTGATTCAACAGATTCATGCAGGTACCAACTACCAACTAATTCGTAAAGAGGGAAGAAAAGATGAGCAAAATTAATTTAGAGAACTTAACAACAGAACGTAGAAACCAAGAAACATTTGGACTGGATGAGATGAGCGTAACCCAAGCGGTTGAATTGATGAATCGTGAAGATCAAAAAGTCGCAGAAGCAGTTGCAAAAGAACTAGGCAGTATTGAACCAGTGATTGCCCACACGATTGACTCATTTAAAAAAGGTGGACGTTTGATTTATATGGGTGCAGGTACAAGTGGTCGTTTAGGTGTACTAGATGCAGCAGAATGTGTACCAACATTTGGTGTTGAGCCAGAAATGGTGATTGGCTTAATCGCAGGTGGTGAGGCAGCAATGACCGTGGCTGTTGAAGGTGCAGAAGATTCATTCGAGCTTGGCGAAGAAGACTTGATCCATTTAAACTTAACGAAAAATGACATGGTCATCGGGATTGCCGCAAGCGGACGCACACCTTATGTCATTGGCGGTTTAGATTATGCACGTTCAATTGGTGCGTTAACTGCAACGATTTCTTGCAATAAAAATGCTGAAATCAGTAAACATGCAGATTTCCCAATCGAAGTCGATGCAGGGCCAGAATTTTTGACTGGTTCAACGCGTCTGAAGTCTGGGACAGCTCAAAAATTGATTTTGAATATGATTTCAACAATCAGCATGATTGGTATTGGAAAAGTCTTCAATAATTTGATGGTCGATGTTAAACCAACCAACGAAAAATTAGTGGAACGTTCAAAACGAATTATCATGCAAGCAACAGAAGTTGACTATGAAACTGCTGAGCGATACTTTAATGAAGCAGAACAAAATGTTAAATTAGCAATCGTTATGATTTTAACAAATAGTGATAAAGAAACAGCGCAGGATAAATTAGTTGAGGCAAATGGTTTTGTAAAAGGAACCTTATAAGGGGGAGCAACTGATGGCTAAAAATGAATTGACTTTAGAAGAACTAGCAAAACGTATTTATGAAGAATCTGGTGGAATGGACAATGTTGAAAGCATTGTCCACTGCATGACACGCGTACGAATGAAAATCAAAGATGATGAACTCGTTGACATAGAAAAATTAAAAGCGATTCCAGGTGTCTTAGGTGTTGTTGAAGATGAACAACTACAAGTAATCATCGGCCCTGGGAAAGTAAACAAAGTTGCTCAACAAATGGTTGATCTCGCGGGTGTGAAATTAGGTGAAAAATTACCAGAGCATGCTACAGCAGAACACGCAGCAAATTCAGGCAAAGATTTGGTGAACGAACGAGCACAAGCAATGAAAGCAGCACAAAAATCAAAACAGAAACCATCGAAAATCAAATCAATCTTAAAAGATATTTCTAATATCTTTGTACCAATGATTCCCGCTTTTGTTGGAACGGGGATTGTTGCGGGGATTGCCGCTGTATTGGCTAACTTAGTTACAGCAGGAAGTCTTGATGCAGCAACTTGGCAACAATATATCGATGTAATGAATATCCTGAAAAATGGAATGTTCAGCTACTTAGTCATCTACACGGGGATTAACGCAGCACAAGTTTTCGGTGCAACGCCAACTCTTGGTGGGGTAATTGGTGCCGTTGTGATGCTAACTGGAATGAATCCAGAAGCCCCATTGAAAAATTTATTTACTGGTGAAGCTTTGGCAGCGGGGCAAGGTGGGATTCTTGGTGTAATTTTTGCTGTTTGGTTACTTTCAATAGTAGAAAAGAAATTACACAAAGTGGTACCAGATTCAATTGATATCATCGTGACACCAACATTATCTCTGATCGCAATTGGCTTAGTGGAAATCTTCTTGATTATGCCATTAGCTGGATTTATTTCAGACGGCATGGTCGGCGGAATCGATTGGGTATTAAATGTTGGCGGAGCATTTGCAGGGTTTGTTCTAGGAACATTATTCTTACCAATGGTTATGTTTGGATTACACCAAATTTTGACACCAATCCATGTGCAAATGATTGATGAAACAGGTCGTACACTATTGCTTCCAATTCTTGCGATGGCAGGTGCTGGGCAAGTTGGTGCAGCGTTAGCTTTATGGGTTCGTTGTAAAAAAGATAAAGAATTAACAGAAATGATCAAAGGTGCTTTGCCGGTTGGTATCTTAGGAATTGGTGAACCACTAATTTATGGTGTAACTTTACCACTTGGTCGTCCATTTATCACTGCATGTATTGGTGGTGGTATCGGTGGTGCAGTGATTGGAATGATTGGTAATGTGGGTGCGATTGCTATTGGGCCTTCAGGTGCAGCATTGATTCCATTAATTTCAGATGGTAAATGGTGGGGCTATGTTCTAGGTTTACTTGCAGCTTATGTAGGCGGATTTGTGGCAACATTCTTCTTTGGAATTCCGAAAGAACAATTAGAAAAAGAAGCGTTAGCAGAAGAAACAAGTGGCAATGCAACAACAAATGAAGTTGTATTGACAGCAGTTGCTGATGGAACAGTTTTATCATTAGAAGAAGCAAGTGATCCTGTCTTTTCGCAAAAGATGATGGGAGAAGGATTTTTTGTTGAACCAACTAACGGACAAATTTATTCTCCAGTTGCTGGTACAGTTCAATCCGTCTTCCCAACAAAACACGCAATTGGTATTACAACACAAAATGGAATCGAAGTATTACTTCATATGGGAATCAATACTGTTGATCTTGGTGGGGCGCCATTTGATGTGAAAGTGACAGAAGGACAAAAAGTGACGACTGATACATTGGTAGCAAATGCTGATCTTGATGCAATCAAAGCTGCTGGAAAAGAAACGTCAATGATGGTTCTTTTGACAAATATGGATCATGTGGAAAATTTTGTTCTAGAAAAAACAGGTGAAATGAAGGCTAAAACAGCTGTGATGGATGTGAAAACAGTATAAGAAGGTTGTAGCTCCAAGCGATCAGCTCCGAAAAAATAATTGAGAAGCCACTCAAACTTTTTGATCTGAACAAACGTACAGTAATTCCAGCAAGCAACAAAGAAAAGAATCGCCCGACGACGCTTTTATAAGTGTCGTCGGGCGATTCTTTTTATCGTTAATTGGTTAAGTTTATTACCTAATCAATGTTCTTCTAGTTTATTGATTGTCAACAAACACTTGAGTCAATGTTTGATAGATTTGTGCCACATCAGTTGGTGTACCACGTAGTTCATAATCAGCTAAAAAAGGAAATCCAAACTGTTGCGCGTATTGTTTAGCTGTTAAACAATATTGATTATTGAAATTTTTGTTGCCGCTACCAACAACACCTAAACAATAGCGATAATTATTTTGAAATTCTAGATATTCACGCATCGTTTCAGTCAAAATTTCAGTATCACCATTATCAACTCCGTTCCCGCCTTCCAAATAAGTCGGAACAAATGTAAAGAAGGGTTCAGTTTCTTGTTCAAAATCACTATTTTCATGAATTTCTTTCAGCGTGATTTCAGGTAAAGTGTTATCTTCTTGATGTTGTTCTTGTGCATATTCCATCAAGTGACGAGCGAAAGCACGCGTATTACCAGAGATTGAGATATATAAAATGTTCATTTGAGTTCCTCCTATTCGTCTGTTTAGTATAGCATGTTTTTTAGGAAACAGAAGAAAGAAAAAGGCGAATGTTTATGCGGTGTTATGTGAATAATTAGAAAAAAATGTATAAAATAATAATTTTGTGAGAGTTTTGATGAAATGACGAAAAGCAACAGTGGTTTGTTATAATTTGATAAAAGCGGTTTTTTATTTGGAGGATACTTGCATGAATGAGATAGAGCGACAGAAAAAAGGGATCGGGCTAATTCCGTTAGCTGCCATGGTCATTGGTTCGGCGATCGGAGGCGGCGTTTTTGGTATCATGACGGACATCTCTGGTTCAGCAGGAGGTGCAGCGCTCTTTAGTTGGTTACTTGTCGGCTCGGCAATGTTGATGTTATCTTTGTCTATTAACAATTTGAACAAGAAACGACCAGATTTAGAAGGCGGAATCTTTAGCTACGCGGAAGCGGGCTTTGGTCGGTTCGCAGGATTTATCAGTGGTTGGGGCTATTGGCTGACTTGTTGGTTAGGAAATGTTGCTTTTGCAACGTTACTGATGAGTGCATTGGGCTATTTTTTCCCAGTATTTGCTGGTGGCCAAAATATTCCTTCCGTGGTGATGAGCACTCTTTTACTTTGGGGATATGCTTGGTTGGTCAATCGTGGCGTAGAAAATGCGAGTATCGTAAATGCAATCGTGACGATTTGTAAATTAGTGCCACTCTTTTTGTTCATTGTTGTAGCAATCAGTACGTTCTCGATTCAACAATTTATTGCAAACTTTTCAAGTGATATTATTTTGACAGCCAATGGGCAAGTTGTTCCATTTTCAAGTCAAATTTTAAGTTGTATCATGGTAATGCTCTGGGTCTTTGTCGGGATCGAAGGAGCATCTGTTGTTGGTTCGCGTGCAAAGAAAAAATCAGATGTTGGGAAAGCAACGATTTTAGGGATTCTTGGCTTAATTTTGATTTATGTGTTAGTTTCCATGCTTCCATACGGAACGATGCCCATGAAAGAACTTCAATCGATCCAAACACAACCAGCTATGGGATACGTGTTTGAGAAAATGGTTGGTAAATGGGGAGCCATCGTGATAAATGGTGGTTTGATCATTTCTTTATTTGGTGTATGGCTTTCGTGGACGATTTTGCCAGTAGAAACAATGCGTAATATGGCACAGGATGGTCTGTTGCCAAACAGTTGGGGCAAAGTAAATGCGCAAGGTGCGCCGACTTTCGCAATTGTTTTAACAACGTTATGTACAAATGTCTTCTTGTTATCACTTTTATTTACGGATAGTGCGTATAATTTTGCGTATACTTTGGGGACGGCAGCAATTTTCTTTACGTGGTTATTTCTTGGATTGTATCAAATGAAGTTGTCTTATCAACGTCGTGAAATCGGACAGTTTTTGATTGGATTATTAGCAAGTGCCTTTCAAGTTTGGGCAATGTTTGTTGTTGCTTTTAATGAAGTCATGCTCGTTTTAGTTCTTTTCTTGCCAGGTATTTACTTCTATCTTCAAGCTAGAAAAGAGCAGGAACAACCAGTCGACCATGTGAAAATCGATCGCTTCTTGTTGATTTTAGTCACTTTAGTAGGGGTCGTAGCCTTACTTCTATTTGGGACAGGAAAACTTCATGTGTAGTTGATAGCAAGTTCTTTAAAGAGTGAAAAAAGTTATGAATAGAAAGTCTTGAAATAATAAACAAAGAAGGTAGCTAAGGGGAAGAACCTTAGTTACCTTCTTTTTTGTTTAAAAGGGGAAAGCTACTTGCACACTATTAATAGTGTAATACAAATCAATAAAAATGATAGCTGTTTTTGACGTAACGTACGCAAATTGACCGAATTCATTTTTTTCTTTTTTAATGACCACTTGTCATTTTGATGCCAACGATACTAATCAATAAAAGTCCGACAAAAAGCCAAGTTGCTGTATTCAATTTGTCATGAAACAAGACAACACCGATGATAACGGAACCCAGCGCTCCAATCCCTGTCCAGATAGGATAAGACAAACTCATAGGTAGGTGTTTGATGGCTTTTGATAAAAAATAAAAACTGGCAATCATGCCAATAATCGTATAGATCGAATAATTGACTTTTGAAAAACCATCACTCCATTTCATCATTGTTGACCAGAATACTTCTAGAACCCCCGCTACAATTAATTCTAACCATGCCATAACCAATGCTCCTTTCTAAAATTTTGAACACAAAAAAGAGGAGGACCATTCCTTCAAAGACCTAACGGAATGATCATCCTCATATGCTACCCGGTGGCAGCTTTGTATTCGATTGATAGTGTCAGTATAGCACATTTTACATACGTTGGCATTTCTAAAGATAAAAAAACATTATCCAACAAAATTGTAAGAGAAATAATTGTTCTTAGAATGGTGACATTCCTTATTACTTAGTATACTTGACAAATGTTATTAAATAATGAAAATCGTTGGAGGTTCAAGAGTGGCTTTTAAAGGAATAAATAGTTTTCAATTAAAATGGTTCGCAATTGTTTTTATGGTCGTGGATCACGTAAATAGTTATTTTGGGTCACAGTTAGGTTTTCCCTTGTGGGTAGCTTGGTTAGGGAGATTTGTTGCACCATTATTTGTCTTCTTATTAGTAGAAGGGTTCAGGCATACACGGAGTCGAGCAAAGTATGCGAAGCGTTTGGGCTTGGCGGCACTTGTCACGGCAAGTGGAAATGTCGTGTATCAATTGCTGACAGGCGCTTATATTGATCCTTTGACACATCAACCTAATTACTTTTTGTTTTTAGGGCCGCATAATATTTTTCTTACGCTATTTCTTTTGTTTTGTATGATGTGGGTGCTAGCTGTCATGAAACAAAGCAGTGTAGGTCGAAGAACTATTTTGATTTTGACATTTTTAGTTTTGCTTGTACTCACGGCAGCATCAGAAGGAGGGATCTATCTGATTCCAATGATGCTTATGATGTTTGTTTTCCAAGAAGAAAGGCAAAGAAACAAATTATTCATCGGTATTTTTGTTTATACTATGATTTTACTTGGCCTAGCTATTGCTAGTTATGTCCAGATGCCGGTATATCAAAGTTTGTATGGTTATTTAACTTTTGATAACGAATTTATGATGGTGACAGTTGTTCCATTAATTGGATTGTATAATGGACAATTAGGTGGAACAGGTAGTAAATGGAATAAATATTTCTTCTATGTTTTTTATCCTGTTCACCTTTGGATCATTTATTTTATCTTCTACTTGATAGGCTAAAGTTCTTATAAAAAACTGTAATCGTTGTGTGACTGATTACAGTTTTTTTGATTTTGACAACCAATTGACAGAATTTTCGCACATTGAAGTTTTTTCATTTGATTTCATCTATATTTTCATTCGGATTTGTTTTATAATTAAAAAATATCTTGTTATTTGGGGGATGAAAACAAATGGAGAATTATCTGAGCCTTTTAGGCGTTTTAATTGTTATTATTGGTTTTGCACTAAAATTAGATTCAATCTTGATTGTGATGGTTGCTTTAGTCGTGACTGCTTTAACAGGTGGTTTAGGGATTAATGGCATGCTTGAATTATTAGGAACCAGCTTTGTAAATAATCGAGGAATGGCTATTTTTATTATTATCATGTTAGCAACCGGAACGTTAGAAAGAAATGGGCTGAAAGAGTCTGCTGCCGCTTTGATCCAACGATTTAAAAAAGTTTCAGCTGGCATGATCATCGATATTTACGGAGTTTTCCGAATGATTTTTGCGGCATTTAATGTAAGCTTTGGGGGCGTTGCAGGTTTTGTTCGTCCAATTATTTTACCAATGGCATTAGGTACCGTTGAATCAAAAGGACTGAAAGTTCACCCAGAACACGAAGAAGAGCTTAAAGGAATGGCATCTGCTATGGAAAATATTTGCTGGTTCTTTGGACAAGTTTTATTTATTGGTGGTGCGGGCGCCTTGCTTGTACAATCAACACTAAAAGATTTAGGTTACGAAGTGACTTTAGGACAACTAGCCTTGGTTGAAGTACCAGTAGCCCTTACGGCATTAGTTGTTTCTAGCATTTATTTCTATTTGAAAGAAAAGAAATTAGCGAAGAAGTACTATTCTCAAGAAAAGGAGCAATAAGATGAATTTTTTTACGAATCCTGCTATTTTATTAAGTGATAAATTACTTGAAATTTTATATATCATCATGGGTCTAGTCTTGATTTATACAGGGCTACGAAATCTACTTGATAAAACGAATCCGCATCGCTATGGCTCGGCCTTTTTTTGGGCAACATTAGGTGTCGTGATTGCGGCTGGTCGATGGCTGCCACCGCTAGTAAGTGGTATCTTGATTTTTGCTATGACGATTCCGGCCATTGCGAAAAGAGTCAGCAAAGGTGACAGCCACTTGCCTTCAAAAGAATATATGGAAAAAATGTCAAGTAAACTAGGCATGAAAATTTTTATTCCAGCGTTAAGTATTGGGGTATTTGCAATTCTGTTTGCCTTGTTCACTAAGTTAGGTGCTTTAGTCGGTGTTGGTGTCGGCGTCTTTGCAGCGATGGCAATCTTGATGTTCTTTTCTCGCGACAATCAGCCTACCACGTTCTTAGATGATGCAGCTGATATGTTAGGAACAGTTGGTCCGTTGAGTATGTTGCCAATGTTACTTGCTTCATTAGGTGCTGTGTTTACTAGCGCAGGAGTAGGAACGGTGATTTCAAATGCTGTCGGTACGATTGTTCCTGAAGGAAACGTGAATATTGGGATTATTATCTATGCAGTGGGAATGGTTATCTTCACAGTAATTATGGGGAATGCCTTCGCAGCAATTACAGTTATGACGGTTGGGATTGGTGCACCATTTGTTTTTAGTCAAGGAGCAAATCCAGCGTTGATTGGAATGGTTGCTTTGACTTGTGGTTTTTGTGGGACACTCTTGACACCGATGGCTGCAAACTTTAATATTGTGCCAGTCGCTATGTTAGAAATGAAAGACAAGTACGGCGTAATCAAAAATCAATTATTTATTGCTTTATTTATGTTAGTATTCCAAATTGCTTATATGATTTTATTTAAATAATTAGGAGGAACAAAAGATGAAAGTATTAGTAACAGGTTTTGATCCATTTGGCGGCGATAAAGTAAATCCAGCATATGAAGCTGTAAAAAAAATGCCCGCAGAGATTGCGGGAGCAGAAATTATCAAATTAGAAGTACCGACTGTATTTGGCAAAAGTAGCCAAGTAGTTAGAGAAGCCATTAAAGAACATCAACCAGAAATTGTTATCTGTGTTGGACAAGCAGGAGGTCGCTCAGCCGTTTCATTTGAACGAGTAGCAATCAATCTAGCAGAAGCGCGTATTCCTGATAATGAAGGAAACCAACCATTTGATACGGTATTGGAAGAAGATGGACCAGCCGCTTATTTCACTACATTGCCAATCAAAGCAATGACTAAAAATGTTCACGATCACGGACTACCAGCATATATCTCTTATACTGCAGGAACGTTTGTCTGCAATGATATCATGTATCGTTTATTACATGTCCTTCACACAGAATTTCCAACCATTCGTGGTGGCTTTATCCATGTGCCATTTTCACCTGATCAAGTAATTGATCGCCCAGTAGGTACAGCTTCTATGTCATTAGATGATATTGCCGATTCATTAACATATGCGGTTGAAGCTGCAATTGAAAATGAACACGATATTTCTGGTAATGCAGGTACGACTCACTAATAATTAGCAATCAAATAGTAGAGGTAGAGGCTGGCAACTAACGAATCGTTAGTTCTCAGCTTCTTTTTTAAGGGGGAAACGTTATGGAAGAATGGAAAGCAGTGTTTGAAGAATGGTTTCCCAAAGAACTAAACAAAAAGAATTATCCAATCAAAGTATCAAAACAATATACCAGCAATCAACGCTTTGAAATTTATGAACGATTGACGAAATCACAACGCCAATTAGTTGATCAATATCGGCGCTATTTAATCAATTCACGCTTTATGGAAGAAAATTATTTAGCTGCTACAGACTGGGTATTTGCTGATTTTAAAATCAATCCTTTTTTTCGGACTTCCCGAAGACAAGAAAAGTTATATTGTGATTGTGGGCGAGAATTAAAAGTTCAATACATCGTTAAATCGCCAAAAACAGGAAAAATTCTAAAACTAGGAATCAATCACTTTGCCGAACATTTGCACGTTTCACCAACAATCGCGAGTTCAATCCATCAAGGGATGACAAAAGTTGATTTAGCATTGGATGAGCTACTATGGCTAAAACAACAAAATATCGAATTTCCAGAAGAGTTGTGGCAAGAATATCTCTTTTCTTTGTACCACAATCGACGAATAAAACGGCCGTATTTGCCAGACGTTCATCTGGCTAAACGAGTAGCAGATTTTCGACAAGCACAGATGCCTATTTATTTAGCAGACTATCAGGCACTAGCGCATGAAATCAAAAAAATGGGGGAACAGATTGCCAATCAACCAAAGAAAAGTCGAGCAAAGAAGGAATTATTTGAGGATTTTACAGAAGAACTAACGAGGGACGTTGAAGAATTTCTGACAAATTACCGTTCATTTTTGCGAAAAGATTGGCAAGTTGTCTTGCGAGATACAAAGGCGAAATTACCAGTCAGTTACTTTGACTCGTTTATTGCGGAACTGCGTTTGTTTAATCGAGAACAACCAACACATCAGTTAGCTGAAGCGAGGGAGTGTGCACAACAACAGCGTTTTATCCAACCGGCTATCTACACCTTGATTTGGGAAAAGTATGCTTGTTATGGATTTACAGAAGGTTTTTTTGATAGTTTGCCAAGAGTGATCCGTAATGGGTTTTTAAAAGCCCTACGTCGAGAATCCTCGCCGACCGCTAAAGTCAAATCAACCAGTAAACAGGTAGGCACACAAGAATGGAAAGGCCTTGCTCACTCGCTCCACAACCAAAAAATCGCTGAAGTGCTTGTTGATTTTGAACAACGAGAGTATGTTTTTTCAAAAGAACAAAAAAAAGCGTTAGATTATTATCAAAAATTAGAACATTCTCTTTATTTAGAAAAGCCAGAAGTTAAATCACTATTGAAAGAATTGTTATAAAAAAACTACTGTGACGAAAAAGTCACAGTAGTTTTTTTTGTTTCAAGATGTTTTCAGAGTTGAACGTTTTGCGCCACAACCTTTATCCACGGTGTTCCCAAAACAACTCCTCAATATAGCTTGCATTCACATCAAAATATGAAAAGCTATTTTGAGTGTCTGTTCGCTATCTAGTCGGAGTTGAACGTTTTGCGCCACAACCTTATGCATGTTGATGCGTCTGATAATATTCTTCTTCCATTTTTTGCATTCTTTCACGTTCTTTTTGGTTGTACCAAGGAGAAACTGTAAAGGCCAAAACATCGTTTAATAAGTAAACAGAGCTGTTAACAAACATTGCTAGACTTGCAGAACCATGTGTAAACGATACATACCAAAGAACCATTTGAGCTAGACCAGAAGCTAACCACCAATAGTATTGATTGTTGTATCGCAAGAAGCTAATGATACCAGCTGAAAGACTGATTGAAAAAGCAATTGCATCAATCCAAGGACGAGGATCGTCAGTATAACGACCAATCAAGAAGCCTGAAACAAAATAAACAAGAATTGTGCCGATAATTGCGATGAACCAACTTTTACCAGTAAATTTACGAATTTTTGAAGCCATATTGTGGTTCCATTCTTTACTTAACAAAACCGGAATGTCCAATGTCACCATATAAGCAATCTGTTCACCAATACTTAAATAATTTTTAGCTGAAAAGCCAACAATGATGAAACAAATGGCAGATAAAATGCCTAAGACACCATTCACAGATTTCGCAGCGTTGATCGATAGAATACATAAAACACCTAAATTAGTTCCGATAAAGGCAATAATCGATAGCCAAGTAATAGGGCTATTCACGAGTGTCATTATTTGACATCCCAGACTAAAAAAGAAAAGATAATAATTTTGTTGAGGCCAGCCTTTTAGCTGATGAGCTAGAAAATGAAAATATGATTTCATGTATAAGAACTCCTTTAGACACAAAATGTAGTGTCTCTAGATTTTTTTACCACAATCTATTGTATGCTTTTAAATGATAAAATCTAGTCTTACAATTAAAAAAAATCTGTGTTATGATATTTTTATTTTAAATTTCTGAAAAAAAGAAAACATTTCAAAGCATAGCTTAAACAAAAAAGCCAAGAGTCAATTAACTGACTCTTGGCTTTTCTTTTTATTGAAGTGAGAATGTCATCTGAACTGGATTATGGTCTGAGTAAGCAAACTGCGTATCAATTACTTGGATATTTTTGACTGAAAGATTGTCAGAAACCAAAAATCCATCAATTAACGTGACGAAAGTTTTGTTTGGCTGATAAGCTTCGTTTAAATTGCGTACAGAAGGAACTGCTTTTTCAGCTAAATTTTTGCGAACGATGTGCATGCCCTTCGGTAAAAGTTCTTCAGGGAATGCGTGTGTCCAACTTAGTTCTTCTTTTGCTTTGCCAAAAATTTTTTCGCTGTCAGGTAGTAGCGTATGATTATAGTCGCCTCCTACAATAACATAATTTTTTTCTGCTTGATCTTTTTTCAATTGTGCAGCTAGTTTTTTGATTTGTGCTTTTTGGATAGCAGGATCTTTTGTATAAGCCGAAAGATGTAAGTTATAAAGGGAAAGAAATCTGCCGTTTGCAACAGGAACCTTACTTACTGTAAATGCACGGTCTAAGTCAAAAAATTTATTGAATCCAGTCTCGATGGGTAAAGAATACCGTCTACTTTCAGCAATCATTCCTTTACTAAAAGTAACCAGACCGGATTGTGATTTACCAATCGGTTGCGTGATTGGATAAAAAAGATAAGCTGAGTTATAATTTTGACCATAAACAGATGAATAGTCGCTAAAATTTTGTGAAAGTGCGGTAACTTCATCCACGTTATAAGAACGAGTTGCCTTTTTGTCAACTTCTTGAAGGAAGGCAAAGTCTGGTTGTTGTTCTTGAATAACATCCTGAATTTTCTGTAAGTTATGTTGAACATTTTGTTTAGTAAATGCGCGTGACTCAGTGCCTCCATCCATGAAAAAACTATAATTAGGCGGATAGGCGGCATAACCAATATTATAGGTCATGATTCGATAATCTTGAGTTGTCTGGATATCTTTAGCTGCCCTACTTGACTGGATAGGGAGTACCTGATCATCGGCTTCTCGGTGATAACTTAGATACACATAGCCAACATAGACTGTTATAATAAGTGAAAGAATTGCGAGTATTGATAAAAGTATTTTTAGTGATTTTTTCATTTTTTCCTCCTTGAAACATCTTTATCTTAGCAGTAATTCAACTAAGAAGCGAGGAGTTTGTGATTATAATAAATAGATGAAATTATCATGATTCTAAAAGTTTTACTAACAAGTTTTTGTTTTAGTTAAGAAAGGAAAAAAAATAATGAACTTATCAACTATCCACCATGTAGCAATCATTGTTTCTGATTATCAAAAATCACGAGAATTTTACGTCGAAAAATTAGGCTTTGAAGTAATTCGTGAAAATTATCGTGCAGATAGAGATGATTACAAACTAGACTTAAGATTAGGAGAGACTGAATTGGAGATCTTTGGAATTGCTTCTGCACCAGCAAGACCCAATTATCCAGAAGCATGTGGGTTACGCCATCTGGCTTTTAAAGTCGATCGGATTGAACAAGTTATAGCTGAACTTCAGGAAATGGGGATTGAAACAGAGCCGCTTAGAACAGATACCTTTACAGGGGAAAAAATGACGTTTTTCTTTGATCCAGATGGCTTGCCACTTGAATTACATGAATAGATAACAAAACTGTCACTTCTTTTTCACTTGCTTCGATTTTTCCAAAAATAGAGTCTTGGTATACTGAAAAAAAATTGGGAAAAGGGAGTAAGCAAATGAAAAAAATCGTTCTTACTTTGGCTGCTTTAGTGTTCGTTGGTGTTGCGGGTGGAATGGGTTTGTTAAATGCGACTTTTCAACCAGATGATCTGAGTGAGCAAGATTATCAAATTTCTCTAGAACAAGCCATTTCAATTTTTGAAGAGGAAGCACACAGTCAGAAAGTAACAAGTATCGGCTTTTTTTTACCTGATGAAGTTAAGAGAACTGCTAGTTCAGCTTATAGTTATTTATTTGTAGACAAAGATCATGAAGTTGTTGTCAATCCAACGACAGGAAAAGCAACGATGAGAGCTGTTAGCCAACAAAAAAAACAAAATCAGAAACAATTAGATATAAAAAAACTGCGCAACGTCAAAAAACCACAAGTGGCTATGAAAGAGGCAATCGCTGTTTCTGGGAATAAACGAGCGAAAGTTCATGCTTGGGAAATTCTTGAAAAAGAAGGAAAGTTTTACTACAATATCCATCTTTTAGCTGAGAAAAAAATCCGACAATTTTTAATATCAACATAGTCCGAAAAGAGAAGGTTATCACTTCTCTTTTTTTGCATATAAGAGTAATCTAAAAGTGTGAAAACCGAAAGGAAGTTGAGATTATGGAAAAGATGGTGTGCCCACATTGTGGTAAAAGATTTGCGTATCATGAAGTTGGAAATGTTGTAGAACACGTGGATAAAGAGGTGCCAATTGTCTGTCCTTATTGTCGCGAAGAAGCAGCGAAACGAGTCTCTCACGGTTACTTTGTTACCCAAAAAATTGAAAATTATTTAAAATAACGAATTTTGCACTTTCTTTTTCCAAATGCTACAATGGCAAGAAAAGGAGAGAGAATAACTATGATTCGTTTTGCAAAAAAAGAAGACGGACCTGAAATTGCGCCGTTGATTTTGGTCATTTTGAAAGATATGGAGTTACCTTTTGTTCAAACCTTTGGTGAGCAAAAAACAATTGAAGTTTTAATTGATGCAATAGCTGATCCTAACTATCGTTATAGCTATACTCGTGGGATCGTTGAGGAAATAGATGGCAAAGTGGCAGGTATTGCTTTTGGTTACACAGATGAGGAAGAACCTGTGATTGATTTGCCTTTGGCTGATATTTTAGAAAAACATGGACTCCCACGTGATCAATATTTATTTATAGATAAAGAAACGCTTCCTAATGAATGGTATCTGGATACGATTTCTGTTTCTGAGAAATTTCGAGGAAAAGGAATTGGTTCTAAATTATTAGAGGCGTTGCCAATGTTAGCAGAAAAAGCGAACCGAGCAACCATCGGTTTGAGTGTAGATCAACAAAATCCACAAGCAAAAAAATTATATGAACGTCATGGTTTTAAGGTTGTTGAAGAAATGAAAATCAGTGGACATCAATATGAACACATGCAAAAAACAATATAAAAGTAGTTTGTAGATTGATTAGGTTTGAATAATAGAAAAAACTCCTGAGACACTCAGTATGTCTCAGGAGTTTTTTATTGAATGGATCTATTTGTAAATCGCACTAGTGTCTGTTGTGAAGAGTGTTTCGTTATCTGTTCCGATTATTGGATCAGTGATAACGTCCCACATAGCAGAATCGTATTTTAATTGTGCTTGGAACTCATATCCCATAGGTGCATCTGGGATTGGAAGCGTTGGGTATTGTGCTAAAAATCCACCGTAATCAATAGTGATATCTGCTGTTACATCTCCTTGACCAATCCAGAGTGAAGTTGGGACTGTAATCAAAATACGGTCTGAATAAGATTGAACGTTTTCTGGAGAAATTGGCTCAGTGTTATGTCCTAGAATTGTTTTTGCCGATACATTGCCTGTAATGTGTTTTGCAAAATCAGGTACAGAAGCCACGAACTTAAATTGTTCAGGTAGTTTAATCATTAGTACACCAATATCGCCATCAACAAAACCGTAGTTTTGAGCACTGTAGTGTAAATCCATTTTTCCTGTGAAATCTAGTCCTTCAATATAAGGAACCATTTGACCTTCTAAGTTTCCATTTGCAGCAACAATCAAAGTGTAAGGATCAATTCCAACGTCACCTTCTTTAACTGTTGATGTTTGAATAACGTTATTTTCTTGAACATCTGCGTGCACAAGTGGTGTTCCAAGTGTGCCAACTGCTAAAAGTAACCCTAATGAACTTGCTAAAACTGTTTTTTTCATTTCTCTACCTCACTTATTTTTTTGTTATATAAATTTTATTACATAACTGATGATACAGATGGTATGCGTTTTCGTCAAACAGCGATATATAACCATAACATCTGTGCTTTTACTAAATAAAAAGATTGTTGTGAAAAGAATAACATGTGCATTTTGTGTTTTTTAAAATAACGTTTTTATTTTATGTTATGCTTTTTTTAGTTTATTTAATTTTGAAAATCAATCTTAAAAAATGAGGAATGTCAAGTGACGCAAGGAATCTAGCATTAAAATTGAAAAATAATAATAAAATAACTTTGACATTCATTTTTTTAAAAAATATTATTAAAGCATACTTAGTAAAGGGGATGAAAAAATGAAGAAACATTTGTATTGCAGAAGGATTTTGAAGGGTATTGTATCCGCAACAATGATTTTGACTTTAACGGGTCAAATCATCGGTAGTCAAACAATTATTACACACGCAGAAGAAGTTGTAGGTATTCAAAGTAGTTCGGGATTAACACAATATGTGGAAAATTTTACTCAGCTGAAAAATTATTTAGAGGGAAACAACAATATCACAAATGTGATTGTTAAAAATGATATTGTGATGACTTCTGGGATCTCAATCAGTAAGAATAAAGCATCGGTAACAATTGATTTTCAAGGACATAAGTTGACAGAAAAAAATTCCTCAAGTCTTTATGATACAATTCACGTTTCTTCTAATACAGGAACAAAAGAAGTTAATTTGAAAAATGCAGTAATTGAAGGAAAAAATTACTATGGAACGATTGGGATTGCTGAAATTGCTAAAAATGTGACAACAAATTTTGAGAATATTAGCTATACTGGACCACAGTTCCTTAGAAATTCTGGTGGAACTGCGACTTTTTTTGGAAATAATACGTTTGAAATCGCAAATGTTGATTCTGTTTCTCCAGTCAAACAATTTGCGGAAGTTGCAAATATGTCGATTGCAGGTAATTTTGATGTGAAGCATGTTGGAAATACAGATACAACCTTTAATTTTACTTCAGCTCATCCTTCCTTGACCATCAATGAAGATGCACAGGTGAATATTTTGAATGAAGGTGCCCAAGCATTCCAAAATAGTGCTGGCAACTTGGATTTAAGTATCAAATCTGGTGCACAGGTAAAATTTATTTCTGCTGCAGAACTTAGTAAAGATAATGGTTTTAGTACAGTAACAATTGATCGTAATGCGTTGCTATCAGTCAATCGTGAAAAAACAATCCACCCAGGATCACCAACACTCATTGTTAATAAAGAATTAGTAGCTAATCCTGAATCAAGTATTCAGATTGACCATAATGAGAATGTCCATGCAGATGTTATCAAAACTGGACCTGACGTGACTATGACTTTTAATGGAATGAAAAAGCTTGAATTAAAAGGGATTTTGGGAGATCTTGCGACGAACTTTGGCGAAAGAGGGATTCTTAATCTTACAACTGATCATATTGCTGGTTGGGAGACATCTATAACTGAAAAACCGGATTTCGCAGTTAATGAACACTTGGAAGCTAGCTTTAACATGAAAGGCGGTAGTATTGGAAGTGTGATCCAGTCGAATATCGCGGATATATTAAGTAAGCTAACGTACAAAAATCCTTATAAATTAGTAATTGGTGATGACATCGCAGAAGAAGTTCCTAAACCTTCCTTTAATGAAGTTTATGACAGAGATAACAAAATAACTGGGATAGGTGTTCCTGGAGATACGATCATCGCAACCATCAACGGTGTTGAGATTGGTCGAACTGTGGTAGGCTCGGATGGAAAATGGTCAATTGATATTACACCACAAGAGGCTGGAACGGTTATTACAGTGGTACAAGAAAAAGATGGGCAACAAAGTGAGCCTGTTGATCAAGTAGTGAAGCATTTAGATGTCGAAACAATTAATCACTTCAAATTAGGTTATTGGCAATCTTATGGTCTGATCTTGGAAGGATCCATTGATAATGCTGATTACGACTTGACGAATTCAGATAATGTTCATAAAGTGATGTCTTTATATGATGCTGAGAATAATGCGGTATTTTCAGTGAACTGTGTTAATACAGATTGGTATAATACAGGAGTGTACAATGGTTATCAAGCAATCATTACGAAAGATGACTTAGCTCAACTTCCATCAGGCACATATAAATTGGTTATCTCGATGTCAATAGGTGATCACTATGATTCAGAAGATTTAGATGTGACGCCAGGTTCTGGACAAAATCCAGATCCGAATTATCATACGATTTTTAAAGAAATTGGTTCTACTACATTACCAAGTAATACGACAGCGACACCAATCAATCAGGGAAATGTTGGTTATATCCAAATTGGTTGAGACGCATGCGTACGAAAACTAAAATGATCCACTTAAAAGATGTATTTGGAAATCTTCTACGGTTTCTGGATATGTCTTTTTGTTATTTTAATTTTGGGATAATCATATTATTTTCTAAAATTTTAATTGCGATTAAGAATTTAAAAAGGAAATCTGTTTTTTGATGGTGTTAAGATGTTCGACAGGATCAAAGAGGTAGAGAATTTTACGAGGGGGGGAAAAATCATCATAGAGATTTTAGCATAAAGATATCTCTTATCCATATCTGAAAAGTTTGAGGAGTGTAACTATGTTTGTTTTACCAGATATTGTTTTTAATGCACTGAGTTTTATTTGTGTCTGCCTGATTATCTTAGTGTTTGGAAATTTGATTTTTTTTACAACATTATCTATTTTCGGCATAAAAAAACCAAAAAGAGATTACTCAATTGTCTCTCCAACGAAAAAATTTTTGTTTTTAGTCCCAGCGCACAACGAAGAAGATGTAATTGGAGATACGGTTCAAGCCCTATTGAATCAGCAATATGATCATGAACTTTTTGATATTGTCGTAATTGCTGATAATTGTACGGATAATACAGCGAAAGTTGTGAGTGAATTAGAAAATGCGTTAGTTTTTGAGAATCATTCAAAACCGGATGAACCAAGAGGAAAACCACATGCAATCGCGCGATATATCGAGACAAATCACTGGAAAAAGTATGATTATATTGCCTTTATTGATGCAGATAATATTGTTGATGAAAATTACTTAACCGAGATGAATTCACAAATTATTGCCCATCCAGAGTTTGTTGTTATCCAAGGATATTTAGGAATGAAAAATGTTGCAACTTCGATTACTGCTTCAGGCTATGCTGCTGTGTATTTTATTACAAATAGAGCTGTTCAATACGCTAATTATTTGCTCGGTTGGAATGCAGCAATTGGTGGAACTGGATTTATCTTGGATACGATCTACTTAGAACAACGTGGTTGGAACCCCAGAAGTTATACGGAAGATTTTGAGCTACAAGTAGAGCTTTCTATCGAAGGGAAAAAAAGTGGTTGGAATCATTTTGCAGTGGTTCATGATGAAAAGCCAAATTCATTTAAAGCTAGTCATAATCAACGGACAAGATGGGCACAAGGACATTGGTATGTTGCATTTTCGACAACATTCAAGCAAATTAACTCCTTATTTAAAGTAAAGTCAATCAATGAATTTATGAGCAAATTTGAAACGTTGTTTTATTCTTATTCAATGGTCAGACCAGTTGCATTTTTGATTATTTTATTTTTTAGTCTTCTTGATTTTAGGTTATTAGGTTATTTGCCACAATTATTCTCACTATTGATTTTTTGGGTAGGGATGGAAGCATTCAACTTTCTTTTGATTCCCACCTTGTATTTTCTTGAAGAAGCGGAACCGTATTTTAAAGCAAAGAAAACTTTGATGAGTAAAGTCAGCTTTTTCTTAAGACTTGTTTATAGTTTTATATACAACTCTTTGACATATATGATTGCGCAAATTGTTGGATTCTTTACATGGTTCAGACCCCAAAATAAATGGAATAAAACAGTTCATTCAGCCAAATTTGAAAAGGTGGAGTAATCAATGGTACGGAAAAATAAACGAAAAATTTATAGCAGAAATTTTTTATATTTACTGATTGTTTTTGGCATATTAGCTCTTTTTTTACTATCAGTATAAAGGAAATGGAGAATGAAATACATGAAAAAAATCCTGATAATTTTCGGGACCCGTCCTGAAGCAATCAAGATGATTCCGTTAATTTTAGAAATGGAATCAAGTAAAATGTTCAAACCAATCGTTGTTGTAACTGGTCAGCATCGAGATATGTTGGATCAAGTCTTAGAGTTATTCGAGATTACGCCAGCATATGATTTGAACATTATGAAAGAAAACCAAACATTAGCAGATACTACCCAAATGATCTTAGAAAATTTAGGGGATGTTTTAGAAATAGAGAAACCAGATATGGTATTTGTACATGGTGATACGACGACTACTTTTGCTTCAGCGTTAGCAGCGTTTTATAAACAAATACCGATTGGTCATGTTGAGGCAGGTTTACGAACGTGGGATAAACACAGTCCGTTTCCAGAAGAGATGAACCGACAAATGACGGATGTTCTTAGCGATATTTATTTTGCACCAACTACGATCAGTAAAAAAAATTTAGTAAGAGAAGGGCATATCGAAAAGAGAATCTTTGTCACGGGAAATACAGCAATTGACATGATGAATTATACGATTCAGGAAAAATATGAGAATTCAATTTTAGAAAAAGGAAAGCGAACAATTTTAGTCACGATGCACCGAAGAGAAAATATCGGTCAGCCTATGATCGACGTTTGTCAAGCAATCAATGAACTGATTGCTGAATTTCCAGATGTTAATGTCATTTTTCCCATTCACAAAAACCCTAAGGTACGAAATTTAGTTGCTAGTCATTTAAGTCAATCGAAACAAGTGAAGCTGATTGAACCATTATCTGTTAATGATTTTCACAATGTGCTTAGTCGTTGTTATTTAGTTCTTACTGATTCAGGTGGAGTACAAGAAGAGGCACCCTATACAGGTGTTCCTGTTCTTGTGTTGAGAAATACAACGGAGCGCCCAGAAGGTGTAGCTGCAGGAACCTTAAAATTGATTGGAACTCAGAAAGAAATGGTATACAAAGAAGTTAAAGAACTACTTGTGGATGCTTCTGTGTATGAAAAAATGAGTGGGGCAACCAATCCATATGGAGACGGCCACGCGAGCAAATATATCCTTGAAGCATTAGCAAATTATTTTCATTTTTGATTTTTTTTATAAATTCAAAATGGCTTTTGAAAAATAGAAAAGAAATCATAGTGAGAAGAAGGTATTCTAGATTACGAAAGGGGGCGTTATTTTCTAAGATGATAGAAAGGGGAAGGAGGGAAGCAAACTTGAAAAGAATCAAAAAGAAGACATTCAAAACGATTGGAATCAGTTCGATGTTACTTCTAAGTGTATCTTCCAGTTTAGTAGGCTCAAGTGTCTCGGTAGTTGCTGAAAGTTCAAAAGAAGTCGTTGAAAAAACGATTAGTAGTACGGATCCGACAAATGAAAAAGTAACAGTTGATACGACAAGTACTAGTGAGACGTCAACTTCAGAAACGAAAACTAGCACAGACCCAACGACAGACAAAACTGTAACAACTGATACAACTACTAAAGCAAGTGACGATGATCAAAAAATCAATACGGTATCTCTTGAAGATGGAAGTGTTTCCTATAGTGCAGATGCTAATGAATATTCTAAGGGTGGAAGCTATGAAGGCAAGGTTCATCTAACGAATAAAGACGGTAATTCGATTCCAATTGGAACAAAGATCGTTATCACATTTCCGTTAGATGGTATTGATATCAATGGTTTAGTCCTTTTAGATCCAATAATTGCGGAGTACTTTAATGCGACGAAAGATCCTGCTACTGGAGTAGTGACTTTTGAGCTGAAAAAAGAAATTGTGGGGAATGCAGATATTTCATTTGTTGTTGCAGGAACAATCATTGGCGAAGAGGGGAAAAGCTATAACGTGAATATTACTTCTACTGATCCAGACGGTACGACGCACGCTGTTAACAATGCGAATCCTAACTTTAAAGTAAAAGATGATGGAGAAAATCCGCCACCTGCTTACGGACTGGCAAATGCCTTTTGGGGAATCTCGACAGAAGATGCTGGTAATTTTATTGGTAAGAACGGCACAGAGGTTGAAGGTCTTCCAACAGGAATGTTTGGTCGTGGAAGTGACATAATCCAAAACTTTGTTGAGGCCAATCCATTGATTAACTACGAGCTAGGACCAGACGATTTCTATACGATCATTTGGCAAATAATTCCTTACGATGGTGAAGGAAATCGAGTAACCGATGCGAATATCTCAGTTGATGCCAGTGATTTTAAGTTATATAACCGTTGGTCAACTGGCAAATTACAAGCAATTGATCCCAGTGAATATAACTTACGAATAGAGCCTTCTGGAGGTATTCAAAAAGTAACTGCTACATTTAGAACGAAAAATGAAGGTAGTTTACTTGGTAGCAAAGTCAGAGTCTTGATGTCAGCGCAAGCACATGTTGATAGTGATTCGCTTACTTATCATACAAGTGCATGGGTTTATAAAACGAATAAAGCTACTAGTGAAACAATAACCGATAGATTTGACTTAAATAACTTATTTAGCAGTGAAGGTGAAAGTACAATTTTTCCAAATATAAAGGCTGAAGATAAAACCTTCTATACAGGTTATTTGAATGATTCGAACATCAAAGAAGAAATCATGAAGAATATCACGGCGAAAGACACGAATGATGGTGATATCACTAAGGACATCACGGTTGATTACTCACAAGTCAATCCGAATGTAGTAGGTGATTATCCAGTTGAATACACAGTAACGAATTCAACCAGTCATACTACTAAAAAAACAGCGATAATTCATATTATCGAAAAAGCAGTGGCAGCCCCCATTACAGTGATGTACCTTGATGAAGATGGCAACGAAATCGCACCTAACAAAGTGCTCACTGGAAAAATCGATGACCCTTATCAAACAGAGGCGCTAACGATCGAAGGGTATCAGCTATTGACAACTCCAGATAACGCAACCGGTAAATTTACGGATCAAGCACAGACCGTTAAATATGTCTATCGTGGAAATTTGTTATTTGTGGAAGCACCTGAAACAATCAGCTTTGGTGAACACCCTCTATCAGGAAATGATGAAACGTATCCTATACAAGACAAAAAGAATGATTTGAAAATTCAAGATTTCCGAAAATTAGGCTCTCAATGGAGCGTAACTGCACAACTCACGCAAGAATTTACTGGTAAACAAACGGGTAGAAAACTTGATGGAACACTGAATTATAAGGATGAAAACGGTGTGGTACAAACTATTAATTCAGCTAATTCTGCAATGATTTACTCAAAACAAACTGAAAACCATGAAGTGACGGATATTTCTCAAAACTGGAATGATGACTTTGGACTATTCCTTCACGTGAAGTCGGGTGGCGCAGTGCTTGATGAATACGATGCAACGATACAATGGACTGTTGAAGATACAGTTTCCAATAATTAGGAGAGGCGATCGAGATGAAAAAAATGAAATTACTGACATTAATCGCTTCCGTTTTTATGATATTTGCTTGTTCATCACGAATTACACTCGCACGAGAAGTTGACAAACAAGATTCTCAAGCTGTTGTCGGCTTCTACAAAACTTCTGACGATAATTCGAATAGTAATTCATCAGATCAACCAGATACTTCAGGCAAGATTAATGATCAGCCACAAGAAAAAACAGAATCACCAAAAATTGACCAAAGTTCAGGAAAAAACCTTCCAAAAACAGGGAGTCAAGATGAACGTTATTTATTTATTATTGGGTTAGCCATAGTTTTATCTATGTTAATTATATTTTTAAAAAAAAGAAAAGAGGACGAACAAAAATGAAAAAACTTTTATTATCAACAGCAATCTTATTCGGTACTTTAACAATTGGTGGGACTACAATCCATGCTGACGCAGTGGATTCGAAAACAACTGACGGAAATGTCGGCTTTACTACACCTGCTGATGGATTGAAATTAATCGAAGCAGCAAACTTAGATTTTGGTAATCATCCAATTTCTGCAAACGACGAAAGTTATAAATCTGAAACAGATACAAAAGCAACTGTTCAAGATATTCGTGGAACACTAACAGGTTGGAATTTACAAGTTGCTCAAACAGGCCAATTTAAAAATGGTGAAAATGAATTGACAAATGCACAAATCACATTAGATACACCAACGTTAGATGCATCATCAACTGCGGTTGCAAACGTTAAAACAGGCATTGCATTGAAACCAACAGGTGAAGCAAGCTTAATTATGGATGCTCAAAAAGGTGAAGGGAATGGTACAGCAGTTGAAAACTTTGCGAAAGGTTCTTCAACATTAAGTGTTCCAGGTGCTACTGTTAAAGTCCAAGGACAATACAAAACAACTTTAACATGGACATTGAATGATACAGTTGAAAATAACTAAAACTGTATAATTTAACCATTGATATAGCAAGATGACTGCCAAAAGTCATCTTGCTATCTTTTGTAATTTTGGAGGAGAGTGCAATATGAAAAAAATAATAAGCTACCTGGCAATTTTAGGGATTGCTTTATTCGTTACTCTGATTAGCTTTAATCCAGTCTATGCTTCAGGTGTAGACTATACAGTTCAACCACAGTCATCTGATAAACAAGTTGATCCAGCACTTACGTATTTTGATTTGCGACTTGAACCTAAAACAAATGACAAACTCAACGTGGTAGTCAAAAACGCTAGTGATCATGAAATCACTGTGTATACTTCTGTCGATGTGACTTCTACCAACTCAAATGGAGTGGTTGAATATAAAAATAGTAAAAATTTCCAACATACTCAGTTAAAAAATAACTTGTCAAAGATTATTCAACCAGATGTGAAAGAGATAAAATTGAATGCAAAAGAATCAAAGATTGTCTCTTACACAGTTAAGATGCCAGAAAATGAATTTGATGGTGTGTTAGCTGGAGGAATCAATTTTATTCAAAAGAACAGTGACGACAAAGATGAAGAGAACAAAAATGGGATGGCAGTTAAAAATGAATATGGTTATACGATTGCTGTGGTTTTACATGGAAAGAACAAAATCACAAAAAATAATGTCACTTTGAGCAAAATCACGCCAAATCAAATCAATGGACGAAATGGGATCAAAATTCCAATCCAAAATGAAAGTGCCGCTTTTTTGAATAAAGTTCAAGTGAAAGCTACAATCTATACAAAGGGGACTGACGAAAAGAAATATGAGACAAATGTGTCAGGTGCCCAAATTGCCCCCAACTCTGTGTATGATTTTGACTTAAGTTTGAATGAGAAAAAATTAGAGCCGGGTAAGTACACTGCCAAAGTCACTGTATTATCAAAAGAGCAAAAATGGGCATTCACACAAGACTTTACGATAAAAAAAGAAGTTTCGCAAAAATTAAATGAAAAAGCCGTTGTGAGGGCCGAGGACAGTTACACGTTATATATCATCATTGGTATCATTCTATTCGTATTACTTTTATTGCTTTGTATCTATCTTTTTGTTCGAAAAAATAGGGAAATTAAACGGTTGAATAACCAATTAGAAAATAAAAGAAAAGTTAAGTGAAGTGATGAAGACAATATTTTCTGATAGTGAATTTGATAAGTTAAGAGTGTTCTCCTTCATAGAAAATGCCGAAAATGAATTCGTATCTGTCAAAGATGTTGAATCAAAATTTGATATGACTTATTTTATTGCGAATAAAGTAATTAATTCATTGGTCAGTGACTTAGAGTCAATGGAGCTAGATGAATTTTTCTTTATTGAAAAAGTAAACAATAAGTACCGGTTTCAGAAGAATGGGTTAGATTCAATCAACAGACTTATTTGGAAATATGGAAGAGAATCCTTTGTTTTCTCATTACTTGATTATTCGATCCAGTTTCCAGAAAAAACAATTGAAGATTTCTCGTTTGATTATTATACGAGTTTATCAAAGGCTTATAAAACTAGGACAGAATTGATTGAATTTTTTGCTCAGTATTCGATTGATTTCTTTTCACATGACTATCTTGAAGAAGAATTCAGATTTTTAGTGGCGCAATTATATACAGGCATCTTTAAATTTTATGAATATCCGTTCGGGGCAGATATTTTAGATCAAGTAACAGATATCATCGAATTTTTAAAGACCAAAAGAATAATTATAGATATCAATGGATTTGAAAAACTAAATTTAGAGATGTATTTGGGACTGTCCTTATTAAGGATCAAGGAACAGGTTTCAACAGACAAAACAACAAAAAAGTTGTTTGAGTTGAAAAGAGAAAATTTAATAGATATCAAGAACTACATGAAAGAAAAATCATTTAGTGAAGAAGATATAGAAATGTTATTCAACTTCCTTTATGTTAATCAGTTCATTGATAAGGATTATAATCGTTTGGATATCAATCCAGAACTGAATAAGAAGATGAACTTTATTTTAGAGCATTTTTTTGCAATTCCTGAGATTCAAGTAGAAAAAGAACGTTTAGTTGATCCCATACGTAGCATTCTGTTAAAACACGTAGTATACAAAGGATTAATAATGGATCAGCAAATTTTTAACTACTTGAATGTTTTGGAAGAAAATTATGGTGAAATCATTCAAGTAGTGAATCATTTTACTAAGAACGTGGAGATAATCAAGATTATTGGAAATCAAACAGAAAATAAATCACTCTTACTAGAGCTTACTTTTTGTTTGATCAATAAAATATCATGGAGTGCATTAAGAAAAGTAATTACGATATCTGTCGATTTTTCAATTGGTCCTGAATATAACTGTTATATTATGGAAATGATTGAAAATCTACCGTTTGCTAATTTAAATGTGAATAATATTTTTAATGAAGAAACAGATATTTATGTATCAGATGTCTTGGGAGATAATCTCAACACACATTACATCATTTGGAACAGTCCGCCAACAGCAAAAGATTGGAAAGTGTTCGGCGATTTAGTCACAGAGTTAAAGGATAAAAAATAATGAAAAAATATATGTTGATCGTATTATTTAGCAGTTCTTTGTTAGCAATCGCTAACCAGGTAAATGGTCAGACAAATGCTGATTTGACTTCGCAAACAAAGAATCAAACCGTTGAACAAGTCCATGAGCATCAGGATGTGACGGATGTGACTAGAATCGGATTTTATAGAAAAAGAAGAGAACGTTCTCCGTTATTAAATCAACCAGTCCACTTTGCACCAAGGCATGAACTTAAACCAGTCGTTACGAAATTGAATGATGGTGGCTTGCAAAGCTCTTCGTTGGGTAATATCTATAGTTCCATTTCAGGTACATTGATATTTGGTCAAAAGAGGTTGCTGAAATGATAAAAAAAGTAATCCAAATTTGTCTATATAGTATTGTTTTTTTATTTGGTTTAGGGCTGATTTTTCATCAGCAAATTCAGAATTATTTTATGGTAAAAATGGAAACAGAGTATAATATCAATCATTTTTCTAAAGAAGAAATCAAAAAAAATGAGCAAAGACAGGATCAAAATTATGATTTTGCAAACGTGGAATCCATTGGCTATGGAGAAATATTAAAATCAAGGTTAGGAAAAAATAGTTCAGACCTACCAATTATTGGTGGTGTCGCGATACCTAATATAGAAATTAATTTGCCGATTTTCAAAGGTATTTCCGAGTACTCACTTTTATATGGTGCAGGTACTTTATTTGAACAAGAAAAAATGGGAGAGAAAAATTATATATTAGCTAGTCATCGAGCCTCTAATCCCAAATTATTGTTTACACCGCTTGAGAGGATTACTCTCGGAGACAACATTTATATTACGGATTTAACAAATATCTATATTTATAAAACAACGAGTAAGAAAAAGGTACCACCCTCTGATACATCTGTATTAGCTGAGCCAGAAAATCAAAAAATAATTACATTGATTACTTGTGGCGATATGCAGGCAACAACTCGATTAATTGTTCAAGGAACTTTGGTTTCTAAAATAAAAATTGATAAAAAAAGTGAATCTTTACAGCGTATATTTGATGCACCTGTTCGAACCTTCTAACATATATCAAAAAAGAAGTAGACAATGTGCTTTCCTTTCGACGAATCGTTTGTTTATTCACACATAACTTGAAATTTTGAGTTGGCGAATGTCTACTTAGTCCATCATAATAAAAAAACAAAGCATATACTTGCCTTCACTCAAGGACTTTTGCCTAAGTTTGAAGGCAGTTTTTTTGTGTTCATTGTAGTGAAAAAAAGCTGAATTACTAGTGGGATTCACGAATAAAATCATTTTTATAATCTCGGACATATTCTTGGATGGTTCGTGGCGGAGGATGTAATACCTGTTCAATCGTGCTCGTCATTTTTTTAGCATTCCCTAACTGAGTAATCAGATAAAGCATCACCATGACATGTACATAGTCTTTTGGTATACCACGCTGAATCAGCACTCGACGAAGATTAAATAAAGTTGGTTTACTGTAAGTGATTTTTGTGCCCAAAATCGTGTCATTACTTCAGTTATCTCGTCATAAGTTAGTACTCTTGCTCCAGTGAGTTCTAACTCTTGGTTCAAGTAAGCATAATTTGTTAAGCAATCAGCAGCTACTTCACCAATATCTCTGGTATCAATAAAATTTGTTTTTGAATGACCAGCTAGAATAAACAGAGCATGGTTGTTCTTGATATCATTCTGATATGTCGTGTTTAAATTTTGAATGAAGAAATTAGTATGGATAAAAGTATGAGATATCTCTGCTTCACGAATCATTTTTTCAATTCTATGATGAGGAGCCACCAGTTTTTTTTCAACACCAATTAAAGAAACGAAAACGATTTGCTCGATATTTTGTTGTTTGGCATAGGCTAAAAAAGAAGGTATATCTTCTTTTGGTTGTAGAAGACTACATGAAAATTTAAATTGTGAGAGAAATCAACAATTTTTATAGTATATTAGTTATTTTAAGTAAACCAAAAGTGATTTTTTAGCTTATTTAAGTTATCTATTGTTGGAATATGGGAATTAACATTTTCTGTTGTTGTTATTTGATGGTAAACTATTTTTGAAATCAGCTGAATTCAAAAATAATATTTACAGGGGGAACAATAATGCCCAAAAAAGTATTTGTACTATTTTCTGTACTGTTAGTTTTACTTAGTGTAGTAGTGCCTGCATCGGTTTCAGCTCAAACCATCGAGAAAAATCAGCTATCAAAGGTAGAATTAAGTGAAAGCATGAATTTCCAAAAAGGAATTAAAAAATCAAAGCTGGTTTTTGCTAATTTATCTGATCAGCAAAAAAAGCAGAGATAGATAAATTAGCCAGTGAATTAGAGTTTATGTTTACACAAGCATTACTAATAAATGAACAAGGAGATATTGTTGGTATTGATTATGCGAAGCTAGAAGAGAAGTATGGGACAAAGCGAACTAATTCTCAGGGGTACTCCGAAATAAAAGATTTCAGTTTAGTACGACAAAATAATTTGGTGCGTGGTGCATTTTTAGATTGTATGTCAAGCTCGATAAAAGATTTCATTGGTGCAACTTTATGGTCTGCAATTATTAGTGCCGGTGTTATGGGGTTCATTAAACAAATGGCATGGCGTGAAGTAGCTGCTTTAATTGTTGAATTCGCTGGTGCAGAATTTACAGTAATAGCATTGGTAGGAACATTATCATGGATGGCAATAAACTGTGCATAAGAGACTCTACTGCTTACCATTCATTGTTTCGTTTGTTGTCATTTTCGGAGGTTATGGGGGAGTTGATCTGATTACTTCTCATACTTATAACATCATCAGATACATAAACTTGTTCATCACTATAAACATATTCATGACAATTTATATGCTAGCAAAATTATCAAAAGAAGAAAAACAGAAAAAAAAGTGGTTTTTATTTGGGTATCTTTTTATTCTAATTCTTTGTAGCGTATTCGCTCATGCAAAATATGACCATTCAATGATTCCGGTTGAATCGTTTACAAATCAACAGATGTTAATAAATGTAGATAAACGCGACTTGGAACTGACAAAAGAAAATAAACGATTTTATAAGAAACATACAGAAAAATTTACGAATATTTCTTCTGATTTCTCTTTATCTAATCTCAATAAAAAAACTGGATATCTTTATGTTGGAAGAATCACTTGCGAGTTTTGTCGGTCCTTCATACGCTATACTGCTTATACGAACCAAAAGATAGATCAGCCTATCTTTTATATAGATACTGATAGGTTGACATTTCAAGAAAAGCAGATAATGTATGCTAAGTTAAAGATTTCTGGCGTGCCATCTTTTTTTAAAACAAAAAAGGGGAGTTACACACGATTTCAGGGCAATACTATCGCTGATTTTAATTATTTTGTTCAGGGCAAGTAAGTTACCTAGAATTCAATTTTGAAAGGAGGGATGACACAAGTTGTCATCCCTCCTTTTTTGATACCTCGGTCCTTTTTTAGAGTTAACTGCTTGAACAAAATCTTATTTCACAATGGCGCTAGTATCTGACGTAATATAAGTTTCCTCTACGGTCGCATTCAGAGGCTCTGTTTGTTCGTCCCATTCTTGTGCACTATATTTTAATTTTGCTTGAAACTCATAACCAATCAAGGTATCTGGAATGGTCACATCTGGTCGCTCAGCTAAAATTTGTCCATAACTGAGTACAAAATTTAAAGAAATAGTTCCTTCATCTAATTCACCAGTTTCTCCTTTCCAAAATGTGTCGGGTAGGTGTACAATAATACGATTGTCAGAGACATCCATGATTTCGGTAGTCAATTTTGCTTCTTCATGGCCAAATATTGAAGAATAAGAAACATTTCCACTAATAAATGTTAGAAAATTTGGTAAATGAGTAATCTGAGTGAATTCTTCAGGGATCTGGAGAAGAATAGCAGCGTTGTCGCCTTTGATAAAATCAGTATTCTTTACTGTATAATGAAGTGTTTGAGTGCCTGTAAAAGGTAATTCTTGAATGTAAGGAACCATTTGACCAGCTAGTACTCCACTTGTTCCTTCTTTTATTTCGGTTTGTTCCTCAAGCGTTGTCGCGAACGAATGGGTTGTAGTGTCGCTGACTTGTGCATAGGCTACTGGACCAGTCAGAGTTACAATGAATAATGTAGTAAGTAAACTTGTTTTTAATAACGATTTCATTTTTTATACCACCTTTATTTAATTATTTTTAATCATCATATCACTAATATACACGTGCTTTTTATTTGGATTTTAAATGAACTTTAGAAAAAATAAATAACGAAAGTTTTTTTGGCATATTAAAAAATAGATTTGAAAAATAAAAAGGAGGAAATAGTGAATCATTGCTAAATTAAAGGTGTAAAAAAATAAACATAGAGGAGGAACGTATAGTATGGATGATGAAAGGAAGAAAGAATTAGATACCACAATTATAGAAAATAAACGATTTTGTAAAAAATTATTGGATAAAAATTTAGCGGATTTAGAAAAATTGATAGAAAATTATCAAGAAGAAAAGGGATATTCAGAAATTTTATTGATTGAAAGAATCAAAGATATTACGAAAAATTTAGAGGATATTTCAATTGATATTTATACGACTGATGAAATTGAACGCACGTTGTTCACGCTTATCTGAAAAAAAAGTCTGGGACGCATTTATACGCCCAGACCTTTACTTGATTGGAGGCTGTTTGCCTAGAAACTGTTGTAGTTTTTTCCAATCATTAATACTTGGTGGATAAGCCCATGAAACAATTTGTGTACAGTCTTCAGATGATGTTTCGAAATCTTTGAGCCGGTCAGTGATGAGAATATCAGGATGATCAGTGGTCAATTTGATACTTGAATGACTGTTTAGACTTAGTTTTGAAAGAATCAACCTTTGGTATTTTGAACCACCAATCAAATCTAGTTTAAGCTTGATTTCACTAGTAACAATGTTTTCAAATAGTTCATCAAGAATAAGTAAAAAGATAAAAATAATATAGCGGTTTTGACTATTGAACATATCAAAAGAGTCATCAAATAATAAATGAATCAATTGAACTTTATCGGGAAACAACTCAATTAAGTAAAATTGTTCAACAAAAAATAAAGCATCTACCCGTTTACTATAGATTAAGAAAACATCTTGGATAAAGTTTTTCATTTTGAAAAAACCATAATCAGGATTGATTCGATTTTTAAATGAAAGATTTTGTTGATCTAATCTATCAATTATACGAACTGTTTTGGTATAGGCGACTGAAACTAACTCAGAATTAATAATTGTTGTCGACATGAGGAGGATGTTTTCTACTTCTAAGAAATATTTAATTTCCTGATACCAAGTTAACGCAGTCTTTTCAGAGAGAGCAAATCTTTTTTGCAAGTCTTGGGTAAATTGATTCTCATAGCTAGTATTTGTGAAAATCGAATCAACTAAATAATAATTTCCTTTCATTCTGATAATGCCAATTGTGACATAGTATTTAATTTTTTTCCTATCTTGTGAAGAAAGATTTGCTAGCTTGAAATGAGTTTCGATTTTTCTGGTCAGATTTTCAGCTTCCATTTCCAATTTATTGGAAAAAACATAATCTTCATTTCTAAAAATGTTGATATAGATGGAATAAAAAAGATTTCGAATACTCAATTCATCACCAGAAATACATAAATTTTCGTCCAGTTTTAAATGATAACCATTTAAAAATTTGTCTAATTTGTTAACGATGCTATAGGCATAGGAAAGGCTTAAGAAATTGTCATTCGCAAATTTAGTTACACTATATTCTTTTTTCAACAATATACGATCGAGCAGTTTGAAAGCCATATTATTTTTACAATAGTTTTGAATGAGAAGGTTAAAAAGAAAACTTGAATTTGCTTTGATGAAAACACTACCACGACTGCTTTTATCAATCAAAGTAAAATCACTACGATAATAATATTTGACATCATCGTTTAAATTATCTACCAATTTAGATACTTTGTAATAGGATAATCCGCTATACTTTTCAATTTCTTGGATGCTTCGTTCCTTATTTGAATTGATTAGATAGAAAAAAATCCTTATCTTAGATTGTTCTTCTTTCGATAGTAAACTTTCCATTTTCAAGCTCCTTTTGATAAAAACAATACAAGCACTATTGCCTTTACTATAAAATAATAGAATTATAAAAATAAAATAACTCTTTTGTGTTATATATAAGAGTTAAATTGTTATAATATATTATATAAATATTATAACAATAATTAGTATAACATAAACAAAAATAACATCTTTTTTAATATTAAAATCCTGTTTTAAATAATAAAAAAGACGTTGTATGTACGTTATAGTAGAATTTATTACAATTATTCATCCGCTGTTTATCTCAAATAAATGATTTGATTGTTGAATTATGCTGAGAATGAAAAATCAAAAAATAGTTTCCTGTTGTGTTAAATTCTGTAACATAGCAGTTGTTTTCTAATGGATTCAATCTTTAATGTTGTTATCAAAAGAGGAATTTAAATAAAATAATCATCCGATTTTTTATTTTTTAAATCAAAAGTGAAAATAAAAAAAGTATTTACTTGTGTGTTTTGCTATACTTTTTTTGTGTTGATCACAAATAGAGTAATGCCCAATTCTATTTACACTTCCATCAAACCCAGATTTATTCCAATAGCCATTAACGCTTGGTTCAGCAAAGTGATCATTGCTGGACTTTTTTTCTTTCATTTTTTACTTCATATAATACGGATAGATGAATTATTTTTGTCTGGTAGCTAATATTATTCTTGTTGCTTTCATTAAATGGAGCATTTGAACGCTGTTATTACTATTACTTAGGCTGTTTCTCTGGCTAGTCAGATCATTAATAAAAAGCCCTCCCAAAAAGATTAACTTTTGAGAGAGCTTTTTATTTGTTGAAAGGAGCTAATTCAAATCCAACCGAAAATCAAGTGGACGCTCCTTATTTTTGCTTTTATGATAGAGCCAATAATCTAAAACAGCAGCAATACAAATGCAAAGTGGCGCATCTTCATCCTTGGTCACATCTAGTACATAGTAATCACCAGTAAACAACGTAGCTTTGTTCATCGCCATGATTGGCTGATTGAAATGATGGATGTGGTAACGATGATTGTAAATATCACCTTGAACTGTCCAATGAAGGTGACGAATATAATAAAAATCACCTGGCCAATTAAAAATTTTCTGCATGGTGCCAACTTTTTCAAAATCTTTGTAAAGTTCAAAGCGAGTACCAAATGTCAGGCTGACTTGCTTGATGTGCGCAACGAGTTTTCCATTCATTGAATAAAGCGAAAGTGCATCGCCTTTCGTTCCCCAACGACCAACCATTAAGAAAAGTGATTTTCCATCCTCATTTTTAACGATTGTTCGAGTCGCACGACTAAGCTGTTTTTCTTGAATGAAAAATTCTGACATCGTTATCCCTCTTTTCTAACTAAGAACTATAAGTCTTCAGCAATCGCACGTAAAATTGCTTTGCCAACGCCAGATTCTAAATTCGTTGCAGTTGTGTATTTTGCATATTCTTTCACGTCGATTTCTGCATTTCCCATAGCGAAGCTCACGCCTGCTACTTGTAACATACTGACATCATTGAAATTATCTCCGATAGTCATAACATCGTCTAAAGAAATGCCACGGTCGTTTGCTACGTGGGCAACAGCAATCCCTTTTTGGGCGTTTTTATGATTGACTTCAATATTGTTTTGACCAGAAGAAGTAACTGTTAGATTACCAAGCTCGTCAATTTGTTTGCCGACAGGGCCCAGAACACTTGGTCCTTCAGTATGGAAACAAATAATTTTTAAGACTTCAATTTCCTCATCTTGTTGTAAAAGATTGCGAATACTATCGATGTAATTAATATGAAGTAATTCTAAATTTGCAGAAGCCATTGCGATGGCCATTTTGTAAGTCAAATGTGGTAAGTGCGTTGCAACCATGGAAGCAAAACTTTCAATTCTTTTTGCTTGGCTTTCAGAATATAAGCCTTTATTTGTCGAAACTTCATAATAGATGTTGTTTTGATCTAAAATGTCTAGTACAAGTGTTGCTTCTTGATTGGGGATAGCAACTGTAAAAAGAGAATTGCCTTCTTTATCAAAAACTTGCGCACCGTTTAAAGTAATCATTGCACAATCGATACCAACTTCGTCTAACGCTGCACGCGCTTCCTGATAATTACGACCAGTGGCTACCATGAATTCGATTCCAGCTTTTGTGGCAAAGCGAATCGCTTCGGCATTTTCCGGTGTCACGCTCATGTGTGAATCTAATAATGTACCATCCATATCGGATGCAATTAGTTTGATCATAATTGTTTACCGTTCCTTTCTAATTCTTCTTCTTAGTTTACCATATTAAGGAGGCGAGGCGGAGAAGATTGTCCCTTGTTTAAGAATAATTTGTAGGTTATCCTTTGAAAAGGAGGTGGAGGATTTTGAAAGAAATCATTCATAATAGTTGGCAAGAAATCTTAGCAGCTGAATTTGAAAAACCTTATTATCAATCTTTACGTGAATTTTTAAAAACAGAATATCAAACACAAAAGATACATCCCGATATGTATCATATTTATGAAGCATTAGAATTAACGCCCTATGAAAAAGTCAAAGTAGTCATTTTGGGTCAAGACCCTTACCATGGTGTAAATCAGGCACATGGTTTATCTTTTTCAGTACAACCAGGCGTGAAGACACCGCCCTCACTGGTAAATATTTACAAGGAAATGCAGTCGGATCTGGGAATTTCACCAGTCCAGCATGGGAATCTAGTCTCTTGGGCAAAGCAAGGCGTTTTATTGTTAAATACCGTCTTGACTGTTCGAGAAGGACAAGCCTATTCACATCGTGGCAAAGGCTGGGAACAATTGACGGATCGGATCATTGAAAAATTAAATGAACGAGAACAGCCAATCGTCTTTATTTTATGGGGGAAACCGGCTCAAGAAAAAATCAAGATGATTGATCGTAGCCGTCATATCGTTTTGACTTCTCCACATCCAAGTCCATTGTCAGCACATCGTGGCTTTTTTGGCTCGAAACCATTTTCAAAAACAAATGATGCGTTGGTAGCTTTAGGTGAAACACCCATTGAATGGCAACTACCTGAAACAGTGTAATAAAACAGCGCTTTCCTGTTATAGTGCAGTTGTATATATATGTGAAAAACTTCATTTTTATAGCATTTATGACTAATACAGATAAAATAAACTGTTCTTTTTTTTGAGAATAGTGTATGATTGGATATATAAAATATCTGGAGGTCATCTCGTGGAATTGTTTGATAATTTAAGATTTAAAATTGTTCGTCGTGGTATTAAAATCGTTTTTCCAGAAGCAACTGATGCAAGAATTTTGGGAGCTGCCGCTCGTTTGAAAGCAGAAGAATTGATGGAACCAATTTTGATTGGTAACCCAGAAGAAATCAAAAATGCAGCTCATGCACGCGGTATCAAGGCTTCAGGTTTTACAGTCATTGACCCTGCTAATTATGCACAATGGGATGAAATGGTTGATGCTTTTGTTGAGCGTCGTAATGGAAAGGCATCCAAAGAACAAGCACAAGAAATTTTAAAAGATGTCAATTACTTTGGTACAATGCTGACTTATATGGGAATTGCTGATGGCATGGTTTCTGGTGCTATTCATTCGACTGGCGACACAGTTCGTCCAGCATTACAAATCATCAAAACAAAACCTGGTGTGAGTCGTACAAGTGGTGCGATGATCATGGTTCGCGGAAGAGATCAAGAAAAATATGTCTTTTCTGACTGTGCAATCAATGTGAACCCAACGGCTCAAGAATTAGCTGAAATCGCGGTAGATTCAGCGAAAACAGCTGAGTTATTTGACATCGAACCAAAAGTTGCGTTGATGAGTTTTTCAACAAAAGGTTCTGCTAAAGCAGCTGAAGTAGATAAAGTCGTAGAAGCAACAAAAATTGCGAAACAATTAGCACCTCAATATATGATTGATGGTGAATTACAATTTGATGCTTCTTATGTGCCCGCAGTTGCACAATTGAAAGCACCAAATTCGGATGTTGCAGGACAAGCAACTGTTTTCGTTTTCCCAGAGTTACAATCTGGAAATATTGGGTATAAAATTGCGCAACGTTTTGGTAACTTTGAAGCAATCGGCCCAATCTTACAAGGACTAAACAAGCCAGTTTCTGATCTGTCACGTGGGGCAAATGAAGAAGATGTTTATAAATTGTCTATTATTACTGCAGCGCAAACTTTGATGGACTAATAAGGTCGCGAAAAAGGGTGTGGTACCAAGCGTTCATTTTCAGATAAAGAATGAACAACTGGCTCCAACAAGCAAGTCAGCGACCGTTTTATTTTCAAACATTTGATTCTTGATAAGGGTGTATGACCTCGGTCGTGCACTCTTATTTTTCTTTAAAAATTGGCTGTTCCGCGTTATACTTGCACATAGAAACAGGACGAAGCATAGAGGATAGAAAGTAGAGAAGAGAAATGATTGAATTAACAGGATTAGAAATGACGGAAGAACTTGCGAAGGTAATTGGAGAAGTTGCTGAAGCTGGTGATAATTTGATATTAACGGGTGATCTTGGTGCTGGAAAAACGACAATGACTAAGGGAATTGCTTTGGGATTAGGCATTGATCAAATGATCAAAAGTCCCACATATACAATCATTCGTGAGTATGGACAGGGAAGATTACCGTTGTATCATATGGACATCTATCGTGTGGCGGCAAGCGGTGCAGACTTGGGATTAGATGAGTACTTTGAAGGTGATGGACTATCTGTTATTGAATGGGGAAATTTATTGGAAGAAGCTGTGCCAGAAGATTATCTGGAACTGATTTTAGAAAAAAGTGATACAGATTTGAACAAACGCTATGTGAAATTTCGCGCATATGGTAGTCAAGGAGCAGATTTTGAAAAAAGAATACGAAATGGATGGGAAAAAATCAATGGCTGAGGAAATTAGTGTGGTAATCCGTGAGGCTACTCCAGAAGATGCGCAAGAAATTTTGACAATGAGTAAACAGGTTGGTAGCGAAACAGAGTTTTTAGTGATGGATGAAGAAGGATTGCAGTTATCACCAGAAAGACTGGCTTTAGAACTAGGTTATTTGGCTGAAAGTACGAATAATTTGTTGTTGGTTGCTTTAGTTGGGGGAAAAATTGTTGGGACAGCTTCCGTAAAAGCTACTAATGAATATCGAATCGCTCACATCGGAGAAATTGGAATTAGTTTACTAAAAGAGTATTGGGGATTTGGATTAGGAACATTGCTGATTGAAGAAATTATTGATTGGGCAAAGAACAGTAAAAAAATTTTTCGCTTAGAGTTACAAGTTCAAGTTCGAAATGAACGAGCAGTACATTTGTATCAAAAATTGGGGTTTGAAATCGAATCAACGATGCCAAGAGGTGCGAGAAGTGATGCAGGTGAATTTTTAGATGTTTATCAAATGAGTTATTTGGATTTATAATATTAGATCTGTTTCTGCTAAAATAATCAAATCAAGTGTGGGCACAAAAAGACGAGTTTTATCAATAAAATTAAAAACAGGAGAACAACAATTGTCAAAAGCTAAAAAAATTTGCTTATAATAGGGATAGGAATTGTTGTTTATTTGCTTACCGTATATCTTTATGGACACATCATTTTATTTGCAGATTCTTTCGATCAATTGTATCAATCTGATTCAGGGATAATTAAAAATTTTAGTAGTGTTTTGCTAAGGTTATTGTTTACCCCAGCGCTCAGACTTATGAAAATTATTGTATGAATAGTTCTTCTGGTTATTGTAAATAAAAATAAGAAAAAATAAGAACCTTGTTTATCGAATGGATAAACAAGGTTCTTATTTTTTAAATTTTGAAGTGATTTAGTCGTTCGGAGCTGGACACTTCTTTCCAATAAGCCCAAATGACTAAAAAATTTGAGAAGCAATTTCTGGTCATTTATTCTTATTTCTCGAAGCTGAACGCTTGGCTCCATAACCTTTTTTCACAATCTTACTTCAAAGTAACCAATTTCTTAAGCGGCTCCGTCCCAAAATGCTTTTCTTGATAAAGCAAAATTTCAGCACAAGCTCGACTATCTTCTAACGCATCGTGATGATGATCTAGTGAAATAGAAAGATTCTCACAAACCGTATTGAGTTTATGGTTAGGGAATTCTGGAAATAGTTTGCGACTACTTTTCACCGTACATAATGATAAATAATTTGGTTGATCGAGGTGATAGTAGTCCAAACAGCCGGCTAACACTTTAGTATCAAAAGCGGCGTTATGCGCAACTACTAGCCGATTTTGTTGAAAATAATTTTGAATCGTTGACCAAACTTCTGGAAATTTTGGTGCATTTCGCACATCTTCTTGATGAATGCCATGAATTTGAACATTACGCCAGAAAAAAGGTGTTTCCGGCTGGATCAAGGTATAGTATTCATCAACAATCTGACTATTTTGAACCATCACTAATGCCAATGAACAGGCACTATGTGGTTGATGGTTAGCTGTTTCAAAGTCCATTGCAACGAAGTTCATTTTCATAAACCCCCCTTTAAAAAGTATTCTAACATAGATTATCGAAAAATAAATTGTTTCTAGAAATCAAAACAAATCGTTACATTTTTAAGTCTAGCTCTACTGGGCAATGATCACTACCAAAAATTTCAGTATGGATTTTGGCATCGATTAAATTGCTATCCAAAGAACGACTTGTTAAAAAATAGTCGATGCGCCAACCGGCATTATTTTTCCGTGCATTGAAACGATAGCTCCACCAAGAATAAATGCCTTCTTGCGTTGGATAAAAATGACGGAAAGTATCAGTAAATCCTGTAGCAAGCAAATGAGAAAAGGCATTGCGTTCTTCAAGGGTAAAGCCAGCATTCTTTTGATTTGTTTTCCAGTTTTTTAGGTCAATTTTCTCATGTGCTACATTTAAATCACCACAGATGATGACTGGCTTTTGTTTGTTTAACTCATTTAAGTAGTTTTCAAAAGATTTTTCCCATTCAAGTCGATAAGCTAATCGCTTTAATTCGCTTTGCGAGTTTGGCGTGTAGCAGGTAACTAAGAAGAAGTTTGGGTATTCTAATGTAATCAAACGACCTTCTTGATCGTGTTCATCAATTCCCATACCGTAAGAAACAGTTAGTGCCTCTTCCTTAGCAAAAATGGCAGTACCTGAATATCCTTTTTTGACTGCGTAATTCCAATATTGATGATAACCAGGCAAGTCTAACGCTATTTGTCCTTCTTGTAATTTCGTTTCTTGTAAACAAAAGAAATCTGCATCTAACTCATGAAAGACTTCCATAAAATTCTTTTTCATAATCGCTCTAAGGCCGTTAACATTCCAAGAGATAAGTTTCAAAATAGACACTCCTTTTTACTTAAGTACGTCTTTTTTCTGTTCTCATTGTACTTCAATTTTATCAAAATGAAAAATGGTGTAAAATTAAGTTAAGAAAGAATTATTGGAGGAGAAAAAATGAAGATTGGCGTAATCGGTATTGGCAACATTGCAGAAAAAGCGTATCTACCCACTTATGCAAAAAATCAAGGAACATTGACCTTTTATTTTGCAACTAGAAATGAAGAAACGAAAAAAAGAATCAAAGAGATGTATGGCTTTTCTCATTTGTATGAAACGATTGATGAATTGATTGCAGAAAAAATCGAAGCATGTATGATTCACGCAGCAACAAAAGTTCATTATGAACTCGCAAAAAAATGTTTAGAACATGGAATCCATGTATTTATTGATAAACCATTAAGTACTTCGTTGAATGAAGTAGCTGAGTTACAAGCTTTGGCAGAAAAAAATCAAGTTGTATTGATGATTGGGTTTAATCGTCGCTTTGCACCGATGGTTGATGAATTGAAGCAATTGCCTAATAAACGTCTGATCCAGTTGCAAAAAAATCGAATAGCTGCACAAGAAACAACGGAATTTGTTGTGTATGATCTTTTTTTACATTTAGTAGATACAGCTGTTTATTTATTGGATGAACCCATTACTCGAGTGAACAGTAAGATCATTGAACAGAATGATTATCTAGAGCTTGCAATCTTGCATCTCGAAACGGCTAATCAAACGGCTATTTTAACAATGGATTTGAGAAGTGGTGCGAACACGGAACAGTATCAAGTAACCAGTGAACAAGGGACTTACGAAGTTCGTAATCTGACACAGATGACGATTCAACAAGAGGGACAAACACGACTAAAGGAATTTGGCGATTGGACGAATACTTTAGAAAAACGCGGGTTTGAGCCAATGGTCATGGCATTTTTTGAACAAATTCAACAAGCGCAATCAAATAATCAACAGTTAAAACAAGCAGGAGTCTATCAGAGTCACGAGCTTTGTGAACAAATGATCCGGGTGCATCTTCGTCATCTGCTTTAACATCGAGGGTAGTAACTTTGTTTTAAGCGTGATAGAATGATGTGGATGTTTGAAAAGAAAGGAAAATCCTCAGTGAATAAAGAAGAATTAATGAAGCACTTACCAGAGATAACTTTGCTCTTAGATGAACCGTTGATGAATTATACATTTACCAAGACTGGTGGACCAGTAGATGTCCTTGCTTTTCCAAAGAGAAAAGAAGAAGTCAAAGAAATCGTTGACTATTGCAGAATGAATCAAGTGCCTTGGATGGTATTAGGAAACGCTAGCAATTTGATCGTTCGTGATGGCGGGATTCGTGGTGTAGTTATTATGTTGACTGAAATGAATGCTGTTCATGTAGAAGATACAGTTGTTGTGGCAGAAGCAGGTGCGAAACTAATTGATACAACTTATGCAGCTTTGGCGGAATCATTAACAGGCTTTGAATTTGCTTGTGGAATTCCAGGAAGTGTTGGCGGGGCTGTTTATATGAATGCGGGAGCGTATGATGGTGAAATCAAGGATGTCCTTGCAGAAGTCGATGTTTTACTTGAAGATGGAACGATGCAAACACTAACCAACGAAAAAATGAATTTTTCTTACCGTCATAGTGAAATCCAAAATATGAATGCAATCGTGTTAGAAGCACGTTTTCAATTAAAAAAAGGAGACTACCCACAAATTAAGGCGCGAATGGATGAACTAACTGAATTGCGTCAATCTAAACAACCTCTTGAGTATCCCTCTTGTGGCAGTGTATTCAAGCGTCCTGTTGGGCATTACACTGGACAATTGATCCAAGAAGCAGGTTTACAAGGCTTAAAATGGGGTGGCGCACAAATTTCTGAAAAGCATGCAGGATTTATTGTCAATATTGATCATGCAACGGCGACAGATTATGTGGAATTGATTGGTCATATTCAACAAGTCATCAAGGAAACGTTTGATGTGGAATTGGAAACGGAAGTTCGAATCATTGGTGAATTAGCTCCAGAAAAAAATTCAACAAAATTTTAAGAGAAGGTTGTGGCACCAAGCGTTTAGCTCCGAAAAAATAAAGAATAACTGGCAAAAATGGCTGTCCATATTTTTGGACAGTGATGAATTATTTCGAGGAGTTGCTTGGGGAACACCGTGAAGAAGGTTGTGGCACCAAGCGTTCAGCTCCGAAAAAATAAAGAGAATAAGAAACAATTTCTTACAAGTTTGTGTGATTATTTAAGAAATGGCGTTAAAAGTTGTGACAATCGTCACAACTTTTTTTGTTGATCTAAAATTATGTTATTTCTTTATTTGTCAAATGCTTGATAGTGTCTGATTTTTTTATCTGTCTTTTAAATTTTTCTCATAGCTGTTGTTATTGTGATTTTGTTCACTTATAATGAGCTTTGGGAAAAAAGGAGGAAAAAAATGAAAAAATTATTAGCGAGTTTATTTATTGTGACATCTGTTATCACGATGAGCGCCTGTTCATCAGATAATTCAGCTTCAAAGGAATCATCAAACTCAAGTACAAAAGAAACAACAGATGTGTCTTCTGGTGCATCTGAACAAGCATATACAGATCCAAAAGAAATGAAAGATTCCTATGACCTAGTGATTGTTGGTGCTGGTGGAGCTGGAATGACTGCTGCAATTGAAGCAAAAGATGCTGGATTAAATCCAGTTATTTTGGAAAAAATGCCAGTTGCGGGCGGAAATACTTCAAAATCTTCGAGCGGAATGAATGCCTCTGAAACTAAATTCCAAAAAGCAGATGGCATCACAGATTCAAATGACGCGTTTTATGAAGAAACCTTAAAAGGTGGTGGAGGAACGAACGACAAAGAAATGTTACGCTACTTTGTTGATCATTCAGCAGACGCTATTGATTGGTTAGACACAAATGGTATTACTTTAGATAACTTAACGATCACAGGTGGGATGAGTGAAAAACGTACGCATCGCCCATCAGATGGTTCTGCAATTGGTGGCTACTTAGTTGAAGGGCTTTTGAAAAACGTTCATGAACGTGAAATTCCAATTTTTGTAAACACTGATGTTACAGATATCAAGAAAAATGACGGTACAGTGAATGAAGTAACTGTACAAGTACAAGGTGAAAAACCAAAAGAAATCACTGGAAAAGCAATTGTTGTAACAACTGGTGGTTTTGGTGCAAGCAAAGAATTGATCGAAGAATATCGTCCAGACCTGAAGGGTTATGTAACAACTAACCAAGAAGGTTCAACGGGTGATGGCATCAAGATGATTGAAAAACTTGGTGGACAAGCAGTGGATATGGATAAAATTCAGATTCACCCAACTGTTCAACAAGACAAAGGTGTTTTGATTGGTGAAGTTGTCCGTGGTGAAGGTGCAATTCTTGTCAATAACGATGGTGAACGTTTTGTAAATGAAATGGATACTCGTGATAAAGTATCAGCAGCAATTACTGCTTTGCCAGACAAATCAGCTTACTTGATCTTTGACCAAGGCGTACGCGATCGTGCGAAAGCAATTGATTTCTATGATGAAAGAGGCTATGTTACAGCTGGTGATAGCATTGAAGATTTAGCAAAAGCAATCAATATTCCTGAAGAAACATTAGCAAAGACAGTTACTACTTGGAATAGCGAAGTAGCAGATAAAAAGGATACACAATTTAATCGTACAACTGCGATGGACAATGATTTATCAAAACCAAAATATTATGCAATCAAAATCGCACCAGGGATCCACTATACAATGGGTGGCGTGAAAATCAATACGAACACAGAAGTATTGAATGCAGATAATGAACCAATTAAAGGTTTATATGCGGCTGGTGAAGTAACTGGCGGCTTACACGGGGATAACCGAATTGGTGGAAATTCAGTAGCAGAAATTATTATTTTCGGACGTCAAGCGGGGCAACAAGCTGCCAAATTTGTTTCTGAAAACTAAAAACAAGCTTGGGATAAGTAATATCCCAAGCTTGTTTGTTACTTTAGCATTTCAACTTTACAGCAGCAAACAAGCATGCAAACTATTTTTTAGTTGGCATGCTTGTTTGCTTTTTCCAAGTGAACTGACTGGAGATTACAGTTTCTTTAAATGAACATCGAGAACAAACTTACTTTGATTACTAATAAAATAAGATTTTGAAAATTCAAATGCCCGACCTTTTTGATCGTAACCAATTTGTTCGATTACCAATACAGGATCATTTTTTTTGATACCTAAAGAGTCACTAACTTCTTCATTTGCATGATCTGCATAAACAATTCGGCGTGCATCAACTAACTGTAACTTCGCTTCATGACCTAAATAGTCATAAACGGATCCTTGCAAGATTTCTTCGGTGATTGGTGCGATAGCGACCGGCATAACGACATGTTCGAAACTATAATATTGGCCATTCAATAAACGAACGCGCTTAAATTCATAAACAGGGTCCGTTTTATTTAAAGATAAGTTTTGCTGTTCTTCTTCTGTAGGCAAACGAGCATCAAAAAACAAAATATTACTTTTGATTTCTTGATCACGATGGGAATAAGTTACCCCAACCGGTAAATCTAAGGGAAGTAATTCGCTTGTGTTGTTTTCAATTGTTGGACGAATATATGTACCCGAACCTTGCTTACTAAATATTAATCCCTCATTTTCTAATAAAGATAGTGCTTTTTTTAATGTAATGCGAGAAACATCATATTTTTCTGCAAAAAATTCTTGGGTAGGTAATAAAGTCCCAGCACGATAATGATTTGTTAAGATATCACGCTTAATATCTGAGTAAATTTCGCGGTATTTGTACAATTTGTAAACCTCACTTTTTATTATTTGTATACACATTTTAATGAAAAAAAGATAATTTGTATATATAATTATAAAATTAAGTGTTTACAAATTATCTTAGTTGTATATAATTAAATCAGAAAACGTTTTCTCTAAAAAGTAGAAAAGGGAGTATTACTATGAAATTTGATGTACAAAAACTTCAAGAGCCATTGTTAAAAGTTTCAGCTTGGGTTGAAGGCAATACTATTCTACAGGCTGTAAAAAATGCGTTTGTCCGCACTATCCCATTTACTGTTGTTGGGTCATTTTCCAATTTAATTAAAATGCAGATCGATGCGTTGATTAAAAATCAAGGAATCGATAATGCAATTCTAACAAATATTAGTAACTTATTTGGTTACTTAGGAAATGCTACATTAGGAATCGTTGCTATTATTGTTGTCTTTTCTTCAGCTTACTCTTATGCGATTGAATTAAAACAGAAAGAAAAAAATGAACGCTTAAATCCAATTATTGCAACATTACTTGCATTGTCTGCTTACTTTGTAATGGTACCAAATAATGTGAATTATCTCGACTCTAAGGCAGAAATAATCGAAGGTTTTGCTTCTTCTTTCTTCAGTTATGAAGGTATGTTTACCGCATTGATTGTTGGAATGATCGCAGTTGCTTTATTTGCTCGATTTACACGAAGTAAATTTACGATCAAGATGCCGGGGAATGTTCCACAAAATGTTTTTGATTCCTTTTTCTCATTGATTCCGATCAGTGAAGTATTATTGATTTTTGGTGTTCTTCGTATCGTGATCCAATCATTAGGATATGTTTCATTGTTACAAATGATTTCTGAAGTGTTAATCAAACCATTGTTGACTGTTGGAACAGGCTTACCTGCAATTATTATTGTCATTTTATTACAACAAATTTTATGGTTCTTAGGATTACATGGTTTTAATATCGTTTGGGGAGTTGTTTCCGCGTTTTGGTTACCGGTTTTCTTAGAAAATGTTGCGAAGTTTGCAGAAACACAAAGTTTTGCTGGCATCTCAATCGCACCAAATACTATGACAAATGTTTATGCAATGATTGGTGGTTCAGGGGCAACCTTTGGCTTGATCATCGCCATGCTAATTTTTACGAGAAAAGGTGAAAAAGAACGAGAAGTTGCCAAATTAGCATTGATTCCTGGTTGTTTTGGTATTAATGAACCAGTTATTTTCGGATTACCAATTGTTTTAAATCCATTGATGTTCATTCCTTGGATCGTTGTACCAATCGTCAATGCCGTGATTGCTTATGTGGTAACTTCACTTGGCTGGGTCGTTCCATTAGTTGTTTTAAATTCAGGGAATGAACCAATTTTTATTAGCACTTGGGTCTTAGGCGCCTTCCATATTAGTCCAGTCATCTTGACTTTTGTATTGGTGGTCCTAGATATCATCATGTATGCACCTTTTGTCATTTTGAATCAACGACAAGAAAGAGCAGCAGACCAATTGATGGCTCGTTCAGCTGAATAATCGAATGAATTGTAGAAGAATAGAGGAGTGTCACTCATGAAAGATATTTACACAGTCGCACATACCCATTGGGATTTTGAATGGTATTTTACCCGTCAAGAAGCGCGCGTTCAATTTATTTTCCATATGGATGAAGTTTTAGAAGCTTTAGAAACAAATCAATTAGATTATTATACGCTTGATGGTCAAATGTCGATTATTGAAGATTATTTAGCTCTGTTTCCAGAAAAAGAAGCAGATATCAAAAAATTTGTGACAGCAGGACGCTTGTTCATTGGTCCATGGTTCACACAAATTGATGAGATGACTACGTCAGGTGAATCGATTGTTCGTAATCTAAAAATTGGAATTGCAGAGGCCAAAGCATTAGGTGGTGTGATGCGAGTTGGTTATCTACCAGACTCTTTTGGACAAGGACAAGATATGCCAAAAATTTATCAAGGATTTGATATTTCTCACGCATTGTTTTGGCGAGGAATGCCAAGAGAAGCGGAAGCTCGTTACTTTTACTGGTCAAGCAATGATGGCTCAAAAGTCTTAACAGCAAATATCAAAAACGGATACTATGCTGGTGTGGAATTGGTTGAGCAAAATCAATTTGATGATCTTGCAGAAAAAATCAGTACACAGACACCAAGTGAAACACATTTGTTACCAGTAGGTGGTGACCAACGAGCAGTTGACTTTGATTTGAAACAACGAATCAATTTAGCCAATCAAGAAAGCGAAGCAACGACTCGATTCATTGAAAGCAACTATCCGATTTTCTTTAAATCTTTAGAAAATGAATCTGAAAAACTTCCTGAGTTCTCTGGAGAATTTATTGAACCGTCTGATTCAAAAATCCATCGTGGCATTTATTCTTCTAGATATGATTTGAAACAGGTTTACGATCGATTAGAACGTAGCTTGACGTATCAATTAGAACCATTATCTGTCGTAGCAGCAAATCATGGTATTCCTGTCAAACAAGGACTGATTACAAGCTTGTGGAAAATCGTTGCCAGAGGACAAGCCCATGATAGTGCAGGTGGCTGTAACAGTGATAAAACGAATCAAGATATCTATATGCGTGGGATTAACGGATTACAAGAAGCGCAGTCTTGTGTGGATTATTTATTGCGAAAATTGAGCATTTCTTTGAACCAAGGACAAGAAAATCAAGTATTTCTTTGGAATCCATTACCCTTTGAATTGTCAACGATTCGTAAAGTGACACTTTCAACTAAAACACCTGATTTTTCATTAGTTGATCAAAACGGTGAAAAAGTCGAAATTGAATTGTTAAGTCAAAAACGAGAAAATGCCGCTCTTTTGAGAAGAAATCCAGCAGCGATGAGTGATGAACACTACTATGTAAGTGAAGTAGCAATCAAGTGTACATTGCCTTCAATGGGATGGCTTTGTTTTACTGTCGAAGAATCGGCTGCAAGTGTACCACAGCTTGCAAAAGCAACGGAGTTAGAAAATGACTGGTATGTGATCCAATTAAAAGAAGGAAAACTAAACCTTTACTCAAAAGAATTGAAGAAATGGTACCATGATTTCTTATGGTTTGAAGACAGTGGTGATGAAGGCGACACTTATGATTATTCACCAGCGTTTAATGACTGGTTCCTAGAACTTGATTTTGCACAGCATCAACAAGTAGTGGTTGAACAAGGCAACTTGATTAGTCGAATGACGATTGAGGGAGAATGGGCATTACCTTTTGACTTACGTTCACGAAAAGAACAAGTAACCGATGGAACAGTCAGCTATACGATGGTTCTGGAATGCAACAAACAAACGAACTTGATCGATGTGCATCTAACTTTAGATAATCAAGTCCTTGATCATCGTTTACGTTTGATGATAGCAACCAAAACAGCGGCAAATGTTTCTACAAGTGATACGCCATTTGGCATCATCCAACGGCCAATTGAAGAAAAACATCTACCTGATTGGAAAGAAATTGGCTATAAAGAAGAACCAACAAGTATGCGACCAATGTTACATCTTGCCAATCTTCATGATGAAAAAGAAAGCTGGTCATTTTTAACTAGAGGTACGAAAGATTTCCAAGTGATCGATGGTGAAAGACAGCAATTAGCAATCACTGTTTTACGTGGTGTGGGTTACTTAGGGCGTCCAGATACGTGGCGAAGACCTGGAGATGCTTCGGGACTTCAAACAAAAGTTGTCCCGACACCAGATAGCCAATTAGTGGGAACAATTGTATTTGAAGGAAGCATTGTTTTAGATGAACTTTTTAATAGCCAAAAGTTACAAACCAACTATTTAGAAACAACACAAGAAGCGCTTGACTATCAAACGCAGGAATTGAATCGTTTTACAACACCCATCCAATATTTCCCAGTCAATCCAAAATCACTTGTTGAAGATCCGCGAGGAAAAGTGACAGCTAGTGAGTTGACTGTTGTATTTAGTAGCCTCCAATCAACCATTGATGGAACAGGGATCGAATTACGTTTGTACAATTCAACAGATATAGCACAAGAAATACCAGGAAAACTCTCTTTTGATGTACCTGCGGAAGTAAAACTACTGAATTTGGAAGGCAAAGTAATTGATTCTGTAGCCAAGAATGTAATAACGTTAGCGATGGATGCTTTCAAGCCAGGTGAGATACGAACATATGGCATTTTTTTCAATAAACAAGAAATGGAGTAGTGACGTGATCAATCAAACAGAGTTAATCAATGAAATCCAAAAATATGCAATGACTATTAACTTAAAAGACGAAAAAGCAACAAAGTTATTTCAACATGCACTCGTTGATACAATTACGAATACTGTTTCTGTAAGAGAAAATGGTGAAATCTTTGTTGCCACAGGTGATATTCCCGCCATGTGGTTAAGAGATTCAACTTTTCAAGTCTTACCTTATTTAGAAATCGTCCATGAAGTGCCCGCAATCAAACAATTGATTCATGGCGTATTGAAGCAACAATTAACGTATATCAAGCATGATCCTTATTCTAATGCATTTAACAAGGAAACTGGTGGCGGTCATTACAGTAATGACACGTCAAATATTCCAATTTCACCATTAGTTTGGGAAAGAAAGTTTGAAATCGATTCATTATGTGCACCATTTTTCTTAGCGTTTCATCTGTACAAAAAAACAGGTTATGAAGCGCATTTGACACCTGATTTTTGGGCGATTGCTGAGTTGGCAATCGATACGTTCATTACAGAGCAACACCACGAAACATCAGAATACCTTTTCCAACGTACAGATTGTCCGCCATCGGACACTTTAGCAAGAGAAGGAAAAGGCACACCGATAAGTTATACGGGAATGGTCTGGAGTGGATTTCGTCCAAGTGATGATGCGTGCACCTATGGGTACTTTGTCCCAGGAAATTTATTTATTCTAGTTATCTTAGATCAATTACTAGAATTGTTAGCAGTGAAAACGGAAGAAGACCAAGAAGTATTACGTCAAAAAATCCAGAAGTTACAAAAAGACATATCAGAAGGTGTCCAACAATTTGCTATTTTACATGACGATAATGGTAAAAGTTATTATGCCTATGAGGTAGATGGTTTGGGAAATCATTTATTTATGGATGATGCAAATGTTCCTAGCTTATTATCTTTACCGTTTTTAGGTTATGTGAAAGAAAACGATCCACTTTATCAAACGACACGTCAGAAAATTTTAAGTAAAGAAAACCCTTATTATTATTCTGGAACTTACTTGGCAGGAATTGGCAGTCCGCATACACCACCAAATTATGTATGGCCGATTTCACTTGCGATGGAAGGCTTGACTTCAACGAATCAAGACTTTGTTGAAGAAAAAATTGATCAAATTGCTAAAACCGACGCTGGAACTTTGCAGTGTCATGAGGGAGTTGATGTGGACAATCCTGAGAATTATACGAGAGAATGGTTTTCTTGGGCAAATATGACGTATTGTGGTTTGGTTTTCCATTATTTGAAATTAAATGGAAAATGAATTGCTAGTGAGGCTTGACGGGATGTTTTACAGAAAAAGAGGAGAAAACAAAATGAAGAAAATGAAGGTTGGATTTGCTGCACTCGTTTTTTTTGCTATGGCACTTTTTATTCCTGTAACAGTTCATGGACAAGAACAAGAACATTCAACACAGACGATGGTTTACTATCGAGCTTGGCGCGATAAAACGATGCAGGGTGTCAACACTAGTTTACCTGATGAAAATTGGTTGACAATGGATGACATTCCTTATGGTATCGACATTGTAAACATCTTTAGTTATGTACCAAAAGGAGAAGAAGACAAAGCAGCACCATTTTTTAAGGAATTGAAAGAACATTACGTACCTAACTTACATGCGCGTGGTGTGAAATTAACCAAAGCAATTGACTATTCCGAATTGTTGAAAGTCCCTTATGCTGGTTCATTTCCAACAGAACAAGAGTTTGATGCATATGCAAATCAATTACTAGATGAACACGTACGTGCTTTTGGTATTGATGGTCTTGATATTGATATGGAAACTTTCCCAAGTGCTGCAGACATTGCTCTTTCAGATGGTGTAATCAAAGCGTTAGCAAAATACATTGGACCACTGGCGAACAATGGCACCGTTTTTGTTTACGACACGAATGGCTCTAACTTAGCACCTTTACAAAATGTTGCATCAAGTTTTACCTATTTAGGATACCAACAGTATGGATCGGATGACACACGAACACAACGTGCAATCAATGATTATGCCAATATCATTGAAAAAGAGCGCTTTATGCCAGGTTTGACTTTCCCAGAAGAACAAGACAATAATCGTTGGTATGATACAAAAGAACCTTATGAGACAAGTAATATTTATAAAGTAGCAAAATTTACCGCAGATCATCAATTATATGGAATGTTTTTATATGCTTTGGATCGAGATGGGCGAACATATCATGCAGATGATTTGAATCATGTTGTGCCATCAAACTTTTTATGGACAAAAACGGCTATTTTGCAAGCAAAAGGATTCACTTTAGAGCAAGCAAAAAATATTGCGATCCATCATTGGAACCGAGTAAGCGAAGAAGGACCACTAAAAAATTCAGTCCTAGAAAAAATAAATTTGGCGCAATCTATTTATGAAGTGAACAAAGTATTATTAGGGTCAAGTAGCGACTTTATAAACGATGGCGCAAGCATCACCTATGATCCAATTTATGAATTAACACTTATGAAATAAAAAAAAGGTATGGCAAGTAGTTGCCATACCTTTTTTTCTATTTAGCTAGTGCGTCTGCAATTTCCTCTGTTCCTTCGGAAAGAACAATTGTCTTTCGAGAAAAAGCGGAAGTATCAACTAATTGACTTAAGAATGCAGCAACTGTTTGGCGACTGATTGTTTTAGCAGCTTGTTCACCAGGTTCAGTTAATTGAATGTGTGAAACCTTTTCCTCATTGGTCAAAGTAACTGGTTGAACAATAACATAATCTAAAGTTGTTTGATGCTTCAACCATTCGTCAGCATAGTGTTTCGTAATGTAGTAGTCGATCATTGAAGCAGGCCAGTTTGCTGGATTATCTGCAAAAACGGCACTAATCATTAGGTAACGTTTGACCTCAGCTTGTTCTGACGCACGAATGGTTTTGATTGCACCGTCAAGGTCGACTTGTAATAAGTTTTTTCCTTGAGAACCAGCAGCAAAAATAACTGTATCGATTTCTTTAAAAGCGTTGACCATTTCTGCTACAGTCCAAGTCAAATCAAATGGAACGTAAGTAACGTTGTTCGCTTCAATTAGTGATTGTTTAGCAACATCTCGAACACCAGCAATGATTTGGTGATCCGTCTTTGCAAGGTCTTCAATCAAGTGGCGACCAATTTGACCATTAGCGCCGACAACAAAAATATTCATAGGAATCTTCCTTTCCGTTCAATTTCTTTCGAACTCATAGTAACACGAAGTTATTTAAATGTTCAGTGTTAACCCTTGGAAGGGAATGAAAAAGAAAGATAATATATCAAAGTAGAAAATGAGTTGAATAGTCTAAGAATATTAGTCAAGACTTAATTTAGAGCCAATAAACTAATAAACTGATATTTATATAAAGCCTAGCAAATTTTTAGTATCCTCTCTGCGTAATTTAATTCTTTCTGACTATGAAATATTACCTTATAATGTGAGTTATTAATTATAGAAGTAATAGCTGTATGCTATATATTTTTTGTTAACGTTTACAAAAAATATGAGGGAGTGTTAAAATGAAAAAAGTTAAACTAATTATTACGATGTTGTCTTGTATGTTGCTACTGAGTATATTAGCCCCAGGTACTTCTCAAGTTATCTATGCTTCAGAAAATGATGATAGTATAGAAACAAATAAAATGTTTCAACCAGAGAAGATAACCATACTTGATTCAATCACTTATAGTAAAATATGCTGGTGCTGAAGTCAAAATGTGCTATGCAGTTCAAACTCTAGGTGATTATATAGTACCATTAGGTAATGGATGGTCAGAAAAATTTGTGAATGGTGGTATTAATGAGTACGCAACCACTAAGGCAGGTTTAGCAAACTTAAGAGATTATTTAGGCGGTGCCGCTGTAGGATTTGCTGTGAATGGGGCAGCCTATGGAGCGGTAATTGGTGGAGTTATGGGGGCTGTCGTCGGTGTTATTATTGGAGCTGGGATATTAAGTAATTGTTGTAATCAAGGACAGGCTGACATTAAAGCTATGATTAATAAAGGTAGAACAAAAGGTGGTGTTCGACTGACGTTAACAGCAGAATTTCCCATTTGTAGCCTTGATTCACAAACGCAATGTGCTATCTGATAATGTAATGATTATACGATAGCTGATAGGAGTTTACGTATATGTTTCCGATGAGAAATTTTCTGATCTTTTCGACTGTTTTTGTAGTAATATTACTGTTTATAAAATACTATAAAAATAATCGAAGAAAATAGTTTTCGACTATTTGGAAAGTAACTATTAAAAATCAAATACATAATGAACAATAAAAAATGGGAGTAAAGTTAATCATCTTTGCGTTTCACCGCTAAAGACGGTGGCAAAGACATTACGATATCAAAAAGAAATAGCTAGTCGTCTCGCTAAAGTGACGACTAGCTATTTCTTTTTGTCGTTTTTAAGCACAGCCACAATCAAACCAATCAATGCGATGGTAAACATACCAAAACCAAGAATGATTTGAATTGTTTCATATGCGGACAAAAGGGTTACTCCTTTCGTAGCGTCCGGTACTTATATTCATAAGCACCACCACCTTTCGAAAAGTAACCACCGTCATTCAACTTCACTGTCAAATTTGATTATAGCATAAACCTTCCTAAACATAAGTAAATGTTTGGGAAGGCTTTCTTTTTTATTGCTTTCTTTTGTTTAATGAATGTGAGAAAAGCTAGACTAATCATTCAGGGAGATCGTTTTTGAAGCTAAATGCTTTGCACTACAACCTTTTTCTACGGTGTTCAAGAAGTAACTCCTTCCAAATAAGCCTAAATTACTCAAAAATTTGGGAAGCAATTTCTGGTAATTTTTTCTTATTTATTGGAGCTGGGCACTTCTTTCACAACCTTTTACACGGTGTTCCCCAAGCAACTTCTCGAAATAATTCATAACTGTCCAAAAATATGGCAAGCTATTTTTGTCAGTTGCTCATTATTTTTTCGAAGCTGAACGCTTGGAGCCACAACCTTTTTTACAATTCTTGTGTAGGGTTTACCTTAATCAACTTAAGAAGAACACTTGCCACAGCTGCAGTTGCTAGTCCTGCAACAATTGCCTCAGGAATTCCACTAGTAAAGATCACAGCAAGAATCGCCGAGTAGACCGCATTTGCACTTGCACCAATTACCTGAGCATAATCTTGTTGGAATAAAAAATAAATCAAATTCATTACTAAAATCGTGTTTGTAAGTGAGCCGACCAATCCTGCGATAAATAAGGCAACAGGAGAAGTATTTCTCTTAGAAAAGCGCTTGATACCTAAATAAACAAAGTAGGGAACGATACCAATCAAAATTCTTGGAATAAAAACCACCAGCAATGCTTTCCAACTACCTTGAGTGGTACCAATCACAGGAACTAAAGGAGAAAAAACAAAGGAAAGTGGGGTTTGGATAATGGTGCTACGGATTAAGCTGATGAAGCCGAAGACCCCACCAAGAAATGCGCCTAATCTTGGCCCTAAAACGATTGATGCAATAATGACTGGAATATGCATCGTCGTTGCATTGATTGGACCAATCGGAATAAAACCGAGTGGTGTGACTGCTAGTAAGATAAGAATAGCTAAAAACATTGCGGTTAAAGTGAAATTTTTAGTGTTTTTCATCACTTTTCCTCCTCTACATTGTTCGTTGATTCAAGTGTAACAGCACTTGATCAATAATTATTTGGACATCTGCCAATGCGCCTTTGCCAAAATCACCACAAGCTAGTAGGGATTCTCTTGGTTCGATTTCTTGATAACCAACAGATTTCAAAGTGGTTAAGTTTCGTTGGTTGATTGGATTTGTGTACATGTTCGTGTTCATAGCTGGTGCAATCAATTTGGGTGTTTTTTGAGGTAAAGCAAGTGCAACTGTAGAAAGTAAATCATCCGCAATTCCATTTGCTAGCTTTCCAATGATATTGGCTGTTGCCGGAGCAACTAGAAAGAGGTCAGCTTGTTTTGCTAATTCAATATGGTTGATTACTTTAGGGTTAGCTTCTTGCATGACATCTGTGTGAATTGGACGTTTGGCTAAAGATTGTAAAGTTAACGGTGTAATGAAATGAGTGCTGCTTTCAGTCATGATGACTTCAACTTGATAACCTAACTTCGTCAATTGGTTGGTGATATCTGCACTTTTGTAGGCAGAGATACTTCCAGAAATACCAAGTAGAACAGTTTTCATTTAATCATCTCCTTTATTTTTTTGAACATTTGTAACAATCAGATCCGCAATTTCTTTTTTTGTAAATGCTTCAGTAACGGTTCCATCTGCTGCGAGTAAATACCCGTGATGGTGTTCTTGAGAAATTTCAGTTAAGTCATTAGCTAGAATGAAGTCAGTTTGATTTTTGACCAGACTTTGTTGCGCAATATTTAGTAAGTGTTCTTTTGAAACATCCACAAGTAACTTAAATCCAACAATACATGCAGTAGGTTGCCAGTTCCGCAAATAACTAATGATTTTGGGTGTTTTTTCTAAAACAATGACTAATTGATCTGTGTCAGAAGAAATTTTCTTGGCAGAGTTGTTGTCAGCTTGCTTTGTTTGGGTCAACCAGTTGTCAAAAGAAGTTTCAGTCACTTCATTTGTACCAAAACTTTCAATGAAATGCTCTTTTGACAAACTAATACTAGGGGTGAAATCACTGACAGCCATACTGTGAATGATGACGTCATATGTTTTTGTTTGTAAAAGTGTTTCTAGAGTTGTTAATAAATCATGTGTCGATTCAATCATATGCAAGTGAATCATGGTACTCGGCTTAGGTAACACACTGTTTTTGGTGGTGACATAGTCAATGATTGCTTCGGGGTTTTTCGAAAAAGCATCCGCGATTTGTTTACCTAGACGACCAGTTGAATGATTGATTATTGCACGTACTTGATCAATTTTTTCCGTGGTTCCACCAGCAGTTATCAAAATATTCATTATTCTTCACCTATATGAACTAAAGTTCTTCCTTGATGTGTTCCTGCCAACAATTGAGCAATTGTTTCTGGTAATTGGGCAAGCAAAATTTCTGTGACCAATAAGTCATTCGCAATTGCTAGTTCAGCCAATTGGTTCCAAATTTTTTCTCGTCGTTCATGAGGCACATTGACGGAGTCGATCCCAATCAACTGAATGTTTCGTAAAATAAAAGGTAAAACGGTTGTAGTTAATTCAATCCCACTGGCGTTGCCACACAACGCAGCAGCTCCATTATAAGAAATCAAAGGTAAAAGTTGACTCAATTGAGCGCCACCAACTGTGTCGATTACATAATCAACGGTTTGTTTTGCTAGTGGTTTTGGTTTTTCTGGTAAAAAAGCAGCTGGTTGAACAACTTGAGTTGCACCTAATTTTTTTAGCCAAGATGCAGCAGCTGTTTTCCGAGAAAGACCAGTGATAGTTGTAAAACCTAATTTATGTAGTAAAGCGATTGCTACACTACCTACACCGCCTGAAGCACCTGTGACTAACACGTGATTCGTTGGCTTCATTCCTTGTTCTAACAACGCATTGACTGCAAGAGCCGCAGTCAATCCAGCTGTTCCTAAAATCATTGCTTGTCGTGTACTTAATTGTTCAGGTAACTTGACTAGCCATTCACTTGGAACCGCTTGATATTGACTGTATCCACCAGGATGAGTAACGCCTAGTCCGTAGCCAGTAACTAAAACTTTTTCACCGGGTGAGAAGTGTTCAGTTGAACTTTTGATAACAGTTCCAGCTAAATCAATACCGGGTGTCATCGGGTAAGTCCGAATCACATTTCCAGATTCACTGCTAGCTAAAGCATCTTTATAGTTAACATCTGAGTAAGCAACTTTAACAAGCACTTCATTGTCTCTTAGATCAATGGATTCTTGCTCAATAATTTTTGCTTGAAATGTTGGTTCCTTTGTTACTTGAAAAGATTTAAAAGTTTCCATAATAAAATGAAACCTCCCTCAAAATTTTCTTATATCATACCATAAATACATCATTTTTTTCGGAGTTCTTTCTCTAAGCTTTTATAAAAAAATAGCGAATGCCTCCTGAAAATTTTTTTCTTTTCTCTAGACGTAAAATTCTTTTTTTTATCACACGTTTTTTTCTCAAAAAAATAAACTGAAAGGGTTGCGTTTTTTGTTAAAATTCGTATACTAATACAGGTGATTGTAAACTTTAAGTTTACTATTAGAAAACTTCCGTTGGAGGAAAAAATGGAAATTGGAGAAAAGTTACGAAATTTACGAATTCAAAAGAACTTGACACAAGAAGAACTTGGCGAACGGACAGATTTATCAAAAGGCTATATTTCTCAATTGGAAAGAGACTTGAGTTCGCCCTCAATGGAAACTTTTTTTTCCATACTCGAAGTCTTGGGTGTTTCACCAGAAGAATTTTTTCGCCAAGAGGCACCAAGCTTGCAGATCGTTTATTCAGCAGAAGACCATACGATTTATTTTGATGAAGAAAATGGGTATGAACTGGAATGGTTAGTTTCTGATTCAAATGAAAAAGAAATGGAACCTGTTCTCTTGACGTTTGAGTCAGTTGGTGAGTATAAGACATTTGAACCTTCTTTATCTGAAACGTTTATTTTTGTGTTAGAAGGGGAATTAGAGTTAATCTTAGGTGAGAAGAGTTATTTTGCGAAAGCTGGTCAGTCTGTTTATTATCAAGCGACGAAGCAACATCAGTTAAGAAATCACTTGACAACTAAGACGAAAGTATTGATTGTTGCGACAAAATCGTATTTATAAATTGGAGGTAGGAAGAAGTGGGGAAACCAATTATTGCGTTTGATCAAGTAGTGAAACGCTATGACGATGAAACGATTTTAAAAAAGGTTAGTTTTGAAATTGAACAAGGAAAATTTTATACATTATTAGGGCCTTCCGGATGTGGAAAAACAACGATTTTACGAATTATTGCTGGTTTTACGGAAGCGACTGAAGGGGATATTTATTTTGAAGGGAAACGACTAAACGATCTTCCTGCCAATAAACGTCAAGTAAATACCGTTTTTCAAGACTATGCATTATTTCCTCATATGAATGTATTTGATAATGTTGCTTTTGGCTTACAAATAAAAAAGATGCCTAAAGATGAAATTCGAAAAAAAGTGACTGACGCACTAAGAATGGTCCAACTTCCTGGCTACGAAACGAGAGAAATCAGTGAAATGTCTGGTGGACAAAGGCAGCGTGTCGCGATCGCACGCGCCATCGTTAATGAGCCCAAAGTCTTGTTACTCGATGAGCCATTGTCTGCTTTGGATTTAAAATTACGAACAGATATGCAATATGAATTACGCGAATTGCAACAGCGTTTAGGAATCACTTTTATTTTTGTGACACATGACCAAGAAGAAGCTTTGGCAATGAGTGACGAAATTTTTGTTATGAATAAAGGAAAAATTGTTCAAAGTGGTACACCAGTGGACATTTATGATGAACCAATCAATCATTTTGTTGCTGATTTTGTTGGAGAAAGTAATATTGTTGATGGTGTGATGATTGAGGACAACTTAGTTGAATTTGTTGGAAAACAATTTGAGTGTGTGGATGGTGGAATGCGTCCAAATGAACCGGTCGAAGTTGTTTTACGCCCAGAAGATTTGAATATTACGACACCTGACAAAGGAAAATTAGTTGTTACTGTAGATACTCAGTTATTTCGTGGCGTACACTATGAAATTATTTGTTTCGATGAACAGCACAATGAATGGATGGTTCACTCAACGAAGAAAGCCAAAGAAGGAAGTAAAGTAGGCCTTTCTTTTGAACCAGAAGATATCCATGTTATGCGTTTCAATGAATCAGAGGAAGACTTTGATGCACGACTAGAAAGCTATGAAGAGTAAGGAGGCTGTGTCATGAAAACAATGCGAAGAATTTATTCAGTCCCTTATATGCTTTGGTTAGGATTATTTGTAATTGCACCAGTTATTATGATTATTTATCAATCATTTTTTGACATGAATGGACACTTTACTTTAGCAAATTATGCTACGTACTTTACTTCAGGAACCTATCTTTGGATGACTTTCAACTCTGTTTGGTATGCGTTGTTGATTACAGTTTTTGCGTTGTTGATTAGTTATCCGACAGCTTATTTTTTGACTAAATTGAAACATAAGCAATTGTGGTTGATGCTGATTATTTTGCCCACATGGGTCAACTTATTGCTGAAAGCTTATGCGTTTATTGGGATTTTTAGCATCAATGGAAGCGTTAATCACTTTTTTGATTTCATGGGTATTGGAACTAAGCAAATCTTATTTACAGATGTGAGTTTCTTATTTGTTGCCACTTATATTGAGATTCCGTTTATGATCATGCCGATTTTTAACGCATTAGAAGAGTTGAATCCATCGTTAATTAGTGCAAGTCGAGATTTAGGAGCAAATAATCTAGAAACATTTCGTCGAGTGATTTTTCCTTTATCTTTAAACGGTGTGAAAAGTGGTGTCCAGGCAGTATTTATCCCTTCACTTTCTTTATTCATGTTGACGCGATTAATTGGAGGAAACCGTGTGATCACGTTGGGGACAGCAATTGAACAACACTTCTTGGTTACCCAGAATTGGGGAATGGGTTCGACGATTGGCGTCATTTTGATTATTGCGATGTTTGTGGTCATGCTTTTAACAGGTGAGAAGAAAAAAGGAGGGCGCTCTTAATGAAAAAATTCAAGTGGTCTTATGTTTATCTAGCCATTGTTTTTTTATTGTTGTATTTGCCAATCTTTTATTTGATTTTCTACTCCTTTAATGACGGCGGCTCTATGACAAGTTTCACTGGCTTTACTTGGGAAAATTACCAAGCGGTTTTTGAAGACACGCGTTTGATTATTATTGTGCTGAACACCTTCATGCTTGCCTTTTTGTCTGCGCTATTGGCGACAATCATTGGGACTTTTGGAGCAATGGGAATCTATTACACGAAAAAAAGAAGATCACGGACAGCATTGTTGAGTATGAATAATATTTTATTGGTTTCACCAGATGTTATTATTGGTGCTAGCTTTTTGATCTTTTTCACTTTGCTTGGCTTTGGTTTAGGATTTCAAAGTGTGTTACTTTCACACATTGCTTTTAGTATCCCGATCGTTGTGTTGATGGTATTGCCAAAATTACAAGAAATGAACGATTCTATGGTGGATGCTGCTCGAGATTTAGGTGCCAATAATCTGCAGGTAGTGAAAAATATCATTTTACCTTTTCTTTCTCCTGGGATCATTGCAGGGTATTTCATGGCGTTTACTTATTCATTGGATGATTTTGCTGTGACGTTCTTTGTTACGGGTAACGGGTTCACTACCTTGTCAGTGGAGATTTATTCTCGTGCGCGTCAAGGAATTAGTTTGGAAATCAATGCGTTGAGTGCACTTGTTTTCTTGTTTTCAATGATTCTAGTAATTGGTTATTATTTTATTAGTAAAGAAAACAGTCCAAAAAGAGGCAAAAAAAATCGTCGCGTGCGTGAGGAGGTGGCAAAACTACAATGAAAAATTTGCAATCTTTATTTTTTGGCATCGTGATGATTATTGTTGTTTTGTTATTCGGCGTTCATCAATTGGAAAAATCAAGTGGTATGGCAAATGCTAAAATTTTAACGATTTACAATTGGGGTGACTATATTGATCCTAGTTTGTTAACTAAATTTGAAAAAGAATATGGCTATAAAGTCAACTACGAAACATTTGACTCAAACGAAGCAATGTTCACGAAAATCCAACAAGGTGGAACGAATTATGATATTGCGATTCCAAGTGAATACATGATTCAAAAAATGATAAAAGAAGATTTATTGCTGCCACTGGATCATTCCAAAATCACTGGATTAAATAATATCAACCCTCGATTTTTAGATTTGGCTTTTGATGAAGGAAACAAATACTCGATTCCTTATTTTTGGGGAACGTTAGGAATTGTTTACAACGATCGATTTTTAGATGCAAAACAAATGCAACACTGGGACGATTTATGGCAACCAAAAATAAAAGATAGCTTGATGTTGATTGATGGGGCCAGAGAAGTGATGGGGCTTTCTTTAAATAGTTTGGGCTATTCTTTGAATAGTAAAAATCTTTCAGAGCTAAATGAAGCTGCAGATAAATTGAATCAGTTAACACCAAATGTCAAAGCAATCGTAGCGGATGAAATCAAAATGTACATGATTAACGAAGAAGCATCAGTTGCGGTAACTTTCTCGGGAGAAGCAGCCGACATGATGTCAGAAAACGATCATTTACATTATGTTATTCCCACAGAAGGCTCAAATTTATGGTTTGATAACATTGTGATGCCAAAGACCGCAAAAAATACGGAAGGTGCCTACGATTTTATCAATTTTATGCTTAAACCAGAAAATGCAGCTCAAAATGCAGAGTATATTGGGTATTCGACGCCAAACGCTGCGGCTAAGAAACTATTACCAAAAGAAATTTCTGGTGATAAGCAATTCTATCCATCAGATGAAACGATTGCCCATCTGGAAGTCTATGAGGATCTTGGTCCTAAATATTTGAGCATCTATAATGATCTGTTTTTGGAATTCAAAATGTATCGCAAATGATGGCAAAACTCAGTAAAACTGGCGAAAACTCAAGGGTTAAAAGCCTTTGTTGACGTGCTTTTAAAAGCTCAGTTTTCCAATTTTCTACCAAAAGCGTCTTTTTAGGCGCTTTTTTCGTGTTATTTTATTTTTTCTACCAGTAATTTTCTACCAGAGAAATAGCCGACGAAACACTTGGTGTGTCTGACTTTATTCCCTGTTTTTTAAATAGAAAAAAAGCAATAAAAAAGTAGCTAATAGCCTAATTATTGCTTTTCAATAGGTTAGAAATGGAAATGAGCTATAACTGTTGGTTTAATGCGCTTTTAGATATTGTAAATGGATTACAATTTAATTAAATTTATAAGAACTGTGATAAAAGTGTGACATTTACAAAATTTAAAGATGTAATTATAAATACATTATGAATAGAAGTGGTATATTTTGACTTGATTTTTTTGATAAACTAACTAAAGATGTCAATGAGTAATATAGATTGATGTATTTTAATCATTATTACTTTAGAATTATTTTTATGGTATAATTTTCATGTGAAAAAATACACATTTTGGAGGGTTATATGAAAAAAATCGGTTTAGTATTAGGATTTATTGGTATTTTAATGATTTCGGGATGTAGTAAGTCTAAAGATATTACAGAATATGTAGATGTTAGCTTTTCTGGAATTGATACGAAGGGTGTTGCTACTTATAATGTAAATACTGATAAGCTATTGAAGGATACTCTGAATTATGACGGTGATACGGATTTTCCAGATGAAAAAACTAAAAAAGAGATAGATGCTATTTTAAATAATTATAAAATTAAATTGAATAAAGATGAAAATTTATCTAATGGCGATAAAGTAAAGTTAGTTGCTAATGTTGATAGCGAAAAGACTAATAAGATTAAGTCTGGTGAAAAAACAATAGTGGTTAAGGATTTAGAAAAACCTAAAGAGTTAAAAACTCAAGATGTAGAAAAAAAATTGGTTGTCAATTTTATTGGAACTAGTGGACGTGGAACTGCTCAAATTGATAATACTTTTGATGATGAACTTAGTTATATTGAGTTTGAGATTAATAATGATGGAGAATTAAAAAATGGAGATAAAGCAACCATAAATACATCTAAAGAATTAACTGATGAACTAATGAATATAGGTTACGTTCTGGATAAAAATTTCTCGCCTTCTTTTGAAGTTACGGGACTTGAGGAGGTAGCAGAAAAAGCAACAGAAATTACTAATATTGATGATATTAAACGTATGATTGATGAGGGTGTTAAGAGAAGATATAAGAGTTCAGAAGAGAATAAATATTCTTGGGATACTCAATATGATATTAAAGAAGAAAAATTAATGTACCGTCAATTTAGTAAAGATGAAGATACTAGTAATAGTTGGATGAATAAAGGCGGTAACGGTAATTTAATAAAAATATTTACAATTAAGTCCTATTCTGGAGGGACTGAGGGCAAATTAAAAGAGACAGAAACGGTCATTTTTGGCTATAGTAATATTATATTAAATGATAAAAAAGAAGCAAATGTAGCAGAAATAACAAAAATTATAGACACAAAAGATGATACTTATTCATTGGAATCAGTAATTAAACTTTATGAAGGTTATGGATACACAGAAGTTGAGTAATGTAAAAAACAAGTGTCTGCAGATTTTAATCTTAGGCACTTGTTTTTATTTATAGAAAAACATTAAAAATTTTTGTTGTTTCTATATATACTTAATTATTTCCCATTTTAATAGTTGCTCCGATGTTTGATATATATTTGAATGGAAAGAATCTAGAAAATAATAGATCATGGTTTTTTACTTGAAAACCGTAAGAAGTTTTTTTCTATTCCCATACCTAAAGTTATTTGAGAATTTCTGAGCAAAGTTTGGTGTTAGATGTTTCTCGAAAATTAAATATTCTTTAATTCTATTATGTAAGGCGGATTTACTCATAAAAAAGTAATTAGCAACTTCTTCAAAAGTAGAAAATTTGTGTAGGGCGTATTCTAACGCATAATCATTTGCCATTAGAATACTTGCTCCTATGTTTGCTCTATATTCTTTGGGTAAATCTTCTGGAAAATAGCCATTTTCTGAAATCATGTCTGAAAATGTGTGACCCTCTTCTGCAAAAGGAATATCTTTATAAAAGTGAACAATTTCGTGCATTGTTGTAAAATTTTTTCTTTCGGGGAATAAATTTTTATTTATGGTAATTAAGACCTCATCAAATATTTTAGAAGTTGAACCTAACATTTTATTGCATAACTGTTCTTTAAAGTCATACTGAATAATTTCGATATCATTTGTTTCAGTTACATAATTTTCTATATCAAAGCATTTAATTGTATTTATATCCTTTGAATAGTATTTACTGGCTTTCGATGCTAGTTCATTTGCTAAATCAGACGCTTCAAAATATATATCTTCATAAATAAAATCCAATGCAACAACCACCTATCAATTGTTCTTTTTGCGATCTTTTTTTTCTTTCGCTTTTTTTATAAGAAATTCCATGTAATCATTTAATTCTTCTTCAAGTTGTTCTATATCTTTAATATCCATATCAGCAGTATTTAACCTGAAATGAGAAATAATACTTTGTCCTATATTGCTTTGATCTTGTGGATCGTTTCTATTGTTAGTTCTACCTAATAAATAGTCTGTAGATACATTATACAAACTAGCAATTTTAGTAATCATTTCAGAATCAGGTTCTCTAGTGCCATATTCCCAATTTGCATATGTTCCTAAATTATTCAAATTCAATTTTTTGGCTACATATGTTTTAGTCCATTCTTTTTCTTCACGTAATAACTTTAGTCTTTCAGCTAGTGTTTCCAATAAAGTTCTCCCCCTTACGCTTAATTATAAACGCTTTGAAAATAAAATGGTAAAAGTTAAACAAAAAGTGTTGACTATTTTATTATGCAACTGTATCATGAGGATAAGTTAAACAAAAAGTTTAACATTTTGGCAAGAATAAACAAAAAAGCATTCACGAGAAGAAAATGAATTTCTTTTTCGCAAACGCTCAAATAAAATCTAGACAATTTCATTTGAGCGTGATTTGACGAATTAAAACAAAAATGAACTTTTCAATAAAGATATGACAGGGTTGGAAATTTATAAAGAATTATCTTTTTGATATTCTTGTTCTAATTCTTTTATGGCAGTATTTATGTTCATATCAAATTCAAGATTTATTAAATTGATCTGTTCATTTATTGGACGATCCAGAGTACCCTTTAGTAAGGTAGAGGCTATTTCAATTTGCACTTTTTCAGGAGCATTCATGATTTGCCGATTAAACTCAGTTTTTTGTTTAATATATTGTAAAAGTCGTCTTTCAGAATCTAAGATATTGAGAATATTTGCTTCTTCGTAAAGTTCTACTTTTTTAATTTGTTTCAATTTTTCTTGAATATCAACATATTCTGTTTTTAGTAGTAATGATTCAAGAGGAACATTCAGTGTTTCTGATAACTCTTGCAAAATTCGCTCGTCAGGAAAAGTTGCTCCATTTTCGTAGTTAATAATAGTTCGTTTAGATATTTCAAGTTTTTTTGCTAACTGATCTTGAGTTAACTTTCTATCTTTTCTAATTCTTCGTAAATTTTCTGGAAAATCAACAAAGTTATAATACATAAAAAAAACCTCCGCTTTCACATATTTCACTTTTTTATATTTTTTAATTGACAAGTGAAAAATAGTGAAATATAATGATTATATCAAGTTGATGGTTTACCATTGTTTCTACTTTATAAAAGTATTTTATCAGAGATAGAATACTTTTATAAGGCAAGAAAGCCTTTTAAATTCAAATAAACAAAAAAGCATTCGCGAGAAGAAAATGAATTTCTGTTTCGCAAACGCTCAGAATAAATCTAGACAATTTCATTCTAAGCGATTTGACGAAATAATACAAGGATGAATTTTCATTCAAGGTTATAAGTCTTTTTGGGGTGAGGTATGTCAGCCCATGAATGAGATACAAGCTGGCAATGGAATCTGTAAATAGAGCCATGCTAATGACTAATTTGGGATAAAAGGTTTCTGGCTTATATTAAGGACTAGGTTTTCTGTTTTGACTACAAAATGTGGTAGGGCGTTGAAAACATTGGAGTAATTTCCGCTTGATATATGATGGGTGTTTATTTTAAATAGTCAAATTATTTCTTATAACCATGTCGTGATGACACGTTGGAAATAGTTGCTCGAACCAAGTTGAAAGGAAAGACTTGATTTTGGCTTAGCAAAAGGAGGAGTGTTGTTTAGCGTATGTGGTAGGTCTATCTAATGTGCCGTGATGTGAATAAATTTCACTAGCCGTTGAAGAATTGATTCTATGAAATGAATGGATATAAGTCTATTTCATAGCTTAGGCGAACTTTTAGGCTGTATCAAACAAACATTCTACTACCACGAAAAAGAATCATAAAATGTATTAGGTTTCTATTTTTCATTTGTTGGAAAATATTTTTTCTGAAAGGAATAGTAAACTTAATTTAATAATAAATATATAAACACAGCTAGTTTTCTGGTTGTGTTTTTTGTTTGTAAAAAATAAAAATATAGTGGTAAAAACAGGAACTACTATCAATAAAAACATTGAAAGAAGGAATTATTTTGGCAAATCGTATTCAAGAAGTAGCTTTGAATGAAAAGCAATTAGGCAATAAAATTAAAGCAGTATTTCGTGCAGAACGAGATATGTATGTAAATGGGAGCCCAATTCGAGGTCGGGTGTTTTCGGCTTCTAGTGCGCAACAACGTGATTTTGAAATTTTTGTTCCCGGTTTAAGAAATTCACAGTTCTTTGATGGTCGAGAAGAGGTAAGTTTGGTTGATCCAGTTGTTCGTATTAGTGCAAAACGTAACAATATTGGGAATAGTCGCTCGTTAGATTTGGTAGTCTATGCGAAAAGATTGGAAGTTGCAGGAGGAAGTAAATAATGGGATTGAATTTCAAAGATAATACAATTGAAGATATTGATGTTAAAAAGACTTTTGGAAAAATGAATTTTTTAGAAGTTGAACAAATTTTTGAACGTGATGCAGATAATCGTGTAACTGAAATTGTACGTGAGCAACGTGTAACTATTTACTCTGAAAAGTTAAACGATCAAGTAGAGATTGCTATTGCTCCAGATTACAACGTAAAAGGTATTGATTATGATGATGAAATTGAATTGACAGGCAATGTCACTGCTCGTGCGTGGTTAAGCACATACGAAGGTTACAACAATTCTGTACAATCAGAACAAGCTTTTAAAATTCGGGCAAGTGGTGTAAAAAAAGCAGGAGTTTCACCTACACCAGTTCAACCAACTAAGGAAAAATAGTTAAGGTAACATTATATTAGGACGAACGGTTGCTCCGTTAACAGCAAGTAAAAGGACATTCTTATGAGTGTCCTTTTTTATTATTGATTTGTGTCAGTAAGTCTTATTGATAGACATTAGTAATAAAAAATAGGAGGTCATGATGGAGGAGGAAATTCTCAGGGTTATGTCACATAGACATGTTAAAAAAATCAATTTAACTGATTATATGGATGTGTTTATTAGTACAGAGTCTGACAAAAGAAAACTGCTAGGGAGTATTAAAAACTTTACTCGTTTACGCAAGATTTATGTTCAACAAGAAGGACGTATTGTTACGTATCTTGAAAAAGTTTAGTAATAGTTTTAGAAGAAAACATTGTTAAATTTGAGAAGAATAATTTTTGAAAACTTGTAAAACACAAAATAAAGAGGTGAGAGTAATTTGGATTGTAAAGTTAAGATTCGTGGTGATCCACGTGTCGAATTGAATATCAGATTCAAGCAAAACTAAGACATGAATTTCTTCGTGTCTTTTTTTTGTGCAAAAAAAACAGATGAAAAGAGGAAAAGAAGTGAAGAATACGAGTAAAAATGTAATGAAAAAAAGATTGATGGCTACAATGATGTTGGGTGCGACTGTGGCAGGTGTTGCGACAACAAGTACCATTGTACTTGCAGAAAAAGGCAATGAGCAAAAAGTAGAAAGTCCAACAAAATATGAAAAAGCACTAGGAAAATCAGATGCAAAAAAAGCAATCAGTTCGTTTGCTTCAAGTGATTATATTTCTGTACTCGATGATCCAGAATCAACAATTGTAGATGATAAAACAATCATTTCTTCTGATTATGATTTCTCGGCTGGATTCATTGAAGGAAAAACAACCGTTGAAACAATTGGTGAAGGATGGGAAGATGGCTTACGACAACCTGATGGTTCGTTAAGTTCAAGAGGAATTCATATCAATGAGAAAGACATTGTCAAAGGTGAAACAGGTGTCATTTATCACCATGTTTCGGCAAACGGACAAGATGTTGATATGAAAATGACTGTAAAAGACTTTACTGGTTATAAACAAGGTCAGATTGGTACTTTAGCGATGAATGTACAAGATCAAATCGGTTCATGGATCAATCGCATGGTTGATATTACGTTTGATGTGGAATTCTTAAAAGCTGGTACAAATGAACAAATTCCATTAACTGGTTATTACACATGGTCAGATATCGACTGGCTACAGTCCGTCACAATCAACAAGGGAATGGTCGATAAATCCGATGGTATTTTAGTTTCTTCAGATAGTTGGTTACAAACGAAAACATTAGAAGATGGCTCAAAAAAATTCGCTGAAGTGAACAATGAAGGTAGTGACGATTTGGATCCATGGGCCATGTTTACGGTGTTATTCCGAGATGTATCTGATTTTAGTTATACATTCAGCACGAATGCTGATCCTGCAAAGGAATGGACGGACGAAAACGACTGGGAGTACGCATGGCAAGGAAATACGGCAGTGAAACCTGCGCAGTCAGAAGTACCTGCGCCAACGAAAGTAGTATCCGATTCTGATGAGTTAGATGTAATCAATAATACGTTAAACGAAATGAAAGAAGGATTCACTTATACGATTTATCAAATTATTCCCGGTGAACTAGAAAAATTCCACCATAAATCATATGAATTGTTAGATACGATTATTCCAGCGCTAAAACGTACGTCTGATGTTAGAACTTCTGATGAAACAGGAACAGACCGTTCAAGTTGGTTTAAAGATATGTCTGAAGGCAATAATATTCGTATGGTAGCGACTGAAGAAGCATTGAGTAATCCAGATTTCTACGCACATACGTACTCTTTCGAATTTGATACGGAAGTTCGAGCTGGAGCTGATTTATCGGAATATCTAGGTGAAGACGGATTGTATCATTTCCCGAATGAGGCAAAGGCGATCATTGATGGTGAAGAAAAAACAACACCACCAACTGACACAGTTGTAAAGGATTATGATTCTGATCCACAAAAATATAATGTTGACGAAAATGGTGAAGAAACAACTGATGCGTTACAAGGAAAAAAAGGTGATAGCGTAAGCTATTCTATTCGTAATCAAGCACCGTATTCAATCGCTGGAAAAGAGTTTTCATTAACAGATAATGTTTCAGATTATGTTGATATTGATTCTGATTCCGTCAAAGTAGAAATGACTGATGACAACGTGTCTGAAAGCAACAGCAATGTAGATAATTCAACTACTGATGTAGAAGATGAAGATTTGAAAGTTACGTTGAACAAATGGATCGTTAAAGCAGAAGAATATCTTGCTGATTCAAAGAGCTATGATGAAACTGCAATTGCGACACTACAAGAGTTCACAGACACAGCAAAAGAAGATTTAGCGAAAGAAGATGTATCAGATAAAGTTCTACAAACAGATATTGATGCGTTGATTTCAGCAATCAAAGTATTAGATGAAGAGGTTGATTCTGATAAAGATAAAGACACGTCTACTAGCAAAGAAACAGTCGATGTGAAAGATGCGAAATGGACAGATATTACGTCTGAAGGGTCATTAACTGCAGACAGTAAAACAGGACAAATCAAGTGGACGTTATCAAAAGAAAAAAGTTCACTATTAGCAGGCAAACACTATCGTTTAACATTTAGCGGAACATTAAGCAAAGATTTAGACTACTCATTACTTGAACAAGAAGATGGCTATGCGATTGTACCAAACGTTGCAACTGAAACAATTGGCGATAATGACAAAGATACAAACGAAGTGGATCGTTTAGTTCCGGAAGACGAAAAACCAGTAACGCCAACTGATCCAGAAACGCCTAAAGAACCTGAAACGACGCCTTCTGAAGCACCAAAAGAACCTGTTGAAGAAGATACAGGAGCAAAAGTCTTGCCTTCAACCTTACCTAAAACCGGAGTACAAGAAGAATCAGATTCTAAAGGTGTTGCGAAAGCATTAGGAGCTATTGCCGGAACAACCGTTTCATTATTTGGTTTTGCTAAATTCTTCAAGAAATAAAGCAATGAAATAAAACAGGAAGAAGAAGGAGCAATTATTCCTTCTTCTTCTATTTTTAAGGAGAATATATGAAAAAATTTTTAAAAACAAAAAAGGGAAAAGTTTTAACACTTATTGCTTTGATTAGTATTTTTGCAGTAAGTAGTTTTTTAGGTTATCAAACACTAACAGATTCTAACAACGTTCAAGTAACAGAAGAAACAGTATCTAGTGAAGCAGTAGAAGTACTAAAAACAAGAAAAGGTATGAATACAGATGAGCGTATTCAATTAGCGAATGATGTCAGTGAGTTAGACGAGAATGGCTTTGCTGATTACGAAGCGATGAATCGCCCAACGTTAGAAGAAATTGAAGAAGCGCAAGCACACGTAGATGATCTAAATGCAATGTATGTTGGAACTGTTGAAATTCCTTCAATTAACCTTGATCTCAATATTTTAGAAGGTACAACATACGAAAGAATGTTGTACGCAGCAACGACAATTTTTCCTGATTCAGTAATGGGTAAAGGAAACTATGCATTAGCTAGTCATAACATGGGTCAAGAAGGAATGATGTTTACTTCACTTCATAAGGTAAAAGAAGGTGATGATATTTATTTGAAAAATAATGAATCTGGGAAAACATTTCATTATCGAACAACGTCTGTAGAAATTGTGAATTATAAAGATACGTCATGTCTAGAAGATCAGGATGAGGCAGTCGTTACATTAATTACATGTGAAAATATTTATGACACGACTAATAGAGTAGTGGTGCAAGGAGAACTTGTAGAATAAAGAGTATTGTTCTGTTACTAAGTGATAGTAAGGGACTTGTTGGGAGGAAGTTAATTGAATATAAGTGTGAGACTTTATTTGGCAAATGAAAAAGAATACAGAAAAGGAAACCGAATTTCAAAATGGTTTGAGTTACCTGTTTCTAAAGAAAAAATTTTTAGAGAACTTAATATTCATAAAGGAGATTTTCAAGAAGAATGTCTTATTTTAATATATGAAGCTCCTTTTAAAATCACTTCGAGGAATTCATTGAACGACTTAAATTATTTTGCGGATGTATTAAAAAATTTGCCTAAATGGATTTCTGATAATTTAGATGAATTAATAGGAGGGCGAGGAGATGAGTTTCTATTTGATGTTTTACTATCTGGAGGCAAGTGTTTTCAACAAATAGAAGGAGTAAATAATTACACGAGCTTAGGAAAATATTTATTAAAAAAATATTTTAATAATGTAACTAGTTCTGGATTCACTACGTTTTTAGATAGGTATTTTGATTACCAAGGATTTGCTGAAGAATGCAGTGATTGGGGATTTGATGGGAATTATTACTATTTCATAGATGGGTTATGTATAGAATTGAATGGAGCTCATTTGATGTAGTGAAAATTAGAAAAATTGTAAAATTTAATTTAAAACAAAGCGAAAAGTGACTTTAGGAACTTATCACTTTTTTGTGAGGAGTGAGAGAATGATCTTATTAAAATCTATTATTCAATGCTTGAACTTTATGTGTGAGGTTTAAGTAAATGATAAAAAAATTATTTAGATATCGTGGTCGGCGTATTCGTTATTCGAGTAGAAATTTGTTAAATCTATATAGAATGTTGTTGATTGCTCCTGTAGTAGCAGTTTTGGGTTACTTTGTTGCATATGAACAAATCTATCCTTTAGTGACAGAAAATGTGAAGGAGTGGCAAGTTTATGTGATACCAGTGCTAGTCATTTTAGGTGGTTTGGTTGGGTCACTATTGTTAATGAACTTACTGATAAAATCTTCAATTATTCGATCTGGGTATTTTTCGAGGGTGGAACAGCGACAAGTGTTAGCTCGTATGTTGATTGATAACAATTACTATACAAAAAAACAAGTTAAAACAAATGATGGCAAGATGAAGGAAAAAATCAAATTTCCGAAAGTCCATTACAAATCGTCAAAAGAGAGTATCTTCGTTTCGTTTGAAACTTCTGGAAATAGATTTCAAGAAAAATTTGAATCAATTGGTGGTTTTTTAGAAACAGCTTTTCATGCAGATAATATTGCTACAGTTGACGAAAAAGGTTTCATTATTTATGAACTAGTTGTTGATGTCTACGATAAACGTATCTCGATTACAGATATGAAAGCTGATAAAGGAAAAGTTCAGTTGATGAAAGGCTTGTATTGGCATTTCGATAAAGACCCGCATTTATTGTTAGGAGGCGGAACTGGTGGAGGAAAGACGTTCACTTTACTATCGCTAATTTATGCGCTTTGTGGTGTGGCAGATATTGAAATTTGTGATCCAAAGAATAGCGATTTGATGGCGTTAGGTAAACTTCCTTTATTTTCGGGAAAAGTCCATACTGGTAAAGAAAATATTGTGTCTTGTTTGAAAAACGGTGTTGAGTTAATGAACAGTCGTTTTGAAATGATGAATAATAGTCCTAAGTACACAATGGGAAAGAATTATGCTTTCTATGGTTTGAAACCAAAGTTTATTATCATTGATGAACTGGCTGCTTTTAAAGCAGAGCTAGCAAGTGACTATGGAACAGAGGGCGAATTTGATGAGTATTTGTCCCAATTAGTTCTAAAAGGTCGTCAATGCGGAATCTTTCTGATAGTCGCTATGCAACGTCCCGATGGGGAATTTATTAAAACGGCTTTACGTGATAACTTTATGTTTCGTATGAGTGTTGGACGTTTGTCAGAAACTGGTTTATTTATGATTTTTGGTGATGAAAATAAAAATAAAAAGTTTAAATTTGTTGAGAAAATCAATGGATTAAATGTATATGGTCGTGGTTATCTTGCTCGTGGAGGAGAGATTGCTCGAGAATTTTTTAGTCCACTAGTACCTGATAGTTTTAATTTTATTGATGAGTTTATCAATATAGGTAAAAAATTAGGCTGTGGATCGGTTTCAAATGAATTAAAAGTAGAATTATCAAATAAAATTTCTGAACATTTAGAGAAAGAAAAAGAAGCACTCGCAGAAGCTGACCCAGAATTTGAATCACAACAAATAGAATTAGATCAGCTAAGTGAAAAATTTGATATTTAATTGAAAGGAGATTATTAAATGTATTCGTTTGATCAAGTTTTAATCGAATTAGACAATGCAATTGCATTGAAAACATTAAAAAATTGGGCGAATAAGATAGAAAAAATAACTGATAAAAAATTTGAACGTAGATATGCAAAAAACGTTTCAGGGCATACTTATAGTTATAAAGTTTTTTCATTTAAAGATATTGAAGATTTTCAAGAACTAGTTCGTTTAAGAAAAAATGATGTGCCTTTAAAAGAAGCCATGTTACAGGTTTTTTTATCAGAAGAAAATAAAGAATTCTTTTTAGACAAGCAAGAATTTAATGAAATGAAAGAAAGTGTGAAATCCTTACTCAAATTGAGTAGAGAAATTAGCATAGAGAATGCAGATTTAAGGAGAAGATTAAACATTTTAGAGAAGAAACTCGATATAGGAGTATAACGGCTGTTTATTCTAAAGATTGTTGCTAATGATAAGTGGGACAGTGGCGTAGCGAAGCGAGAGCCACAGTCCCACTTTTAGCAACGAAAATCTTTTTGAAATAGACAGACGTGAGGTGGGCGTATGCCCACCTCACGAAATGAACCCCCGTTTTATAACATGGGGGTAGAATTGACAAACCCATTGAAAAAAGTTAGTTACTTCCCTTGTCCCGCAAGGGATACAGCGATTCAATTTTTGTCACATTTTTTGAGTATTCTTGTCACATTTTTTGAAAGTAGGTTTTTAATTGTGAGAGGTGTTGATTTAAAGCGATATAGAAAAGAATTAGGTTTAAAACAGAAAGAATTAGCAGATAAGCTGGAAATTGAGCGAAGCCTGATTTCAAAAATTGAATCTGGTAAACGTACAATTTCAAAAGAACTTGAAAAGAAAATTATTAAAGAGCTTCATTTATCTGGTGGAATTGCTTCTGTAGAAGCAAAAATTGACTTTTTAAGAGTTCGTTTTAAAACCTTAGATGTTCAAACGATAATCGAAAAATTACTTCACATGGATATGCAGTGGTTTACACATGAGCCAAGAGGCTTTTATCACTATACAGAAACATTTTCGTATGGATCAATTCGTTTGTTTAGAAATCCAGAAAATACGAATATGGGAATTATGTTGGATTTGTCTGGTGAAGGTTGTCGTCAATTAGAAGAAATTTTTGAGGAAGATAATAATCGCAGTTGGACTGAATTTTTTCGGTCACTTTATGATGATGATATTTTTGGTAAAAATATTGTTGTTGATACAAAAATTACTCGTATTGATATTGCGTTAGATGAGCTAATTGTTGACGGACAAAAGAATTTTGACTTGTATCTGTTGAAAGAAAAAATGGAAAAAGGTTTAGTCAGTACGACATTTAAAAATTTTGATTTTAACGGTGGGTTTGCTTATGAGGGTGGAAAGATGGTTAATAAAGGTCTTTCACTTTACTTTGGTAGCCGTCAATCACCACTCTATTTCAACTTTTATCAAAAGGATTTTGAACTAGCTCGAAAAGAATCTATATCAGTTGAAGAATCTCGTGAACGTTACAGAATTAAAAATCGTTATGAAATTAGGCTTTCTGATGAGAAAGCTTTTTTGTTTGTCGAATATTTTCTTTCAAGTGGTGAAAGTCTTGATTGGTTAGTAAAAGAAATCGTCAATGCGTCTTTAACAGTCTATGAAATCGAAGATGACATGAAGGTTTACTGTCAAGAATGGTATAACGTTATCGACAAATTGGAAGGTTTAAAACTTTCGGTTCAAGGGGAGAAACCTTCAATTGAGAAAACTCTTCGTTGGTTATCAAATTACCTTGCGCCTTCATTGAAAATGATTAAGTTGATTGATAATTATTTAGGGACAAATGAATTGATGGAAAGAATTGATTTTGCGGAATTGAAAGAAAAACATGAGGAACTGATCGAACAGGTTTGTGTTGGTGCAAAAGATTTATTGCTTACTACAGACAGCAACAATGAAGTACATGATTATATGCGACAAGAATTTGAGTTAGAAGAAGAATATCCATTCTGATAAAAGGTGGTAAATGTTATGGCAGAAAGAGAATTTATTGTAAGAATTACTAAAGAAGCTTCAAACCTTACTAAACGTTTAGATCAAGCAGTAATAGATTTATTAAAAATAATGGATAGAATCAAGTCTTTAGATAATTCTGGTGAACTTGATCTTTTATTTTTAAAAAAGAATTTTGAAAAATATGCTATGCAAATTGAGATACTGCAAAAAGAAATTAAACGTATTAGACATTTGTTTTCGATTTATAGTGAAGAAATGTTGGTTTCGGATAAAGTAATTTGGGAAGATTACTACAGAATAGAATATAAGTTTCAAGCTACGGTAAAAGAGTTTATGTATTTTACCGAAGAATATAAATATTTTGTTCCCAACAATGCAAGTGAGTTGCAACAAAAAGTCCGAGATATTCTAACTAAAAAAGGGTTTATTATTGATGGCTATTTTGAAGGTGACTATGTAACATGGATTGGTGTTTATGCACGTCCTAAAGATATGCCCACTTATCTTGATCCGTCAAATGCAGAGGAAGCACGTTTGCAAGAAAAATATAGTGTAGATGGTTTCAAACAAGATTTTTCAGAATGGTTTGAGTGGGAAATTCAAAAAGGAAAATTGTTGGAGAAATAAGTATCTGAGTAAGAAGTTTAATTCTTGCTCTTTTTTTGTGTTTTTTGAAGGGAGGTGAGAATATGTTACGAAAATTGGATAAAGGGTTAACGAAAAACGAGTATGTCATTCGGTATATGAAAGATTTTAAACGTCTAGTGTTAACTGGTGATCGAGTGAGAAACCTAACCGCTCGTGAAGAAGCATTGTTGAATTGTGAGGAGCGTATGGCTGTTTTATTTTATGAACAATTTGTTCGTAATCATAAACGTGCGCCTGATTTATCAATTCTGGAAGGTGAAGTTAAAAGTAATTTTTTAGCTCGATCTAAAGTATTTGCTCATGTAACAAAAGTAACGACTGAATATGAATTTGTACAACTTCATATCAATCAAATTCGTTTGTTGAAACAAATGAAAGGCGATCTGTATTCACCTGATAACTACAATCGAGTGTTAGAACATGAGAAAAGAATGGCTCAACAATATTTTCGCAAGCATGATAATTATCCTGCAGGGTACGAAATTTTGCGAATCAGCCAATCTTATGATGTGGTCGAGCAAGGACTGAAATGTCTTTTAAAAGATTTTTATGAAATTTATCGTTGTGAATATCGTAAATATCAAAAAATGGCGTAACTAGATTAAAAATAGAGGGGAGTTTTGAAATGAATGAATTTAGACAGTTTTTTAGAGAAGTAATGAGAAAAGTTGGACGAAAAATTGCGATTGAACAACCATACTTAACAAACGATCAAATTGATCAGGCGATTGTTTCTTCTCCAACGATTGAGGAGCATTTTTATACAAAACGTTTTTCTGAAATGAATCAATCTGAAAGAGAAGAATATGGTGAAAGATGTTATCGAGAAATGTATAAAGAAACCAAAGATTTTTTAAAGAAAAATAAGTTGTGGCAATAATAATGAAACAAAATATTATGCCCGTTTTTCGAGAAAAAAGTGAGTTTTATAAAAAGTATGCTAGGTATTCTGTACCAGAAATGCTAAGACTTCATGGATTTAGTGTAACTATAAATCCGATTGATGATGAAGATATTGTTCATATTGAAAAAACAAAAGCATTCTTGATGAATAAAGGGATTGTTGGTGAACCACTTTACTTTAAACAAGAATTTTTTGCTGAGTATCCTTTAGAACATACTTGCTTGGTTGTAGAGGGCTACTACCAACGAATGCCAACAGGTGAAAAAAGGTATAACAGTTATTCTTATAGCTTTTATAAAGCTAGTTATCAATCTCATTTGGGGACTGTAGCGAATCGAATGTATGCAGAAAGAGTGAACAAAATAGTGTTTTTAAATACATTTGAAAAAAATTTACATTTAATTGAAGGAGGAGGAAATGGATTTAAAAAGGATTAAGAAAAGAGAAAAGAAAGAGAAAGTGCCGTCTGTAAAAAAAATTACGCAAAAAAAAGCAAATCGTTTTGTTTTGGTAGGTCTAGTTATTCTCTTTGTTTTTTCTGTGATTGGTGTTATTCGAGCGAATGTAGTGGCAAGTAATTTTACTCGTTTAAATGCAGAAGTTAAAGCAATCAATCAACAGTCAACTAAAAAAGAAGTTGTGAAAAAAGAATTTGATGAATCGGCTCTTTCTTTTTATGCTCAAAATTTTGTGAAAGAGTATATGAATTACAATACGAAATGGGAAGATGATGACAAAAAATCTCGTTTAGATCGCTTGTCAAAGTATTTATCATTTGATGTAAAAAATGTAGATGAAACAGAGAATCACACGAAAGATTTTGTGCGTAAATTTAAAGAAGCAAGTGTTATTCAAGTGGAAGAAACAGATACAAGCAAGCTTGTTCATGTAAATGTTGTCTATGAGTTAGAACAAGAGAAAAAGACGGAAACCATTCAAGAAGAAATGATTCTTCCGATTCAAGCTAAAGATAATTTGTTTTCAATTGTTAGTCGTCCTTATTTTTTAGCGACTACTTTACCGCAAGGAAAAACAGAAGCTTTAGAAGCAGTAAAAGAACAAGTTGATGTTCCAATAAAAGAAAAACAAGACATTGAAAAATTTTTAAAAATGTTTTTTGAAAAATATGCAAATGGTAAAGAAGAAGATTTGATGTTGTTGATGAAAGAACCAGAAAAAGCAACTGGTGCAGATAAATTTGTTTCTTTTGATACGAATGAAATGAGCTATTTTGAAACAAATGAAGAAGGTGTTCGTGGCGTTCAAATGTCGGTTACGTTTAAAAATAGTGAAACGGATTTAAAACATACAGAAGACTTTTCACTTTGGATTTCTAAGACCGAAAATTCTTACTTTGTTGATACATTTAAACATTATTTTACAGAAAAGGCAGGTAGTTAGATTATGGATACAGCAAATTTGGATAGTTTTTTAAAATCAGGTTTTATTACCATTTTAGCGTTTGGTGTTATTGTTTTAATTTTGAAGCATTGGAAAGGTGCGGAGTGGTTGAAAATCGGTTCGGTTATTTTGATTGCTTTGATCTTGAATGATTTTGCAATGAATCAAGGGAAAAATGTTTTTAACTTAGTGAAATGGGTATTGAACTTGTTCGGAATCAGTATGTAGAGAGGTGTAACTATGAAATATTATGATTATTCGAGGGGCTTAAAAGCCCCTTATTCTGTTCAAGTGATTAAGTCTCCGAAAGGAAAAATTGTTTGGGTGTTTGCGCAACCAGTCAGTTTGCCATACATACTCATGTTGATTTTTGGGGTGATTGTGGTAGCAGTTTTCTGGAAAACGGTTCGATTACCAACAATTTTTGGCGTGAATTTAAATTTTTTGCTCATGCTTTATTTACCTAATAAATTAGCACGTTTCTTTTCTGAAACTGAATTTGATGGAAAAAATGCTTTTGGTTTTATAAAGGATTTTCTTGCTTACGTGAAGCAATTTGTTTTAGATAATCGTCCAATCGTAGCTTTTGAACGTGTGAACGAAATAGAAGAATTTTCATTTAAACGATAATGAATAGTTAGGAGGAAAGAGATGCAACTAGAGTATCCATTGATTGAGCCAAGTAAAAAAAATATAGTATTAACACAAGAAAAGACAGCGATTGCTTATTATCGCATTCGCTCTGAAACAATGACTTTAACGGATATAGAAAAGAAACAAAAAACAAAGAAAAAAGTAACTCGTGCATTGAAACGGTTAAAACAAAACGGTGGTTTTGAAATTGATTTATTACCTGTCAATGCAGATATTCGTGGGAAAATGGGTGCAATGCGTTCCTTAATTGACCAAGAAAATTATGCTGTTGGCGTGGATAAATTGAAAAAGACTTCTGTTGTCTTAGAGAATGAAATGGGTATGGTTTACGAGTATACATGGATTATTGGTGTTCCGTTACCTAAAAAAGATACTGCAGTAGAACTGAAAGAAAGTTTCACCAAAGCAATCGACCATGTTTCTGAAAAAGTAGTTAAGGGGATTGGCTTTGATATTACACTTGATGAAGATTGGGCAAAAAGTTACCACGATCAGGAACAAGAAGTGTATCAAAATTTGTCTGAGTTATTAGTCGAGCGTTTGACAGAAGATGAATTGTATTATTATCAAGCATATCAATTCTTAAAAAATATTCCCCACGAACGAAAAGATATTCTTTCAAGTCAAAACTTAGATAATTTGATGGCAACAAAAATCAAACCATTGTTTTCTGGTGGTTTACGTTTTAATTGTGAGTATGGCGAAAGCTATGTTTCTTATCTACCTGTAGGAGATATGGGTGTCTTTCTTGATGGCAATCATTTACTAGAAATTACTCAAAAGATGCCTTTTCCAGTAGAAGTGAAGGTACAGGCAACTTTTGCGGAAAGCAAGGGACAATTAGCGCTTTCTGGGCGTTCTTCTCGAGCACGTACTCGAACAAAAAATATCATGCAAGAAGCGCATTTGGCAGGCTCGAAACAAAAAAGAAAAATCGTTGAAGGACAATTATCTTTAGATGATTTAGACCAAAAAATTGATGATAACGTGGATATTATTGATTGGAAAACGGTGATTGTTGTTAGTGGAAATACGAAAAAACAAATGCGTGCTCGTAAGAAGTACCTAATTAACCGTCTAGGAAGTCTAGGGATTCCATTATTAAAAGCGACATTTGACAACCCTTATCTCTTCCAATCAACGTTATACGGTAATTTTATGCGTATGAAAAACGCTAAATGGCAACATACTAGTACTGTTGAAGCGCTAGGAGAACTAAACTTTTTTACGTCACTGAAAGCTGGCACCAATTTAGGTTATTACTTTGGTCGTGTGGATACGACACTTGAAGAAAAAGAAGATCGAAATAGTATCATTTTAAATTCTAAGAATTTAATTTACATGAATATGTTTTTAGGAAATAAGCAGGACGTGAAAGGAAAGAAAACAAATAATCCGCACTGGGCGTTGACAGGCGATACAGGAAATGGAAAGTCTGTGACAGCTAAGAAGTTATTTATGGAATGTGCTACTTTAAAAGATAAAGTCTTGTATATTGACCCTAAAAAGGAAATGCGTCGTCAATTTATGCGAGCAATCAATAATAAAGCTTATCAAAAAAAATATCAATTAGATGTTGATTTTGTACGATCATTTAACTTTGTAACATTAGATGTTCGCGATCAAAAAAATCGTGGTGTACTTGATCCAATCGTTTTATTCGATGAAACAGAAGCAATTGCGACAGCGAAAGCCATGTTGACGAATATTTATGAAGGGACATGGAATCTAAAACAAAAAACAGAAATTAACGAAACCATTGCGAGTGTCGTTTCTGAACGAAAATTAGGAAAACAAGTTGGTTTTTGGCATGTGATTGAACGTTTGGCAGAAAGTGAAATTCCTGACGTTAAAGATATGGGACGTTTTTTACTTTCAACGGTCAAAGGATCAATTTTAGAATTAGCTTTTTCTCATGGTGAAGTGGAAGGACTATCTTTTGAGAAGAAAGTAACGATTTTAGAAATTGAAGATTTAGATTTGCCAACGGATAAAGATGAACAATTAGATGAAAATAAACGATTATCTGTGACGTTGATGTTTGCGTTAGGGACATTTTGTTCAAAATTTGGTTCAAGAAATCCAAAAGAAGAAACTGTTACATTTTTTGATGAGAGCTGGATTTTCCAATCTTCACCTGAAGGAAAAGCAATTTTAAAATCAATGAAGCGGATTGGACGATCATTTAATAACTTTTTAGTGTTAATCACACAATCAGTGAATGATTTAGATGATAAAGACGATGGTATGGGCTTTGGTACAGTTGTTTGCTTTGATGAAGTACAGAATAGAGAAGGTATTTTACAGCACTTAAACTTGCCAATTAATGAACAAAATATGAAATGGGTATCGAACATGGTACAAGGGCAGTGCTTACTTAAAGATATGTTTGGGCAAGTGAATCGTGTGGTTGTTCATGTCATTTTTGAGGAATGGTTAGAACTATTTAAAACAGTTGATGATACGGAAGCCTCGGTTATGGAAAATCGTTTTTCAGCGTAGAAAGGGGCTTATAATATGCAGTATTTAATTGATAGTTACAATGCTTATACAGTAGGCGGTGGCTTGTTAGATAAAGGGTGGCAAGTCGTCAATTGGTTTTTTGTAGATATTCCGTTTTTTGTTTTAAAATTGTTTGCTTCATTTTTTCTTTTTTGTGAAAATGCGTTGAACCGTTCCGATTTTTTTATTGACCAACAAACTTCGTCTTACAGTATGTCGGTTAGTATTTTGAATAATTTCGGGGGAAAGAATATAGGTGGAGGTACTTTACTGGGACTAGCAGTGATTGTTAGTTCTTTTTATTTGCTCTATATGTTCTTTTTCAGTTCAAGAAATTTTTCAAAAGTACTCTTACAGTATTTGTTAGTTGTAGCAGTATTTTTTGCTTGGTTTGGTCAAGTTTCAACAACTGGACAAAACGGTGTGCCAACTACTTACAATACGTCAACATTTTTAATTAAGTCTGTGAATGAGTTGACGAAAGATGTACAGAAAAACTTTATTGCGGGGACAAGTTATGGAAAAGATGAGGGCTCAACAGATGATGACGGTGTGTATCAAAGTCCATTATTTGATGCTACGGTAAAACAAACTTTTAACTATGTGAACAGTGGTTCGTTAGACGGAAAAATGAAGAATGGCGAAAAGCTAAATTATAGCAAGCTATTAGAAAAGCCTAATTTGACAGATGATGAAAAAGAAGATTTTACAAAAGCCAGAACTAAGTATATAGAAGGATTAGAAAAGGAAAACCCATATTTTGAACAAAACGCAAATAAGACAATGGAAAAGGCTTTTGCAGTCTGGGTAGGGATTGTTAATTTAGGTATTTTATCTTTTCCTGTGCTGTATATAAATGTGATGTTAACAATCATTCAAATCATTGTTAATTTGTTAATTTTAGTCTTTCCAATTATTGTTTTGTTCTCGTTCTTTCCAAAGTGTCAAATGATGATGTTCAAGTTTTTTAAAGCATTGATTGGAATTTTATTTTTACCGATTATTTTTGGTGTATTTCTGTCTGTGCTTTTTTGGGTAAATAAATTGATTGATCAGGCATTTTTAGGAATGGTGGAAAAGATCAGTGATAGTTTACTAATGGTTTTAAGTGGGGGGATTATTCTACTTGGAACGATGCTTGTGATGATTATTGTGAAATTTATTTTCTTACGAAAACTCTGGAAAAATCGTTATAGAATCTTGACTTATTTTTCTGATGGTCAAATCGAAAAACCTGTTTTTGAAAGCAAGGTAACAGAAAAAGTGCAAGAAACTTCTGAATTTGGCGTAAATGCAGGAAAAGCTGGCTTGGGTGCTTATACTGGAAATATTACATTGGCGCTAGAAGGAGTTTCAAATCTATTACCACAAAATGATAAAGCGCTGAATTTGGGTCGGGAATATTTTGCTTATGACAATGGCACGTCTGAATTAGGTCAGAGTTTATCTTCTTTGTTTAAAACAAGAACAGAAGATGAAGATGAGTTGCCAATTGAAGCAGAAGATATTGCTGAAACAGAAGATATGGAAAATATATCAGAAGGTGGAGAAGAATCACCAGATGATAATTTCATGAGTGAAGAAAAACAAGACGATAATATGCTTGAAGCAGATATTGAAACGCTCGGTAGTGAGTATGAAGATGAAGACGCAATGAATGAGTCTGAATTAGGAATGTATGATGAAGCTTCGTTACCTTCTGAATTAGAAATTGAAGCAGATGTGTTAGATGTTCCTGAGTTAGATCAATTAGAAGAACAAAACAATGAAGATTATTCGATTGAGTTAGAACCAAATGAAGAAAATGAAATGGAACCAATTGGGCGTGAGAATATTGAATCTTCTGAACCGATTAGTGATGATGTCGTTGAAAATAGTATGAATGTAGTTGTAGATAATTTTGATGAGTTGCAATTTGAGAGAGACGAACGAGCTTATTTTGATGGTGAATCAGACCAAGAATTGATTGTAGGAAATACGGAAAATGCTTTAAATAATGTGTTCTCTTTTTATCATTCGGAAGAAAATTTTAGGAATTTAGAAGCAACAGAAGAAGAATTTTTCGGTTCAACATTTGAAGAAGAACGTACTGATTTTGCGGAAGGCTGGTAATTTTAACCAGCCTTTTTTTATTTGAAAAAAGTGAGGTGTGTCATGAAAAAAGTAATTTATTTTATCTTGGCGTGTAGTGTCTTCTTTTTATTACCATTTATTTTGTTTTTAGGCGTTTTTTCTTCTGGAACTGCTGGCGATTCTTCTCATTTTGATCCTGAAACGCCACAGGAACAAGTTGCGCTTGATGTTGCAAATTTTGTACAGGCGAATGGTGGCACACAACAATTTGCGGCTGCTTGGCTTGGGAATATGGAACATGAAAGTGGCTTGATTCCTTCACGTATTCAATCGGATTTACCGTTTAACGAAACAACAGCGTTTAATCCTTCGATTGGAGGTTATGCAATGGGTCTGGGTCAATGGGACTCCAGTCGGCGTGTTGACCTGTTGAATTTTGCTAAAAAGGGGAGTAAGGATTGGAAACTTACGGCAGTCCAAATGGACTTTGCTTGGAACCATGATGGTTCTGATAGTGAATTATTGAAAAAAATGTCAAAAGGTACAGATGTAAATACCTTAGCCGTCGATATTTTGAAAAATTGGGAACGTGCAGGCACAAAAGATGATCCGATTGAGCAAACTAAAAGAAAGACGAGTGCTAATAATTGGTATAAGAGACTTTCAACTGGTTCGATGGGAAATGGTTCAGCAAATATAGGTGGGGGAAAAATTGATGTTTTAGAATCTGTGATGGGACAAACGATTAACGGCGGACAATGTTATGGTTTAACCGCATATTACGTTGAAAAGTTAGGTGGTCCACAAATGATGGGTTCAGGACATGTGTTTGCAGGGGCTATTGGTAGTGACTACGATTGGGAAAAAATTGGTTGGGAAGTGATTTTTAATCCGAAAACTTCTGATATAAAAGCAGGTGATGTAATCAATTGGCCGGGTGGTGAAGCATTGTCGCCGGGAATATACGGTCATACTGGCATTATAACTAGCGTAGAGAAAGATGGAAAATTTACCACTTATGAACAAAATGCGGAACAAGGGCAAATTTGTGCGAAATACAATCGGCAGTGGGGAAGAGAATTTACAAAAGTTGCGAGTATTGTTAGAAAAAAATAGGAGGTTAGCGCATGTTTAGTAAAAATAGTCTGTTAACGAGAAGGCAGATAAAAGAAATTTGTATAAAGTTTGACTGTAAGAAGAATGAATTTGTTGTTAGAAAATTTCAAGATGGTTTTTTGGTTTCTGTTAATAATAAAGAATATCGAGTGAAGTTTTCTGATGGAATGTTTTCTAAAATAGTTTATTTGAAAGAAATAAAACGTGTACAAAGATTGGGGAAAGTAGGCACTGTATGAAGAAAAAATGGATAACTTTATTGTTGTTAAATTCAGTATTCTTTTTAGATGCCTGCTCAGATAATAATGAGGAACAAACAACTGTTTCTTCTACTGAAATTTCTGTTGTGATGAGAACAGTTGATGATGTGGGTGAAGAAACTAACGACGAAATCGATAGTAGTCAAGTTTCAGAAACGAAAAGTTCTACTTCAACAATGGTTACAGTTGAAAAAAATAAAGAAACGGATAATGAGTTACTACAAAAATATGGTGAAGCCTATGCAAATTTTTCTAGTATCAATGATCGGAACGAAAAATTAAAACAACTGATGACTAAAGAATGTATTAAGAAAAATGGAATTGATGTTAAGACTGCACTAAAACTTCAAAGTAGTGGGAAAGTAACATCAATTTATCAAAATGACGAGGAAGAATATGCTGTATTACTCGATTGTGTACAAAATGGTTCAAACATTCGTATTATGTTATTAGCGAAAGTTAAAGATAATAAGATTTCAGAAATGACTTATAACACGCTAAAACAAGAATATTAAATAACGAAATTATTTAATATGATTATGAATCCTTATGATATAATATTACTATATTCTTAGGAGGATAAATGACATGAAAAAATGGTTATTATTGTTTGTTGCAATGTTTAGCATGATTACATTAGGTGCTTGTGGGTCCAAAATGGATAAAACGGGTGAAGAATTTAAAAACAAAATTATTGAAGAAGAGTCTCGCATTGATGATGAAAAATATAATGAACAAAATTTTAGTTTTTTAATCTATAAAGATAAAGATAGTAATCGTTATCTCGCTGATGTGTGGATACCGTATGAAGGGAAAGATAGTGAACTAGAACATTATTATTCGTATGATGAAAATAAAGAATTAGATACTGAACCATTTAACGGTGGGGATTCATTTGACTATGTAAAATCACAAGGTAATTATGAAGTGATCTATAAATCAGGAAAGTTTAAGTAAAGTCAAACACGAATAATAAAATTTACTGAAGCCGAAATTTAGTTGGAAATAGGTGAAGAAAATTAAAATATCTGGACGCTTTAAGTTCGGATTTAGGGCATTGCTATTTTAGCAGTGTCTTTTTTTGTTGTTAGAAATGATTAGGAGGGCGTTGAAAACATTGGAGCAATTAGAAAAGACGTATGACGTTATGATTGATCGAAGTCGTTTGATCGAATTAGGTTTTAAGCCAAGTCAAGCTTCAAAAATTATTCGAGAAGCTAAAGAATATCTAGCTAACGTCGAAGGAATAAAATTTTATAGTGGAAGACAAGTAGCTGTTGTTCCTGCAAGGATTATCCAGAAGCTATTTTATATTGAAATTGGGTAGGTGAAATTTTGGCTAGAGAAAAAAATATTTATAAAGATAAAGAAACGAAGAAATGGTTTTTTCGAGCATATTTAGGATATGATACGAACGGGAAGAAAATTCAAAAAACTAGACGTGGTTTTAAAACACAAAAAGAAGCAAAGATTGCATATGATAGATTTATGTTAACTCATGAATTTAATCGACCGATTACTGAACTAATGTCGAATACTAATAAAATGACATTTGAAGATTTTTATAAAATTCGTTTTGTTAAATGGTATGAAAAGCAAGTGAAAAGTCAAACGTACGAAAACTCTCAATATATCTACGAGAACAAGCTTAAATATTTTTATCATATTCCTTTAGAAGATATAACAATGCAGGATATTGAGGACTGGATGTTTGAATTGAGTAAAACAACAACTAGAAATTCAAGAATAGAATCTCGCATTCAGACATTATCTAGTTCTTATATCAATCGAATTAGAGGACATTTAAAAATTGTGTTGGATAGAGCATTAAGAGAAGGCTTAATACAATCAAATCCTATTGATGATGTTTCTAAAATTCCTATTGAAAACCATAAAGTTGAGTTTTGGGAGTTAAAAGAATTTCAAAAGGTACTAGATGTTATTCCAAACAACAAAATACAATTTCATCATAGAAGGATTGTTTATGAGTTACTTTTTTATACTGGAATGCGTATTGGTGAATTACAAGCATTAACGTGGAATAATGTTAACTTCAAAAAAAATACTATTACAATAGATAAGACACTTATTTATAAGACAAAAAATGATTGGTATCTATCAACACCTAAAACAAAGAATGCTTATCGTACGATTGGCATAGGAAAAGAGCTTTCTGAAAAGCTAAAGAAATGGCACACATTGCAAGAAGGGATTGGTAATTTTGACTATGTTTGTCAACTGGATGGAACTTTTACACCAAGCTATTCATTTTCTAATTGGTTAAAGTCTTATGCAAAAGAAGCAAATGTAAAAACTATAAAGTTGCATGCGTTAAGACATTCGCATGTAGCTTTTTTAATTGAACAAAATATACAACCACTAATTATTCAAGAAAGACTAGGACATGCTACCATTCAAATTACTTTAGGAACATACGGGCATTTATATGCTAAGTCTGATGAAAAAGTGGTACAACTTATTGATCGAGTGCAGTAGAGGACTGTTATATGCAAGGAAATCTAGTATATTTTGAATATCTCGGTCTACCAATTTTCTACCAAAAATAGTGTAAACGTTGTTAAAATAGGCTTAGATAGAGCTTGTTTGTTAAACAAAATGTATCGCAAATGATGGCAAAACTCAGTAAAACTGGCGGAAACTCAAGGGTTAAAAAACTTTGTTGACGTGCTTTTAAAAGCTCAGTTTTCCAATTTTCTACCAAAAAAAAGCGTCTTTTTAGGCGCTTTTTTTACCTTCCCACAATAAAAGTGAGTTCTCACAGAAATCTTTTGAAGCGAAAATTGAAGGAAATCGTTTATATGATCGTGGATCAACAGACATGAAGAGTGGACTTGTAGCAATGGTTCTCGCGATGATTGATTAAAAAAAAACTGGAAAAACATTTAATGGCAAAATCAAATTATTGGCTACAGTGGGTGAAGAAGTAGGGGAACTAGGAAGTGAACAATTGACCAAAGCAGGATACGTAGACGACTTGGATGGATTGATCATTGGTGAACCAACCAACTACAATTTGATGTATACTCACGTGGGTTCAATCAACTACACTGTCGCATCATATGGTAAAGAGGCCCATAGTTCAATCCCGCAAGAAGGATATAATGCCATTGATCAGTTGAATGAATTCATGACGAAAGTCAATACAGAGATGAAACGCATGGCAGAGACAGTCGAAAATCCTGTTTTAGGTCGGACAATCCATAACGTAACAATTATCAATAGTGGAAATTAGGTAAACAGTATTCCAAGTTATGTACAGCTACAAGGAAATATACGCTCGATTCCAGAATTTTCAAATGATAAAGTCATTGAATTGTTGCAAAAAATCGTGGATGACTTGAACCAAGAAACTGAATTTAAACTTGAGTTAACAATTGATCTCAATAAAATTCCGGTAAAAGCAAATCCCGAATCTTCTTTGCTCCACAGTATCCAAAAACTATTTGAACAGCCATTCCCACTATTTGGTGCTGCTGGAACAACTGATGCAGTTGAGTTTCCCAAAGCAAAACAGCTATTTGATTTCGTTGTTTTTGGGCCTGGTGTACCAACTTTGCCACATCAAGTGAATGAGTATGTTGAACTTGATAATTATTTAGCGATGATTGATAGCTATCAATCAATTATTTTGGATTATGTAGCCTAATATAATAATATACGGTACTTTTTTTTTGTAAGATATAAATTTCATAATAGTTTGCAATTAAGGCTCAAGACTGGTTAGTTAATGACTGACCAGTCTTTTTACGAAATTTAGTTAATCTTTTCTTGCAAAATAGAGTAAGCGAACTTTTTGACTCATATAGCAATCGAGAAATATGAAAAAGAAAGTAGAACAAACGATTAATTTAACACAATGGTCAGTTCAGTAAGGTCTCCATTTCTTAGTTATCTGAGGTTATCAAGCGAACTATTTTTGATTACGTAAATAAGATGTTTACTTTTTCTTAAACAAATCCAAAAAAAAGACAAGATTTCAATCATAATTTCTTCACAATTACGTTCTATTATAAATACATACCAACAAACAACCCTATACTTTTTCATTTTTACTCCTCAAGTAAAAATAACTCCTAAGACCGCGGCTACCCACCGCGGTCGTTTTTTTTTTAATCAAAAAAGAGAAGCATACGATATTTACCGCATGCTTCTCTTTTGAAATGCAGATTTTGAGTATCAGATTACTATCTAGCTGGAGCTGACAGCTTGGAGTCACACTCTTTCCCTCGGTGTCCCCAAAAAAACTCCTCCATATAGCTTGCATTTACTTCAAAAGATGAAGAACTATTTTTGTCAATTATTTATTATTTTGTCGGAACCAAACGCTCTACGACACAACCTTATTCCTCAATCATAGTTGCCTTAATACCAAATCCTGCCAAAATTCGAGCAGAAGTATAGGTATTCAACCCTTTTCTAAAAGTAATAAAAACTTGTTTATCTTTAGGAATCTCATCTACTCGATCACGCAATTCATTCATCGGGATATTTTTGGTTGCCTCAATACTTCCCGACTTAGGCTTGTCTGCCTCTCGGATATCTAAAAAGAAACTGTTTTGTAATTCTTCTTTGGTTAATTCACTTGCTTTTATTGTTTTCACGGTATTGTTTAGCTGATTGATTGCAACGTAGCCAGCGATATTCAATGGATCTCTAGTAGTTGAATAAGGTGGAGAGTAGGGCAACTCAAGATCTGGTAAATCAAAGACAGTTAAGTTTCCAGTAATAGCAACAGATAATTCACCGATTCGTTTGTCTACACCATGTTCACCAACTGCTTGACCGCCCAAAATTTTTCCAGTTTCTTCTTCAAAAATTAGTTTGAGATTTAGTCGAGTAGCACCTGGATAGAAATTTGCATGGTCGAAAGGAGTGATAAAAATCGTTTTATAGTTAGTGATACCAGCTTCTTTTAATTGATGTTCCGTAAGACCAACATAACTTGCAGTATAGTCAAAGATTTTTGCTACACCGGCACCAATGTAACCGCGATACGTAAAAGGTGCACCATTGACGATATCTGCCAGTAGATGTCCTTGACGATTTGCAGCACTTGATAACATACTTGGTGTTGGTTGATGCGTAATTACACTGGTTGTTTCGATAATATCACCGATGGCAAAAATATCAGGAAGATTCGTTTTTAATTGGTTATCAACGATGATTTGACCACTTTTACTCATTGAAATACCAGCAGATTTAACAATTTCATTATTCGGTGCTACGCCTGTAGCAAATAAAATCATATCAGGATGTAGAAGAGCTCCGTCTGATAATTGAACTTCGTTTCCTTTTTGGCGAATGTCATTGATATGTGTATTTAAATGAACAGTTAAGCCTTGTTCAATTAATTTATCATAAACTAAATCAGCAATTTCATGATCGTAAGGAAAAGCGACTTGATCTAACTGATCGACTAAAGTAACTTCCATACCGCGATGTTTAAAGTTTTCAGCTAGTTCTAATCCCATGACTCCAGCACCTAAAACTAAAACATTTTTTGGATCATTTTTTTGAATGAAGGATTGGATTTTATCAGCATCCGTCACACTGCGCAAAACAAAACCATTTTCGGCTTGGTCTGCACCAGGAATTGGTGGTAAAGTTGGGCGGGCGCCCGCAGAAATAATTAGATAATCATAATTTGTTTGGCTGACATGATCAGTTGTTAAGTCATGAATAGTTAATTCTTTTTTATCGGGATCAATTTTTGTGACTTCATGCTTCGTAAACACATCAATATTATTTTTGATTTTTAAAATTTCAGGTGTTCGTTCAATCAATGAATCACGGTCATCGATCACTTGTCCGAGATAATAAGGAAGTGCACAACTAGCGTAGGAAATATGTTCACCTCGTTCATAAATCACAATTTCATGCTCTTCATTTAATCGGCGTAAGCGAGTCGCAAAGGAAGGACCACCAGCAACGCCGCCAATGACTACAAATTTCATAAAAACAACTCCTTTTCTAATTTGAATAGTACTATTTTATTTACAATCCAGCAAAGAATTGTGCCGGAGCAGAGGAAGGGATAAAAATGGATAAAAAGAAAAAAGCATGCGAAGCGAAAAAAGTCGCAACATGCTTTTTGGTAAGTAAATACTTGCTTTATTTTGTGTTGAAGATTTTGAATTTTTATATCAGACGAGTGTCGTGTATCATAACTTTTTAGTGTTCACCAAGCAGCTCCTTGAAATCATGTACAACTGTCTAAAAATATGAGAAGCTATTTTTGTCAGTTGCTCATTATTTTTTTCAGAGCTGATCGCTTGGAACCATCACCTTATTCATACTGTTCCAACTCAATACTCAAGTTTTCCCAAGCAACCAATTTTTCTTCTTGCTCAGCTCGCGCATGTTCCAATTGTTTGTTCAGATCGTTTAATTTTACATGATCGTCAAGAATCTCAGGATGGACCATTTCTCTTTCTAACTGTGCAATTGTTTCATCCAATTGCGCCATTTCTTCTTCGACTTGCGTAATTTTCCGACTTAAACTACGCATCAATTTTTGTTGTTCCTTACTTTGATAGTAATTTGATTTGCTAGTAGGTGTTTCAACGACTTCTGTTTGTTCTTCTTTTGCCAAAAGTTCTGCAATTTCTTCTTCTTCCTGTTTCTTTTCCAAATAATAATCATAATCTCCAAGGTACATCTTGCTACCATTTTCAGATAACTCAACCACCTTCGTTGCGATACGATTGATAAAGTAACGGTCATGAGAAACAAAAAGCAGGGTGCCATCGTAATCAATTAGCGCGTTTTCTAGCACTTCTTTGTTATCAATATCTAAGTGGTTTGTTGGCTCGTCCAGTATCAAAAAGTTTTCTTGGTTCATTGCTAGTTTGGCTAACGCAACCCGTGCTTTCTCGCCACCACTTAATAATGGAATCGTTTTTTCAACATCTTCGCCAGAAAACAAAAAGGCGCCCAATGCACTACGAATTTCTTTTTCCGGTAAAGTAGGATGTTCATCCCATAATTCTGCCAAAATTGTTTTATTTGTGTGTAAGTTTGCTTGACCTTGGTCATAATAGCCAATTGTTACGTTGGTTCCAAGGTGCTGAGTTCCTCGAATAAAAGGTAGCTGATGAATAATAGATTTAAGCAAAGTTGACTTGCCAATTCCATTTGGTCCAACGAGAGCAATTGCTTCTTGGCGTCGAATATCTAAATTGATTGGTGCTGATAATACCTCACCATCGTAGCCAATTGCAGCATCTTCTACTTGTAAGACAACATTTCCAGAAGGTTTTTCTGCATGGAAAAGGAAATGGGCTTGTTTTTCATCACCTAGAGGTCGGTCTAAGCGATCCATTTTTTCTAGCGCTTTCCGACGACTCTGAGCACGTTTGGTTGTTGATGCGCGCACAAGATTACGAGCAACGAAGTCTTCTAGTTTGTGAATTTCTGTCTGTTGTTTCTCATAAGCTTTCCAATCACTTGCAAGTTGTTCAGCTTTTAGGTCAAGATATTTGGAATAATTTCCTTTGTAATGACGCATTTTTTGACGACTAAGCTCATATACTTCAGTGACAACCTTATCAAGAAAATAACGGTCATGTGAGACAATCAGTAAAGCGCCAGTGTAACCTTGTAAATAATTTTCTAACCATGAAAGTGTCTCAATGTCTAGGTGGTTAGTAGGTTCATCAAGAATCAAGATGTCTGGATGCTGCAAAAGCATCCGAGCTAGTGCAAGACGTGTTCGTTGTCCACCAGATAAAGTATCGATTGTTTGATCGTAAAAAGAAGGATCAAATTTGAATCCATGTAAGACGGAACGAATTTCGTTTTCATAACCGTAGCCATTTTTATCGGAAAATTCGTGTTGTAATCGATCATATTCTTTTAAAAAAGAATCATAAGCAGGTGTTTCAGGAACTCCTTCACTGATTGCAACCTCTAATTCGCGCATGCGTTGTTCCATTTTGCGCACTTCTGCAAAAGCTTTTAGCATCTCATTCCAGACAGTTTCATTAGAAGACAGCCCAGTGTCTTGTGCTAGATAGCCGAGTGTGGCTGTCTTATTTTTGGTAATCGCACCTTCATCAGGAGCTTCTAGACCTGCGATTATTTTTAGTAGCGTTGATTTTCCAGCACCATTGCGACCAACTAAGGCAATTCGTGCGCCAGTGCTGATTTCTAAATGAATATTTTGAAACAAAACGTCCGCACCAAAATGGCGGGCGACTTGGTTGGCTTGTAATAAAATCATCGAATCCTCTTTTCTACTTTGTGAATTCTTCTAGGAATAAAAAGTAATTTTCAACTTGTAGTCTACCATAAATTCATTAAGACTGCGAGATTGGTGACAATGATAAAAAGATGAATAAAGAATAAAAATTCACAATATCCGAGCAATCAAATTGATTTTTTCCCATGGATACTGCTATGATGGGTAAATCAAAGAGAAATTAGAAACTCGTGGAGGTAAGCAAGTGAAAGATCATATAATTCCAAAGGCAACAGCGAAACGTTTGCCCTTATATTATCGTTATTTGAGAATTTTAAATAATGCTGGAAAGAAAAAAGTTTCTTCAACTGAATTAAGTGAGGCAGTCCAAGTCGACAGTGCAACGATTCGACGTGACTTTTCTTATTTTGGAGAACTAGGAAAACGTGGCTATGGGTATGACGTGGAAGATTTAATGCACTTCTTTGCTAAAACGCTAAATGATGATCAACTAACAAATGTTGCCTTGATTGGTGTCGGTAATCTAGGAAGCGCCTTGTTAAAATATAAATTTCATCAAAGTAACAGTATCCGTGTTAGCTGTGCTTTTGATGTCAATGAAGAAATCGTTGGAAGAATCGTTGACGGTATTCCCGTTTATCCGATGGATGATATGATGGAACAAATCAAGATCCAACAAATCGAAGTAGCTATTTTGACTATCCCTGCTTCAAAAGCACAAGAAGTAGTAAACCGTTTAACTGAAGCAGGAATCAAGGGAATTCTAAACTTTACCTCTGCGCGATTAAACGCGCCAGCGGATGTTTTGATTCAAAATGTGGATTTAACAAATGAATTACAGACATTGATTTATTTCCTACATTCAGATGCAACTTTAAACACAACGGATGAAGAATAATCTAAAAAATGTTTGTGTTAAAATAAAACATTTATCAATTTAAAACCGCCTAACATCCATTTATATAAATGGATGTTAGGCGGTTTTTCTATTTGAGCTACGTTTGTCACTGACCCTTTTTTCTATTGAAAATTTCTGCATAGCTTGGTGTGGTATCAATCTGGACTAGCTGAGTTAAAAGGGATTCAATTTTTTTTAAGTCAATGAAACGTGCTTGACGAGCAACTTCTTTTCCTTTGTGGAAAATCAAAATCACTGGGGCCGTCAAAACTTCAAAAGTACTAGCCACTTCAGGAACCTCATGAGCATCTAGATGTAAGGCAGGAAGATCGAATGAGGACAGCAACTTCTGTAGACGTGGCTCAATTGCATGACAAACACTACAATGAGGCATGGAAAGAAAAAGAACAATCGTGTCTTCCGTGTCAATGCGGTGCAGCGCTTCTGATAGCTGAGTTGTTTTCTGCATTCAAGTGACCTCACTTCTCATTTTTATTTTCTGTGACTAAATGTAGTCGGGAACGAGTGAATTGTCAATCAAGTTGTTTTTACAAAAAAAGAAGCTAAAAGATAAGAGAATAGTAAAGTTTTTTTCTGAACTTGTAATTCTTTTAGGAAAAGCGTATATTATTTTGGCAAATGACGTTGAATGAGAAGGAGAGACAACATGTTTTCTTGGTTACCCAACTCGGTTTTGCAAATGAGCACGATTTTTTTATCAATCGTTATCGAAGCACTACCGTTTGTTTTATTAGGTTGCATCATTTCGGGAGCATTACAAGTTTTTTTAACGCCGGAACGTGTTCGACGTTGGCTTCCTAAAAATAAATTTTTATCCATTTTAGTTGGCTCTGGATTAGGATTCTTTTTTCCTTCGTGTGAGTGTGGTATTGTGCCGATCGTCCATCAGTTTGTAAAAAAAGATGTTCCAGTACCAACTGCTTTTGCTTTTATGTTGACTGCACCCATTATCAATCCAGTGGTGATTTTTTCAACTTATATCGCGTTTGGCAATTCTTGGAAAATGGCAGGCTGGCGAGTGCTAGGGGCTTTTTTGGTTGCCTTAGTAGTAGGTGTTTGGTTAGCTTATTTTCAAAAGGAATCTGTCTTGAAAGAAAAATTGATTCAAAACCACTTAAATGAACGACAAAAACATTCACATCACCACCATGAATTGCCGATTGAAGACAAGAAAATGGAAAAAATAAAATTTGCTAGCATACATCGACTGGGTCAACAAATATGGCATGTCTTGACTCATGCGATTGATGAGTTTTTCGATACAGGTCGCTATTTGATTATTGGTGGGCTGATTGCGGCAGCGATGCAAACGTATTTGCCAACGCGAGTGATGTTAACTTTAGGATCAACTAAAATTTTAGCAATTATCATCATGCTGTTACTCGCATTTACGATGTCGTTATGTTCTGAAGCAGATGCGTTTATTGGTTCTTCCTTATTAAGTTTGTTCGGAACAGCACCTGTTGTGGCGTTTTTAGTTTTTGGACCAATGGTGGATATCAAAAATCTGTTGATGATGAAGCGCTACTTTAAAAGTCAATTTATCTTCGCTTTGATTTGTGTCATTGCAGTGGTTGTTATAGGTTATACATTAATCATCTAGGAGGGAAAGCAATGATCCGTTTTTTAATTTTATCAGGTTATTTTGAACTGATGATGTATTTACAAGTTTCTGGAAAACTCGATCAGTATATCAATGTTCATTATCGGTATTTAGCAATCCTTTCGATGGTTTTATCTGCGGTGTTAGCATTGGTTCAGCTCTATTTATGGGGAAAAAAGGATCCAAATGAAGCAACAGCTGAGCATCACGATCATGACCACGGATTGACAAAACCAAGTCAGCGTTTGATTGCTTATATACTACTAGCTTTACCAATCATAGTAGGAACATTGTTTCCAACAGTTAGCTTGGATACTACGATCGTTGAAGCAAAGGGATTTAATTTTCCTGTTAGTAAAGAATCAGTAGGCGATCCGGAAATGCAGACGCAATATTTGAAACCTGATACGAGTATTTATTTCAATCAGTCTGATTATCAAGAACAGATGAACGAATTAAAAGCAAAATATGGAGAACAACAAACGATTCAGATCACAGATGAAAATTATTTAGAGATCATGGAACTGATCTATAATTATCCAAGTGAATTTATTGGAAAAACAATTAGCTACGATGGTTTTGTTTATCAGACCCCAGATAAAGAAAAGCAAGATATTTTCTTGTTCCGTTTTGGTATCATCCATTGTGTAGCAGATTCAGGTGTTTTTGGATTATTGACGCAGATGCCCGAAGGAGTCGTTGTTAAAAACGATGAGTGGTATCATGTGGAAGGCATGATTCAGTCTGAATATTATCAACCATTTAAGCGAGATATTCCGACTGTACATGTGACGACTGCTAAGAAAGTGACTGCGCCAAAAAATCAATATGTGTATCGTTCTTTTTAGGAAGAGGAAAAGATTGTGGCTCCAAGCGGTTAACTCCGACTAGATAGTGAGTAGACACTCAAAATAGCCCTTCATATTTTGTAGTGAATGTAGGCAATAAGAAAATTTTTCTAAAATAGTTTCCCTATATCTTAAAGCAGTGATGAAGGATGTGAAGATGTTACTTTTTGCATGTCGAAATAGACTATTATAGGACACAGTGTTCTATTCCACACAGCAAGTACGATTTCGCAAAAATCTCCCTATTCGTTACACAAATAGAATCACTAAAAAAAGAAGTCGAGACGATTTTGTCCCGGCTTCTTTTATTTTTTTAATAGAAACTTTTTTTTACGTTTATTGATCATAGAATCACGCTTTAATTTAAAGTTCCGAATATTATGATTAAATACCTCAGATAAAACTAGACCTAAGGCAATTGCACCAGCGATCATAATCGCTTGTACCGCATAAGTAATCGCTTCTTGATACGAACCAGTGACTAGATTTCGGACAGCTTGATAAGCTAATCCCCCAGGAACCAGTGGAACCATTCCAGGGATATTAAAAATGGTGACCGGCATCTTGAACTTTTTGGAAAAAACATCACTAATAAAGGCGACCCCTAATGAACCAAGCAAGGACCCAAATGCAGCGTTACCGCCAAAGGTAATCGTGACCCAGTAGATCATCCAGCCAAGTGCACCAGAAAAACCACACCAAATCAATGCACTGCGAGGTACATTTGTGATAATGGCAAATGCCGCCGTTGCTAAAAAACTAAAAGAAAATTGTATAAGTATCGTCCACATAGGCAGGCTCCCTTTCGATTAAAAAAGTTGAAAAATAAAAGCGATGGCAAAGCCAATCATAGTAGCTGTCATCATTGCTTCTGTTCCACGAGATACACCTGAAAGATAATGACCAGCTAGTAAATCACGAATAGCATTGGTAATTTGAACCCCAGGCACTAACGGCATAACACATCCAATAATAATCAAATCTTGATTGATTCCGATGTTTAGTCGAACACTAAGAATGGCTGCTAGCCCAATAAATAAAGAAGAAAAAAATTCTGAAAGAAATTTTATCCTGAAAAATTTTAAGCTATATAAATAAATAGCATATCCTATACCGCCAATAAGGAATGCAGTGGGAAAATCAGCTAATTCGCCACCAAATAAAACCATAATAGTTGCACTGATTACAGCTGCACTAAAAATTTGTAGCCATACAGGGAAAAAGAAACGTTCTTTGTAAATGCTTTGTAAGGCGTCATAAAGTTCGGGTAATGTTAATTCTTTAGCTACATAGCGTCGTGACAAATCGTTGACTTTGACAACTTTTTCAAGATTGATGGAACGATTGGTGATTTGTTCCATTCGGATAGTTGAAGTTCGATCAATTCCAATAAATAATCCAGTTTGTGTGACATAACTAACTAGACGATAGTTGCCAGAAGCTAAAGCAATCCTGCTCATCGTATCTTCTACCCGGTACATTTCGGCGTTGCTTTCCATCATGATTTTACCTGCAAGTAAACAAGTATCAAGTAATAAATTCAATTCTTTTTCCGACATGCCATCTTCTCCAATGTTCATTTGTTGTTTTCATTTTACTACAAAAAACAGAAATGAAGTAAAAAAGCGGATGAAAAAAAACTTGAGCAATGGAAAAAAGAGGCGTATACTTTTTTTAGTAATGCGGGTGTAGTTTAGTGGTAAAATCCCAGCTTCCCAAGCTGATGTCGCGAGTTCGATTCTCGTCACCCGCTTAATACAGAGAACGTGCTTTTATAGTCGAGAAGACAGTAGAAGTACGTTTTTTTTTGATTGAAAATAAAAAGAGAGTTTCTAAAGAGGGGAACGTATGTTAAAGTTTAGAAGGTTTGTGAGAAAAGGAGTAGATAAATGAGTAAGAAAACCACTAAGACTATTATGGGTGTTGTGATCGCGATTTTAGCAGGTGTTTTTGGAATTTCGACAACGCAAAATGATTCGGATATTTTTCAACAAATTACTGCAATTTTCGATTCAGCGCCACAAGCGACAAGGTTAGCAGATGTTCCTGAATATGATGGAAAGCATCAGGAAATCGAAATCAATCATAATCAACCTGATTTTTCTCCATCAGATCTTAGTTTAAATAAAGGAGTCTGGGAAAAATACTCTGAGATAGATCATTTAAATCGAGTAGGTTCAGCAAATGCAATGTTAGGAAGAGAATTGTTTCCAACAGAAAAAAGAGAACCCCTTTATGTAAATCCAACTGGATGGAAACAAAAAAAGTTAACAGATGGACAATGGTTATACAATCGCAGTCACTTAATTGGCTTCCAGTTAACTGGTCAAAATAATAACATTAAAAATTTGATGACAGGAACGCGTTCACTAAACACGCCTTATATGTTGGCACATGAAAATGATATTGCTGCATACATCAAAGAAACAAATCACCATGTACGTTACCGAGTGACACCTTATTTTGAAGAGAATGAACTAGTAGCGCGTGGTGTTCAATTAGAAGCACAAAGTATCGAAGATTCTAAATTGAAGTTCAATGTTTTTATTTATAACGTTCAGGACGGCTACACAATCAATTACCAAACAGGTCAAGCTGTTAAGAGTAAGAAATAAGCGAAAAGATGGTAAAGTGCGCAACTCTTTAGAGTAATCACCTGTGCTTTTTGATAGAGAAGTACGGAAATAATCAGCTCAAGAAACTTTGCTTTATTGAAGTCTGTTTTGCAATAATGGGTCACCAAAAAAGAGAGTGTGATGACAATTTTTTGTCGTCACACTCTCTTTTTCGAAAAAATTAATTTAAAATAGCCAATCCAAAAGAAAGATAGGTTGCATAAGCAATCCAAATCAAGTACGGAATGAAGCAGATAGCTGCGCCTTTAGATATACTACGAAATTCACGAATACTGAAAATAATTGTAAGTAATAGAAATAGACTAATAAATGAAGCAATCCAAAAGTATGATCCGCCGAAGAAAAGAATACTCCAAATAAAATTAAGTACCAATTGAACACCAAAAAGAACGTAAGCAAGTGTTTTCTTTTTCGCACTTTTGCTGTCAATCACTAGAAATAATGCTAGACCAATCAATGCATAAAGTACAGTCCAAATGATTCCAACTATATTTCCTGGTGGTGCCAAAAACGGCTTATCTAACTGAGCATAGATAGCGGGAATATCACCAGCAAAAAATCCTGATACAGATCCTATTAATTCTACACCAACGATACAAGCAAGCAATTTAAAAAATCTATTGAGCATATCGTCCCTCCTTTACTATTTGAAGTTTTCATGTACTTCATGTACTCTCTACTTATTAGTATAGTAAGAATGATTCGTAAAAGAAAAAAAGATGCTCAAGAAAAATAATCTAATGTTAGAAAAATCATGTGCTATTGATTCGGAAGATTTTCTAAAGCCAAGAGATTGGCAACTTACAAAATTTGTAAGTTTTGTCTTTTTCTAGTAAAATGAGTGTGGATAAGGTAGAATGAATACCTTGTGGGAAAGAGGTGTAGAATCATGGGTTTTACAGATGAAACCGTACGTTTTGATTTTGATGATAATCGCAAAAAAGAAGTCGGTGAAACATTAGCAATCGTTTATCGGGCTTTGGAAGAAAAGGGCTACAATCCTATTAACCAGATTGTCGGCTATTTACTTTCTGGAGACCCGGCCTACATTCCTCGTTATCGTGACGCACGAAACTTAATCAGACGTCATGAGCGCGATGAAATTATGGAAGTAATTGTTAAAGATTATCTTTCAAATCATGGAGTGAATTTATGAGAGTAATGGGCTTAGACGTTGGCTCAAAAACAGTTGGCATCGCAGTAAGCGATCCATTTGGTTGGACTGCCCAAGGTGTAGAAATTATTCGAATTGATGAGGCAGTTGGCGAATTTGGTTTTGATCGACTAAAAGAATTGGTCGCTGAATATGAAGTGGATCGATTTGTTGTAGGATTGCCCAAAAATATGAATAACTCAATTGGACCAAGAGCAGAAGCTTCCATGGCTTATGGAGAAAAAATCAAAGAACTATTTTCTTTACCGGTCGAATTTCAAGACGAACGACTAACAACAGTTCAAGCTGAACGCATGTTAGTAGAACAAGCAAATACGTCACGAGCAAAAAGAAAAAAAGTAATTGATAAATTAGCCGCAGTCATGATTTTACAAAACTATCTTGACGGTTCGGGTAAACAACTATTTTAGAAAACGAAAAGAGGAATTGATATGACAGAACATAATCATTCACATGATCATGACCATGAAGGACATGAGCACATCACATTGGTTGATGACCAAGGAAACGAAACACTTTACGAAATCTTATTGACAGTTGATGGACAAGAAGAATTCGGTCGTAACTACGTACTATTATACCCAGCTGGAGCTTCTGAAGATGAAGACGTTGAGTTACAAGCTTATGCTTACATCGAAAACGAAGATGGTACAGAAGGTGAATTGCAACAAATCGAAACAGACGCTGAGTGGGATATGATTGAAGAAGTATTCAATACATTCATGGCTGAAGAAGAAGAGTAACCCAAAAAGATGTTCCTAATTAGGAACATCTTTTTATTTTGCAAAAAATCAAAAGAATTTTGTTAGCACATGATCAATTGAATATTTAAGTTCCCTTTAAGCTTCTCTTCTTACACTGTCTGTAACGAGGTGAGTGAGAAGATGAAAAAAATATGTAGCTTGTTTTTAGTAATGGGTGTCTTGTTCTTTGCTGCTAAATCTTTGGGAATATTTGAACAAAAAACAACAGCTGAACAAACAGGAAGCACTCAAACAACTGAAACGAAAGCAACCAGTACCACAACAAGTAATCGTGAAACATTCAAGCAAATCAAAATTGGAAAAGAAGATAGCATCGTCTATGCAGATGAAAGATTAACTACTGAACTTACAACAGTTAATGGAGGCGAATTAACAGAATATCTTTCAGAAACAGATGACTGTTATCAAATAAAAACAAACGCTGGGACAACTGGATATTTAGCAAAAACGGCTGGAACAGTACTTGTACAAGAAATACAAAACCAGCCAACCAGTTTGTCTGAAGCAGTGATTGTTCTTGATCCAGGACATGGTGGTGATGATGTCGGCGCATTGAGTAATGACGAACGAGTCGAAGAAAAGACGATTACGTTAAGTACAGCCAAAAAAGTAAAAGCAGCTTTAGAGGCAGAAGGAGCAACCGTTTATTTGACACACGAGACAGATGAGTTCATTCAACTTGGTGAAATCTGTACATTCAGCGAAGAAAAATCGGCGGATGTCTTTATTAGCTTACACGCTGATTCAACAGAAATTGCTAATGAAGCTACAGGAATCACTACTTATTACTATTACGAGAAAAATGAGGAGCTAGCACAAACGATTGCTGATGGTTTTTCTGACTTGTCCTTGAATTCCCGTGGAATCGCCTATGGCAATTATCAAGTCTTACGTGAAAACCTTCAACCAGCGATCTTGGTGGAGATGGGGTATATGAATAATGATTCTGACTTGGCTGAACTAGTAACGGATGATTACCAAGAAAAATTTGCAGAAAGTTTGACAAACTCATTACTTACTTATTTTAGTGAGTAACATTTGTCCGTAAAAAAAAAAGAATATAAATTGATTCGTCATGTGTTTCATTCAGACTGTAGACAAAGACTTTAGATATCTTCGTTCAAAAAAGATATCTGAAACCTTTGTCTTTTTTTTCATAAAAATCAACAGAAGTACACATTCATTATAGGATTTCATTCAGATCTATTGTGAGAAAAATAAGTATCGTATGCCCTGATTTTTCCATCTTTGATATGAGATATATTGACTGATGTTTTTTTATATCTGTTAAAAGACGTTTAATCGTTTCTTCAATTTTTGTATATCCTTAGACAAAAATTGTGCCTTGGAGAAATCTAAAAGTATTGTTATTCTTTTTATATGTTATCTATTTCTAAATTGCTTTACAGAATTTGTCATGCACATAAAAGATGATACTTCATCATTGTTCTACGCAATCATTCTTGTTTATCATACTTATTAGCGACAATAGGTTTGATAGACACAGATTGTTAGCAGCCGATTCATAAAGATATCGGTTTTTAGAGAGTTTTAGAGAGTGTACCCATTTCATGATACAGTTATCTACTGTTACAATGGATTTAAATAAAAATTAGGAGAAAAAAACATGGTTAATCAAAATTTGTTGAAGTTCGAGGACGCTTGGGATATAGTGAAGCACGAACCAACGGTATGGGAATTCATTGAAATCAAAAATGATTCTTTCTACTACAAAATAAATCAGGAAGAACTGTTTTTAAGTAGTTTTAAAAGTAAAAATCTACCGTCATCTCCTTATACATTAACATTTTTGGGCAAAGTACTGACAAAGTTGAGTCCTTTAGCGAATATCATGTCACGACGCCCAGGAACAGAAGAAGTTACTTTTTATGTTTTACTTAATACACCACAGTCGGGTCTTTTTGGAAAAAAAGTAGACAAAAAAATGTTAGAGGTTGCCGCTCCACCTCTTGTTTGGAGGAGACAACAAATCAAAGAAGGAATAAGGGAAAATATCAAAGAGTACATAGAAAAAAATGAATCCTTCTATTTTCTTGATATTGGCTCAGGAGCAGGTTTTGATAGTCTAGAGATTGAACGCCTAATACATAGAATCAATGACTTAACAAATAATTGCTTTAATAAGCCTTATGGAAGTCTAAATATCGATATTGACTCAAAATGGTTGGGAAATAATCAATTAATAGCAGAAAAATTATTTGGTTCGAATCATTTTATAACAAGAGAAAATATATCTATTTTTGATTTTTGGGAAAAATATCCAAAGGCAATGCTTGGACAATATGATCATTTAATTATTTCTTGTAATGGTTTTGCGGAATTTTTATCTGACGTAGAACTTCGAAATCTATATGAAAAAATATTTCTGTTTGCACAAACATTTAATGGAACTGTTGATATTATCTTGCCTTTTGCGAATAAAAATAAAAAACAAGAATCTCTTGGGCATAAGATTGGTTTCAAATTCAAGGCAAAAGAGAAACAGGAAATAATCAAGATGATCAAAGAGATTTTTATAAAGTACAAAGTGAAATCTTGTGAGAAATATAGCCATATTGTCATGACTGTACAAAAAGATAGTGATTAATTGAATACATCAAAAGCATGAAATCCAGATCATAGCCTAAGGGATATGTTCTGGATTTTATGCTTTTCTCCATTGTTTTAGTCCATTTTTTACGATCGATTTTAAGATGGAAGTATCAGTGAGAAACAATGGATTAACTTTCACAAATGCTAAACACCGATTTTCTGAGCATTGTTTAACTAGGAAGATATGTAGCATTAAGCTCGAATAGCTTATACTTAAAGTAAGCACCAGAAAATTACTTGAAGACGAGCTGAAGACATTCAGCGAAAGTTCAGTAGCTACAATGATTGTAAAAAGAAATAGCTTTTGTGAAGGAGTGTTCGAATGAATTTATTACTTAAAGAGGTCGACGAATCTAATTGGCGAGATGTAATTGCGCTATCTGTTTCAGAAAATCAACTAAATTTTATAGAAACGAATGCAGCTTCTTTACTGGAAGCCGCCTATGATGTATCACTAGGGTGGCGACCGTTAGTCATGTATGATGGTCAGAAACTTGTCGGTTTTTCGATGATTGGTGCTCAAAAGGAGCAATCTATGTGGTTAGATCGATTGATGATTGAAGCGAGCTCACAGGGAAAAGGATATGGTAGTTTATTTTTGCCTTTACTTATTGACTTGATGAAAGAACAATATGCTGTTGAGCGTATTTATCTAAGTGTGCATGACGAAAACGAAAAGATCATCCCTTATTATCAACGCTTCGGATTTGTTGATAGTCAAAGGTATGATCCAGAAAATGGTGAACGAATCATGTATTTAGATATGTAGGTTAAGACGTTCAAATTTTATTTATTTTTTTGTTAGCTTTTTGATAACGAGTATCAAGGTTAAAATCACTAACACAACTATCAAGAAGGCAAACAACATTTCGAATAGCAGGCCTACTTCGACGATCAAATCACCCATGGGCAGTCTCCTCCTTTCTCTAACAAATAAAAATGAGCTCGACGTGCATTTATCTCTGTTTATACTTAAAATAGCGATACTATGTAAAATCAGAATTTCTTGTTCAGTGATTAGAAGACTACAAGAAAAATGATTTATTTTCCTCTTATCTATTGTTTATGTTTAGAAATTCAATCGATTCCGCATTTTTTAGTAGAAAGTTCCCATTTTGTCCCCACAAAAGATTGCTTAGTAAAAAGTAATCTTTGTGAGGATTTTTGTTTGTTCAGTATTTTCAAAAGTTTAATAGGATGATCAAATTAGCTTTTGTGCTTTTTGCGTATTAGCAAAATGGAGTTTTGCATAATTGGCTAATAAAGGTAGACCCCCTTTTTTTAAAACACGCGCTGCTACGAGATCTGATTTTGAACCGGCACCAGACGGTAAAGTTATTCCAAGTTCAGCAGAAGCTTTATCTAGTTCTTCTAGAAAGCTTGCGCGACTAATGATAGAAGCTGCAGCAACTGCTAGATGATATTGTTCACCTTTCGTTACAAAATATAGTTTTTCTTGAATTTTATTTTTTTCTAGCCGTGCGTATTTTTGGAAATTTGCTTCGGGCGTAAATTGATCAATCAAAATCGCTTCAGGCTTGGTGGGTGAAAGTTTTTGTAAAAGCAAATAAATTGCTTGGTTATGCAATGCAACTTTCATCCTAACAGCATTATATTCAGGTTGTATTTCATTATATTTTTTTGGTGTAAGTACCAATAGTTGATAAGGAATCGTTTCCTTCAAAATTTTGGCTAACTGAATGATTTGAGCATCTTTCAATTCTTTTGAATCTCTGACGCCTAAGTTTCTCAAAATTTCTAAGTGTTTTCGATCAACGTAAGCGGCACAGACAGTGACGGGTCCGAAATAGCTTCCGTTTCCCACCTCATCACTGCCTAGGACGGAAAGCTGACTAATATTATTGGGTAGTGAAGAGGAAGATTTGACCTTCGTTTTTTTTACAGGTGATGACGCATTAGAGGATTCCCAACGACGGGCTTCTTGCTCGGCGTTTGCGCCTTGAAACATGACTTTTCCAGAAGTATAGGCAGTGATTGTTGTACCATTTTTTTTAGCAGAGAAAGTTGTATAAGGGATTTTTTTTTGTAGCAAGTTTGCTTGATAAGCATTTTTCATTTCATCCATTTTTGATTCAGAAACTTTGATTATTACATTACTCATTTTAGTCCTCCACTATTTGCTGTGACCATGAGGTTTTGATACATTGACAGGATCAAGGTGTCCCTGATGAGACATAGCATTTTTTAAAATTTTATCATATAATAGTAAAGTATGTTTAAGAAAAATGTGCGAAGTACACACGTATAAAAACTTCGTGGTACACTAAATAGGAATTTTATTATGGGAAGGAAATGGTTCGTATGGCGCATGAAAAAACACGCTATAAAGCAGTGATTGCCAATCAGACGTATACGATTATTGGTCGTGAAACGAAGCATCATATGGATATCGTTACAAAATTAGTGAATGACCAATTGATGGAATTAAAACAATTATCGCCACAGATGGATAACGAGCAAGCCGCAATTTTAATGGCGGTCAATGCGCTTTCGGATCAATTGAAGAAGCAAGAGAGACTCTTGGAATTAAATGAAGAAGTTGCGCAATTGAAGAAAAAAATGATTAAGTTTACTGAGTTAGAAAATCGTGTGAAACGGATGGAAGCTATCGAAAATGAAGCACGTGAAGTTTTGAAAGAAAATGGTCAACCTGATCGTGAAATCAAAAATCCTGTTGAAGCACAACAAATTTTGAACGAGAAGCGTAAAGGCCAAATCAAGCAGAAGTCTTCTACTTAAGCAGAAGTTTTTGAGTAGAGCTAGAGGAGAAAGGAACATGGCATGCTAAGTTTATTGATTATTCTTTTTTTACTGATTGCCTTTTTTTCTGGTGCGAAAAGAGGATTTGCTTTACAAGTCGTCTATACTGTTGGCTACTTGTTATCTTTTCTTGTCGCACAACATTTTTATAAGCAGTTAGCGAATCATTTGGAATTATACATTCCTTATCCGGCTGTAACGCCAACATCGAAGTTGGTCTTTTTCGATCAAACGATTTCTTTTAGTTTAGATCAAGCATTTTATGCGGGTATCGCATTTCTTCTTATTTTGATGGCAGGTTGGTTGATTACACGTTTTGTTGGCATTTTTGCTCACAGTCTAACTTACCTACCAGTGTTGAAGCAAGTCGATTGGTTAGCCGGTGGTCTTTTGTCAGTTGTTGTAACTTTTGTCATGATTTTCTTGCTTTTAAGCTTGCTTTCATTTGTCCCTGCAGATTTTATCCAAAACCAATTTAGAAATAGTGGACTTGCTCGCTATATTGTTGAAAATACACCAATATTAACAAATAAAATCTATGATTTATGGGTTACGAGAGTGATTGGATAAGGTTGTGACGCAAAGCGTTCAGCTTCAAACAATAAGGTGTACTTTCTAAAAATAGCAGTTAGCTGTATATTTTTGTATTATTTTGAGAAAAAGTTTATGACATAAAAGTTAGTCTCAAAGTGAAAAAACTACTGGCTTTTGAATGTAGCTAGTTGCATACGAGTTAAAATATGTGAACAGTCTGGGGGACTAGTTGATCCCAGACTCCTTTTTATAGTTAAAGTGAAGTAGGTGAAAAAATGAATAAGCGAATTTTAGAAACATTAGAATTTGAAAAAGTAAAACAGATGATCCAGCAATTTGTTGTGACAGCCCAAGGAAAAGAAGAGCTTGCGCGATTAGTTCCAGAAAATCAATTGACAAAGATTAGTAATGCTCTTCAAGAAACAGAAGATGGGCTAAAAGTGCAACGATTACGTGGGGGGATTCCAATTCCAAAATTAGAAAATATTCGACCACATATGAAACGAATTGAAATTGGTGCGGATCTGAATGGATTGGAGCTGGCACAAGTTTCTCGTGTGTTATCTACAACGAGTGAACTAACCCGTTTCATCGATGATTTAAAGGACAGTGAGATTGCGTTTAATCGTTTGTACATGTGGACAGAGCAATTAGTAACAATCCCTGTTTTAAGCCGTCGATTAAAAGAAGCAATTGATGAAGATGGTCGAGTAACAGATGATGCTTCGCCAGAATTAAAAATGATTCGTCAAAATATTCGTCGCAGTGAACAAACAGTCCGCGAACAATTAGATAGCATCGTACGTGGGAAAAATGCCAAATATCTAAGTGATGCAATTATTACTATGCGTAATGATCGTTATGTTATTCCTGTTAAGCAAGAGTACCGTGGTGTTTTTGGGGGTGTGGTACATGACCAAAGTGCCTCAGGACAAACCTTATTTGTTGAACCGAAGCAAATCGTTGATCTAAATAACCGGTTACGTCAATATCAGATTGCGGAACGAAATGAAGTGCAACGAATCTTAAGTGAATTGTCTGCAGAATTAGTCCCATATCGTCAAGAAATCATTCATAATGCGTATGTTATCGGGCAATTGGACTTGATGAATGCAAAAGCACGATTTGGGAAAGAAATCAAAGCAATTGTGCCAACAATCAGTGAAGAAAACTTTGTTGTTTTGAAACAAGCACGTCATCCTTTGATTGATCAGGAAAAAGTAGTGCCAAATGATATTTCCATTGGTGAAGGATATCAGGCAATTGTTATCACTGGACCAAATACCGGTGGGAAAACCATCACGTTGAAAACGCTTGGATTACTTCAATTAATGGGACAAGCAGGTCTTCCAATTCCAGCTGAGGAAGAAAGTCAAATCGGTGTTTTTGAAGAGATATTTGCGGATATTGGAGACGAACAATCCATCGAACAAAGTCTTTCTACTTTTTCTTCTCATATGACAAACACTGTAGAAATTTTGTCAAAAGTGAATGAAAAAAGTTTGGTGCTTTTCGATGAATTAGGTGCTGGGACAGATCCGCAAGAAGGGGCAGCCCTTGCGATTTCAATCTTGGATGACTTGGGTAAAAAGTCTGCCTATGTTATGGCAACGACTCACTATCCTGAATTAAAAATTTATGGTTATAATCGAGCAAATACCATAAATGCGAGTATGGAGTTCAATGTTGATACTTTGAGTCCGACCTATCGGTTATTAATTGGCGTTCCCGGTCGAAGCAATGCATTTGAGATTTCCAGCCGTTTGGGGTTATCATCAGAAGTAATTGAGGAAGCAAAACAATTAATGGATGACGAAAGCCAAGATTTAAACGAAATGATTTCTGACCTAGAAACGCGTCGAAAAATGGCTGAAACGGAATATTTAGAAATGCGCCATTATGTTGAAGAAGCAGAAGCACTTCAAGCAAACTTGAAAGAAGCATATAGTTATTTCTTTGAAGAACGCGAAAAAGAATTGGAAAAAGCGAAGAAAAAAGCAAATGAAGTGGTTTCTGAAGCGGAAGAAAAAGCAGAGAAAATCATTGCTGACATTCGCAAAATGCAACAACAAATTGGACAAACCAATGTGAAAGAACACCAGTTGATTGATGCTAAATCACAATTAGCTGACTTACATCAAGAAGAAACTCTTAGAAAAAATAAAGTATTACGCAAAGCAAAACAACAGAAGACCTTAAAAGTAGGAGACGAAGTTTTAGTTACTACTTATGGTCAAAGAGGAACTTTGTTGAAGAAAAATGGAAATCAATGGCAAGTTCAAATTGGTATTTTGAAAATGAACGTGTCAGAAGAAGAACTAACACCTGTTGCGCCTGAAAAAGAACCAAAACAACGAGTAGTTCACGCTGTCCGTTCTGAATCAAGTAGTCATGTGCCAAATCAGTTAGATTTACGGGGAAAACGTTATGAAGAAGCGTTAAACGAAGTGGATCAATATTTGGATTCAGCGATTTTAGCTGGTTACCCACAAGTGACGATCGTTCATGGAAAAGGAACTGGTGCGTTGCGTCAGGGAATCACAGAGTATTTAAAAAATCATCGTAGTGTGAAAAGCTTTGAGTTTGCACCCGCAAATCAAGGTGGAAATGGCGCAACAATTGTTAAGTTTAAGTAAGACTTACTAATGGTAAGCAAATTATTCGATGGATTGAGTTTCAGGTGTTATACTAGCCAGAGATTAATAAAAAACGGAGGTCTTTTTTATGTCACGTGAAATCACAGATCAAACATTTAACCAAGAAACAGACAAAGGATTAGTTTTAATCGACTTTTGGGCAACTTGGTGTGGCCCTTGTCGAATGCAAGCACCAATTTTGGAACAATTACAAGAAGAATATGATGAAGATGAATTCCGCATTGTAAAAATGGATGTTGACGAAAATCCTGAAACACCACAACAATTCGGAATCATGAGCATTCCAACACTACTTTTGAAAAAAGATGGTCAAGTAGTAGAAAAAGCAGTGGGTGTTCATTCAAAAGAACAATTGCGTCAAATGGTTGATCAATACTTGTAAGAAGTAAACATCAAAATAAACAATTGTGAGAGGTCGGCAAATAGTCGACCTCTTCTTTTTGATGTTAATTGACAAAAGGGGAACTTTTGTTCTTGACAACCATGTTATAATAAATAAAAGAATGACGAAGAGGGGAGTACCTGATGAACGAAAGAATTAAGAACAAATTAGCTTTACTTCCTGACCAACCGGGCTGTTACTTAATGAAGGATAAGAATGGAACGATTATTTATGTTGGTAAAGCAAAAATTTTAAAAAATCGAGTTCGTTCATATTTTACTGGTAGTCATAATACAAAAACAGAACGATTAGTCAGTGAAATTGAAGACTTTGAATATATCGTTACAGAATCAAATATTGAAGCATTGCTTTTAGAAATTAATTTGATCAAAAAAAATGATCCTAAATATAATATTATGCTAAAGGATGACAAAACGTATCCCTTTATCAAAATTACGAATGAGAAGTATCCACGTTTGGTTATTACACGAAAAGTTCTCAAAGATAAAGCAACATATTTTGGTCCCTATCCTGATGTTGGTGCGGCTAATGAAACTAAAAAAATTTTAGATCGATTGTTTCCTTTACGTAAATGCAAACCAAGTCAGACAAAAGAACCTTGCTTGTATTATCATCTGGGGCAATGTTTATGTCCGTATTTTTTTCATGTTGATCCGGCTGTTTACACAGAAATCGTGGACGAAGTCAAACGATTTCTAGGTGGCGACTATGCAGCGATTGAAGCAGAAATCCAGCAAAAAATGGAAATAGCAGCTGAAAATATGGAATTTGAAAAAGCTGCAGAGTATCGAGACCAAATTCGAGCAATCGATACTGTGATGACACGCCAAAAAATGACAAATACCGACTTGAAGAACCGTGATGTTTTTGGTTATGCAGTTGATAAAGGCTGGATGTGTGTGCAAGTGTTTTTTGTTCGTCAAGGAAAGTTGATTGAACGTGATGTATCCATGTTTCCATTTTATAATGAACCAGAAGAAGATTTCTTAACCTATATTGGACAATTCTATCAAGAAAACGAACACTTCATTCCACAAGAAGTGCTTATACCAGATACTATTGATAAACCAAGTGTGGAGGCGTTGCTTTCAACTAAAGTTTTACAACCGCAAAGAGGAGAAAAGAAAAAGTTGGTTGAATTAGCAAATAAAAATGCTCGCGTGGCATTAAATGAACGTTTCGATCTTATTGTTCGAAAACAAGAACGAACAATTGGTGCTGTAGAAAAATTAGGTAATGCCATGAATATTCCAACACCGATTCGCATCGAAGCTTTTGATAACTCAAATATAATGGGAACATCACCTGTTTCGGCTATGGTTGTGTTTATTGATGGAAAACCTGCTAAAAAAGAATACAGAAAGTATAAAATCAAAACAGTTCAGGGACCAGATGATTATGCATCGATGAAAGAAGTGATTTATCGCCGTTATTCTCGTGTGCTGAAAGAAGGCTTACCGCTTCCTGACTTAATTTTGATTGATGGCGGTAAGGGCCAAGTGGATGTTGCCAGAGATGTATTAGCGAATCAGTTAGGTGTTGATATCCCGATTGCTGGATTGGCAAAAAATGATAAACACAAAACAAGTGAGCTTTTGTTTGGTCCTGAACTTTCTGTGATTCCATTAGAGCGAAATTCTCAAGAATTCTTTTTACTTCAACGAATCCAAGATGAAGTACATCGATTTGCGATTACGTTTCATCGACAATTACGCAGCAAAAATAGTTTTGCTTCTCGTTTGGATGGAATTGACGGACTTGGTCCTAAGCGAAAGAAAGCCTTACTCAAAGAATTCAAATCTTTAAAAAATATCACTGCAGCATCAATTGAAGACTTGCAATCAATTGGTCTACCAAAGAACGTTGCTCAAAATGTACACGACAAACTAAGTCAAAACTAAGATGAGGATACTTTACAAACCTTGTAAAGTGTCCTATTATTTTTTATATAAAGAAAAAAATGAATTGAAACAAGTTTTTTTTGACCAATATATTTAAGTCAAGAAAGCTTGTCTCTTTTTGTATCTGCTTTAACTTTTTTTATGAATGGAATGAAAAGCAACACTTAGGGAAGAAAAGGAGTGAAATGATGTTAGAGGTTACAGACTTAGTTAAGACATTTGGCGACTATACCGCAGTCGACCACGTATCTTTTCGGATACCAGATGGAAAAATCATGGGGTTGATTGGACAAAATGGTGCCGGGAAAACGACCACGTTTCGTTTGATTTTAGATTTTTTGACTCAAGATCAAGGAGAAATTTTGTGGAATGGTAAACCCTTAGGGGAAAAAGAATATGATATTATTGGTTATTTACCTGAAGAACGTGGGCTATATCCAAAAGTTACGATTCAAGATCAATTGATTTATTTTGCAGAATTACGTGGGAAAACACGAAAAGAAATCGAACCTAAGATTGATTTTTGGATGGAAAAATTTCAAGTCAAAGGAAAGAAAACCGATAAAGTGAAGTCTTTATCTAAAGGAAATCAACAGAAGGTACAATTGATTGCTACATTGATTCATGAACCAAAATTGATTATTTTAGATGAACCGTTTAGTGGGTTAGATCCAGTGAACGCAGAATTGTTAAAAGATGGCATACTTGAACTAAAAGCAAAAGGGTCATGTGTTATCTTCTCTAGTCATAATATGGATAATGTGGAAAAAATCTGTGATCATTTGATTATGTTACGAAACGGGAAAATGGTTCTAAATGGTAAGGTCCATGAAATTCGCGAATCTTTTGGTCGAACAAAATTATTTTTAGAATCAGATTTAACACAAGCTGAAGTTGCTGAAGTTGAAGGTGTCGAAAAAGTCGTTATACGTGAAGATGATTCACTTGAAATTACTTTGTCAGATCCAGCGGCGGGGAAGGAAATCTTTACTCGTGCGACGCAATTTGGCTATATTCCAATGTTTAATCAACAGCCACCAACGCTTGAAGAGATTTTTAAACTGAAGGCAGGTGAGTTCGATGCGTAAATTTTGGATTATTACAAAAGATGTTTATTTGAAAAATGTCAAATCGATTTCTTTTCTAGTGATGATTTTGGTACCATTTATTATGATGGGGATCATGTATGTAGCTGGAAACTTTGCACAGAATAATAGTGAAGTAAACAAAATCGGTATCTTATCAGAAAATCCTCAACTGAGTGAACAGTTGAGCCAGCTAAAATCAGATGAATTTAGTTTTGAAAAAGTAGATTCTGAAAAGGATGCACAGAAACAACTTGAAGATGAAAAAATTGACGCGTATCTAGTGGTTGCAATTGATAACAATGAGGTCAAAGGAACATTATACAGTGAAAATTCATTGGGACAAAGCACCCAATTGTTGATTCAACAACAATTGACAGGTATTCAATCAACTGTTCGTGCTAGTCAACTTGGCCTTTCTGGAGAAGAAGTGGCAAGTTTAAGTGAAATGGCTGGTTTGACTAGACAAAAAGTGAGCTTCGACGATCAAGGGAAGATGACTACTGGCGAGGATAACTCACTAGTGCAATATGTCGTAAGTTACGTGGTTACTATTACGCTATTTATTATTATTTTGACGTATGCACAAATCATTGCACAAGAAATTGCGTCGGAAAAAGGGACAAGAATCATGGAAGTTATTTTGTCTAGTACCACGGCACAAAAACATTTTTATGGGAAATTAACAGGTGTTTTGTTGGTAGCTTTGACACAGATGGGCTTGTATGGCGTTATCTTTGGGGTAGGGTATCAACAATTTAAAAATATGGATATGGTCAAAGAAATCTTGTCAGGTATTTCTTTAACGAATATCTTTGGTCCATTCTTGTGGTTCTCATTAGCGTTCATGATTTTAGGGATTCTGATTTTCTCTGTGTTGGCAGCATTATGTGGTTCATTAGTTAACAAAGCAGAGGATACGGCAAAAGCTATTCTACCTGTGACTTATCTTTCATTAGGTGGTTATCTTTTGGGCTTGATTCTTGGAGCATCAGATCCTAATAATATTGTGATTCGGATTACTTCTTATATCCCGTTCCTTTCTTCTTACGTTATGCCGATTCGTTTGGCAAATGATACAGTGGGTTTAGGTGGTGCATGGATCTCGTTGATTGTTTTAATCTTAATAACTATTTTCTTAACAATCGTTTCAGCGAATATGTATAAATCAAATGTTCTTGTATATAGTGAAGGTGGTATTTGGAGTTCATTGAAACAATCTATTTCAATTATGAGAAATGAACGAAAAAAAGGGTAATTTATACTCATGAAAGAAAAGGCAGTTCATATTTCTTTAACCGAATGTAAATCAAGACTCAGACAAGTTTGTCTGAGTCTTTTTTTGAATAGACCAATTTTTTTATTTTTATTTATTTTAACTGTTTTAAACTTGTTTAAAAAGATCGTTGGTAATAGAATATGAACTATACCGATTAAGGAGGGCCATTGATGGATCCGTATCTAGAATTATTGTCAGAAAAATTTCCAACGACTGAAGCTATTTTAACTGAAATTATTAATTTGGAAGCAATTTTACAGTTGCCTAAAGGAACGGAATTATTTTTAAGCGATATTCATGGTGAATTTCCGGCTTTCGATCATATTCTGCGAATTGGTTCAGGAAACTTAAAGGAAAAAGTTCGCGAATTATTTGGTAATCAATTATCAGAAGAGGAAAGAAATCAGTTAACTTTGTTTGTTGCTTACCCAGAATACGTGCAACAAACAACTTGGTATACACAACAAGAAAAAGAACGACTAGTTGTACAGTTGATTGATCTCTTAGGATTTACCTCAGTCAAGTATACTCGATCTAAAGTTAGAAAAAGTTTACCTAAAGAATACAGTTACATTATCGAAGAACTTTTATATTTGGATAATCGACTACAGGGAAAAAAGGCTTACGCGCAAAAAGTGATTGAACAACTTGTGCGTTTAGGCGAAGTCGATCGTTTTTTAGAAAAACTTACGTTAACGATTCAAACGCTAGTAATCGATCATTTACACATTGTGGGGGATATTTTTGATCGTGGAACCCAAGCAGCAAGGGTAATGGATCGACTAATGGCACAATCGTCCATTGATATTCAGTGGGGAAATCATGATATTTTATGGTTAGGTGCATTTTATGGATCAAAAGCTTGTTTGTTGACTTTACTTCGTATTGCAACACGCTATAATTATTTGTTTGAGCTAGAAAAAGAATACGCCATTAATTTACGACCATTATTTTCATTTGCCCATCAAACCTATAAGAAAAATCCTGTATTTACCCCTAAAAATAGCGAAAATGTGACTGACTCTGAACGAACGGAACTGGAACAAGTCCATCAGGCATTAGCAATCATGCAATTCAAAGTTGAAGAGCAATTGCTCATGCGACGCCCAGAATTTGAAATGGATGAGCGTCAACTGTTACACAAAATTGATTATGAAAAAGAAATAATCGATTTAGAAGGAGCAAGTTATTCGATTAAAGGGGGATGCTTTCAAACAATTTCTTCCCAAGCACCTGAACAATTGACCAAAGAAGAGGAGCAGATAATCGATAGTCTGATGTATTCCTTTCAGCACTCATTACGAATGAAAAAACATATGGAGTTCTTATTGAAAAAAGGAGCGATGTATCTCACGTACAATGACCATTTATTGTTTCATGGGTGTATTCCAGTGGACGAAAAGGGCAATTTTTTAGCTTTAGAGCAAGAAAAAGTTAGTGGAGGAGTTGAATTGTTAGCATTTTTTGAAGAAAAAATTCGAGAAAGTGCAAAAACACCGGGCATTGGAGAAGACTTAGCAACAGATTATATTTGGTATGCTTGGAGTGGAAGAGTTTCACCTTTGTTTGGAAAAAGCAAAATGGCAACTTTTGAGCGCTATTTTTTAGAAGAAAAACAGACACATGTGGAAAAGAGTAATGCCTACTATCGTTTAAGAAATGAGTTATGGTTTAGTCAAAAGGTCTTGTCCTCATTTGGCATAAAATCAGCTGGCTCAGTTATTATCAATGGGCATACTCCTGTGAAAGTTTGCAAAGGTGAGTCACCAGTTAAAGCGGAGGGAACGGTTTTTGTGATTGACGGAGGTTTGTCTAAAGCATATCAGAAAACAACAGGAATTGCAGGTTATTCACTGCTTTTGAATTCTTATGGTTTCCAGTTAGTTACGCATTATCCATTTGTATCAGTCGAACAGCAATTGGCACAAGCAAATGAAGGAACCTATGTGAAAAAGGTGATCGATCAAAAGGTACCACGTCGTTTAAACCGAAATACGACAAAGGGAAAAGTCCTCCAACAAGAGATCAATCATTTGCATCAATTATTAGCTATTTATTCAATTCGATAACTGACGTAAAAAAAGCCAGAAGCAATTTGTCCATTGCTTCTGGCTTTTTTGATAGAGGATTCAATTTTTTATAATTCATTAACGAAGTAATCAAAGAGACTTTGATCTAGTGGATTGACTTGGTGAGTCAATTCAGGATGCCATTGAACACCCAAAATTTTTTCTTCAGGATTTTTGCTTTCGACTGCCTCGATGATTCCATCATTAGCAATAGCAATTGCTCTCAATGAGGGGGCTAAGTCTTTGATTATTTGATGATGGTAAGAATTGACAAAATAAGATTCTGGTAACAAAGACCCCAGCAGACTATTAGCAGAAACCTTTACTTCATGAGTAGCAAAAGTTGGAACCGTTGGTTGTTGTTCATGTTTGACTGCCCAATTGGGATAGAGGGAAAGGTCTTGATACAAGGTTCCACCTAGTACGACATTCACTAATTGTGTGCCGCGGCAAACAGAAAAAATCGGTTTTTTTTGTTTGATTGCTTCTTTGATCAAGGATTGTTCAAAAAGATCACGACTGATATTTGTTTCTTGTAACTTTGGATGTGGCTCTTCTCGGTACAATCGAGGGCTGATATCTTGTCCCCCGGCTAATAATAATTTATCGATACGGCTGATAAAGGCAGCGGCATAGCTTGGTTCAAGTATAGGAAAGACAAGCGGTAACCCACCTGCTTGTTTGACTGCTTGAACAAAGCCATGTGGGGTGTAGGTAACTTCATTTCCTTGAAAAGTATCTGTTGCTTTATTTAAATGATTACCGGCAATTCCAATAATAGGTTGCATAGTTGTTCCTCCAGACTGTAACTAAATTGATTGTAACAACTTTTGAAAAAAAGTGGAAATACTTTGAATTTTTTTTGTCATCCTGAAACCCTGATACTATTAGGGTTAGTTAGACTTTTTTCGTAAGAAGTCAGTATAAAACGCTCGAAAATGGTTGAACATTTACCCCGTTTTGCTATAATAAAAGACAAATTAAAATAAAAAAGGTTGGGCGTAAGCTTTCAAGGATCAAGTTCTTCAAGGGGTGAGAAGAACAGTTGTTGAAAGTAGCTTGATTACTAGACAGATATCGTTAGAGGTAGCTGACTTTCAATGAACTTGAAAGGCAGCTACTTTTTTTATCGAAAGGATGTGAACGATTTGTTAGAGATTTTAGAAAAGATTCGTAAAGCAGAAGAAAAAAATGAAGAACAGATGCAAGTTTTACGTACTGAGATGCAGGAGTTAACAAAGCAAAAAGAAGACGAGCTTCACACAATTGAAGAAAGAAAGCGCCAAGAACAAACTCAGCTTCTTTCGGAAAAAAAACAAATCAAAGAAGCAACACTTAAAAGCAAACAAAAGCAGCTAGATGAAGAAGTTCAGCAGGTTCAACAAACACTAGCTGAACAGTATGACAAACATCAAGAACAAGCAATTGATCTAATTATTGAAAGGGTGAAAGAATATGTCCGTCACTAAGATGGAAAAAGTCACGCTCATTTCAGATCAAAAGAACCAAGAAACGATTTTACAAGCCATTCAAGGAATCCAACAAGTCGAATTTCGCGATTTATTTCAAGAAACGACAAATAATCATTGGGTCGAAACTTACTTTCCGCAGGTCAAGATTTTTTCTGAGGATACGAGTAAACATGAATTAGAGCAACGACTGCAATCAATACGTGAAGCGGTTCAATTTATTGGACATCATGGTCATTCTCAACAAAAGTTGGTCCATTTAAAGCGGACGGAACTTTCTTTACATGAGTTAGAAGCTGCTTATTCAGAAACTGATTTTTTGAGAAAGTTACAAGAAGTCTTGGACTTGAAAAAACAGTGGGAGAAGCTAAGTGAACAACAAAAAAAACTAATGGAGGAAGAGGAATGGCTTTTAAAGTGGCAATATTTGGATGTCATTCCTGCAACTTTCGATAGTCAAAAAACAGTTCTTGTTTTAGGAAGCATGGGAACGAATAGTTTGGCGCTTTTCCAAAATGCTGTGGCACAATTACCTGTTTATATGAAAGAAATTTATTCTACAACAAAATCTGTTTACTTGGCGTATATTACTTTGCAGGAAGCAGCGGAACAAGTAGCAGAAATCGCCAGTCGACAAGGCTTAACGGTAATGAACTATCCTTATGATGACGTGCCAAGTAAGGTTTTAACTAAAATCAAAGAACAATTGTCAGAAATACAAGTAGCTCAAAAAGAACTGGCCAACAAGATTGGTTCATTCCAAGAATTGATTCGTGAGTTTGAATGGGTGGAAGAAGTGACATTGGCACTGATTGAACGTGAAAGAGTTAAACAACAATTTGTTCGTTCAAAACAGTTACTTGTTCTACAGGGGTGGATTGGAATAGATGCAAAGACAGATTTGATGACTGCTTTAGCCGAAAAACTCCCAGCTTCGGCTGTTCATGTTCAGTTTGAACTACCGACTGTCGAAGAAATCCAGACAGAAGTGCCAACAAAATTAACCAATCATCCACTGATTGAGCCATTTGAATTACTGACAGAGATGTATAGTTTGCCAAAATATGAAGAAGTTGATCCAACTCCTTGGTTCATGCCATTCTATCTTGTCTTTTTTGGCATGATGGTTGCAGACGTTGGATATGGGCTATTGTTATTGATTGGTTCGGTTCTGTTGCAAAAATGGGTTGTTTTGCCACGTGGATTGGCAAGATTTGTTAAATTTTTTGAGATTCTATCTATCCCAACGATTATCTGGGGGTTGGTTTACAGCTCATTTTTCGGGGAGGCATTACCAAAAAGTATCTTTGGTATACCACTGCCATTTCCTATTTTATCAACAACAGAAGATGTGAATACGATTTTGATTTTGTCAGTTATTTTTGGCTTGATTCAAATTTTAGTTGGTTTATTTGTTTCAGCAAAAGAAAATTTGAAAAGAAAAGCGTATTTAAATGCGATTAGCGAAGGCTTTGCTTGGCAAGGTATCCTGATTGGGATCGTTTTTGCTGCAGTCGGGGTAATTGTTTTAAAACAGAAACAATTTTTATACCTTGGTGGCGGTATCGCGATGTTGTCGGCACTTTGCATTGTGATTATTCCAATCATTCAGTCTACTTCAAGGGTAAAAGGTGCTGCTAAAGGCGTATATAACTTATATGGATTAACGAGTTATATTGGTGATCTAGTTAGTTATACTCGTTTGATGGCACTTGGGATTTCTGGTGGCAGTATCGCCGCCGCGTTTAATATGTTGGTAGCATTCATGCCGCCAGTAGCACGATTTAGTGTTGGGTTGCTTTTGATTGTTCTCTTACATGCATTAAATCTATTTTTAACATTGTTGAGTGCGTATGTTCATGGTGCTCGATTACAATATGTCGAATTTTTTGGCAAGTTTTATACAGGTGGCGGGCGAGCATTTCAACCACTTAAAACCGCAGAAAAATATGTCAATATCAATCATCGAAAACGAAAAAAATGAATAATGGAGGAATTTTAACAAATGATGGATTACTTAATTACAAATAATGGTGGAATTGTTTTTGCAGTATTGGCGATGGGCGTGGCTACGATTTTTTCAGGAATTGGCTCGGCTAAGGGTGTTGGAATGACTGGTGAAGCAGCAGCTGCATTGACAACCAGCCAACCAGAAAAATTTGGGCAGGCACTGATTTTACAATTGCTACCAGGAACACAAGGACTTTACGGCTTCGTAATTGCTTTCTTGATTTTTATCAATCTAAGTGGTGACTTATCAGTGGTTCAAGGAATGAATTATCTAGGTGCGTCTTTACCAATTGCATTTACAGGCCTATTTTCTGGTATCGCACAAGGAAAAGTGGCAGCAGCAGGTATTCAAATTTTAGCGAAAAAACCAGAACATGCAACGAAAGGAATTATTTTTGCTGCGATGGTTGAGACCTATGCGATTTTAGGCTTCGTGATTTCTTTCTTATTAGTTTTAAACGCGTAAATATGAAGGAGGAGAATCAATGGATGCCATTGAACAAATCATTAAACAAATGAATGAGGACGCAGCAAATGAACGTGCTGCTTTTGAAGCGGCAGAGCGCAAAAAAATCGAGCAAGACTTCAAACAAAAATCGGAACAACTAATGGCTACTTTTCAGCAACAAGAGCGTAAGCAACTCGAGTCGTTGGAGCGACATTATCGACAATTAGAAAATCGTCAACAAGTTGAAGCTCGACAAGAAATGCTGAATAAAAAACAAGTTTTTTTAGATAAGCTATTTGATGAAGCAATTGAGAAAATGGAAGCGTGGAAACAACAAGATACTCTAGCATTTGTTCAAGCAGCCTTGGATCCATTGGCATTAAAAGGAGAAGTTACTTTTCGGGTAGGAGAAAAATCAGCAGATATTTTTACAGAAGAGAGAATAAACAATCTATCGCAAAAATTACCTTTTACCTTAGTCAAAGATCCGAAGGTGATTCCCAATGAGGCTGGCTTTGTATTAGACAGTGACGGAGTTCAATATAACTTTTTATTTAGTCGTTTAGTGACAGAGTTAAGAGGTACGATGGGATACGAATTAGCACAGCAATTGTTTACTTAAGGAGGGGAACGATGAACTATCACGAATTAAATCCTTTGATTCGCGGGAGAGAGCTTGAATTATTGACGAATGAAGATTTCGAGCGGTTGATTCAAGCCCCTTCAATTGACTCATTTGGCGAACAATTAAAAACAACGATTTACCAACCTTATGTTTATGAAGGATTTGAATATGAACTGGAGCAAAACTTAGCGAAGGAGCAAAGTGAATTATTTGCATGGTTGAAAGAACGAGTCCCTGAGCCAGAAATTCTCTGGATCTATACGATGCGTTTTACTTTTCATAACTTGAAAGTGTTGACTAAAGCGGAACTTACCGGGAAAAACTTAGATCATTTATTTATTGATGATGGTTTCTATTCATTGGATAAGTTGAAAGAAGCGATTCGGACACAAGATTCGATTGAACTACCGGAGACATTACTTGCTAGTATCCGTGAAGTATTTGATTACTTTGAGGGAGCAACTATTTTACAGGGAATCGATGTGATTTATGATCGTCATTTTCTAACGGAACAGCGCCGACTTGGCGAGAAGCTCGGTTACAAGGAGCTGTTGACGGAAATTATTGCATTGATTGATCTCACGAATATTACGACGATGGCGCGTGGACTGATCCAAGGTCGAACAAAAGGATTTATGACAACGGTTCTTTCAAGTGCGGGCGGCATCGAAAAGGAAATCTTTTTATCTTTTATTGGTCAAGATTTAGAAGTGTATAATCGTTTTTTATTAACGACCGACTATGCAGAAATTATTCGTCCTGCACTAAAAGAAACGAAAATTGATCTAATTACTTTAGAACGTTTGAAGGATGACTATCTTTCTTCACTTTATCAGGAGGCACAAACACAGGCTTTTGGACCATTACCTCTACTTGCTTTTTTAAATGCAAAAGAAGTAGAAGGCAAGAATTTGCGTTTGTTAGCAGTTGGTAAACGTAGTCAGTTTAGCCCAGAACAAATCAGAGAGCGGGTGAGAACAATCTATGGGGAATAAAATTGGAGTAATTGGCGATAAGGCGTCTGTTTTACCCTTTCAGTTAGTTGGTTTTGATGTTCACTTTGAAACAGATTCAAAAAAGGTGCGTCGACTCGTGGAAAAAATGGCAAAAGAGAACTATGGTGTGATCTATATCACAGAACAATGTGTGTCTTCTATCCCAGAGGTGATTGCTCGCTACCAAGAACAACTGATGCCAGCAATCGTGCTAATCCCTAATTATCAAGGAACAGAAAAGATTGGAATAACAGAAATTCAAAACAATGTTGAAAAAGCCGTAGGTCAAAATATTTTATAGTAGGGAAAAGGAGCGAATGATTTGCAAATTGGAAGAATTATCAAAGTGTCTGGACCACTTGTGATGGCTGAAAATATGAGTGATGCTAGCATTCAAGATATGTGTTTAGTAGGAGAGCTTGGTGTGATCGGCGAAATCATTGAAATGCGTGGTGATGTCGCTTCTATCCAAGTTTATGAAGAAACATCAGGAATTGGTCCAGGTGAGCCAGTACGTTCAACTGGCGAAGCATTGTCTGTTGAACTGGGACCAGGAATCATTTCACAAATGTTTGATGGTATCCAACGTCCGTTGGATACCTTCATGGAAATTACACAAAGTAATTTTTTAGGTCGAGGTGTACAACTGCCAGCTTTAGATCATGAGAAAAAATGGTGGTTTGAAGCAACAGCTGAAGTGGGCGAGTTTGTCGTTGCTGGTGACGTCATTGGAACTGTGGCTGAAACAAAAGTAATCCAACACAAAATCATGGTTCCAAATGGAATCAGTGGAAAAATCATCCGATTAGAATCAGGCAATTTCACGATTGATGAAGTTGTTTGTGTTCTTGAAACGGAACAAGGAAGTAAAGATCTCACGATGATGCAAAAATGGCCAGTGAGGCGAAGCCGACCAATTAAGGAAAAATGCAACCCAGAAGCGCCTATGATTACTGGACAACGAGTGATTGATACTTTCTTCCCGGTGACAAAAGGAGGGGCTGCGGCTGTTCCAGGACCGTTTGGAGCTGGAAAAACAGTTGTTCAGCATCAGATTGCTAAATGGGCAGATGTTGATATGGTTGTTTATGTTGGTTGTGGCGAGCGAGGAAATGAGATGACCGATGTCTTAAATGAATTTCCTCAATTGATTGATCCAAATACTGGTGAATCCATCATGGAGCGAACAGTTTTAATTGCAAACACATCGAATATGCCAGTTGCAGCACGAGAAGCATCGATTTATACAGGGATTACAATTGCTGAGTATTTTCGTGATATGGGATATGACGTGGCAATCATGGCAGATTCTACTTCTCGCTGGGCGGAAGCTTTAAGAGAAATGAGTGGTAGGTTAGAAGAAATGCCAGGAGACGAGGGATATCCTGCTTATCTCGGTTCACGTTTAGCTGAATATTATGAGCGGTCAGGGCGAGTAATGACTCTTGGTTCCGTGTCTAGAGAAGGAAGTATTACAGCAATCAGTGCCGTTTCTCCTTCGGGGGGAGATATCTCTGAACCAGTGACACAGAATACATTGCGTGTAGTAAAAGTTTTCTGGGGATTAGATGCAAATCTAGCACAACGACGCCATTTTCCATCAATCAACTGGATGCAAAGTTATTCTTTGTATTCGACGGAAGTTGGGCAATATTTAGATCAAGTATTGCAAGCAGATTGGTCACAAATGGTTACAGAAGGAATGCGTATATTAAAAGAGGAAGAACAATTAAATGAAATCGTTCGTTTAGTTGGGATCGATTCACTTTCTGATAACGATCGTTTGACTTTGGAAGTTGCAAAGTCACTTCGAGAGGACTACCTTCAGCAAAATGCTTTTGATGACGTTGATACGTTTACGTCAAGAGAAAAACAATTCAAAATGTTGAAACTGATTTTAACATTTGGCCAAGAAGCGCGTCGTGCGCTGTCTTTAGGGTCTTATTTAACTGAAATTATGGAAGGAACGGTTGCTCTTCGTGATCGGATTGCTCGAAGTAAATATATACCAGAAACTGAAATCGAACAGCTTGATACACTCTTAAGTGAAACGAAAGAAACAATCCAAAAAATCATTGCGGAAGGAGGAATGACGGTTGATTAAAGAATACCAAACGATTGGTGAAGTAGTGGGCCCTTTGATGGCAGTGGAAAAAGTAGCAGGCGTAAAGTATGAAGAACTGATTGAAGTTCGTATGCAAAATGGTGAGATTCGTCGTGGACAAGTATTAGAAGTTCAAGAAGACAAGGCTATGGTTCAGATTTTTGAAGGAACTAGTGGTGTCAATCTTCGTGATTCCGCAGTACGATTTCTTGGTCATCCATTAGAGCTAGGTGTTTCTGAGGACATGATTGGTAGAGTCTTTGATGGCTTGGGTCGCCCGAAAGATCATGGCCCAGAAATTTTAGCAGAGAAAAAAGTCGATATCAATGGAGAAGTGATCAATCCAGTTGCACGAGATTATCCTGATGAATTTATCCAAACAGGTATTTCAGCAATCGATCATTTGAACACACTAGTTAGGGGGCAAAAGTTACCTGTCTTCTCTGGTTCGGGACTCCCACATAAAGAATTGGCTGCTCAAATTGCACGACAAGCAACCGTGCTAAATGAAGCGGAAGATTTTGCTGTTGTTTTTGCAGCAATTGGGATAACATTTGAAGAGGCAGAGTTTTTTATGGAAGACTTCCGTCAAACTGGAGCAATCGATCGAAGTGTGATGTTTATGAATCTGGCTAATGATCCTGCGATTGAGCGGATTGCTACGCCACGAATGGCATTGACAGCAGCAGAATATTTGGCTTATGAAAAAGGGATGCATGTTTTAGTTATTATGACAGATATGACTAATTATGCGGAAGCGTTACGAGAAATTTCTGCTGCGCGACGCGAAGTCCCAGGTCGTCGTGGGTATCCAGGATATTTATATACAAATTTAGCGACATTATTTGAACGTGCAGGTCGAATTCGTGGCCTAAAAGGTTCTGTCACTCAGATTCCGATTCTGACGATGCCTGAAGATGACAAAACACACCCGATTCCTGATTTAACAGGATACATTACTGAGGGACAAATTATTTTATCACGTGAATTGTATAAGAGCGGAATTCAGCCACCGATTGATGTGTTGCCTTCGCTATCTCGGTTAAAGGATAAAGGGACAGGTGCCGGAAAAACAAGAGCGGATCATGCTGCTACGATGAATCAATTATTTGCAGCGTACGCGCAAGGAAAACAAGCGAAAGAACTTGCAATCGTATTAGGTGAATCAGCTTTATCTGATGTGGATAAAATCTATGCAAAATTTGCTAACCGCTTTGAAGAAGAATATATCAATCAAGGATTTACCACAAATCGATCAATTGTCGAAACACTTGATCTAGGTTGGGAATTGCTTTCGATGTTACCAAGGACGGAATTAAAGCGAATTAAAGAAGAATTGCTAGAGGAATATCTGCCTGAAAAGGAAGTGTGATCATGGCAAGACTAACGGTGAATCCAACACGCATGGAGTTTACTCGTTTAAAAAAACAACTAACGACAGCGACCCGTGGCCATAAATTATTGAAAGACAAGCAAGATGAATTAATGCGCCAGTTTATTTTATTAGTTCGCAAAAATCATCAACTTCGTCAAGAAATGGAAGCTGAACTACAAGCTGCCATGGCAAATGTTGTTCTAGCGAATGCGTCTATCAATGAAGCGTTCATCGAGGAACTGTTTGTTTTACCCACCGAAACGATGGAATTAGCAGTGACTGAAAAAAATATTATGAGTGTCAAAGTACCAGTGATGAACTTTCAATATGATGATCAACTGGGAGAGGCTCCGTTAGAGTACGGTTATTTAAACTCCAATGCAGAATTAGATCAAGCAATTGAGCAGTTTACAAAGGTTTTGCCGAAATTGTTGGCGTTAACGGAAATCGAAAAAACGTGCCAATTGATGGCAAGCGAAATTGAAAAAACACGTCGCAGAGTAAATGCCTTAGAGTATATGACGATTCCTCAATTGGAAGAGACAATTTATTACATTCAAATGAAACTCGAAGAAAATGAACGTGCCGAAGTGACTCGTTTAATCAAAATCAAAGACATGGGAAATGAACATTCATAGTAACTATATCCCCACGTATGCAAAAAAGAGATTTGATGAAAATCAAGTCTCTTTTTCTCAAAAATAAACTAATATAAGAAGAATAGGAAGGCAGTGAACTTGTTTGAAGATACGATTGACTCAACGCTTTCAAAAATTATCAGCAGTACAATTATTAGCTTTCGGTTTTTTTACGCTGATTTTTATCGGAGGAAGCTTATTGTCCTTGCCATTTTTTAGTCGAAGTGGAGAGGCAACCAACTATCTGGATGCATTGTTTACAGCAACATCAGCGATTTGCGTTACTGGATTAGCTACTTTAAATACTGTTGAACATTGGAATGGTTTGGGACAATTGGTCTTGCTGATTTTAATTGAAATTGGCGGATTAGGTTTTATGATGGTGCCAATCTTATATTTCACGCTTGTTCGAAAAAAGATTAGCTTGAGTACACGTATTGTATTAAAAGAAGCGTTGAATTTAGAAAAAATGGCTGGTGTGACTGATTTGATGCTCTATATTTTCAAGTTTGCTTTAGTCATTCAACTGGTAGGTGCCATCGCATTATCTATCGTGTTTATTCCTGAATTTGGTTGGCTCAAAGGAACTTGGTACGGCATTTTTCATGCGGTTTCTAGTTTTTGTAATGCAGGTTTTGATTTATTAGGTAAGAGCCTGGTCGCATATCAAACAAATAATTATTTGCTACTGGTGATTTCAATATTGATTATTGCTGGTGGATTAGGATTTATTGTTTGGCGTGACTTGTTGAACTTCCATCAAACGAAAAAAATCAGTTTACACTCAAAGATTGCTTTGAGTATGACGGGAATTTTATTAGTAGGCAGTTTTTTCGTTTTTCTTTTTACAGAAAAAAATGGCACACATTTTTCACAAGGCGATTTTAGTAATCGAATAGTTCACACGTTCTTTTTGAGTGTGACACCTCGCACAGCAGGCTATTCGTCGATTGACTATTCTAAGATGAGCCATGCTGGTCTGATTCTGACGATGTTTTTGATGTACATTGGTGGAACTTCTGGCTCTACTGCAGGGGGGCTTAAAACAACAACTTTAGGTGTATTGCTCGCGCAGATGCGTTCGATGTTTAAGGGAAGGACAAGAGCCGAAATTTTTGGACGTACGATACGACAACCAACTATTTTGCGCGCACTGACTTTATTTTTTTTAACACTCACTCTTTGCGTGGTGGCAGTAATGATATTATCAATTACGGAGTATGTGCCAGAAAAAATGGGACTTGAATATATTGCATTTGAGGTCTTTTCTGCTTTTGGCACAGTTGGCTTGTCAATGGGATTGACGCCAGATTTATCAGTTGTTGGCAAATTGTTGATTATGACGTTGATGTATACGGGGCGTGTCGGTGTGTTGACGATTGCTTTTTCGTTGATGAAGAAAGTTCATCAACAAGAAATAAAAATCAAATACCCAGAAGAAAGTGTGATGATTGGGTAAGTCAAAATAAAGATAGTTTTTTGACGGAACTCCAAGCAAAAAGCCCGATTCAAATTTTTTGAATCGGGCTTTTTAAGTGGGGGGATTATCCACGGATAACTTCGATTTTGTAACCATCAGGATCGATCACAAAGTAGTAAGAAGGAGCAGTTCCAGGTAATCCTTTTAAGTCAGTTATATTTAAACCAGCAGCTTGGTGTTTTTCATGCAATGCTTCCAGGTCATCTGCAGCAATTGCGATATGGCCATAACCGTTTCCTAGATCGTATGCCTCATGATCGTAGTTGTAAGTCAATTCTAATTCGTAATCATCTCCAGGCAAAGTTAAGTAAACGAGTGTGAATTTGTTTTCTGGAAAATCACGACGGCGACTTTCTTCAAAACCAAACGCGGTTTGATAAAATTCAAGAGATGCGTCAAGGTCTTTTACGCGGACGCAAGTGTGTGCCATTTTCATAAATAAAAACTTCCCTTCTTTTTTTATAATGATAGCAAAGAATAACAACAAAAATAAATATTGGTGCTTGTTCATGAGAAAACTCTCATGTAGAATAAAAAGAAAAAGGTGGGAAGATGAATGGATTATCCAGTTTTTGGAGAAAAAAAACAGTCAGCCAGCTACCAAACGCGATATGCTGCATATATCATTGTAGAAGAAGAAACAAAAATAGCTTTGGTTGAAGCACCAAATGGCGCATTTTTCCTACCGGGTGGAGAAATCGAAGGACAAGAAACGAAAGAAGAAGCCATCGCTCGAGAGATGATTGAAGAGCTTGGCATCACAGTAGTTATTGACTGCTTTTTAGGACAGGCAGATGAATATTTTTATTCCAACTACCGTGCGACTTATTATTATAATCCGGGTTATTTTTATGTTGCTAAAAGCTGGGAAAAAATCGGGGAGCCAACTGAAACAACCAATCGTATTTGGTGGGTCACTCCTGCGGATGCGATTGTCAAGCTGAAAAGAGGCAGCCATCAATGGGCAGTTAAAAAATGGTTGGAAAGTAAAGAAGAAGCTGAAACAAAAAGTTGAAATCGTCAGTACAGAATGAATTTTTTTGAACTTCAACAATGAAGTTAGAGGATGAGCTTTACAGAGGGTTATAAAAAATTTATCTCTAGCTGATAGTTGATTAATGGATGAAAGAGAAAGCAAAAAATGGAACAATCCCTGGTAAGGGGTTGTTCCATTTTTTTGTTAGTTAACTAGTAGTCTTTTTGAAATGGAAAGTATTCAAATAAATTGTGCAAATGGCTTTAGTTTAGCACATATTTTTTGATTGCTTCAGCTACACCATGTTCTTCGTTTGAAGTTGTTAATACGTTAGCTGCTTCTTTTACGATTGGGAGAGCATTTTCCATAGCTACTCCGAGACCTGCATATTCAATCATAGATAAATCATTTTCATTATCCCCAATTGCCATGACTTCGTCTTGCGTGATTCCAAGATGTTGTGCCAAGTTCGCAACTGCTGTTCCTTTGTTTGCTTGTTTATTCAAGACTTCAAAATAAAAAGGTGCGCTTTTAACAGTGGTATATTTGTCGCGAAATTCTTGAGGAAGACGAGCAATTGCTGCATCTAAGATTTCAGGTTCGTCGATCATCATCATTTTGACAATATTCATATCTGGTGTCATTTCTTCAGGTGTACGATATTTCAACGGCATTTTTACAAGACCCGATTCGTGGACAGAATAAGGGCTGATGTCTCGGTTAGGAGTATAGATGGCTTGTTCATCAATTGAGTGTAAGTGGCTGCCAACTCGGCGCGCCATCACTTCGATTTCTAAAAAGTCTTCGTGAGTCAACCCATGACGTGCGATAATGTCCCCTGTTTTTGTTTGTTGAACTAAAGCACCATTATAAGTGATGACATAGTCTGTATCTTTGAATAGTTCTAACTCTTCAAGTTGTTCCCTGACACCAGGTAATGGACGACCTGTACATAAAACAATGTTTACTCCTTGCTTGTCCGCCTGCTGAATTGCTTTTTTGACTTCCGCTGTTAATTCACGTTGATCGTTTAACAAGGTGCCATCGATATCGATAGCGATTAATTTGATAGACATAATTTCCTCCAACATTTTTCTTACTTATTTTCAATTAGAGCGCCATTTTGAATGTGACTGGCAAATTCTTGATAGGTTTCATCAAAGAGATCATAATGGTCTCTCAAAGTGGGATCAACCATTTCTTTTGGAAAAAAGAATCGTTCATCACCTTGTTCTTGACCAGCTAATGCTGCAACTAATTGGCTAACCTTGGATAATTCTATCAAAGTTCCGTCATTTCTCAAAATCTCAATTTGAGTGCGATGTCGGTTTTGCTCTGGGCGATAAAAATCATAAGGCAAATCATAACTGGAATTGATTGCTGTGTAGTACACAGGATTGTATCCCACTTTTTCAACTAGTAGAGTAAGTTCTTCAATCAGTGGTGAGTTGCGCTCACCAGAAAAAGTGGCAGATTTTAATGGTTTTCGATTTAAAAATCGTTTTGCTAAGTCACTTAAAATCGGATCAGCAGATTCTGTCCATTGTGTAAAGTAGGTTCCTAATACGCCATCATCAAGCTTCAAGTAATCATCCAGTGTAAATGATTCAGCCAAGAAAGGAAGTAGAAGTTGTGCATGCATTTCAAATGAAGCGGGGTCTTCTAGATAAAGTTCGTGTGCCCGATGAAGTAAATGTTCTAAAATGACTTCCATGCCACGAGAAACCGGATGAAAATAAACTTGGACATACATTTGGTAACGGCTAACAATATAATCTTCCACAGCATGCATACCATTCATTGAAAAGGCGATACCACCTTCATAGGGACGAATCACTCGTAAGATCCTAGTCAAATCAAAAGTTCCATATTCTGTCCCTGTGTAATAAGCGTCTCTCAATAGATAATCCATACGATCGGCATCAATTTGACTAGAAATCATTTGAACGACCTGTGGATTGGGATACGTTTTTTGGATCACACTTGCCACTTTTTCAGGAAAGCCGTCTTCGACTCGATTCAAGATTTGATACACTTCTGTTTCCGGAGAAGTAATGATTTCCACAGTGATTGCTTCGTGGTCTGTATGGAAAATGTGTTCAAAAGTGTGCGAGTAGGGACCATGACCGACATCGTGAAGAAGTGCCGCGCAAAGCGTAACCAATCGTTCTTTATCGTCCCAACCATTTTCACCAATTTTTTCTTTTGAATAGTTCCGTGAAAAAATATCGCAAATTCGACGGGAAATTTCATACACACCCAGTGAATGTGTAAAGCGACTATGTTCTGCGCCATGAAAAGTAAATGAAGCTGTCCCTAATTGTTTGATACGTCGTAGTCGTTGGACTTCTTTTGAGTTGATTAAATCCAAAATAACTTGATGCTGTACATGGATATAATTATGGACAGGATCACGAAACACCTTTTCAATAGGGAGAACTTGGTATTTATAAGGAATTGTCATACTATTGCTCCTTTAAGATAGAATTTCTGTCAGCCATTCTTGTTAGCTGTGTCTTCCATTCGTCTGCTGACACGTAGTTTTGTAACCAGTCAGTTGAAGGAAAGAAAGTGAGAGGCTCAGATTGCACCATGAGGTTTTGAAAAGCTGTTGCTAAGCGGAATTTAACTTCAGAAACAGTCAATTGTTGGTGCAAAAGGTCGCTAAGATTCGCCATTTTTTCTGGTTGGACAGCAGGATAGCCATCTGCACCAAAAGCTTCTTTTAATGAAATTTGATAAAAGGTTCGCATCAACTCGCCGCGTGCTAGTTGATTCCCAGTGACGCTTAAATACATCATGACTGCAATCCCATTTTTGATTCGACGTTGAGCAATTCCTGCAAACTTTTTCCCAGAAATACTTAAGTCATATGTTCCAGGACAATAGGAGTCAGAAATTTCAAATGCTTCAATTGTCGCTTCAGGAAAAGCTTTTCTGGTCAAAGTTAACATTCGTTCATAACCGTCATCAATTGAAATTTTTTTGTCATCTGTTTGTGGAAATAGTAAAGACACATTTAAAATGCCCGTATCAGAAACGATACCCAAGCCTCCCGAATTTCGTACCACAGGCGTATAACCAAATTCACGAATTGATTGAACACCTTCATCAAAGAAAGGTGTACGAGTATCTTTCATTCCAAAAATCACTGTCTTGTTATATTGCCAGAAATGAAGAAATGTTTGTTGTCGCTTCTTCGTCTCTGCGGTTAATAAATCGGTCAATGCAAAAGGGGAAAAGTCATTGCCTTGATAGATGTCTTGATCCAATAAAATAGGAGGATTCATTTCATCAACTCCTTGTTCAGTTAGTTCCCTTATTTCTCTTTCAGTATACCTCAAAAACAAGCAGAAGTTTTTAAGTACGCTTCTTATAAGAAAAACTGACAAGTGACTAAATTTGGGTAAAAAAAGTAAAAAAATAAAAAGTATACAAGTTGGTTGACAAAATAGCTGAAACTGGGAACAATAAGCCTATGAGAAGTAAAGGAGAATGCGAGATGGATTTATCACAAGGAACACCAATTTCAATAAAGCTACGCACAAAAGTGAAACAACAAGGTGAAGTTCAAGATTTTTATTTTGATTTAAATGGTCAAATGGTAAAAATTGGCGATACGTTATACATACGGTATAAAGAAGTTCAAGAAGAAACAGGGCAAGAAGTTCCTGTGACAATCAAAATCATTCCTGATGGCCATGTTCAATTGATTCGAGCAGGAGAAATGCGAATGCGCCTTAAATTTGGTTACAAAGAACGTTTAGAAACAGCTTATAAAACACCTTACGGAATGATCTTGATTCAAACATTTACGAATGAATTGCATGTTAGTCTAAAAGATCGACCAGCTTCAGGAAACATTGTGATTGCCTATGATTTATTTATGGGGGAAGAAAAATTAGGTGAATATTATTTAACCTTAGATTTTACAGCATAATTTAAAAGAAAAGTTTGATTTTTTATCGTTGATTTTGTATGATAAGGGATAGACTGTGAAAGGACGTGTCCTGATTGGAAATTAGTGTATTTGAAGGTGCAAACAAAAACGAATTATCAATGATCGAAGTTGCACATGCGATTTTAGAACAACATGGTGATGTGATGGATTTTTCTGATTTAGTTAATCAAATCCAAAACTATCTTGGCAAAACAGATGGAGATATTCGTGATTCATTAGCACAGTTTTATACTGACTTAAATATTGACGGCAGCTTTATTTCTTTAGGCGACAACCGTTGGGGCTTGCGCTCATGGTACGCAATTGATTCAATTGATGAAGAAGTAAATCATGGAATTGACGAAGAAGATGAAGATAAACCTCGTCGCCGCAAACGCAAAAAAGTGAATGCCTTTATCAATGATGATGAAGATGCAATTGACTATAACGATGATGACCCAGAAGATGCTGACTTGTCTGATGAAGATGATGATGATTTATTTGAAGATGATGATGACGACGATGAAGAAATCGCAGCATACAACTCTGATCTACAAGAAATCGGTGCGGATGACAATAGCGACGATGAAGAAGTATTACCAGGGAACATTGAAGAAGACTTAAGCATTATCGAAGACGATGAAGATGATGATGAAGAGTATGACAATGAAGAATTTTCTGAAAAAACAGAGTAATGACATCCTTTACTTGAAAAGCGCTACGTTCTAATTGAAGAAATGTATATGTAGGATCAGAACCAACTAGCTGGAAAATGGCTGGTTGGTTTTTTTGTCGATGGTAAAAGAGAACAAACAGAGGCTGTGACAATACTTTTGTCACAGCCTCTGTTTCAATACATGATGTTTCAGACGCGACTTCCTCGAAAGTAAGTCGAAACTCCACAAGGAAAGGAGAAGCCAACTGCTTCTGTCATAACCTCTTCTTTAAAATATAGAAAGCAAAGATACTTAAATTATGCTAAAATGGCTATTGAACGCGTCCTGAGGGAATCGAACCCCCGTCTCAAGAACCGGAATCTTACGTGATATCCACTACACTAAGGACGCAAGCACTGGCATAATTGTAACCAACCAAAAAATAATTTACAAGGGGATAAGGCAAAAAAATGAAATTTCAACAGAATTTTTCACAAAAACAACAACAAACGCAAAAATTGGCTATGACTCAGCAATTGCAGCAATCAATCCAAATCCTCCAATATAATAGTGAAGAATTATTAGCTTTTGTTGAAAATCAGGCGCTAGAAAATCCTTTGGTTGAAGTAGTCGAACCAGAATGGCAACCAGACTACAAAAAAACAAGCAACAATTATGATGGAGAAGAAACAAGCTATCTGAATCAAATTCCTGATACAAAGGGATCATTGTTTGAATCGTTGATTGACCAAGTACATTTGAACTACCGTGATACATTTTTACGTAAAATGATTTTGTATTTGATTGAATATATTGATTTAAATGGTTTTTTAACAATTGATCTAGCGGATGCGGCCAAAGATACAGGTGCATCAGCAATCCAACTATTAGATGCACTGACGTTGATCCAACAGCTAGAACCGGCAGGAGTAGGGGCTAGAAATCTTCAAGAATGTTTAATGTTACAAACAGAACGAGACGATTTTGCTCCAGCATTAGCTTACATCGTTTTGGAGGAATGCTTTGATGAACTAGTCCAACGAAAATGGAAAGAAATCGCACAAAAATTCTCAATTGAACTTAGCGAGGTCCAACATATTTTTGACTATCTTCAAACATTATCACCAAGTCCTGGTAGAATTTTCGACAACAGTCATGAACTTTATATAATTCCAGATGTGAAAGTTTTGGTCCACGACGACAATGAAGTTCAAGTGGTCTCAAATCGAACAAGTCAACCAACTATTCGTTTTCAAGAAAACTATTTCAAACAAATGAATCAAAAAGCAGATAAAGAAACAGCTACTTATTTGAAAGAGCGAAAACAAGAATTTGAGTGGCTACAAAAAACGATGGTGCAACGTGGTGATACGATTTTAAAAGTTGCGCAAGTAATCGTTTCACGTCAAAAAGATTTCTTTATCGATGTTAATCGGCCCATTAAGCCATTGACCTTAAAAGAAGTGGCTTCAGAAGTTGACGTTCATGAGTCAACTGTGAGTCGGGCTGTTCATGGAAAATACTTGGAAACAACTTTTGGTATTTTTGAACTGAAAAAATTTTTTACGACTCGCATAGCAAGTAACAACTCGGCTGGAACGGAAGACTTATCCGCCGAGATGGCAAAGAAGAGACTACAAGAGTTAGTCGACCAAGAAAATAAGGCGAAGCCTTTGTCGGATCAAAAATTAGTCGAGCTTCTAAAAAAAGAAGAAATTGTGATTTCAAGAAGAACCGTTGCAAAATACCGAGATCTTTTGGGAATCCCGAGTTCATCAAAAAGAAAACGGTATGATAAATAAAAAAAGAAAGGCTAGTAAAAGTATTTCACTTTTCTAGTCTTTTTTAGTTGAAAAGTTAGCCAGAAACTGTTAGACTAACGCATGTGAGGTTGAAGTTTTCCTTTTAATGAAAAAAGAAAGTAAAACAATCAATTTTATTTTTTATCGTACATGGGTCGTTTTGAGTCTACATTGGACATTTATAGTCCAACTAAGGAGATCGCTATGCTAGATGAATTGAAAATGATTGAATCCGTTGCACCAGATATTATTGAAGTTCTTCAAGAACGCTATAAAATTTTGCGGAATATTTATTGGATGCAGCCGATTGGTCGACGTAGCTTATCTGAAAGTATGGGGATGACAGAGCGAGTTTTGCGAACAGAAACAGATCTTTTGAAAAATCTTCAACTAATTGACACGTCAAAAAGTGGTATGACGTTGACCACAAAAGGTGAGGAAGTTTATCAAAGCCTTGAAAACTTCATGGATCAGCTTTTAGGAATGCATCAGACAGAAAAAAAGTTGGCTGAGTATTTTGGTAATCAACGTTGTATTGTCGTTTCAGGAAATAGTGACGCACAACCAAAAGTGACAGATGCTTTTGGAGATGCTTTAAACGAATCCTTGAACTTGCTTCTTCCAGAGGGTGAGAATATTATCGCCGTAATGGGAGGAACCACGATGGCTGTTGTCGCTGAACAGTTGACGAATTTGGAAAACAAGAAACGACATAACTTGTTTGTTCCTGCCAGAGGAGGAATTGGCGAGGCGGTTACCGTACAAGCAAATTCAGTTAGTGCTAGAATGGCAGCTAACACAAATGGGGATCATCGAGCATTGTATGTTCCAGAGCAACTAAGTTTAGCTACCTATAATTCTTTACTCAATGAACCATCTATTCAAGAAGTGTTAAACTTGATAAGTCAGGCGAATTGTGTTATTCATAGTATTGGACGTGCTTTGCATATGGCAGCACGCCGAAAAATGACTGAAAAAGAATTGATTATGTTGAAGCAGGCGAATGCTGTAGCGGAATCCTTTGGTTATTTCTTTAACGAAAATGGAGAAGTTGTTTACAAGGTTCCGAGAATCGGTATCGAACTGAAAGACTTGACACAGGTGCCAATCATTCTTGCGATTGCTGGTGGAAAAACAAAAGCCAAAGCAATCCGAGCGTATATGAAAAATGCACCAAAACAAACGTGGCTGATCACAGATGAGGCCGCAGCAAATGAGATTTTAAAAGGGGTAACCCTTTAAAATAAAAATTTTTTTGATTTTCATAAGGAGGAAATCTTAAATGACAGTTAAAGTAGGTATTAATGGTTTTGGACGTATCGGACGTCTAGCGTTCCGCCGTATCCAAGATGTAGATGGAATCGAAGTAGTAGCAATCAATGACTTAACAGATGCTAAAATGTTAGCACACTTGTTAAAATATGACACAACTCAAGGACGTTTCAACGGAACAGTTGAAGTTCATGAAGGTTCTTTCAACGTTAACGGTAAAGAAGTTAAAGTTTTAGCTAACCGTAACCCTGAAGAATTACCATGGGGCGAACTAGGCGTAGACATCGTTCTAGAATGTACTGGTTTCTTCACTTCTAAAGCAGCTGCTGAAAAACATTTAACAGCTGGTGCTAAACGTGTTGTTATCTCTGCTCCTGGTGGAGACGATGTTCCAACAATCGTTTATAACACTAACCACGAAACATTAACTGGTAAAGAAACAGTTATCTCAGGTGCTTCATGTACTACTAACTGTTTAGCTCCTATGGCTAAAACATTGAACGACAAATTTGGTGTTGTTGAAGGATTAATGACAACTATCCACGCTTACACAGGTGACCAAATGACTCTAGACGGACCACACCCTAAAGGTGACTTCCGCCGCGCACGCGCTGCTGCTGCAAACATCGTTCCTAACTCAACAGGTGCTGCTAAAGCTATCGGCTTAGTTATCCCTGAATTGAACGGTAAATTAGACGGAGCTGCTCAACGTGTTCCTGTTCCAACTGGTTCATTAACTGAATTAGTAACAGTTCTTAAAAAAGAAGTTTCAGTTGAAGAAATCAACGAAGCAATGAAAGAAGCTGCAAACGAATCTTACGGTTACAACACTGACGAAATCGTTTCTTCAGATATCGTAGGTATGACTTTCGGTTCATTGTTTGATGCAACTCAAACTAAAGTAATGACAGTAGGCGACCAACAATTAGTTAAAACTGTTGCTTGGTACGACAACGAAATGTCTTACACTGCACAATTAGTACGTACTTTAGAATACTTCGCTAAACTATAAGAAACACGTACGAGTGTAAATTTAAACAAGTACACTTAAAAGCGGGGAAGCAATCGCGCTTCTCCGCTTTTTTTGATAACAAAGTTTATTTAGGAGGAAACAAAATGGCTAAGAAAACAGTAAAAGATATCGACTTAAAAGATAAAAAAGTTCTTGTCCGTGTTGACTTTAATGTTCCTTTGAAAGATGGCGTGATCACTGACGATACACGTATCAAAGCTGCTTTACCAACAATCAACTACGTGCTTGAACAAGGCGGAAAAGCAATCCTTTTCTCTCATTTAGGACGTGTAAAAGCTGAAGAAGATAAAGCAGGAAAATCTTTAGCACCAGTTGCTAAACGTTTGGGCGAATTATTAGGTAAAGAAGTTACTTTCGTACCTGAAACTCGTGGGAAAGAATTAGAAGAAGCAATCAACAACATGAAAGACGGCGAAGTTGTTGTCTTTGAAAACACTCGTTTTGAAGATGTTGATGGTAAAAAAGAAAGCAAAAATGATCCAGAATTAGGAAAATACTGGGCTTCACTAGGTGATGTTTTTGTCAATGATGCTTTCGGTACGGCTCACCGTGCACATGCTTCTAACGTAGGAATCGCTTCAACTGGTATTCCAACAGTTGCTGGATTTTTAATGGACAAAGAAATCAAATTTATCGGCGAAGCTGTTGAAGAACCAAAACGCCCAATGATTGCAATCCTTGGTGGTGCTAAAGTTTCTGACAAAATCGGCGTTATTGAAAACTTGATTCCAAAAGCTGACAAAATCTTGATCGGTGGCGGAATGACTTATACATTCTACGCGGCAAAAGGAATTAAAATCGGAAGTTCTTTAGTTGAATCTGACAAAATCGAATTAGCCAAAGAATTGATTGAAAAAGCAGGCGACAAACTTGTATTACCAATCGACAACGTTTGTGCACCTGAATTCTCAAACGACGTAGAAACTCAAGTTATCGAAGGCGACATTCCTGATGGATTGATGGCTCTAGATATCGGACCTGCATCAGTTAAATTATTTGCTGATACATTGAAAGGTGCGAAAACTGTTGTTTGGAACGGACCAATGGGTGTGTTCGAAATGAGTAACTTCGCTAATGGTACAATCGGAGTTTGTGAAGCAATCGCAAATCTTGAAGGTGCTACAACAATCATCGGTGGTGGGGACTCTGCAGCTGCAGCTGAACAACTTGGCTTTGCTGACAAATTCACTCATATCTCAACTGGTGGGGGCGCAAGTTTAGAATTGTTAGAAGGTAAAGAATTACCTGGTCTAGCAGCAATTAACGATAAATAATCCACCTGTATCTAGGTGTGCGCTTTGAAACAAGTGTACCTTTAGACTTGTGTTTTGAAAAAGAAAAAGGAGTGTGTGTTCATCATGCGTAAACCAATCATCGCTGGTAACTGGAAAATGAACAAAACTGCATCAGAAGCAAAAGCATTTGCTGAAGCAGTAAAAAACAAAATCCCTTCAAATGAAGTAGTTGACTCTGTTATCGGATCACCTGCATTATTCTTACAAGAATTAATGGCTTCTGCTGAAGGTACTGAACTAAAAATTTCTGCACAAAACTGTTTCTGGGAAAACTCAGGCGCTTTCACTGGTGAAACTTCACCAGCTGCATTAGCAGATCTTGGTGTTCAATATGTTATCATTGGACATTCAGAACGTCGTGAATATTTCCATGAGACTGACGAAGATATCAACAAAAAAGCAAAAGCAATTTTTGCAAATGGTATGACACCTATCTTATGTTGTGGTGAAACTTTAGAAACATATGAAGCAGGAAAAACTGCTGAATGGATCGAAGGCCAAATCACTGAAGGTCTTAAAGACTTAACAGACGGACAAGTAAGCAATATGGTAATTGCTTATGAACCAATCTGGGCAATCGGTACTGGTAAATCTGCTGATGCACAAATCGCTGATGAAATTTGTGGCGTTGTTCGTCAAACAGTTGAAAAATTATATGGCAAAGAAGTTTCTGATGCTGTACGTATCCAATACGGCGGTTCTGTTAAACCAGAAAACATTGCGGAATACATGGCTAAAGAAAACGTTGATGGAGCTTTAGTTGGAGGAGCTAGCTTAGAAGCTGACTCATTCTTATCTTTATTAGACGCTGTAAAATAATTTTTGAAAATTTGTGAAAAAAAGCAATAAATGTTTGCACTTAGTCACAAAATTAACTAAAATCGTATATGAGGGAAATCCCTTAGGATAAAAACAAACTCAAAGGAGAGACAAAACATGTCAATTATTACTGATGTTTACGCTCGCGAGATCTTAGACTCACGCGGTAACCCAACAATCGAAGTAGAAGTATACACAGAAAGCGGAGCTTTTGGCCGTGGAATGGTTCCTTCAGGTGCTTCAACTGGTGAATACGAAGCAGTTGAATTACGTGATGGTGACAAAGCTCGTTACGGTGGTAAAGGTGTTACTAAAGCTGTTGATAACGTAAACAACATCATTGCTGAAGCAATCATTGGCTACGATGTACGTGACCAAATGGCTATCGATAAAGCTATGATCGCTTTAGACGGAACTCCTAACAAAGGTAAATTAGGTGCGAACGCTATTTTAGGTGTATCTATTGCTGTTGCTCGTGCGGCTGCTGACTACCTAGAAGTACCTTTATACCACTACCTAGGCGGATTTAATACAAAAGTATTACCAACTCCAATGATGAACATCATCAATGGTGGATCACATGCTGATAACTCAATCGACTTCCAAGAATTCATGATTATGCCTGTAGGTGCTCCAACATTTAAAGAAGCACTACGTATGGGTGCTGAAGTATTCCACGCTTTAGCTGCAATTTTAAAAGGTCGCGGATTAGCAACTTCTGTTGGTGACGAAGGTGGATTTGCTCCTAACCTTGGTTCAAACGAAGAAGGTTTCGAAGTTATCATCGAAGCAATCGAAAAAGCTGGCTATGTACCTGGTAAAGACGTTGTTCTTGCTATGGATGCTGCTTCTTCAGAATTCTACGACAAAGAAAAAGGTGTTTACGTTTTAGCTGACTCAGGCGAAGGCGAAAAAACAACTGACGAAATGATCAAATTCTACGAAGAATTAGTTTCTAAATATCCAATCATCTCAATCGAAGATGGCCTAGACGAAAACGACTGGGACGGATTCAAGAAATTAACTGACGTATTAGGCGACAAAGTTCAATTAGTTGGTGACGACTTGTTCGTAACAAACACTCAAAAATTAGCTGAAGGTATCGAAAAAGGAATTGCTAACTCAATCCTTATCAAAGTTAACCAAATTGGTACTTTAACAGAAACTTTCGAAGCTATTGAAATGGCTAAAGAAGCTGGTTACACTGCAGTTGTATCTCACCGTTCTGGTGAAACAGAAGATTCAACAATCTCTGATATCGCAGTTGCAACTAACGCTGGCCAAATCAAAACTGGTTCTCTTTCACGTACTGACCGTATTGCTAAATACAATCAATTATTACGTATCGAAGACCAACTTGGTGAAGTTGCTGAATACAAAGGTTTGAAATCTTTCTACAACTTAAAAAATAAATAATTTTTACGAATTAACTATTTTGAGACGTGAGGCTTGCCTCACGTCTTTTTTTGTTCATAAAATACTGTACAGTTAATTGTTTTACAAGCCGATCGAATTTTTATATGATAAATAGCATCAATAAGTATCAAAGGAGAGAAACAATATGCATCTTTTTTCAACGATAATCATCACGTTAGTAGCAATCGAGTTTTTTTATATTATGTATTTAGAGACGTTTGCAACCACCTCAGCAACCACTGGACGAGTATTTCATTTGTCAAAAGAAGAATTAGCACGTCCGTCAGTAACTGTTTTATTCAAGAATCAAGGAATTTATAATGGATTGATCGGCGTAGGTTTACTTTATGCGACATATGTCTCCTCTGTCGGTATTGAGCTCGCGAAGATCTTGTTACTATATATTATTTTAGTGGCTTTATATGGAAGCATAACAAGTGACAAAAAAATTATTGTTACACAAGGTGGATTGGCAATTATTGCTTTTATTTCTCTATTTTTTTAAGTTAAGTCTTTAAAAATTCCACAGTTTTTTTATTAGAATGGTACAATAAAAATAGAGTTTACTTGAATTTTTTTTAAAAGCAAAAATCAGCTTTGATTAATCGATCTCATGGTGCAAATTAATGATAACTGAGTAGTGGAGGTGTTGAATTGATCATTATGTTGTATATTGTTTTAGTAATTGCGATTTTTGCTATTATTTTTAATGTTATTTCTTATTCTTATGCAAAAAAGTTGATCAAGGTTGGTGTACAGCGAGGTCATAATTGGTATGAAACAACTGGACATCTCTTAATGGATCCTGCAGCGACTGAAGCTGTTGAAGCAAAACGACAACAACTAGAAGAATCAGCAGAGAGTTTTTGGCAAACAGGTGTGATTGAAACAATCAAAAGCTATGATGGATTAAAACTTGTAGGAAAATGGTTTATCACAGATCGGAGACAAAAAAATTGGGTGATTTGTATCCATGATTACCGAAGTACGGGGAAACGAGACATGTCTTTTATTGGGAAAAAATATGCGGAACAAGGATTTAATGTTTTGATTCCAGATTTACGTGCACATGGTGAAAGTGAAGGAGAAATCATCGGGATGGGCTGGTTAGATCGTCTGGATTTGATTGCTTGGATCAAACAGCTGATGAAAGAATATCCGGAGGCTTCAATCGTTTTGCATGGGGGTTCGATGGGGGCATCGACGATCATGATGGCTAGTGGCGAGAAGTTACCTTCTTCTGTGAAAGGTTTCGTCTTGGATAGTGGATATGTTTCTGTTTATGCAGAATTTCGTTATATGTTAAGCAAGCTAACTTCATTTCCAAAGTGGTTGATTATGCGGTACGCAAATTCTTACGCTCAAAAATATGCTGGATATTCTTTAAAACAGGCATCCGCTACGCGACAACTAGGTAGTAATCATTTACCATTGTTAATTATCCATGGGGAACATGATTATTTTGTACCAGTTGAAGCAGCATATACGGTGCAAAATGCAACAGCGGGGGAAAAAGAATTATTGTTGGTTCCAAATGCGGAACATTTAGCACCAGTATTGAATGAACCAAAGACTTATTGGACAGTTGTGTTTTCTTTTATCAACGAACGTATTTTAGTAGGTTAATAAAGCATTTTGCTTTTTCGGATCAGACGATTTGCGATAATTAATATAGAAGAAAAAATTTGCAATGTTTCATCTAAGCAATTTATATTGGGTTTCAGGTCGTAGGCTTGATTGAGTAAGTTGTGCCTGATTTATAAAACTGCTTTATTTGTTTATTCTCGTCTGCGAGGATAAATAGTTGCTGCTTCGAAGAGAGATTGGTAGAATAAATTATATAAAAACACGAGTTATTTTTAGGGGTGGTATGATGGGGCAACAGGTGAACAAGGAACATTTTTCAACCGAAGAAGAATTATTTGAAGCAGGTTATCGAAAATATTCGGGTGAAAAGATAGATATTTTTTATAACAAAGAGATTTGTATCCACAGTGGAAATTGTGTTCGCGGAAATGCAGCCGTTTTTGAAGTTGGCCGTAGACCGTGGATCATGCCAGATAGTGCAAGTGCTGATGAAAGTAGCAACATTATTCAAACATGTCCAAGTGGTGCGTTGAAGTTTATTCGAAAGGATGAAGTGTAAAATGGAAATCAAAGAAGAAAAAAATCGCTTTGCTTTATACAATGATGAACAACAAGAAATTGGAGAAATGACTTGGTCGGATGCTGGACCAGATATTATGATCATTGATCACACGTTTGTCGAACCTGCTTATCGTGGACAAAAATTGGCAGAAAAGTTAGTGAATAGTGGTGTTGAACTAGCTCGTCGTGAAGGAAAAAAAATTATTCCGCTATGCCCGTTTGCTAAAAAAGAATTTGATACAAAACCGGAATATGGAGATGTATTACGTAAATAAATAGAAATAAAAAAAGAGTGACGTTTTTGACGTCACTCTTTTTTTATAGATAGATTGACGAGACTTGATTTTTATCTGGTGTTCAGAGTAGAAAGATGACGTTGATTGAATGTAAATATGTTAGCGAAAACTGTACTCTCGATATGTCCAAAGTAACACCTCAAAATAATTTTGATTAGTTTCCTCTTACTGTTGAAGAGTGTTGTTTGTCGTTAGAACTTTCCTTTACAACCTTTTTTTGAATTTATTTTTATTCTATGGTAAAGTTAAAGAGATGATATTTTTCAAAGAAGGAGGAGCTGACGCATATGTATAATTTAATTTTAGGAATCGTGATTGCCTTATCGATCGTCATGATCATTGCAATTATGATGCAGCCAAGTAAACAAAATAGTGCGGCGAGCGCATTTACTGGTGGAGCGGATCAGTTGTTTGGAAAGCAAAAGGCACGTGGCTTTGAAGCTGTGATGCAACGAACAACTGCTGCGCTAGGAGCCGTTTGGATGATCTTATTGTTTGTCCTAGCGTTTTTATCTTCAAACTAATCAAGAGAAACCTCTCGCCGATTTGCGAGGGTTTTTTTTATTGGTCGAGTAGGTGAAAACAAGAAGTTTCTGAGAGTAACTATGGTAAAATGAAGAACGAGAGGTGATAGAATTGAAAGGAAGTTTACCAAAACCATTTTATGCGGAGCATGGAAAGCCAGCGGTCTTACTTTTGCACGCATATTCAGGTAGTTCAAATGATGTCCGAATGCTTTGTCGTTTTTTGGAAAAAGCAAATTATACTGTTTATGCTCCGATGTTTTCAGGCCATGGGACATTGAACCCAGAAGATATTTTGCATCAAGATGCTAATACTTGGTGGGAGGATGCAAAAGCAGCACTTGAATTTTTAAAAGCTAAAGGGTTTACCGAAGTTGCTGTTTTTGGCTTGTCTATGGGTGGTATTTTTGCGACAAGATTACTTGAAGAAGAAAATGTGATTGGCGGTGGCTTTTTCTGTTCACCAATTTCACCAGTAAAAACGAATGTACCAGAAAACTTTCTCATTTATGCACAACAAGTGTTGAATGCAGCAGGAAAATCAGAAAAAGAAATTCAGCAACAACTTGAAATCTATCGTCCCTTAGTTAAGGAACAATTAGCAAATATACAAGAACAAGCAGCTTATGCAAATGAAAAGCTGTCAAAAATTCAAGCACCAATCTTTCTAGCTCAAGCAGGTCAAGATGAAATGATTGATCCTATGGGTGTTTATGAAACGGCTCGCCGTTTGCACAAACAGCGAGTGACTCTTCAATGGTATCCGAAAAGCAAGCATGTGATTACGGTTGGAAACGCTAGACGTGAGCTAGAACAAGATGTCCTAGAATTTTTAGAGAAATTACCCTGGAATGAGGAAACTAAATGACAAAAGAAACAATTAAAGAAAAAATTATTTTTTTTATGGAAAGTAGCCGTAAAAAGAGCTTTTCAATGGAAGAAATTGCAGAAGGATTGGGATTTCAAAAAAGTGAAGACTTTAAACTATTAGTCCAAACAATTGCTCAAATGGAAAGAGAGCAAAGTATCGTTTTTAACAAAAAAGGTAAAGTGAAATTGCCATTACAACCATTACTGATTGAAGGAACATTTCGTGGAAATGAACGTGGTTTTGGATTTGTAACAATCGATCCAGAAGAAGATGATATCTATATTCCAAAGGAAGCTACTGGTTATGCAATGGACGGGGACATCGTGGCAATCGATATTATTAAAACGGCAGATACGGCGCTCGATCGAGGCGCAGAAGGAAAGATCGTTGAGATTCGAGAGCGTGGAACAACGCAACTAGTGGGTGAATTCGTTGCTTATTCACCTGAGGAAGAAGCAGAAACTGATCTTTATGGCGTGGTGATTCCCAAAGATAAAAAATTAACGAGATTTAAAGTATATGCAGCCGCAGAAGGTATTCGTCCAGTAGATGGAAGTATCGTGATCGTAGAATTGACCCATTATCCAGAAAATGGTTATGCTACTAGCTTAGAAGGAATTGTCAAACAAGTAATTGGTCATAAAAACGATCCCGGTATGGATATTTTATCGATCGTTGTAGCAAATGGGATTCCAACGAAATTTCCTGATGATGTATTAGAAGAAGCAGATAAAGTCCCTGATCATATCAATGAAAAAGATTTGGTTGGACGACGTGATCTGCGAGACCAACTAATAGTAACGATTGATGGCGAAGACGCGAAGGACTTAGATGATGCAGTAACTGTTCGCAAACTAGCAAATGGCAATTACTTCTTAGGGGTTCATATTGCAGACGTTTCGTATTATGTAACACAAGGAAGCCAATTGGATCGTGAAGCTTATGATCGTGGAACAAGTGTCTATTTGACTGATCGTGTGATTCCTATGATTCCACAACGATTGTCAAACGGAATCTGTTCCTTAAATCCACACGTGCCAAGATTGACGATGAGTTGTGAGATGGAAATTGATCCAAATGGAACTGTTGTGAGTCATGAGATTTTTCAAAGTGTTATTCAAACAACCGAACGAATGACTTATACTGCTGTAAATGAAATTTTAGAAGACGAAGACCCAGAAACAATGAAACGCTATGAACAACTAGTGCCGATGTTTCGGGCGATGAAAGAATTACATGAAATATTGGAAAAGATGAGAATCCGTCGTGGGGCGATTTCTTTTGAAGATCGCGAAGCCAAGGTATTAGTGAACCCAGAAGGACATCCTTTAGATATTTTATTGCGGACACGTGGTGTAGGAGAACGATTGATTGAATCATTTATGCTTGCAGCTAACGAAACAGTGGCACAACATTATCATGATCTTCATTTACCCTTCATCTATCGAATTCATGAACAACCTAAAGAAGAAAAAATGCAACGTTTCTTTGACTTTGCTTCAGCACTAGGAATCTTAGTTAAAGGAACAAAAGGAACAATTACACCGAAAGATTTGCAAAAAGTAATCGAAGACGTAGAAGAAAAGCCTGAATCTGCAGTAATCAATACGATGCTATTGAGAAGTATGCAACAAGCGCGTTATTCAGAAGAAAACTATGGTCATTATGGCTTAGCAGCTGAGTATTATACACACTTTACCTCACCAATTCGCCGTTATCCGGACTTAATCGTTCACCGTTTAATTCGTTCTTATAGTGAGGATCGTAGTGAAGAAAAACAAGCAATCTGGTCTGCTGAATTGCCAGACATCGCTGAACACAGTTCAAAAATGGAACGCCGAGCAGTTGAGGCAGAACGTGAAGTTGATGCAATGAAGAAAGCAGAATACATGATGGATAAAGTTGGAGAAGAGTTCGATGGCATCATTAGTTCAGTGGTAAAATTTGGTTTATTTATTGAACTGCCTAATACGATTGAAGGTCTGATCCATATCAATGATTTGAAACAGGATTATTTTCACTTTATTGAAAATCATTTAGCGTTGGTGGGTGAACGGACAGGACTAACTTTCAAAATTGGACAAAAAGTCCGAGTGAAAGTGGTCAAAGCAAGTCCAGATGAACGAGCAGTAGACTTTGAACTAGTTTCAGCAGAAGAAGTCGCACAACTTGAACGGCCAAAAACTAAACAAAAAGGTAGAGCAGGTAATCAAAATCAAAATCGTGGACGCAAAGCAAATCAACGAAATAAAAAAAATGGTGGGAAGAAAAATGACTTCCAACCGACTAAGAAAAAAGGAAAAGGTGGTAAAAAACCTTTTTATAAAGGAATCAAGAAAAAGAAAAAATAAAATAGTTTGGGGGAACTAGAATGCCAAAAGGCGAGGGAAAACTAATTGCACAAAATAAAAAGGCTCGCCATGACTACTCGATTATTGACACGATGGAAGCAGGCATGGTTTTACAAGGCACCGAAATCAAATCGATTCGGAACAGCCGAATCAATCTAAAAGATGGATTCGTGCGTGTTCGAAATGGCGAGGCCTTCCTATATAATGTTCACATTAGTCCGTATGAACAGGGGAATATTTTTAATCATGATCCGTTACGGACACGTAAGTTACTCTTGCACAAAAAGCAAATTGCCCGACTAATCGGTGAAACAAAAAATGCAGGGGTAACGATCGTCCCTTTGAAAGTGTATATCAAGAATGGGTATGCAAAAGTGTTGATTGGTTTAGCCAAGGGAAAGAAATCGTATGACAAACGGGAAGACTTGAAACGAAAAGATGTCGATCGTCAAATTGATCGAACATTGAAAAATTTCTCCAGATAATTTCAATATCCTTTTTCGCATATTCGGTGCTTTTACTTTTACTTAATGATAAAATTTGGTAGCATTTAATCTGATAAAGCACGATTACTAAAGGTTTTCCTAGAAAATCGCCACTATAATTTAAATGAAAACTTCATCAAATTAGACTGAAACGAAAAAGTGTCTAATTTTCATGAAAATGTTTTGTATTTTCTGTTTCATGGTGGTATGATACCGATTGGTTATGATCAGATTTTTTCAGAAAAACCAAATGCGCACTTGAAAGTTATTTCATGTGAATTTCAGGGAAAAGAGAAAAGAGGTGAAATGAATTGGATGAACGCTCGCTAACGTTCCACATTGGACCTGTGTGGTTTGATGGTACTGTTTGTATGATGGTGTTATTGACTTGTCTAATCGTTTTCTTTCTAGTGTACTTCTTTACGCGTAACTTAAAGATGAAACCAACTGGAAAACAAAATGCGATTGAATGGGTAATAGATTTCAGTCGAGGAATCGTCACAGATAACTTGCCTAGAAAAGAACTAAGTAATTTCCATTTACTAGCATTTACCTTATTCTTATTTGTTTTTATTGCAAATAATATCGGTCTAATGACAAAAATCGTCCTACCAAATGAAACGACACTTTGGAAAAGTCCAACAGCTGATCCATTTGTGACATTAACATTGGCATTTATGATGATTTTACTTACTCATTTGTTTGGGGTAAAACGATTTGGATTGAAAGGCTATTTTGTAAATTCATTCTTGAAGCCTTATAGTTTCATGTTACCAATGAAGATCATTGAAGAATTTACAAATTTATTAACACTTGCTTTACGTCTTTATGGGAATATTTACGCGGGGGAAGTTTTGCTAACCTTGATTGCAAAAATGATGACAAGCCTAGGCTGGCTGTCACTACCATTAGCAATTCCATTAGAGATGGTCTGGATTGCATTTTCATTGTTTATCGGAAGCATCCAAGCATTTGTCTTTGTCACTTTATCAATGGTTTATATGAGCCATAAGATTGAAGTAGAAGAGTAATATTTGTTTTAGAAAACTACTATTTATTTACTTTAGGAGGAAAAAATATTATGAATTATATCGCAGCAGCAATCGCAATCATGGGGGCAGCAATCGGTGCCGGTTATGGTAACGGTCAAGTAATCTCAAAAACTATCGAATCAATGGCTCGCCAACCTGAAATGTCTGGTCAATTACGTACAACAATGTTTATTGGGGTAGCCCTAGTTGAAGCTGTTCCTATTCTTGGTGTGGTTATCGCCTTAATTCTAGTTTTTGCCGTTTAATAAATGTAAGTAAACTGGCAGAAACAACTTGGTTTGTTCCTGCTTTTTTACATGGAAACTAGAGAAACCTCAAAGAAAGGAAGGCTAGCTTATGCTGAATCAATTGGCAATTGCAGAAGTTGGCAATCCGATGTTAGGTAATATCATCGTTGTCAGCGGCTCATTTTTGATCCTACTTGCTCTTTTAAAGCATTTTGCTTGGGGACCAATTAGTGAAATTTTGAAGAAACGTGAAGATAAGATCGCCAATGATTTAGATTCTGCAGAACAATCTCGCATCAAATCAGCAAAAATGGAACAAGAACGCGAACAACAATTGTTAGCTTCTCGTTCTGACGCAGCTGAAATTATTAAAAATGCGAAAGAAAGTGGAGAACTTAGCCGCCAAAATATTTTGAAGGATACACAAGATGAAGTTGTTCGTCTAAAAAACAAAGCTAAAGCAGACATCACATTAGAACGTGACAATGCATTGAACTCTGTTAAAGATGATGTTGCTGATCTTTCACTTCAAATTGCGGAAAAAATCTTGAATAAAGAATTATCTCCAGAAATGCATGAATCATTAATCAACCAATATATTGAAGGTCTAGGTTCTTCAAATGAAACTAGATAAATATACTGTGGGTAGACGCTACGGAAAAGCTTTGTTTGAACTGGCGATCGATTCAAACAATAGCGAAGAAATCTATCAAGAACTATTGAGCTTACGTAAAATTTATGAAAAAGTCCCTGAATTAGGGGGAGTGCTCAGTGATGCTCGTTTAGAACCACATGAAAAACGACTTATCATGGATAAGTTAATTGGTGGGTATGACGGTATTGTTAAAAACTTTTTAGAAGTGGTCTACAATTACAATCGGATGGATGATCTATTATTCATGATTGACGAATATGAACATCGTTATAATGAAAGTAATGGGTTATTACGTGGAACAGTTAAGACTGCCGTTCCTTTATCTGGTGAACAGTTAGAAAAATTAGAACAGAATGTAGCAAAAACAATGAACTATCAAACAGTTGAATTAGAAACAATCGTTGATTCTTCTATTCTTGGTGGCGCAATTGTTGAAGCCGACCATCGAGTGATCGACGGTAGCATTCGAACGCAATTGGAAACAATGCGTAATCAATTAAATAGATAGTACAAAGAGGTAGGTGAATCGAATGGCCATCAAAGCAGAAGAAATTAGTGCCTTGATTAAAGAACAAATTGAACATTATCAAAGCGTGCTTTCAGTTGAAGAAATTGGTACTGTCACATACGTCGGTGACGGAATCGCTCGTGCGCATGGATTAGAAAATGCAATGAGTGGTGAGTTGCTTGAATTTTCAAACGGCTCATACGGAATGGCGCAAAACTTAGAATCAAATGATGTAGGGATTATTATCCTTGGTGATTTCGAATCCATTCGTGAAGGAGATAAAGTAAAACGTACAGGCAAAATCATGGAAGTTCCAGTTGGAGATTCTTTGATCGGACGTGTCGTAAATCCTTTAGGTCAACCTATCGATGGACTAGGAGAAATCGTTACTGATAAAGCTCGTCCTGTAGAAGCAATGGCACCAGGTGTTATGCAACGTAAATCAGTTAATGAACCAATGCAAACAGGTCTAAAAGCAATTGATGCTTTGGTCCCAATTGGTCGTGGACAACGTGAATTAGTCATCGGTGACCGTAAAACAGGTAAAACATCCATTGCAATCGATACAATTATCAACCAAAAAGGTCAAGATATGATTTGTATCTACGTTGCGATTGGACAAAAAGATTCAACTGTCCGTACACAAGTTGAAACATTGAAAAAATATGGCGCTATGGACTATACAATCGTAGTCAATGCGGGTGCTTCCCAACCAGCACCATTGCTTTATATCGCACCTTATGCTGGTACAGCGATGGGTGAGGAATTCATGTATAATGGCAAACATGTTTTGATTATCTTTGATGATTTATCAAAACAAGCTGTTGCTTATCGTGAACTTTCCTTACTATTACGCCGTCCACCAGGTCGTGAAGCATATCCAGGGGATGTTTTCTACTTACATTCACGTTTGCTAGAACGTGCAGCAAAATTAAGTGATGAATTAGGTGGCGGTTCAATGACTGCCTTACCATTTGTTGAAACACAAGCAGGGGATATTTCTGCATATATTCCAACAAACGTTATTTCAATCACTGATGGACAAATTTTCTTGGAAAGTGATTTATTCTACGCAGGAACACGTCCGGCCGTTGATGCTGGGTTATCTGTATCCCGTGTTGGTGGTTCTGCACAAATCAAAGCAATGAAAAAAGTTGCCGGAACGCTACGTCTTGACTTAGCAAGTTATCGAGAACTTGAAGCATTTACGCAATTTGGTTCAGACTTAGATGCAGCAACACAAGCCAAATTAAATCGCGGTCGTCGTACTGTAGAAATCTTGAAACAAAAATTACATGCACCACTTGCTGTAGAAAAACAAGTCATCATTTTATATGCGTTGACTCATGGTTTCTTAGACAGTATTCCTGTGGATAGCATTCTTGACTTTGAAAGTGAATTATTTGAATACTTGGATACAAATCATCCAAATATCTTTGAAATTATCCGTACAACACAAGATCTTCCAGAAGAAGAAGCGTTGAACAGTGTAATCAAAGAATACAAAGACATTTTCTTAGCTTCTAAAGGTAGTACATCCTCGACAGAAGACAAATTGAAATCCATTCAAAATGCATAGTGAGGTGAGATGAATGGGTGCTTCACTAAATGAAATTAAGACACGTATTGCTTCAACGAAAAAAACAAGTCAAATTACGCGTGCCATGCAAATGGTTTCTGCTTCGAAGCTAACGAAATCGGAATCTTCTTCTAAGAAGTTTCAGGTTTATGCGAACAAAGTAAGAGAGATCGTTACGCATTTAACAGCGACTCAATTAAGTGATATTGCTTCTTCAAACACAAATAATGATATCAACTATAATTCAATGTTGATTAGTCGCCCTGTTAAAAAGACAGGCTATATTGTGATCACAGCTGACGGTGGTTTAGTTGGTGGTTATAATAGTTCAATTTTGAAACAGACGATGTCGATTTTGGAAGAAGATCACCAATCAACCGATGAGTATGTGATGATTGCAATTGGGGGGACAGGTGCGGACTTTTTCAAAGCTCGTGGCATTGACCTTGCCTATGAATTGCGTAACTTATCTGACCAACCAAGTTTTGATGAAGTGAGAAAAATCGTGAACATGGCAACAACAATGTATCAAAATGAAGTCTTTGACGAATTATATGTATGCTACAACCATCATATAAATTCATTAACTAGTCAATTTCGTGTAGAAAAGATGTTACCAATCTCAGATTTAGATCCAGAAGAAGCAACAAGTTTTGAGCAAGAATACATTTTTGAACCTTCAAAAGAAGAAATCCTAGCTCAATTATTGCCTCAATATGCTGAAAGTTTGATTTATGGTGCAATTGTAGATGCTAAAACTGCCGAACACGCAGCAGGCATGACTGCAATGAAAACAGCAACTGATAATGCCGCAAACATTATTGACGACTTGACGGTTTCTTATAACCGTGCAAGACAAGGGGCTATTACCCAAGAAATTACCGAAATTGTTGCCGGAGCTTCGGCACTAGAATAGTATTGAGATTGGAGGAAAAAAGATGAGTTCAGGCAAGATTGTTCAAGTAATCGGTCCCGTTGTCGACGTGGAATTTTCTTTAGACCAATCCTTACCAGATATCAACAACGCATTAGTTGTTTATAAAAAAGATGAAAAAAAATCAAAAGTTGTTCTTGAAGCAACCCTAGAACTAGGGGACGGTGTGATCCGTACGATCGCAATGGAATCAACTGATGGTTTACAAAGAGGGATGGAAGTTGTCGATACAGGCAAAGCAATCTCTGTTCCAGTTGGTAAAGAAACATTAGGTCGTGTATTCAACGTATTAGGGGATACTATTGATTTAGAAAAACCTTTCCCAGAAGATGCTGAAAGAAGCGAAATTCATAAAAAAGCACCTAATTTTGATGAATTAAGCACAAGTACTGAAATTTTAGAAACAGGGATCAAAGTTATTGACTTACTAGCTCCTTACCTTAAAGGTGGGAAAGTTGGTTTATTCGGTGGTGCCGGTGTAGGTAAAACCGTATTGATCCAAGAATTGATCCACAATATCGCGCAAGAACATGGTGGTATTTCAGTGTTTACCGGTGTTGGTGAACGTACACGTGAAGGGAATGACCTTTACTATGAAATGAAAGATTCTGGCGTTATTGAAAAAACAGCGATGGTGTTTGGACAAATGAATGAGCCACCCGGTGCACGTATGCGTGTTGCCTTGACTGGTTTAACAATTGCTGAATACTTCCGCGATGTTGAAGGTCAAGACGTACTATTGTTTATTGATAACATTTTCCGTTTCACACAAGCTGGTTCAGAGGTATCTGCCTTACTTGGTCGTATGCCTTCTGCCGTTGGTTACCAACCAACTTTAGCAACAGAAATGGGTCAATTACAAGAACGTATTACTTCAACGAAAAAAGGTTCAATTACTTCTATCCAAGCTATCTATGTACCAGCGGATGACTATACTGACCCTGCGCCAGCTACAACATTTGCTCACTTAGATGCAACAACCAACTTGGAACGTAAATTAACTGAACAAGGGATTTATCCAGCGGTGGATCCATTGGCATCATCTTCAAGTGCACTTGCACCTGAAATCGTTGGTGAAGAACATTATAAAGTGGCTACTGAAGTCCAACACGTTTTACAACGTTACCGTGAATTGCAAGACATTATTGCAATCTTAGGAATGGATGAATTATCTGACCAAGAAAAAGTTTTAGTTTCTCGTGCACGTCGAATTCAATTCTTCTTATCACAAAACTTTAACGTTGCAGAACAATTTACTGGTCTTCCAGGATCTTATGTTCCTGTTGAAGAAACAGTTAAAGGTTTCCGTGAAATCTTAGAAGGTAAATATGATGATCTTCCTGAAGAAGCTTTCCGAAGCGTAGGTCGAATTGAAGATGTCGTTGAAAAAGCGAAAAAACTAGGCTACTAGAAAGGGGTGCCCCATGGATCAATTTTTAACAGTTAATGTGGTAACACCTGACGGCTTGGTCTATGATCACCATGCAGCAATTGTCGTTGCACGTACAACTGCTGGAGAATTGGGGATTTTACCGAAACATGCTCCAATTATCGTTCCTTTAGCCATTGATGAAGTTCGCATCAAGAGAACGGACTCTGATACGCACGTTGACTGGATTGCCGTTAACGGAGGAATCATGGAAGTTCGTGATAATCTAGTTTCCATCGTCGCAGATACTGCGGAACGTGAGCGCGATATTGACGTTTCTCGTGCTGAAAGAGCAAAACAACGAGCAGAACGTCAAATCGAAGAAGCAAAACAAAAAGAAGATACGAATGAATTGAAACGTGCGACAGTTGCATTACACCGAGCAATCAATCGGATCAATGTTTCTAAGCATACGTAGATTCAAATGAACTTATTTTTTGATAAAAACTGTGCCAAAGTCACTTATTGATTTTGGCACAGTTTTTTTTTATTGTATTTGTTTTATGTAAAAAAGCACAGTTATTTTTCCTTTTAGAAAATTTATGGTATTATCGTTTTATTGAGTTTACAGTAAACAGATGCAAGAAAGGACGTTATGATGCAAGTCTATGGAATTGACGCGATTATTCGAATTGTGAGTCATTTAGCGTTTATTTATTTAGCTTTTTGGTCTTTGCGTTCTTTGCGTACGGAAACGTTTTTTAGATATATGCAAAACACTACGCAAATCAGAATGGTAATTGTCTTTTTTTCAATTTTTTTAGGATACACTGCTAGCAATTTTTTTCTAGAAATCATGGCGTTATGTCGAAATCTTTTTGTTAGTATCTAATTTCAAAAAAAGGTACTATTTTAAAAGAAGAAATGCTATAATGAAAAAGATTTTGAGTAAGAGTATGCTCATTGGAATTTTTTTGGGGGGAACAACATGGAAGAGATCATCGTACAAGGTGGCAATCAATTAACTGGAACTGTCAAGATTGAAGGAGCTAAAAATGCTGTACTGCCAATTTTAGCTGCTAGTTTATTAGCGGAAGAAGGAACAACAACATTAACCAACGTTCCAATTCTTTCAGATGTATTTACAATGAATCAAGTGATTCGTCATTTGAATGTAGACGTTGACTTTGATGAAGAGCAAAATCAAGTGACACTTAATGCATCACGACAATTAGAAATCGAAGCACCTTATGAGTATGTTAGTCAAATGCGCGCATCAATCGTTGTTATGGGTCCATTGTTAGCTAGAAATGGCCATGCAAAAGTAGCAATGCCTGGGGGCTGTGCCATTGGCAAACGCCCGATTGATTTGCATTTAAAAGGATTTCAAGCGTTAGGTGCGAAGATTATCCAAAAAAATGGTTATATCGAAGCAATCGCTGATGAATTGATTGGTAATACAATTTATCTAGACTTTCCAAGTGTAGGTGCAACACAAAATATTATGATGGCTGCTGTGAAAGCAAAAGGTACAACGATTATCGAAAACGTTGCTCGTGAACCCGAAATTGTTGACTTGGCAAATATCTTAAATAAAATGGGCGCAAATATCTATGGCGCTGGTACAGAAACAATGCGTATTGAAGGTGTTGAGCATTTACACGCAGTGACACATTCAATCGTGCAAGATCGTATTGAAGCAGGAACATTCATGGTTGCTGCAGCAATGACTGAAGGAAATGTTTTAATTGCTGATGCAATTTCTGAACACAACCGTCCTTTGATCTCTAAATTAACAGAAATGGGTGCGACAATCACTGATGAAGAAGGTGGCGTTCGTGTAGTTGGACCAAAACATGTACTCCCAACGGACGTGAAAACAATGCCTCATCCTGGTTTTCCAACAGATATGCAAGCACAAATGACTGCTATTCAAATGGTCGCTGAAGGTACAAGCGTCGTAACTGAAACAGTCTTTGAAAATCGTTTCCAACATTTGGAAGAAATGCGTCGTATGAATGCACATGTTAAGATTGATGGAAATGTTGCAATGATTGAAGGCGCACATGAATTACAAGGTGCAGAAGTATATGCTACGGATTTACGTGCTGCTGCTGCGTTGATTTTAGCTGGATTAAAAGCAAATGGTGTGACACGTGTTCGTAATTTGAAATATTTAGATCGTGGCTATTACAATTTCCATTTGAAATTACAACAACTTGGTGCAAATATTGAACGTGTTGAAATGGATCAAACACCAACAGAAAAAACTGCACAAACTATCGCTTAAGGACGTGTTTGAATGAGTAACCATCGTTATATTTTAGTCAGTTTGATGAAGATACTAATTGTGATCATCTTGCTTTTTCTTCTTTTTATTGCCGGTACAATGATTGGTTACGGCGTAATCGGTGGTGGAAACCCGTTTCGAGTTTTCCAACTTGATTTATGGCTCCATATTCGAGACTTTTTTAACTGAGATTTAAGGGGTTGTGGCAAACTTTTGTCGCAACTCCTTTTTACATAGACTGATTAGTGAGGCAGAGAAAATGAAAAAATTCTTGATTTATTTAGTAAGAGGTTATCAACGATTCATTTCACCCGCATTTCCACCGAGTTGCCGTTATTATCCGACATGCTCAAATTATATGATTTGTGCGATTCAAGTGCATGGTGCTGTGAAAGGAACGCTGATGGGAACGGCACGAATTTTACGTTGTCATCCATTTGTAAGAGGCGGCATTGATTATGTGCCAAAAAAATTCAAATTAACGAGGAATACAGTTGACAAGGAGCAGCCAGATTATGATGGACGAAAGTAAGAGGTAAAAATTTACTTTTTTTATCAATGAAAGGAGAACTATTACCGATGATTGAAAAATTAAAGGCAAATGAACTTCCATGGGCGTTACTACTAGATGCTGATCCTGAAAAAGAAAAAGTGCTTGCTTACCTTGAACAAGGCGAAGGGATTGTTTGGAAAGAAAATGGAGAAACACTGGGCGTCTTGATTTTTGTCGCCACAAAAGATGAATTTGAAATCATGAATGTTGCGGTAGCTCCCCAAAGTCAAGGGAGAGGAATCGGTGGTTTATTATTGGAAGCCGCATTCCAACAAATTGTGGAAGAAACAGAAAATCAAACGCAAGTAATCATTCGCACGGGTAGTATTACTTCCGCGGCTTTACATTTGTATCAAAAAAAGGGGTTTAGTGAAATTTCTCGAGAAAAGGATTATTTTATCAAAAACTATGCAGAGCCTATTTATGAAGAGGGTATTTTATTAAGAGATCAAGTGACATTAGCCAAAAGTATCCAAACATTTCGCTAGATTTAGCTGGTCATTTCGGAAAAGGCTTTCAAAAACCAAGGGATTGTTTTACAATATTTTTAGGAAGCAAAAAGGAGCGAAAATAGTTATGGGAATTCTTGTATTTGATTTTGGTGGTTCAGCAGTAAAATATGGTTATTGGAATGGTCGTCAATTAGAAGCAACCAATCAATTTCCAACACCTGCTACTTGGGAAGAAATGAAACAAAAACTAAGCGAAACATACCAAACTTTTGTTGAAACAAACGCGATTGAAGGCATAGGGATCAGCGCTCCCGGTGTAGTTAACAGCGAACGCCAAATCATTGAAGGGATTAGTGCAATTCCTTATATTCATGGATTTAATATTTTCAAAGAATTAGAAGAATTGTTTGGGTTACCAATTACTATCGAAAATGATGCGAATTGTGCTGGAATGGCAGAATTTTATGAAGGCGCAGCGCGAGATTACCAAGATGTCGCGTTTGTCGTTATTGGAACAGGGATTGGTGGCGCGATGTTCACGAAGGGACAAATGAACAAAGGTGCGCATCTTTATGGCGGAGAGTTTGGGATGATGTTTTTAGATGGTGATCAAACATTCAGTCTTTTGGGAACGGCTGTGCAGATGGCTTGGCGGTATTGTGAGCGTCTTGGTCTAGATAAGATGACCTACTCTGGAAAAGAAGTCTTTGAAATGGCAGAGTCAGGCGATGTGATCGCTCAAGAAGAAGTTGAAAAATTTTATGATTACTTAGCAAAAGGACTTTTCAGTATCCAATTTTCATTTGATCCAGAAGTGATCGTACTTGGTGGTGGGATCTCTGCAAAAGAGGGCTTGATTGACGAATTGAATCAGCGTATCGAAAAATTAATGGACAAGCTAGATTTACATGATTTTGTTCCAGAAATCTTATTATGTGACTATCGTAATGATGCGAATTTAGTTGGTGCTGCTGCAAATTATTATGCAGTAAGTCAAAGAGAGGCTTAAGAGTTTGAAGAGAATCAGATTATATACCCTGTTAAGTAAACAGGGTATATTTTATTGTAGAGAGTATGATAAAATAGGTGGGAGGTGAGAATAATGTCAAAAAAGAATAAAGATATTGAAGTACGAGTAGAAGAAATCCAAAAAGTAATTAATGGCAAAAATTATGAGGTCACTCAGTTATTTATTGGCAAAAAAAATATTGGTGAAATTTTAGCATATGGACCAAAAGAATTTGAAATATTTTTTGGTGAAGAGGACTTTGGAAAAGAAAAAAGTCTTGAAAACGCGATAGAAACGGTAATCCGTCATTGGAATTTACAAGACTAAAAAAATATCAAAAAAGTTTTCAATAAAGGGTTGCAAAAATCTGTGAAATTAGGTATTATAACTAAGTCAGGTTGATACAGACCTTTCGGAGGAGTAGCGAAGTGGCTAAACGCGACGGACTGTAAATCCGTTCCTTAGGGTTCAGTGGTTCGAATCCACTCTCCTCCATTTTTTTATTGGGGTATAGCCAAGCGGTAAGGCAAGGGACTTTGACTCCCTCATGCGTTGGTTCGAATCCAGCTACCCCAGTTCTTAGATAGACGTTCACGAGATGACAGTTGCTGTTATCTCGTTTTTTTTTGACCTACAGTGGCTTGATTCTTGAAGTATTTAAAGAATTAAGCTAGAGTTAAATTAGGTACTCAAACAGAAAGGATGAAGAGAATGAAGTGGAAAGAAAAAGTCGATGAAACTGCTGAAAAATTATATGATTTGGTTAAATCTGGAAAATATGATGTAGAAGTTGGACTTCCAAAAAATGCAAAAAAAGCAGTCCAAATCAAGACGAAACGTCCAACCAAGCACACCAAAAAATGGTTAGCAAAAAACCGCTAATAATAACAAAAAACTGCCAAACGCTAAAAAAAGCGAATTGGCAGTTTTTTGTTATCTTTCGACTTCAATCCCTAAAACAGTCAGGTGACCATTTCCAACTAATTTCACGACTAAAGCAGCCAGTTGTTCGGCTGACATGTTTGTGTCACTAGTAATCCACCAGTGCAGCGTCCCAATGAAGATCGAAGTCATGTATTCGATAATAAAATCAATAGGGACCTCCAGTTCATTTTCGGTGATTTTTAACCGATTGAAGATATTTGCGTATTTATTGTATAAAAGCTCTTCTAGTTTTTTACGCAAAAGTTCGTTAGACGAACCATCCATGATGGTCAAAAAGAAAGTTTTTTTTTCTTGGATATTTTTGTAAATATTTGTTAATGCAGCAATGATTTGTTTCACTTTGATTCGATTGCCATGAACAAGTTGTTCTAAATCCAAAACGGAAGTAAAGGCATTGATCGCCATTTCAAAAATTTGTTCGTAGAGATCTTGTTTGTCTTTAAAATGAGCATAAAAGGTAGCACGATTGATCATTGCTTCATCGGCAATGTCTTGTACGGTGACGTTATCGTATCCTTTTTCTTCGACCAAGCGAATAAATGCCTCGATAATCATTTTGTGTGTTCGTTTCACTCGAAGATCAGTTTTCTTAACCATAAAAAATTCCTCGCTTGTTATTCGACATTTTTAATTTGTTTGTTGCTTATCTCACAAATAAGGGGTGTTTGCCAGTTGCAAAACCAGCAAATTGTTTCTAAAATATACATAAGTAGTATAACAGACACTTTGTTAGATAATCAACAAACTGTCTGTTTGAGGAGGAGAACAGATGAACTTACGAGCGGGAATCGATGTTGGATCCACGACAGTCAAATTAGTATTACTAGATGAGCAAAATCAAACAATCTTTTCCAAATATGAACGTCATTATTCAGATGTCAAGAAAGCAACAGCCAAGACTTTACGGGAAGCACAAGCATTGGTTCGCGATCAACCAATTGCCATGGCAATCACTGGATCAGGTGGGATGGGACTAGCAGATGTGTTGAGCATTCCTTTTGTTCAGGAGGTCATCGCGTGTACACGCACAGTGGAAGAAATAATTCCTGAAACAGATGTTGCGATTGAATTGGGTGGAGAAGATGCGAAAATCACTTTTTTTGAAGGCGCACTAGAGCAACGAATGAATGGAAGCTGTGCTGGTGGAACAGGTGCATTTATTGACCAAATGGCCGTTTTATTAAAGACAGACTCAAATGGCGTGAACGAGTTAGCCAAAGAATATCGTCAAATTTATCCTATTGCTTCACGCTGTGGCGTGTTTGCTAAGACAGATGTGCAACCATTGATCAATGAAGGAGCAGATAAAGCAGATATTGCAGCGAGTATTTTTCAAGCTGTAGTAAATCAAACGATTGCCGGATTGGCCGCTGGACGAAAAATTAAAGGAAAAGTAGCATTTTTAGGTGGGCCATTGTACTTTATGTCAGAATTGCGTAAACGTTTTGTTGAAACATTAGACATTGCGCCGGAAAATGTCATTTTTCCAGAAAATCCGCAGCTATTTGTGGCAATGGGTGCTGCTTTCTATGCTGAAGAAGCACGAGTGACGACAATTGCTGCTTTGCTTGATGCTTTAGAAAATGGCGATCAAGCAAAGCTAACACCTTCAACTACTTTATCGCCGCTATTTGAAGAAGAAGCAGATTTGGTCGCGTTTCGAAAGCGCCATGCTCAAGCAACTGCTTCAGAAAAGCCACTTTCAAAACATCATGGTGTAGCATTTTTAGGAATCGATGCTGGTTCGACAACGACAAAAGTTACCTTGATTAATGAGGAAGGAGAAATTCTCTTTTCTTTCTATGGAAATAATGAAGGTCAGCCTTTAGAAACAACGATGAAAGTGCTAAAAGAGTTATACAGTCAATTACCAGAAGATGTTTTTATCGGAAAAGCAGCGGCAACAGGTTATGGCGAATTATTGATCAAAAATGCCTTAAAGGTTGATATTGGTGAAGTGGAAACGATGGCGCATTACAAAGCGGCAAATTTTTTCCAACCTGGTGTTGATTTTATTTTAGATATTGGTGGACAAGATATGAAAGCCATGACGATTAAAGATGGTGTACTCTCCTCAATCCAATTAAATGAAGCCTGTTCTTCTGGTTGTGGTTCATTTATTGAAACATTTGCTCAATCATTAAATTATGATGTAAGGGATTTTGCAAAAGCTGCCGTGGCATCTAAGGCACCAGTTGATTTAGGTTCTCGCTGTACAGTTTTTATGAATTCAAAAGTAAAGCAAGTCCAAAAAGAAGGGGCGTCGGTAGGAGATATTTCTGCTGGATTGTCTTATTCTGTTATCAAAAATGCTATTTATAAAGTAATTAAAGTTCGTAGACCAGAAGATCTTGGTGAAAAAATTGTCTGCCAAGGTGGTACTTTTTACAACGAAGCGGTGTTACGCGCGTTTGAATTGATTAGTGGGCGTGAAGTTGTTCGTCCATCAATTGCTGGGCTGATGGGGGCTTATGGAGCGGCACTGATTGCCATGGAAAATTATTCACTAGGCGAAGAAAGTACCATTTTGTCAGAAGAAGAGCTAGATCACTTTACTGCGGAAAAAGAATTTACCCATTGTGGTTTGTGTGAAAACAACTGTATGCTAACAGTTACGTTATTTTCTGATGGTCGTCAATTTATCACTGGAAATCGGTGCGAACGTGGTGCTCGAATCAAGATCAAAAAGGAAGACAAAAAGGTCAATCTTGTCGACTATAAGTATCGACGTTTATTCAAATATCGTCCATTACGTAAAAAAGAAGCGGTCAATGGTGTGATTGGTATCCCTCGAGTATTAAATATGTATGAAAATTATCCTTTGTGGCATACATTCTTCACTGATTTAGGATTTAGAGTAGAATTATCACCACGTTCAAACAAAGAATTATACGAGCAAGGAATGGAAACAATCCCAAGTGACACAGCATGTTATCCAGCTAAAATCACACACGGCCATATTCAGGCAATGATTGATGCGGGTATTCCACGTATTTTTTATCCGGGAGTTGTTTTTGAACGACAAGAATCTGCTGAAGCGGATAATCACTTCAATTGTCCTATTGTCCAGAGCTATCCAGATGTTATTAAAAATAATGTGGATGACATTCGCGATGGTAAAGTCGATTATCGAAATCCCTTTATCAATTTAGCAAATGAATCAGCAGTAGCAAAAGTTCTACACCAAACTTTTGCGGATTTTGGTTTTTCGGAGGAACAGATTGCTCAAGCGTTGCATCATGGATATGAAGAATTAGCAACCTTTAAGGCAGATATTCAAAAAAAAGGTGAAGAAACTTTATTGATGTTGAATCAAAAAAATGAGCGAGGAATTGTTATCTCAGGTCGTCCGTACCATTTAGATCCAGAAATCAATCATGGAATCTCTGAAGTAATTACACAAGAAGGCTTCCATGTATTGACCGAAGACAGTATTTCCCATTTAGGAGATGTAGGAAATTTACGTGTTGTGAATCAATGGGTCTACCACTCACGTCTATATGCGGCTGCGCGTGTCGTAGCAAAATCAAAAAATCTTGAATTAGTTCAATTGAATTCATTCGGCTGTGGTTTAGATGCAGTAACAACAGATCAAGTCGAAGAAATCATGGAACAATATGGAAAAATCTATACAGTTCTAAAAATTGATGAAGGAGCAAACCTTGGAGCAATTCGTATTCGATTACGTTCCTTAAAAGCAGCGGTCAATGAACGAGCAAAACAAAACTTTGTTCCAGTCAAACGATTTGAAGAACCAGAAAAAATCGTCTTTACAAAAGAAATGAAAGAAAAACATACTTTGTTGTTGCCAATGCTTAGTCCGATTCATCAATCCGGCTTAGTGGATGTAGCGTTAAATGCCTCTGGGTACAATGTTGTTTGTTTGCCAGCAGAAGATAATGAAGCAATTAATGTTGGTCTGAAATATGTGAACAACGATGCGTGTTATCCAGCAATCATCTCCATTGGTCAATTAGTGGAGGCCTTGGAAAGTGGTAAGTATGATTTGGAAAATACAAGTGTGATGATGACTCAAACTGGTGGTGGTTGTCGTGCAACGAATTATATTCCATTACTTAGAAAAGCATTGAATGATGCTGGGTTTGGAAATATTCCAGTTGTTTCGATCTCAATGGGGAACAAGGGCGTTGAATCAAACCCTGGGTTTAAATTCACATTTCCAATGTTAAAACGTTTGGCGATTGCCTTTTTATATGGTGATTTGTTTGAACGAGTTGTTTATCGTACACGTCCTTACGAATTAGAAAAAGGTACAGTTGATCGCTTACATGAAGAATGGCTTCAACGAGTGGAAAAAAATGTTCGGAATGGCTCCTTGACGTTGTTTAATAGCAATATGAAGAAAATCGTCAAAGCATTTGATACCTTACCGATTTCTGATGTGAAAAAACCAAAAGTGGGAGTAGTTGGTGAAATATTAGTTAAGTATTCTCCAACTGCGAATAACGATATAGTTCGCTTACTTGAAGCAGAAGGCGCAGAAGCAGTGGTTCCTGATATTGTTGGATTTATGAACTATTCCCTATACAATCAAGTTTGGAAATATGAAAATCTTGGAATGGCTAAACAAAGTAAATTACTCGCACAATTTGCGATTCGGATGATTGAAATGATTGAAAAACCAATGGATAAAGCACTAAGAAAATCAGAACGATTTGATGGCATCCAATCTATTCAAGATTTGGCAGAAGATGCAAGCAAAATCTTGTCGATTGGAAATCAAACAGGTGAAGGTTGGTTCTTAACAGGAGAAATGATTGAGTTGTTGAAACATAATGTGAATAACATTGTTTGTATGCAACCGTTTGGCTGTTTGCCTAATCATGTAGTTGGTAAAGGCGTTATTAAAGAATTGCGTCGTCAATACCCTAACGCAAATATCGCAGCGATTGATTATGATCCAGGTGTTTCGATCGTCAACCAATTAAATCGTATTCGTTTAATGATGGCGACTGCTAATAAAACATTAGTGAAAGAAACCATTTCATGAATAACCTAATTAGATAAAAATACACGAGGAGAAAGTAGGGTTAAAACTTACTTTTTCCTCGTTTTTTGAAGAAAAATAAGCTGAACTGTTTCAACCGCTCAATGGAGAAAATCCTTTTTTTGTTGAGAATCAGGTATATACCAGTTATAATAAAGAAAACGAAAGGAAGGATGAAATCAGATGTCGAATCAGTTACCCGTATATATACAAATTCATGATCAATTAAAAAATGAGATTGAACAAGGGGTCTGGAAAATCGGTGACCGCCTTCCCTCTGAAAGAGAATTGGCTGTAAAATTTAATGTTAGTCGAATGACTTTGCGTCAAGCAATCCAAAATTTAGCAGACGAAGGAATCTTAGAGAGAAAAATTGGTTCAGGGACTTATGTTGCACGTGAAAAAGTTCAAGAAAAAATGTCTGGGACAACTAGTTTTACCGAAATTATGGAGTCACAAAATCGTGTACCTTCTAGCCGAACGGTTTCTTATTTCTTAACATCACCTAGTTCAAGTGAGATGGAAAAATTACAATTAGAAAAAGAGGACGTGATTCTTCGAATGGAACGTATTCGTTATGCAGATAACGTTCCAATTTGTTTTGAAGTTGCCAGTATTCCACAAAAAATCATTGAGGGATATAGCAAATCAGAAATTACAGAATCATTGTATCGAACGTTAGAAGAAAAAGGCGGAAAGAAAATTGGTCATGCAAATCAAACCATCTCTGCTATGTTAGCTTCAGAACAGATTTCTGAATATCTAGAAGTCAAACGTGGGGACGCAGTTCTACGCTTGCGACAAGTTTCTTACTTTGAAGAAGGAACGCCGTTTGAATATGTACGTACGCAATACGTTGGTAACCGATTTGAATTTTACCTAGAGAAATAAAACAAGCTGAAACAATTCGTTGTTTCAGCTTGTTTTTTTTGTCTATTTTTCATTTGGTGTAAAGTTGTTCATGATAAGAAATTGGTCCTTCTTCGAAGACAACTTGTCCACTCAATAATTCGGTGACCGCTGCTTTAAACTGTGAGATGTTTGTTTCATTAATCATACAAACAACAATTACTTGATCGGTGTAACGAGTTTCCTTGACAGTCACTTGTTGTAGTTCAAGAAAATTTTCTAGCTTTCCTAGTTGTGGATAAGTGATGGCGATGGCAAGTTCCTGTTGTAAGGTACCTTCAACAATCCCAACCTCAGTTAGACCATGCGAGACAGCTTGCGTATAAGCTCGAATCAATCCGCCAGTACCTAATTTGATGCCACCAAAATAGCGTGTGACAACGGCAACAACATTGATTAGTTCATTCTTTTTTAAAACTTCAAGCATGGGTACGCCAGCTGTTCCGCTTGGCTCGCCATCATCACTACTGCGTTGAATCTCGCTTTGATCACCAATGACAAAAGCACTACAGTTATGATTTGCTTTCCAGTGTTCCTTTTTGATAGCTTGAATAAATGTTTTGGCTTCTTCTTCAGTCGTCACGCGTTTGAAGGAACAAATAAACCGAGACTTTTTTATTTCAATTTCACTTTGGCCATCTTCTTTGACCGTTAGATAACGTTCAATCATTGTTTTACCTCATTTCAAATGAAGAGTTACTTTCTTTAGTATATGAAAAATCTTTTGATGTTTCAACTTCCCAAATGGTTGCGCAAATGCTGGACTATGGGATAATGAAGGAAAGGTAGGTGAAGTTGGGAATGAAAGAACGTGTGAAAAAATATGATGCTATAACCCACTACATAAAAAATAATGGTGGTTCGCAAATTACTTTGACGTTTACTCAAATGGATGAGTTGTTATTTCCTAACAGTGGGCTTCCAAAGTCTGCCAGACAGACGACGGATTGGTGGGCAAACGATTATCGTCATCCGGAAAAAGGGGCTTATGGTTGGCTGAATGCAGGATATGAAGTTGTTGTTGTTAATTTGGCAAAAGAATATATCGTCTTTAACCAATTAGTAAAATCCAGTTGGTTGTTCAATGAGTGAACCGCATTCAGAAAACGTTGACAATCGTTATCTTTTAGCTATAATAAATACATAGGAACAAGAAAGCGGTTACGTTCCTTGGCTTAGAAAAGGGGAGATTAACAATGTCAAAAAAAACAATTATGCTTGTCTGTTCAGCTGGTATGAGTACGAGCTTATTAGTAACTAAAATGGAAAAAGCTGCGGAAGCACAAGGCTTAGATACAGATATCTTTGCAGTATCTGCATCTGATGCAGATAATCATTTAGCAAGCAAAGACGTTGATGTTTTATTATTAGGCCCACAAGTTCGTTTTATGAAAGGTGACTTTGAAAAACGTGTTGAGCCAAAAGGAATTCCATTAGACATCATCAACATGGCTGATTACGGCATGATGAATGGCGAAAAAGTGTTACAACAAGCTTTGACACTAATTGGCGATAAATAAAGAGTACTGACGAATTAAAAAGTGCGAGGTTTTTTCATTTCGAAAATGCCTCGCACTTTTTTTGCGTATCTTTTTTTAGGGAAGAAAAATGCCACACAAAAAAGTTTGGGGAAGGCGACTCTTAACAAGAGAAGTCGCACAACTACCAAAAGAAATACTGAATCAAGTCACGTATCAACGAACTGCTAGTGTAATGAAACGAAACCAACAGATCATTTGTCAACGTTGTGGACAAATCACTCAGCAACAAGAGGCCAAACTAAATGAAGAAGACTATTATTGTCCACATTGTTTATTTTTGGGACGAAACGATACGACCCAAGAATTATGGTTATTTGATCAGCCACCATTGTTTCCACGTCAAATTATTTTTACTTGGGACAAAACATTAACGATAGAGCAAGCCAAAATCGCCCAACGTTTGACTACGCAAGTCACAGATCATCATTTAATCTGGGCTGTGACCGGTGCCGGAAAAACAGAAATCTTGTATCCACTTTTACAATTGTTGCTAGCAACTGGGAAACGAGTGGCGATTGCTTCACCACGGGTGGATGTGTGCCAAGAACTTTTGCTGCGTTTTACTACAGTCTTTCCAGAAGAAAAAACCGTCTTACTTCATGGCAAACAACAGGTTCCCTATACATTTAGTTCCTTCGTTATTTGTACGACACACCAGTTGTATCGTTTTTATCATGCGTTCGATTTATTAGTCGTCGATGAAATTGATGCGTTTCCCTATGTCAGGGATCAAGGACTTCAGTATGCGACGGAAACAGCGAAGAAGCCTGATGGCCAATTGATCTATTTAACAGCAACACCCGATGAACGTTTGCTAAAAGAAATCCGACGGACATTTCAGATCCATTACTTACCTTTACGCTTTCATCAACGACTGTTACCCGAGCCACGACTCATTTTCTGGAATAATTGGCGCCTGTGCTTAAACAAACGAAAAAAAATGAACCCATTAATCAAAAAAATCCAAACATTAGTGAAAGACAACCATGTCTTGTTGTTTTGTCCAAGCATTGAATTGATGAATGAGTTACAAATGAAATTAGCAGAGTGGTTGCCAACGGTTAACATTACCTCTGTATCTTCAAAAGATAAAAAACGTCAGGAAAAAGTACAAGCAATGCGTCATCAAAAATATGAGGTGCTTTTAACTACCATGATTCTTGAACGAGGTGTTACTTTCGAAAATATTTCAGTTATTGTTCTAGGCGCAGAACATGAAGTTTTTACGAAATCTGCACTGGTCCAAATTGCCGGTCGAGCAGATCGCAAGGGAGAATTCAGTAACAGCCAAGTCTGTTTCTTTTATCATGAAAAAACGCGTGCAATCAAAAAAGCAGTAAAAGAAATCAACATGATGAACAAAGCGGGGAGACTCTTACAATGAAGTGTTGCTATTGCCAAAAGCCAATCATTAAAAATTTAACAATCAAGGAACTCGTTCAGCGAAAAAAGTCAGTTGAACTTTGTTGGGAATGTGCCAAACTATTTACTCCTTTATCCAGCGAAAATAAGTGTGATGGTTGCCAAAAAAGTTTATTGAAGAGTGAGAGAAAATCCACACATAGTCAGAAACGCCTTTGTACAGATTGCCTTTATTGGCAAGAACGTTATCCGACATATGATTTTTGCCATCGAAGCTTTTTTAAATATGATGAAGCGATGCAAACGTGGTTCCAACAATATAAATTTACAGGGGATATTCGTTTAGCAGGGACTTTTGCAAAGCAATGGCAAAGTTTACCAAAAAGATTCCCTGATTATCTTTTTTGTCCGATTCCATTATCAAACGAACGACTAGCTCAACGTGGATTCAATCAAGTGAGCCAGATGCTGAAAGTTTCAGGAGTGACTTTTCAGATATTACTTAAGCGAGTCAAACACCATTCTGCGCAGGCGCAACATTCTCGAGTGAAGAGATTAGCGATGCCTCAGCCATTTGCCTTGTGCGTTGAGCCAGAGCAAATCAAACAGTGTAAAATTTTATTAATTGATGATGTGTATACAACAGGACAGACGTTATTTCATGCTGCGACTTGTCTTGCAGAACATCAACCAATTGAAGTTCGGACGTTTTCTTTAGCACGATAAAGCAAAAAGTAAAAAATACGTGAAATTGGTAGCGATTTAGTTTGCAAATAGATTAGAGTTCGATATAATATAAATAAGAAGAGGGAAAGAGTGGTCCTTCTCCTTCTTGATTGTGGTAGACGAAAGGGGTAATTTTTATGTTTAGATATAATGTACGTGGCGAAAATATCGAAGTAACTGAAGCGATTCGTGACTATGTTGAAAAAAAAGTAGGCAAGTTAGAACGTTATTTCAGTGATGCACCCGATGCTACAGCCCATGTAAACTTAAAAGTTTATACTGAAAAAACAGCAAAAGTGGAAGTAACGATTCCATTACCTTATCTTGTATTACGTGCGGAAGAAACTTCACCAGATTTATATGCAAGTATTGATTTGGTTGTTGATAAATTGGAACGTCAGATTCGCAAATTTAAAACAAAAATCAACCGCAAATCTCGTGAAACTGGCATGAATACTGCAAGTGCTGCAGTTTTATTCAATGAAGAAAACGGGGAAGGCGAAAACGAATCTGAATTAGATATCGTTCGCACAAAACGTTTGTCGTTGAAACCAATGGATAGTGAAGAAGCTGTCTTACAAATGAATATGTTAGGACACAACTTCTTTATCTTTGAAGATGCTGAAACCAATGGTACAAGTATCGTTTACCGTCGTAAAGATGGAAAATATGGTTTAATCGAAACTGACTAAAAAATAACTATTTTTTAAAACCTTATGGTGTCTAGCTTGACACCATAAGGTTTTTTTACATAAAAAAGCTGTATTTTTATTAAGAATAAAGAAGTTCATAGAATAATCTAGCTAAGATATTTCAATTATCTATAAGTAATGATAAAATGGATAGGAAAGTCTACATAAGCGAGATGGATATTGCAGAAAAAGGAGATTATACAACGAATGGCCAATTTTATACGTTCAATTATTGAAAATGATAAAAAAGAATTAAAACGTTTAGATAGCATTGCTAAAAAAGTTGAATCACATGCTGACAAAATGGCAGCTTTAACTGATGAGCAATTACAAGCAAAAACTGATGAATTTAAAGGTAGATACAAAAAAGGTGAAACCTTAGACCAATTATTACCAGAAGCGTTCGCCGTTGTTCGCGAAGCAGCGAAACGTGTCTTGGGTTTATATCCTTACCATGTCCAATTGATGGGTGGGATCGTTCTTCATGATGGGAACATTCCAGAGATGCGTACCGGTGAAGGTAAAACATTGACCGCTACTATGCCAGTGTATTTAAATGCATTGTCAGGTGAAGGTGTACACGTTGTTACTGTAAATGAATATTTAGCAACCCGTGACTCAACTGAAATGGGTGAGCTATATAATTTCTTAGGACTTAGCGTTGGTTTGAATATCAATTCTAAATCAGCTGATGAAAAACGTGACGCGTATAATTGTGATATTACTTATAGTACAAATAACGAATTAGGTTTTGACTATTTGCGTGACAACATGGTGGTTTATCGTAATCAAATGGTTCAACGACCATTGAACTATGCGATTGTCGATGAAGTGGATTCTATTTTGATCGATGAAGCCAGAACACCATTGATTATTTCAGGACAAGCAGAAAAATCAACTGCTTTATACACAAGAACAGATAACTTCGTTAAACGCTTGAAGGAAGAAGAAGACTATAAAATCGACGTTCAGTCAAAAACGATTGGGTTAACTGAAACGGGTATCGAAAAGGCAGAAGAAACTTTTGGGTTAGAAAACTTATATGACATTGAAAACACTGCTTTGACACATCACTTAGATCAAGCATTACGTGCGAACTACATCATGTTACTTGATATTGATTATGTGGTTCAAGACGGAAAAGTCATGATCGTTGACCAATTTACTGGTCGTATCATGGATGGTCGTCGTTACTCTGATGGACTTCACCAAGCAATTGAAGCAAAAGAAGGCGTAGAAATCGAAGACGAAACAAAAACAATGGCTTCGATCACATTCCAAAACTATTTCCGTATGTACAAAAAACTTTCTGGGATGACTGGTACTGCGAAAACGGAAGAAGAAGAATTTAGAGAAATCTATAACATTCAAGTTATTCAAATTCCAACGAACCGTCCAGTTATTCGTGATGACCGTGCAGATTTACTTTATCCAACGTTGGAAAGTAAATTCCATGCGGTTGTTCAAGATATCAAAGATCGTTATCGTAAAGGACAACCAGTCTTAGTAGGTACAGTTGCGGTTGAAACATCTGAATTACTATCAGATATGTTGAATCGCGAACGGATTCCGCATGAAGTATTGAATGCTAAAAATCATTTTAAAGAAGCCGAAATCATCATGAATGCTGGTCAAAAAGGTGCAGTTACGATTGCTACCAACATGGCTGGTCGTGGGACGGATATCAAGTTAGGTCTTGGTGTACGTGAATTAGGCGGTTTAGCTGTTATTGGTACGGAACGTCATGAATCTCGTCGTATCGATAATCAGTTGCGTGGACGTGCTGGACGTCAAGGAGACCCAGGTATGTCACAATTTTATCTTTCATTAGAAGATGATTTGATGAAACGTTTTGGTTCAGAACGAATCAAGGCTTTCTTGGATCGAATGAAAATTGGGGATGAAGATGCGGTTATCCAAAGTAAAATGTTAACAAAACAAGTTGAGTCTGCTCAAAAACGAGTAGAAGGAAACAACTATGATACGCGTAAAAATGTCTTACAATATGACGATGTGATGCGTGAACAACGTGAAGTAATCTATAAACAACGTCAAGATGTCATCATGGAAGAAACTAGTTTGTCTCAACCATTGATGAATATGGTCAAAAGAACAATTAGCCGTGTAGTAGATGCACACACACAACTAGAAAAAGAAAATTGGAACCTTGAAGGCATTGTTGACTTTGCCGGAAATGCGATTGTCCATGAAGACAGCATCAGTGTGAAAGAGCTTGAAGGAAAAACGCCAGAAGAAATGAAAGCTTATTTAAATGAGTTAGCACAGGATGTGTTTGATACAAAAGCCAACCATTTAAATGGTCCTGAACAACTCTTAGAATTTGAAAAAGTTGTTATCTTGCGCGTGGTTGATTCAAAATGGACAGATCATATTGATGCTATGGATCAATTACGTCAATCAATTGGGCTACGTGCATACGGGCAAAATAATCCGCTAGTTGAGTATCAAACAGAAGGATACAAAATGTTTGAAGATATGGTCGGTGCAATTGAATATGAAGTGACTCGATTATTCATGAAAGCTGAAATCCGTCAAAATGTTCAACGAGAACAAGTATCTCAAGGCGAAGCTTCGCATGCCACAGAAGCAAGTGCAGAAGAAAAAAGTAACACAAGTGCAAAAAAACAACCAGTTCAAGTGAATAAAGTTGGACGAAATGATCCTTGTCCTTGTGGAAGCGGAAAAAAATATAAAAACTGCCACGGGAAAAATGAAGCTTAATCATTTTTAAATAGAAAGAAGCTGGTGAGAGAAGTTCTTTTTAGAAAGAATTTGTCTCACCTTCTTTCTGTTATCTTTAGATTCTGGTAGACTAGAAAAAGAAGTGAAAAGAAGACGAAAAAGATTGTCCAGAGAAAGAAGGAAGCAAACATGGAAATTTTTGAGATTCGCAATTTGTTAGCTGACATGCAAGAGAAGGTCACAAGCTTTAGGGGGTCTCTTTGACTTAGATCAGTTAGAAGAATCGATTGCGCAAGCGGAGTATAAGATGGCTGAACCGGGTTTTTGGGATGACAGTGTTGCTGCTCAACAAGTGATCAATGAAAATAATGCGAATAAAGAAACTTATGACCAATTCCATTCATTAGCGGATGAATTGGAAGAATTAGAACTGTTGACGGAATTGTTGCAAGAAGAACCAGATGCAGAAATGCAAACAGAATTGGAAACACGATTACATGCGTTAAATGAAAAAATGAAGACGTATGAGTTAGCTATGTTACTTGATGGACCTTATGATCGAAATAACGCTATTTTGGAATTACATCCTGGAGCAGGCGGAACAGAATCACAAGATTGGGGCAGCATGTTATTGCGTATGTATACACGCTGGTCAGAACAGCATGGGTATCAAGTGGAAATCTTGGATTATCAAGCCGGTGACGAAGCGGGAATCAAGAGTGTTACTTTACTCATCAAAGGACATAATGCATTTGGGTATTTGAAATCTGAAAAAGGTGTTCATCGCTTGGTTCGAATATCACCGTTTGATTCAGCAAAAAGACGTCACACTTCTTTTTGTTCAGTGGATGTTATGCCTGAACTGGATGAAACAATTGATATTGAAATCAATCCAGATGAGTTAAAAATCGATACGTATCGTGCCAGTGGAGCTGGTGGACAGCACATTAATAAAACAGAATCTGCTGTGCGAATCACACATATACCAACTGGAACAGTGGTTGCCAGCCAAGCACAACGTTCCCAGTTAAAAAATAGAGAGCAAGCAATGGGGATGTTGAAGGCTAAACTTTATCAACTCGAAGTAGAGAAAAAAGAGCAGGAAGCTGCAGCATTGCGTGGTGAACAAAAAGAAATTGGTTGGGGTTCACAAATCCGTTCCTATGTATTCCATCCTTACTCAATGGTTAAAGATCACCGAACAAATGTGGAAACCGGGAATGTTCAAGCGGTCATGGATGGAGACATAGACCTATTTATTGATGCTTACCTAAAACTACATTTGGTATAACATTAGTGGATTATTATTTAATTGACATAAAATTGTAAAATTTTGCAAGCAACTTGAAACATTGCCATGCTATAATGGCTGAAGACTGAAAAAGATATGGAGAGAATGCCATGATTGAAATGAAGGATGTAATGAAGAAGTACTCCAATGGTACGACTGCCATCCGCAATCTCTCGGTCGTTATCGATCAAGGAGAATTTGTTTATGTAGTTGGACCATCAGGAGCAGGGAAATCTACATTTATCAAATTGATGTACCGAGAAGAAAAAGCAACTAAGGGAACATTGAATATTGCAGGACACGATTTGATGGCTATCAAAAATCGTGAAGTTCCTTATTTACGCAGAGAAATTGGAATTGTCTTCCAAGATTATAAACTACTCCCACGGAAAACTGTTTATGAAAATGTTGCTTACGCTATGCAAGTAATTGGTCGTAAACCACGTGAAATCAAAAAACGTGTGATGGAAGTTTTAGATTTAGTTGGGTTAAAACATAAAGTACGTGTTTTTCCAAGCGAATTATCTGGTGGGGAACAACAACGTGTTGCGATTGCACGCGCGATTGTAAACACACCAAAAGTTTTGATTGCAGATGAACCTACAGGTAATTTAGACCCTGAAAATTCATGGGAAATCATGAAACTCCTTGATCGCATCAATGGACAAGGAACGACAGTTGTTATGGCAACACATAACAGTACGATCGTAAATACAATTCGTCATCGGGTAATCGCTATTGAAAATGGACGAATTATTCGAGACCAAGCGGAAGGGGAATACGGATACGATGATTAGAACCTTTTTCCGCCACCTATTAGAAAGTATCAAAAGCTTGAAACGTAACGGCTGGATGACTGTTGCCTCTGTTAGTGCGGTAACAATCACTTTAGCACTTGTTGGTATTTTTATGGCTGTTATTATGAATGCAACCAAACTTGCACAAGATATTGAAGGAAACGTAGATGTTTCAGTTTTTGTTGATATTGGTACAAAAGAGGCGGATATCAAAAAATTAGGAACAGAATTAGAAAAACTTGATCATGTTGAAAAAGTGTCTTTTTCAAGTAAAGACCAAGAATTGAAAAAAATCCAAGCAGCAATGGGTGATTCATGGAATCTATTTGAAGGAGATAGCAATCCTTTATATGATGTATATGTGGTAAGTGCAACCGAACCTTCTTATACCAAAGAGGTCTCAAAAGAAGCAGCAAAATTATCTAACGTTTATCGTGCAGATTATGGAGGTACTTCTTCAGATCGGATTTTTGAAATTGCAGGAGCTGTTCGTACATGGGGATTAGCAGCTGCGGCATTGTTATTATTTGTTGCTATGTTCTTGATCTCTAACACGATACGCATTACGATTTTATCTCGTCAAAGAGAAATTCAAATCATGCGTTTAGTTGGAGCAAAAAATGGCTATATTCGTTGGCCTTTCTTCCTAGAAGGCGGTTGGATCGGTTTGATTGGCGCAATTATTCCGATGTTGATCTTAACATTTGGTTATCGTGAAATTTTCCAATTGGTCAATCCATCACTCTTGCGCTCGAACTATTCATTATTACAACCAGCAGACTTTGTTTGGAAAATCAATGTCTTGATGACTGGTATCGGAGTAATCATTGGTTCTTTAGGATCAACAATCTCAATGAGACGATTCCTGAAAATTTAATCAATCATTTACAGTAGAAAACATTGTACTCATGAAAACTGAGTACAATGTTTTTTTTATGGTGAAAAAATGGCTTGAAGCGTATTCTTTTTTCTCTTTACTTTAAAAAAAAACTTGGTTATGCTTAGGAGGTTAGAAAATGAAGAGGTGAATCCATGAAGGTGATTGTTGATAATTTTTTTACGATCATTTTGATTGCGAATATTTTATTATCGCTAATCATTGTGTTTCGTGAAAGAAGAGAAACAGCACAAACATGGGCTTGGTTACTTGTGTTGATGTTTATCCCAATTTTAGGATTTATTCTATATATTTTTTTTGGTAGGGGAATTTCAAAAGATAAAATTTTTGATTTGAAGATGCAAGGAAAAATTGGGATGAATTTGGAAATTGAAGAAGATAAACAAGCGTTAAAACGTGGACTGTATCCCCATCCGCCAACCGGACAAGCCGATGTTAGACAACTGATTTATATGTTGACTGTTTCAGAAGGAACGTTATACACGTCTCAAAACGAAGTTACTTTATTTACAGATGGCCGTGAAAAATTTGATGCGTTGATTGACGATATCAATCATGCCCAAAACCATATCCACCTCGAGTATTATATTTATCGAAGCGATGATTTGGGAGTCGAACTACGGGATGCCTTGATCTCGGCTGCACGACGAGGTGTAAAAGTACGGGTTTTATTAGATGCATGGGGATCTACGCAAGTTTCACTAAGTTTCTTTGATGAATTAAAGAAACATGGCGGGGAAGTTGCTTTCTTTTTCCCTTTATTTGTTCCGTATATCAATCCGCGAATCAATTACCGAAATCATCGGAAAATCGTTGTAATTGATGGACAGATTGGTTATACAGGTGGATTCAATGTGGGGAATGAGTACTTAGGTTTGGTCAAAAAATTTGGGTATTGGCGTGATAACCATTTAAGAATCTATGGTGAAGCTGTTTATAGCTTACAAAATCGCTTTTTGATGGATTGGAATTCTCAACATACAAATGAAGTCAGTTACTCACCAGATTTTTTCCCGAGGATTAATTCTACAGGGGACATGGCTGTACAAATCGTGACTAGTGGGCCTGATTCGGAACACGAACAGATCAAAATGACTTATTTAAAAATGATTTCTTTAGCTAAACGAGAAATTTTGATTCAGACACCTTATTATATTCCTGATGGCTCCATTCATGAGGCGCTCAAGCTGGCTTTGCTAGCAGGCGTAAAAGTTCATTTACAAATTCCGAATAAACCAGACCATCCATTGGTTTACTGGGCAACTTATTCTTTCGCAGCGGAACTGATTGAGTACGGTGCAATCGTTGAAACCTACGAGAATGGCTTTATTCATGCGAAGACGATGATTATTGACGGGGGCGTCGTTTCGGTAGGCTCGGCAAATATTGATGTTCGTTCTTTCCGTTTAGATTTTGAAGTCAATACATTAGTGTATGATGAACGAATGGCTTCGCAAGTACGCAAAGCATTTTTTGATGACTCAAATGTATCAAAACAATTGACAAGAGAAATTTATGAAAATAGAGGCACGATAATCAAACTTAAAGAAGGGTTAGCAAGATTAGTTTCACCATTACTTTAAGAGGGATAAGCAAAAAGGACTTGAAGCATAAATCGCTGATTTATGTTCCAAGTCCTTTTTTATCGGGGTCACTTCTGAATAAATTCAGAAATGAAGAAAACGTCTCAATCCACTTTTGTGAACTTTGGGGTATTTCTTGATTTTTGGGGAAAGCAAGAAATAAGTTCGCTCAAGTTTTTTTGAGAGACGCATTTCAGAAATAGTATAGCATAGTCAAAAATAATGAGATAGTTTTATTTTTATTTTATCAAAAATAACTCATCAATTCGTTATTTAATAATTTTGATTCGTTTTCAATAAACACGGAAAATGTTAGAATAAAATTACTTTATGACTAAAGGAGATTTTTAATGAAAAAATTAAAATTATTATTACCAGTATTGGGATTAGCCATTCTTTTATCTGGATGTGCAAAATGGATTGATCGTGGGGAATCAATTACAGCAGTAGGATCTTCTGCATTGCAGCCACTAGTTGAAACTGTTGCGGAAAGCTACCAAACAGAAAATCCCGGAAAATTCGTCAACGTCCAAGGTGGTGGTAGCGGAACTGGTTTATCTCAAGTGCAATCTGGTGCCGTAGACATCGGAAACTCTGACTTGTTTGCTGAGGAAAAATCTGGAATTGATGCAAAAGCTTTGGTAGATCATAAAGTTGCTGTTGTTGGAATCACGCCGATTGTGAATAAAAAAGTGGGTGTCACAGATATTTCCATGGAAGAATTAAAAAAACTATTTACTGGTGAAATCAAGAATTGGAAAGAGCTTGGTGGAAACGATCAGGCAGTGGTTATTTTAAACCGTGCTTCTGGAAGTGGGACACGTAGTACATTTGAAAAATGGGTCCTAGATGGTGAATCTGCAATCCAAGCACAAGAGCAAGATTCAAGTGGAATGGTTCGCCAAATCGTTGCCGACACACCTGGAGCAATCAGCTATGTCGCTTTTTCTTATGTAAAAGACGAAGTAGCAACACTTAAAATCGACGGTGTAGAACCAACAGATGAAAATGTAACAACCAATGAATGGACTATTTGGGCATATGAACATATGTATACAAAAGGTAAGCCAACGGAGTTAACGGATGAATTTTTAGCGTACATTCTTTCAGACGAGATTCAAAATAATATCGTTGGTGAACTAGGTTATATCCCAGTTTCACAAATGAAAGTGGAACGTGACTGGGAAGGAAACATCATTTCTGAATAACCTTTACAAAAAATTTACAAACTTAGCGAAACTTTTACATGTTATTAAAACCAAATTGATGTTTGTTTTGTACACTAAACAAGTATGTTAAACCTGAGCAAGGGGGAGTCATCTGTGGAGGATGTAAAAAAAGTATTATTAACAAAATCGAAGCGTTCAAAAATGGAGCAACGTGGAAAATTTATTAGTTTTCTTTGTATCGCTTTAATTGTTTTAGTGGTATTAGCTATTTTTTATTTTGTTGCAAGTAAGGGGTTAGCAACTTTCTTTGTTGATAAGGTGAACGTGTTCGACTTTTTATTTGGTACGAGTTGGAACCCAAGTCAAGTTGGTCCAGATGGAAAACCGATGGTTGGGGCATTGCCAATGATCACCGGATCTTTTATCGTGACATTTTTATCTGCAATCATCGCAACACCATTTGCTATTGGAGCAGCGGTTTTCATGACGGAAATTTCACCGAAAAATGGAACAAAAATTTTACAACCAGTGATTGAGCTGCTAGTTGGTATTCCATCAGTAGTTTATGGGTTTATTGGTTTATCTGTGATTGTACCGTTTGTCCGTAACGTCTTTGGTGGTACAGGTTTCGGGATCTTGGCCGGAACATTTGTCTTGTTTGTTATGATTTTGCCAACGGTCACAACGATGACTGTTGATGCGCTGAAGTCTGTGCCTAGACATTATCGGGAAGCATCATTAGCTTTAGGCGCAACGAGATGGCAAACTATTTATAAAGTGGTTCTTAGAGCGGCCGTACCTGGAATTTTGACAGCAGTTGTTTTCGGAATGGCACGTGCATTTGGAGAAGCATTGGCGATCCAAATGGTTATTGGGAATGCAGCATTGATGCCAACTAGCCTAACAACACCTGCATCAACTTTGACTTCGATTTTAACAATGGGAATCGGAAACACGATCATGGGCACGATTGAAAACAATGTGTTATGGTCCTTAGCTTTGATCCTATTATTGATGTCATTATTCTTCAATATTATTATCCGCATGATTGGTAAGAAGGGAGCCTTAAAATAAGATGAATGCAAAACGTTCCGATAAAATCGCAACTGGTATTTTATATGCCGTTTCTGGAATCATTGTTTTGATTTTGGCTGCTTTGTTACTGTATATTTTAGTACGTGGGATTCCTCATATCTCTTGGTCGTTCTTGACTGAACCTTCCAAGGCCTATCAAGAAGGTGGGGGTGTAGGAGTTCAATTATTCAACTCCATCTATTTATTACTGATTACAATGATCATTAGTTTTCCCTTATCACTTGGTGCAGGTATCTATCTTTCTGAATATGCAAGTAAGAACTGGCTGACAGATGTAGTCCGTACTTCTATTGAGATCTTGAGTTCATTACCATCTGTCGTTGTTGGTTTGTTTGGTTTCTTAGTCTTTGTTATTCAGTTTCAATATGGTTTCTCTATTTTGTCTGGTGCGTTAGCGTTGACTGTGTTTAATCTACCGCTTTTGACAAGAACGGTGGAAGAATCATTACAAGCTGTTCATTACACACAACGAGAAGCAGGCTTAGCTTTAGGTTTATCACGTTGGGAAACAGTTTTAAAAGTTGTTGTTCCAGAAGCAACACCGGGGATTTTAACGGGGGTCATCTTGAGTTCTGGAAGAATCTTTGGTGAAGCGGCTGCCTTGATTTATACCGCAGGACAAAGTGCGCCAGCTCTTGACTTTAGTAACTGGAACCCATTGAGTGTTTCAAGTCCGATTAGTATCTTCCGCCAAGCGGAAACATTGGCTGTTCATATTTGGAAAATCAATACTGAAGGAACGATGCCAGATGGTGCTGCTGTATCAGCTGGAGCATCAGCCGTACTGATCATTGCCGTCTTGCTCTTCAACTTTGGCGCACGCGCGATTGGGAAACGGTTATACCGTAAAATGACTTCAGCCTAAGGAGAAGAAGAAACTATGAAAGAATACAATTTGAATGATACAAATATCATCACAATGCCTCCGGAAAAGAAAATTGCTTTACACACGGAAGATTTACATGTCTGGTACGGTGACAATGAAGCAATCAAAGGTGTTGATTTAGAATTTGAAAAAAATAAAATCACTGCCTTGATCGGTCCTTCTGGTTGTGGGAAGTCCACTTATTTACGTTCACTGAATCGAATGAATGATGGAATTGCAAATACAAAAATCACGGGAAAAATCATGTATAAGGATGTTGATGTCAATGCACCACAAGTCGATGTGTATGAAATGCGCAAACGAATCGGCATGGTATTCCAGCGTCCTAACCCATTCAGTAAATCAATTTATGAAAATATCACGTTTGCTTTGAAGCAACATGGCGAAAAAGATAAAAAGAAACTAGATGAAATTGTTGAAACTAGTTTGAAACAAGCCGCTTTGTGGGATCAGGTCAAAGATAACCTTGATAAAAGTGCATTAGCCTTATCAGGGGGGCAACAGCAACGTCTATGTATTGCCCGCGCAATTGCAATGAAACCAGATATTTTATTATTGGATGAACCAGCAAGTGCATTAGATCCTATTTCGACAGGTACTGTGGAAGAAACCCTAGTGAACTTGAAGGAAGACTTTACTATCATTATTGTCACGCACAATATGCAACAAGCTGCGCGTATCAGTGACTACACAGCATTCTTTTACTTAGGGAAAGTGATTGAATACGATCAAACGAAAAAGATATTTACTAGACCGAAAATTCAAGCAACCGAAGATTATGTGTCCGGTCATTTTGGTTAAAACGGAGGCTTCACTATGACAAAAGAAATTATTTCATCAAAAGATCTTCATTTATATTATGGTAAAAAAGAAGCTTTAAAAGGCATCGACTTAAGTATCAACCAAGGTGAGATTACTGCGATGATTGGACCTTCAGGTTGTGGAAAGTCCACTTACTTGCGTTCATTGAACCGAATGAATGACTTGATTCCTGGTGTAACGATTACCGGTAGTGTGCTGTATAAAGGAAAAGATATCTACGGTCCTAAAACGGATACCGTTGAGCTAAGGAAAGAAATCGGTATGGTATTCCAACAGCCTAATCCCTTTCCTTTTTCAATCTATGAGAACGTTATTTATGGGTTAAGACTAAAAGGCGAAAAAGATAAAAAAGTGTTGGATCAAGTAGTTGAAGAAAGTCTGAAAGCTGCCTCTGTTTGGGATGATGTGAAGGATAAACTGCATAAGAGCGCATTATCTTTATCTGGTGGGCAACAACAACGGGTATGTATCGCACGTGTGTTAGCAGTCAATCCAGAAATTATTTTATTAGATGAACCAACAAGCGCGCTTGACCCTGTTTCAACTGGAAAAATTGAAAGTATGTTGTTAGAATTGAAAGAGAATTATACGATGATCATGGTTACACATAATATGTCACAAGCTTCTCGTATCTCAGATAAAACAGCTTTTTTCTTAGATGGCCATTTAATTGAATTCAATGATACAAAGAAAATTTTCATGAATCCAGAAAAACAAGAAACAGAAGATTACATCTCAGGACGATTCGGATAAGGGGGAAATAAAATGCTACGAACGCAATTTGAAGAGGAATTACTAAACCTTCATAATCAATTTTATGAAATGGGTATGATGGTCAGCAGTGCGGTGCATAAGTCTGTTCGCTCTTATGTGAAACATGACAAAGCCCTTGCACAAGAAGTAATCGAAAACGATACAAATATCAATGATATGGAAATTCGTTTAGAAAAGAAAAGCTTTGAAATGATTGCTTTACAACAACCAGTAACGACAGACTTGCGTATGATTATTACAGTTATGAAAGCAAGTTCTGATTTGGAAAGAATGGCGGATCACGCGGTATCTGTTGCAAAATCAACGATTCGCGTCAAAGGACAAACGAGAATTCCTGAAATCGAAAAAGAAATTTCGGATATGTCGGACTATGTTAAGAAAATGGTTGATAATGTATTGGTTGCCTATGTCAAAACGGACGAAAAAGACGCTCGAACAATTGCAAATATGGATCAACGTGTAAATGAATATTTCAATCGAATCTACAATGCAACAATCAAAAATATGGAAGCTAATCCAGAAACAGTCATTAGTGGAACAGACTATTTAAATGTTGCGAGTTATTTGGAACGTATCGGTGACTATGTGACCAATATTTGTGAGTGGATCGTTTACTTGGCGACGGGAAAGATTACGGAATTGAATACGACCCATGATGAAATTTTTTAAAAAGGTTGTGGCGCAAAGCGTGTAGCTCCGAATAGATAACGAGCAAGCACTCAAAATAGCTTTCTATATTTTGAAGTGAATGCAAGTTATATGAAGGAGTTGCTTTGGGAACACCGTGAAAAAGGTTGTGGCGCAAAGCGTGTAGCTCTGACAGGATAGTGCACAAGCACTTTAAAAAGTTAGAACGCAACAACAAAAAACAAACTCACCTTTAAGAGGCTAGGAGAAAACGCAATTCGTTTTCTCCTAGCCTCTTTTTTTAGTATGATTAATGAGTAGATGAAATGACGGAAGATGGAGAAAAAGTTACATCTTAAGTCCTATGACATTTTCTTCAAATGAAGGCATAATATGGATGTAAGGAAAAGTTGCAAACAATATTTGCTCAAGGAGGCAATTTCCATGAAAGAAAGAGAACGTATTTTAGATTTAGTAAAAAAAGGAATTCTTTCGACAGAAGAAGGTTTAGATTTGTTAGAAAGTATGGCAACTGAAAAAGACGAAAAGTTAATTAAAAAAGAAGCAGACAAAGTAACTGCTAGTCATAAAGAAAAAGATCAAGTAAGTCAATTGATGGATGATTTAGAAAATGACGAAGAAGAAACTCTCGCTGATCCTGAAATCGATCCAAAGGAAAAAGAAAAACAAGACCAAGAAAACTTAGAAAAAATTCTTGATGAATTAGCAACAGAAGCAAACAAAGCATCTGCACATTTAGATGAAGTGAATGCTGAACTACAAGAAAATCGACAAGCACGCAATGACAAACAGGAAGCATTGATGCAGTTGAACACGAAAGAAGAACTAGATGAGTTAACCCCAGAAGAACTTGAACAACGTCAAACATTGGAAAGTGAAATCCAAGGGTTAGAAGCAGAAGGCAACAAGCTAGTTGAACAACAATTAAAACTTGAAGCAGAATTAAAAGATATTCGTAAAAATCAATGGTCAGAAACAAAAGATTCAATTGCTGAAAAGTTTGAATTACCAGATGATTGGAAAGAACAAGCAACGGATACATTGAACCAAGTTGGTGAAAAAATGTCTGAAGCGGGTAGCCAATTAGGCAAGTTCTTGAAGAAAACATTCCAAACCGTTTCTGATTCTGTGAACGACAATATGGAATGGAAAGACGTCAATTTACGTGTTCCTGGCATTGCGACAACAAAATTTGAACATGAATTTTACTATGAAGCACCAGAAGCAAGTATTATTGACATCAAAGCAGCAAATGGGAACGTGATTTTGAAAACTTGGGATAGCGAAGATGTCAAAGTAGAAGCAAAAATCAAACTCTACGGAAAAATGACAGCTGAACCATTTGATGCCTTTTTAGAAAGAAGTCAGATCGAGGTCAATGAAGACCATATTTCTTTCCAAATTCCGAATAAACGTGTACGAGCAGATCTTGTTTTCTACTTGCCAACTCGTTTGTACGACCACGTAGCAATCAAGTTGCTTAACGGGAACATCACAATCAAAGGTCTAGAAACGAAAGACACGTATGCAAAATCAACGAACGGAAATATCTTAATCAATGAGTTAACAGCAACTATGTTAGAAATTGAAGGAGTCAATGGCAATATTGACGTGAACCGCGGTCAAATTCTAGACTCAATCATTGAAACAGTTAATGGAACAGTCACTATGGCAACAACTCCTGAAAATATTTCGGTATCATTAGTCAATGGAGATGTTCGCTTGACGTTAACAGAAGATTCGCTAAGAAAAGTCGAAGCAAGCTCTGTCAATGGAAACGTGAAAGTAGCATTACCGGAAACGTTAGGTGTCGAAGGGCATGCTAAAACAAGCTTAGGCAGTATCAATAGCCGCATGAGCGAGTATGACGTTGTTCGCGAAAAGAAAGAAAGAACCAATCAAATGTTACAATTCCGTCGTATTTCTGATACAGGAATTGCCCAAGTTCAGTTATCAACCACAACTGGTAATATCTTCTTGAAAGATGCTGAATAAAGGATCAGTAAACAAAGAAACAGTTACAAGATGAACAAAGAATAGCCCAAAAAAAGTGGGCTATTCTGGATTGTTCATTCTTATCTGTATAGTCCAAAAAAAATCGTGGAGCAGACTTTTGTTTCCCAATATTTTCGATTAAAATAGTAAAATAGGTAGGACAGAGGTGAAATAGAATGAAAAAAAAATTAACGAAATCAACTGATAATATTGTATTAACCGGTACACTTGCAGGAATTGCAGAGTTTCTTGGTATAGACCCAACCATTGTTCGTGTGGTGTATGTCTTTTTGAGTCTTGTAGCATTTGGCAGTCCAATTATTTTGTACATTTTACTAGCTATCATCATACCATCTGGTAAATCTTCTCGTACAAACTATGGTCACAATAATGAATACTACCAAAAAAATAATTACCGTGAACAAACGAATAAACGTAAAGAAGCTGAAAAGATCGATGATGATGATTGGAGTGACTTCTAATGTCTTATTTCCAACGAATCGTTGTGAATACTTTGACATTCATTTCACTAGCAGTCATTTTTCCCCAAATGATTCATGTAAGTAGCATTTGGACAGCGGTGTTAGCCAGTTTTGTTTTATCAGTGTTGAACATGTTTGTTAAACCGATTTTAACAATCTTGTCTTTACCGCTGACCTTAGTTACGTTTGGTTTGTTTAGCTTTGTAGTGAACGCGGCAATTTTAAAATTGACTTCCTTCTTTGTCGGAGCAGCTAATTTTGGATTTGCATCATTTGGTGCAGCATTTTTAGTAGCAATTGTTATGTCATTAGTAAATGTTGTTGTTAGTGAGCATAATTTAAATCGTCAGTAACTATGAAAAGATAATGACAAAAAAATCAGCATTTCTTTGTTTAACAAAAGAAAAATGGAGATTGCAGGGAAAGTTCAACAGACTTTTCTTGCAATCTTTTTTTATTTAAAAAAGAAATAAAACGTTTTTTTTATTTGGTAGTAAGTTTGGATAGACAATGATAAAATAAAAATGAACACCCTAATAGAAATGAGGTTGCATGGATATGGCAGAAGTAGTTAAAGTTAGCCAACTGGTTGAAAAATTATCTTTAGAAATCGTGACCGGCGATGAAAAAAGTTTAGAGCGTGTCATAGTCACAGGTGACATTTCACGTCCAGGCTTAGAATTGACCGGTTATTTTAGTTATTATTCACATGATCGGCTTCAGTTATTTGGAAGCAAAGAAATTAGTTTTGCAGAGCGCATGATTCCAGAGGAACGTTTGATGATCATGCGACGCTTATGCAGCGAAGATATGCCCGCGTTTATTATCTCCAGAGGTTTATCTGCACCAGAAGAAATGATTCAGGCTGCAAATGAACATGGGATGGCTGTTTTGCGTTCACCAATTTCAACATCACGTTTGTTAGGAGAACTTTCTAGCTATTTAGACGGACGATTAGCACCACGAACAAGCGTCCATGGTGTTTTAGTGGATGTTTATGGATTAGGTGTCTTGATCCAAGGTGATAGTGGTATTGGTAAGAGTGAAACAGCGCTAGAGTTGATCAAGCGTGGTCACCGTTTGATTGCAGATGACCGAGTAGATGTCTATCAACAAGATGAACTGACCGTGATTGGTGAACCACCAAAAATTTTGGAGCATTTGATTGAGATTCGTGGAATTGGGATCATCGATGTCATGAACTTGTTCGGTGCAAGTGCGGTACGTGGCTCGATGCAAGTGCAATTGGCAGTCTATTTAGAGGCTTGGGCGAAAGATAAAAAATATGATCGGTTAGGTTCGGAAGATACGTCGGTTGAAATTGCAGAAGTCGGCATCCCACAAATCAAAATCCCAGTGAAGACTGGACGAAATGTGGCGATCATCATTGAAGTTGCTGCGATGAATTTCCGTGCGAAAACAATGGGATTTGACGCAACAAAAACATTTGAAGAACGATTAAGTCGTTTAATCGAAGAAAATTCAGGAAATTAATAAATAAGGAGTGACAAAATGCTCGCACAAATCAATCGAGTAGCGTTTGAGCTTGCCGGTATCCCTATTTATTGGTATGCATTGATCATTGTTTCAGGGATCATTATTGCCATGTGGCTAAGCACAAGGGAAGCAGTCAGAGTCGGTATGAAAGCAGATGACGTGACGGATTTCATGCTATGGGGATTACCACTTTCAATCATCGGTGCTCGTTTATATTATATTCTTTTTGACCTACCGCAATATATTGCAGACCCAATCCAGATTTTTAATATTCGCTCGGGTGGGCTAGCAATTTATGGGGGACTGATTGCTGGTGGACTTACAATGTATTTCTTCACCAAGTATCACTTTATCTCGCCGTGGACTTTTCTGGATATCGCAGCACCTAGCGTGTTGCTTGCACAAGCCATTGGACGGTGGGGAAATTTTATGAATCATGAAGCTTTTGGTCCAGAAACAACTCGTAGCTTTTTAGAAAGTCTACATTTACCACAGTTTATTATTGAAAATATGTACATTGATGGCGCGTTTCGTCAACCGACTTTTCTCTATGAATCTGTATGGAGTTTGCTAGGCGTCGTCTTGTTATTGGTATTGAGGAAACGACCACATCTGCTAAAAAAAGGAGAAGTTTTTCTTTTATATCTTATCTGGTACAGTTTCGGACGTTTCTTCATCGAAGGACTTCGAACAGATAGCTTATACTTCTTAGATGTCATTCGTATTTCTCAATTACTTTCAGCGGTACTATTTATTGGAACCATCGCCGTATTCATTTTACGTCGTAAAAAAGATAAAAATCTAACAGATTATGATCGAAGTTTTGGTGAGAACCAATCAATTATTTAAATTGATCAAGCAAACAATGTTCCGTGCAAAGGAGTGATTAAATGCAACAAAAAATCGCAGTGTTAGGTCCTGGGTCATGGGGGACGGCACTAGCTCAGGTGCTTGCAGAAAATGGTCATGATGTAAGGATCTGGGGACACCGAGCAGAACAAGTAACTGAAATCAACACAAAGCATACGAATCAACGATATTTACCAGAACTGAAGTTAGCAACATCTATTCGGGCGTTTACTGAAATGGAAGAAGCCTTAGCTGAGGTAGATACTATTTTATTCGTGGTGCCAACGAAAGCCATTCGCTCTGTTGCGCAAGAAGTAATAATGAAAATGACACCAAACACGAAGCCTGTCATCATTCATGCCAGCAAGGGATTGGAACAAAAGACCCATAAGCGCATTTCAGAAATTTTACTAGAAGAAATCCCAGTGGAACAAAGAAAAGCAGTCGTTGTCTTATCTGGACCAAGTCATGCTGAGGAAGTAGTCAATCATGATATCACAACAATCACAGCAGCAAGTACGAATACAGAAGCTGCAAAATACGTCCAAGAATTATTTATGAACAGTTATTTCCGAGTTTATACCAATCCTGACGTCATCGGAGTTGAGATGGGGGCAGCGCTGAAAAATATTATTGCGATCGGCACAGGAGCCATTCATGGTCTGGGTTTTGGCGATAATGCCAAAGCTGCAATCATGACAAGAGGCTTAGCTGAAATCAGTCGTTTAGGCGTTGCAATGGGTGCTAACCCGTTAACCTTCATTGGATTAAGCGGTGTTGGTGATCTGATCGTCACAGGGACGAGTGTTCATTCTCGTAATTGGCGGGCGGGAAATTTATTAGGACAAGGCCAAAAATTACCCGAAGTATTGGAAAATATGGGGATGGTAGTCGAAGGTGTCAATACGACACAAGCAGCTATGGAATTAGCCCGTAGTATGGGTGTGGAAATGCCGATAACACAAACGATTTATGAAGTTCTCTATGAAGGAAAAGATATCAAAAAAGCAGCAAAAGAAATTATGCTACGTGATGGAAAAGTTGAAAACGAATTTTCATTAACTATTTTTTAAAGGAGTCGTCAATCATGAAAGTAAAAAAAGCAGTTATTCCAGCAGCTGGATTAGGAACAAGATTTTTACCAGCTACGAAAGCAATGGCCAAAGAAATGTTACCAATCGTGGACAAACCAACGATTCAATTTATCGTCGAAGAAGCATTGAAATCAGGTATTGAAGATATTTTGATTGTTACTGGAAAAGCGAAACGTCCAATTGAAGATCATTTTGATGCCAATATTGAACTAGAAACAAATCTTCGTGAAAAAGGAAAAAATGATTTATTGAAATTAGTTGAAGAAACAACTGATGTTAATCTACATTTCATCCGTCAATCTCATCCTAAAGGGTTAGGACATGCTGTTTTGCAAGCCAAAGCATTTATCGGTAATGAACCATTTGTTGTCATGCTTGGTGATGACATCATGGAAGACAAGATTCCGTTAACACAGCAATTGATCAATGACTATGAAGAAACGCATGCTTCAACCCTTGCTGTGATGGAAGTACCACATGAAGAAACATCAAAATATGGTATTATCAATCCAGGCGGCGAATTAGAAAAAGGGCTGTACAATGTGAAAAACTTTGTAGAAAAACCAGATCCAAGCAAAGCACCAAGTGACTTAGCAATCATTGGCCGCTACTTGTTGACTCCAGAAATCTTTGATGTTTTAGAAAACCAAGAACCTGGTGCGGGAAATGAAATCCAATTAACGGATGCCATTGACACTTTGAATAAAACACAGCGCGTCTTCGCTCGTCAATTTACAGGTCAACGTTTTGATGTGGGAGACAAATTTGGGTTTATGAAAACAAGTATTGAATATGGATTAAAACATCCAGAAGTTGGTGCGCCATTAAAAGAATATATCATTGAGTTGAGCAAAACATTAGCAACTCCAGCAAAAGAAACAAAAAAAGTTGAATCAAAAGAAAAATAAGTTACTTTTGCGTAAGAAAGAGCCTCAACTACTCATAGTTTACTAGTAGTTGAGGCTTTTTTTTTCATAAAAACAAGAATTGGTAGTATTTTATTTGTCTAAAAAAATGGGAAATGCTATTCTTAAGAGGAGAGACAAGGGAAGGAGATTGATTATGACAGGCGGAGAAATCGCAGGATTGATTGCAGCAATTGCCTTTGCTGTGTTAGTAGTATTTTTAGTACGAATTTTGATGCAAGTATCAAAAACGTTAGAAAAAGTGGATAAAACTGTTGCAGAAGCAAATACAACGATTGCCATTGTAACAAAAGATGTGGATATCTTATCACGACAAGTAGAAGGTCTACTTGTGAAAAGTAATGACTTGCTTGAAGATGTCAATGGGAAAGTCGCAACAATTGATCCATTGTTTACAGCTGTAGCTGATCTAAGTGAAAGTGTTTCAGAATTGAATTCTTCAAGTAAAAATTTAGTGACAAAAGTTGGCGGTATTGGTAAGACAACCGCTAAGGCAACGGTTGCTGGAAAAGTCGGCGGAACAGCAATGAAATTTTTTAAAAATAAAAAACAAGATGAACAGACAGGAGGAATTTAAATATGGCTAAAAAAGGTGGATTTCTATTAGGTGCAGTAATTGGTGGAACAGCAGCGGCAGTGGCAGCGTTATTGTTAGCACCAAAATCAGGAAAAGAGTTACGTGATGAGCTAGCAGCACAAGCAGATGATTTATTGGATGCAGCTTCAGATTATACTGATCTTGCAAAAGAAAAATCTGCAGAATTAACAGATATCGCAAAAGAAAAAGCGGCAGACCTCTCACAACAAGCAGGTGAGTTAGCTGGAAATATCAAAAATAAAGTCGATCAAACGACTGACCAAGTAAGTGATGAATCAGATGATATTTTAGTTAATTTAAAAGAACAATCAGCAGACCTATCTGATCGTTTTAAAAAATCAGCAGACGAACTAAAAGAGCAAACAGCAGATTTAGGCAGTCTTGCAAAAGACACAACAGCAGATATTGCAGGAGATGTGAAGGTTTCTGCAGTACAAGCAAAAGAAACAGTCAAAGATGGTGTTGCAGAAGCAAAACCTGTCGTTGAAGATGCAAAAGATTTAGCAGACATGGCAAAAGAAGATGTAAAAGATGCTACTAAAAAAGTTGTAGAAGAAAAATAAACTACATTGTTAAAGAGGGCAGGTCGGAATAATTTCCGATCTACCCTCTTTTTGTGTTAAGTATCGTGGAGTGAAATCAATTTAAACAATCCGTTTCTTTGTTTGCTAAATGCCATTAGTAAAATGAGCCTCTGTGTGCTATAACCTCAAGTCACGGTGTTCCCCAAGCAACTTCCAGGGCAATAAGTCTTCTTGTCATAAAAAACATAGGAAGCCATTTTTAGGCAAGCATCCTTATTGCTTGAAGCTGACCACTTGGAGCCACAACCTTATTCCAAAATCAACAATTCTTTAGGCGTTGTCGTAAATGGCACACAGCCATCTTTCGTTACATAAACACAATCTTCAATACGCACACCAACTTGCTCAGGAATATAAATACCTGGTTCAAGAGAGAAGCACATACCTTCTTCAATAACTAAATCGTTACCTTCAACTAAAGATGGATATTCATGAACAGTTGTCCCAATTCCATGTCCTAAACGATGATTGAAGTATTCACCATAGCCATAGCGATCAATTACACCACGAGCAATCTGATCCAATTCACCAGCAGTAATTCCAGGACGAACAGCATCATGGGCTGCTAGCTGAGCTTCTAATGTGATAGTGTAGATTTTTTCTTGGAATTCAGTTGGTTTTTTGTAAGCAATCGTTCGAGTTGCGTCACTACAATAACCGTCCCAAACAACACCTAAGTCGAATAGGACCAGTTCGTTAGGTTTAACAGGTGTATTTCCTGGTGCACCATGAGGACTAGCAGCATTTTTTCCAGCTAAAACTAACGTATCAAAAGACATTTGTGAAACGCCTTGTTTTTTCAATTGGTATTCAATTTCAGCAATGATTGCTTGTTCTGTAATACCTTCTTTTACTGCTTGGAAGCCAATTTCAAAAGCAACATCTGCCCATTTTCCAGCAGCAATCAATTTATCTTTTTCTTCAACTGTTTTGATCAATTGCAAACGTTGAATCACTGAAGTCAAGTCTGTAAAGAAATCTGTACCAGATAAAATATCTGACAGATAGTCAAAACGTTCAACAGTCAAAGCATTTTTTTCTATCCCAACATTACCGGGTTGACCATAGCGTGCGCGAATTTCTTTGCCAATGATTTCCCAAGGGTTTTCACTGTCAAGGTAACCGCGAACATCAAATGTCCAACCACTATTTTTTGCATCATCAACTTCTAAAGCTGGCGTAAATAAAAATGGGTCTTGTTCTAATGGAATGAATAACGCAAGCACTCGTTCGTGGGGATCACTTTCATAACCTGAGAAATATGCGATATGTCCAGGATCACTGATGTAAGCAAGCGCAACCTGATTATCTGCCATCCATTGACGCAATTCATTGATTTTTACATTGTTCATTTAGCTTCCTTCTTTCTGATAATTCAAACTATTTCTCATTGTAACATTAAATTTTTCGAAAGACCATTCCGATAAATTGAAAGAAAAACATAATTTTCATGAAAACACTGTTAAAACGGTTGCAATCCACAAAATAATTTGATATTCTAATTTAGAAATGTAAGTCGTATTTTCAGAAAAAATCAGATAAATAAGAACGGGAGAACACAAATGGAAAAACAAACAATTACTATCTACGATGTAGCTAGAGAAGCAAATGTGTCAATGGCAACTGTTTCACGTGTAGTGAACGGAAACCCAAATGTTAAACCTGCGACACGAAAGAAAGTTTTGGAAGTAATCGATCGTCTTGATTATCGACCAAATGCTGTTGCGCGTGGACTAGCAAGCAAGAAAACTACTACTGTTGGTGTAATTATTCCTGATGTCAGCAATATGTTTTTTGCTTCATTAGCTCGAGGAATCGATGACGTTGCTACAATGTACAAATACAATATCATTTTGGCTAACTCAGATGGTAACGACCAAAAAGAAGTAAACGTACTAAACAACTTGTTAGCAAAACAAGTTGATGGTGTGATTTTTATGGGTCATCATATTACGGATGAAATCCGCGGAGAATTTTCTCGCTCAAAAACACCAGTTGTTTTGGCTGGCTCTATTGACCCAGATGAACAAGTAGGTAGTGTAAATATTGATTATACTTCTGCAACAAAAGATGCAGTGAATCAATTAGCTAAAAACGGCAACGAAAAAATTGCTTTCGTTAGTGGTGCACTAATTGATCCAATCAACGGTCAAAACCGTTTGAAAGGGTACAAAGATGCATTGAAAGAAAACAACTTACCTTATAGTGAAGGGTTGATTTTCGAAGCAAGTTATAATTTCAAAGATGGTTTGTCATTAGTTGATCGTATCCATAACAGCGGAGCAACTGCTGTGTACGTTTCAGATGATGAATTAGCGATTGGTATTTTAGATGGCATGCTAGATAAAGGAATCAAAGTTCCGGAAGAATTTGAGATCATTACAAGCAACAATTCACTGCTAACAGAAGTAGCTCGTCCTCGTTTGACAAGCATTACCCAGCCTTTGTATGATATTGGCGCAGTTTCAATGCGTTTGTTGACAAAAATGATGAACAAAGAGGAAGTTGAAGAAAAAACAATTGTTTTACCTTATGGAATTGAAGAAAAAGGTTCAACAAAATAATTTTGACTTAAAAGCTAGCCATGAGCAATCCATTTGATTGCTCATGGCTAGCTTTTTTATACAAAGTAAAAACCCACGACGCCTATCGTGGGTTTTGCTTTTAATCATTATTCTTTTTGGTATCTTTTGTTTTGGAAGTTGTACGTGCATAGGCAGAAGCAGTTTTCCAATAATCCGTATAATTTTCATCTGTTCCACCAATACCAAATTTAAAGGTGCTCTTTTCTGGCTCATTTTTTGCCCAAAGAGATTCAACCGTATTACTTGGTGTTTGGATCGAACGTTTATTGACTGTAACTTTTCCAGGAAGTTGACCAGTAAAGGAAGCAACTTTTTCTTTTTTGACATCAGAGGAAAGTTCAAATTTTTCTTGTGTTGCAAAAACAGTTGGATTCGTTTGATAGACACGATTGATTAAATAAGCTAAATAGTTTGCGGAACGTTTTCCGGCTTGATTGTCCATTGGAGTGTTATCATCGTGTCCAGACCAACTGCTAATTGTAACCGATGGTGTTGAAACAATTAACCAAGAATCACGATATTCGTTGGTTGAACCAGTTTTTCCAACCCAATCAGCATTCCCTAACGTGCCATCTAGATTTGTAATCACTTCTTTAAATGGTGTAGTGATTTTTTGATCTAATACACTACGCATTAAGTTATTCATAATTGAAGCGGCTGCTTCTGAATAGACACGTACCGGCTTTTCTTCATGTTTGTAAATAACATTTCCTTCGTTATCTGTGATTGAATCAATCAGATAACCTTCTTGGTACACACCATTATTAGCTAATGTTTGAAATCCATTTGTTTGCTGAAGGGTGGTCACTTCTACAGTTCCTAATGGTGCAGATTCAACACCCCAGTTATCATTTTTCGGATAGTTCATCTTAGCTAAATAGTTATCATAAGCAGATTGTTTTGATCCACCTGAATCAAGTACATTTTGATACAAATGATAGGCAGGTATGTTATTTGACCAGTCTAAAGACTCACGAATCGTTTGGAAGGTATTGAGGTGTTGATTGGTTGCATTCACAATTTCCTCGCCAGAATTTGCGCCTTCTTTCCAAGTCGTCGTGTAGTTAGAAATTCGTGATTCGGAACCAACTAAGCCCATATCAATCGCGGGGCCATAAACCAATACTGGCTTGATTGAAGAACCAGCTTGGCGCATCATATCGAAGGCGTGATTATTTTGGCTTTGAGCGTAATCACGACTGCCAACGAAACCATAAATTCGACCCGTTCGATTGTCCATTAACACATTCCCAGTTTCGACACGAGTACCGGAAACGTCATCTAATAAATAACCATAATTTGCAACTGCATCCTGCATAGCTGCATAAATATCTTTATCAATGGTTGAATGAACGGTATAGCCTTTGTTTTGGATTGTTTGTTGTGCTTTTTGGTAGTAAGCATCGTACGTTTTACTATCAGTAAGGTCAGCATTATCTTTTTCGGCTAGTTGCTTAGTTACAATTTCAGTTGCATTATTCATAACAGTATAATAGAGAAATTCACGATCATTTTGTTCGGCAATTTGTTGTGGTAAGAAATCTTTGGTCAAATCGTGAGCTTTTGCTGCTTCGTATTCTTCCTTTGTGATCTTCTTTTCACGATACATACTGAATAAAACAAAATCTTTTCGTTCAAGTCCGTCAGAAACGTCTTCTTTCAAAGCACCAGTATTCGTGTAAGGACTATAAGTAATCGGACTTTGGGGCAAACCAGCAATAAAAGCAGCTTGCGGTAGAGAAACATCTTTTGCATCTACACCAAAAATTCCTTTTGCAGCTTCCTGCACACCAGCGATATTTTGTCCTTTGTTATTTCGGCCAAAAGGAGAAACGTTCAGATAGGTTGAAATAATCTCATCTTTAGAAAAATACTTTTCGACTTGTGCAGAAAGTAAAATCTCATTGGCTTTTCTTTTGAAGGTTGTTTCATCAGTCAAGATTTGTTGCTTAACTAATTGCTGTGTCAATGTCGAACCACCAGAAGAACCAATCCCAGTAGCTTCAGAAACTAAAGCACGCAAGACTGCTTTAGGTACAAAACCATCATGTTCATCAAAATACTCATCCTCTGTACTAATAATCGCTGTTTTTAATAGAGGAGAAATCTTGTCTGAAGCGACGGTCGTTCGCATCAAATCTGTTTGAATGGTTGAAATCTCACTATTATCTGAATAGACAAGCTTAGATGTTTCTGTGATGTTGCCTAGATCAGCTTGCAATTCTTCTTTTGTTGGTGTCTGAGTATCTTCAACAAGGTAAGCAAAATAACCAGCCCCAATCCCGAGGCCAAGTGCACCAGCTAGTAACAAAAGTACGACAATCACGACTGCTAACGACTGAAAAACTCTAAAAATAATTTTAGGAATAAACCATTTTTCGGTGTTCGCGTGTTTCTTCCTTTTTTTAATATCTTTTTGTGGCAAAAGAGTCACCTCAACTATTGAATTATTTCGCTAATTATAGCAAAAAAACAGGCAAAAAAACAGGTTCTGCATTTTTTAGGATAAAATGACCAATTTTAATTGAAAAAAAGCATTCTTTTTGAAGAATTTTTTCAAGAGACAATCCTTAAACTTTTCTTTATGTATGGTTTCGGTTAAGATGAAAAAAGGGCTCAAAACAGACCAATTCATCTGGAGCAAACGACTGGAATAATAGGAGGAAAAATACATGTTACTAGGCTCACATGTTAGTATGAGTGGAAAAAAAATGCTTTTAGGCGCAGCTGAAGAAGCAGCAAGCTATGGTGCTTCAACTTTTATGATCTATACAGGCGCACCACAAAATACCAGAAGAAAAGCAATTGACGAAATGAATATTCCTGCAGGAAAGGAATTTATGGCAGAAAATGGCCTTTCAAATATTGTCGTTCATGCACCGTACATTATTAATTTGGGAAATACGGTCAAACCAGAAATGTTTCCTTTTGCAATCCAATTTTTAAGAGAAGAAATCGAACGTGCTGAAGCATTGGGCGCAACTCAGATTACTTTACATCCGGGTGCACATGTTGGCGCTGGTCCTGAAGCGGGAATTGCACGCATCGTTGAAGGACTAAATGAGGTATTGACGAAAGACCAAACAGCTCAGATTGCTTTAGAAACAATGGCAGGTAAAGGAACAGAAATTGGTCGAACGTTTGAAGAAATAGCGAAAATTATTGATGGTGTAACTTTGAATGAAAAATTATCTGTCACTTTTGATACTTGCCACACAAATGATGCAGGTTATGATGTGAAAAATGATTTTGATGGTGTGATGACTGAATTTGATCGAGTAATTGGTTTAGATCGTTTAAAAGTGTTACATATCAATGATTCTAAAAATCCCCAAGGCTCGCATAAAGATCGACATGCGAATATCGGCTTTGGAACGATTGGCTTTGATACATTGAACACAATTGTTCATGATGCTCGTTTTGAACAGGTATCAAAAATTTTAGAAACTCCTTACGTTGGAAAAGATAAAAAGAAAGCTTATGCACCTTATGGAAAAGAAATCACGATGTTCAAAGAACAAAAGTTTGATCCAACGATTTTTCCAGAACTGTTAGAAGAAGTATAAACTCAATTGCAAAAACAGAAACTAATAGGAAATAAATAAAAAAGAATCCGCAAAATCAACTGATTTTTGCGGATTCTTTTTGTTTTTTTAAGAGTGGCAGGAAGAGAGAGTTAGTTGTGATTGATTGTTTTGTGCCACAACCTTTATCCACGGTGTTCCCTAAGCAACTCCTCGAAATAGCTTGCGCTCACTTCAAAATATGAAAAGCGATTTTGAGTGCTTGCTTGCTATTTTTTTGGAGCTAAACGCTTAGAGCCACAACCTTATCCTTCTTCTTGCATAACTTCTTTTAGATAGCGTTCATGTTTCTTGTTTCCTTGATACAATTCAATGATGGTCCAAGCTAACAGTAATAACACTGCCACAATGATTGCATAGGCAATATTGTCGGCTAATGAGATTTCTGAAATCGTTGCTTGGTTACCAAAAAAACTTTCGATTTGTCCTGGTAAGCCTCGTAAATTGAGATAAGTTAGACTGATCACCGAGAACCAACCTAAAATTTTGATTACGAATGAATTTTTGAATTGTTTTCCCATTTCTACTTGACTATTCGTCATCATCAACAACGGAATCATTGAGAATGGTAAAGCAAAAGCCAAGAAGACTTGTGACTCATTCATCAAGTTATTTAATGCTTCATGTTCAGCAATGGCACTTTTTCCGCTGGTTAACATGACACAGATTAAAACAGGAATAACTGAAAGTAAGCGAGTGACTAAACGACGTAACCAAACAGGGATGCGCATATGGATAAAGCCTTCCATAATAACTTGTCCAGTCAAAGTACCCGTAATTGTTGAGTTTTGACCAGAAGCAAGAAGGGCAACCGCAAATAAAGTAGAAAGAATTCCGGATTTTGCAACTTCCCCTAAAATACCATTACTCATGGTTGCTGGATTTGATAAAGCTTCATAAAGACCAAAGAAAGAAGGGTCTTTTACGGTCCCAGTTTTGAAAACGGCAACGCCCATAATCAATAGAAGTGCGTTAACAAGAAACGCCATAGACAATTGAATATTGGAGTCCCAAGTAGTAAAACGTACTGCGCGAGCCACATCTGCGTTGTCATCATGGTTAATTTTTCTTGTTTGTGAAACAGCGGAATGGAGATACAAATTATGTGGCATCACTGTTGCTCCAATAATACCTAAAGCACCAGTCAACGGTGTTTGTCCACCGATTGCAGGACTATCAGAAAACGTATGACTGTTCGGAATGAAGCCTGCAAATAAAGCGCGCCAATCTGGATCAGATAAAGCAACTTGATAAACGAAAACGAATAGAATCACGAAAATCAAGCAAACAACAATTGCTTCGATTTTTCGAAAGCCAACTTTTGTTAACAATAAAAGTAAGAAGACATCAAAAACAGTGATGAAGACAGCAACGACTAACGGAATTCCAAATAGGAGATAAAGAGCAATTGCTGCACCAATAACTTCAGCGATATCAGTCGCCATAATCGCTAATTCTGTCAGTACCCAGAGGATAGCACCTAGTGTTTTACTGGTACGAGCCCGAATGGCTTGAGCTAAGTCCATTTGGCTAACAATACCTAATTTTGCTGCCATGTATTGAAGAAGCATGGCAATCAAACTTGACATTAAAATGACTGACATGAGTAAATATTGAAAATTTTGTCCACCTGTAATAGAGGTTGACCAGTTACCTGGGTCCATATAGCCAACAGCGACTAAAGCGCCAGGACCAGAGTAAGCAAGTAAAGTTTTGAAAAAACCTTTTCCTTTTGGTACTTCAACTGTACCATTGACTTCGGCCAAGGATAAACCGTTTGTATGTTCAATTAGGTGATGTTTATGTTGGTTCGAATTTTCCACAATCAAACCACCTTTCTGTTTTGGTTTTACGACTACATTTTACACCTAATTAAATAAAATTCAAGAAAAAGATTCGGTTAGCCTAAAATTTATAATAAGGCATACCTTCTTGCGCAGAGGTGGAAAAATCAGAAAGAAAAGGGGCGCAGTAGGATTTTTATTCAATTTTTTACGCATTATTCAGAAAACGGCTTTTCTTTTTATAAAATCTTTAGTAAAATGTTTTATTGAGAGCAATTCGGAAAAAGGAAAGGAGAGATTTACATGGTATCAACAGGTATTGTCGTACTTATCGCTGTAATCGCGTTACTAATCGGCGCAATTGGTGGATTCTTTTTTGCGCGCAAATATATGCAAGACTATTTAGAAAAAAATCCTCCCGTTAATGAGGACATGTTACGATCAATGATGATGTCAATGGGGCAAAAACCATCTGAAAAGAAAATTCGTCAGATGATGCAACAAATGAAGAACCAAGGTAAAAAATAGGTTCTCTCTCCAAAGTTGACATACTTTTAAGCGGGCTGATTTTTCAGCTCGCTTTTTTTGGTTGTAGTTGTTAGAAAATTTAGAAAATTTTGGATGGATGCTCTTGAGAAAAATTAAAGGAGGCATAAAATGTCGATTTTTAGAAAACTTGGTTGGTTTTTCAAACAAGAAAAAAAGCACTATTTTGTAGGCGTTCTTTCGTTGATGGTTGTTGCACTTGTCCAACTAGTTCCTCCAAAAGTAATCGGACTGATCATTGATGAAATCGCAGATAAAAAAATCTCATTGTCGACGATTGCCTTTTGGATTGTCATCTTATTAGTGGCAGCTGTTCTTCAATATCTTTTTCGTTACATTTGGCGTATGAATATTTGGGGAAGTGCCGCACGACTTGAAAAGGAGTTACGCCAACGCTTATTTGATCACTTTACTAAAATGGATACACTCTTTTATCAAAAATACCGGACGGGTGACTTGATGGCGCATGCGACAAATGACTTAAATGCAATCCAAAACGTAGCTGGTGCAGGAATCCTAACCTTTGCAGATTCAGTAATCACTGGAGGTGCAACAATCATTGCGATGATTTTGTTTGTGGATTGGCGACTGACGCTGATCGCGCTGATTCCGTTACCATTGTTGGCTGTAACATCGCGTGTGTTGGGTACCAAGCTTCATGACGGATTTCGTGAAGCGCAAGAAGCCTTTTCATCGATTAATGATAAGACACAAGAAAGTATCACGGGTATCAAAGTAATCAAAACGTTTGGACAAGAAAAAGAAGATTTAGCAGATTTTGAAACAAAGATTGCGGAAGCAATTGAAAAAAATAAACGAGTGAATTTTTTAGATGCCTTATTTGATCCATTTATTACACTGATTATTGGTATTTCTTATGTATTGACAATTATTCTTGGAGGCAAATATGTTTTAGAAGGAACAATCACAATTGGTCAGCTAGTTTCTTTCATTAGTTATATCGGGATGTTGGTATGGCCAATGTTTGCGATTGGTCGTTTATTCAATGTATTGGAAAGAGGGAATGCTTCTTATGATCGCGTAAACGAGCTATTACATGAACAAACACATATTGTTGAACAAATGGGCGCCATTCAAACGCCAGCTAAAGGTGAGTTAGTCGTTGCTATTGATTCATTCAGTTATCCTGAAGAAAAAGGACTTGCATTAGAAAAAATTGATTTTACAGTTCATGAGGGGAACACTTTAGGGATTGTAGGGAAAACAGGTGCAGGGAAAACAACAATTCTTAAACTCTTGATGCGTGAGTACGACCAATATCAAGGAAAATTGATGATTGGTGGGAAGAATATCAAAGAGTACTCTTTAGATGCGTTACTGCAGTCAATTGGTTATGTTCCACAGGATCATTTCTTATTCTCTATGACGATTCGTGAGAATATTCGTTTTTCTAATCCCACACTGACAGAATCTTCGGTAGAAAAAGCTGCAACGATGGCATTTATCAATAGTGAGATTAAAGAGTTACCAAAAGGGTATGACACGTTAGTTGGTGAACGTGGCGTGTCTTTGTCAGGGGGACAAAAGCAACGAATTTCTATCGCGCGAGCATTAATTCAAAATCCAGAGCTATTGATTTTAGATGATGCGTTATCGGCTGTCGATGCTAAAACAGAAGAAGCAATTCTCCAAAATCTAAAGTCGAATCGTAAAAATAAAACGACAATTATTGCGGCTCATCGTTTGAGTAGTGTCATGCATGCCCAAGAAATTTTAGTTATCGATCAAGGAAAAATCATAGAACGCGGAACACACGAGGAGTTATTAGCACGAGGTGGCTGGTATCAACAAATGTGGGAAAAACAACAACTAGAAGCAAAAATTGAGGGAGGTGAAGCGTAATGGAAGAAAATTATCAATCAGAATGGACTAAATCAATTCCTTTAAAAGAACAGAAGCAGATTATCAAACGGTTACTGGTCTTTGCCAAACCATTTAAGCAAACATTTATCGTGGCTATTTTATTTGCGTTAAGTTTATCTGTCATCAACGTCATTTTGCCAAGGATCATCCAATCATTTATGGACAATCATTTAGCAAATCAATCAGCAACGACTCAAGTGATTTTGTTTTTTGCTGGATTATATTTATTTGGGGTCATTGTCAAAAGTATTATCTGGTTTTTCCAGTGGTATTTGTATTCGATGGCTTCCTTAAAAACCTTTCAGCATATTCGAGTGAAATTGTTTGAAAAACTTCATACATTAGGCATGCGTTATTTTGACCAGACACCAGCGGGTTCAATCGTTTCGCGTGTCACGAATGATACTGAAACATTGTTTGAATTTTGGTATGTATTCTTGATGGTTTTGACGGGAATCTTTGCGGTGGTTTCTTCATTAGTTGCAATGATTCAGATCAATGTAAAAATTACCCTCTGGACGTTGATCTTTTTACCAATTTTAGGTGTAGTCATTTGGTATTATCAAAAATTCAGTTCTCGGATTTACCGGAACATGCGGGAAAAATTGAGCCAGCTGAATACCAAATTGAATGAATCAATTTCTGGTATGAAAATTATTCAGCAATTTCGACAAGAAACGCGGTTGTCAAATGAATTTGAAGAAGTAAACGATGACTACTTGGCGACTCGCTATGCAATGATCAAAACGAATTCAATTTTGTTGAGTCCAATCATCAATTTTTTATATGCGCTAGCAATCGCACTTGTCTTAACTTTATTTGGAATCGATGCCTTGCATTCACCAGTGGAAGTTGGATTGATTTATGCGTTTACGACGTATGTTCAAGGTTTCTTTAATCCTATGTCACAAATGATGGATTTTTTAAGTGTCTTCACCGATGGAATTGTTGCTGGAAGTCGAATCTTAAAAATTATGGATACGACAGAATATGCGCCACAACAAGAAGAAAATGCTAGCGGCGAAATTATCAATGGAAAAATCGAATTTAGAAATGTTAGTTTTTCTTATGATGGAAAAAACAATGTTTTAAATAATATCTCGTTTGTTGCAAATCCTGGTGAAACAGTAGCTTTAGTTGGACATACAGGTAGTGGGAAAAGTTCGATCATCAATGTCTTGATGCGCTTTTATGAATTTTATGAAGGTGAGATTTTGATTGATGATCGTGACATCCGCTCTTATCCAATCAATGAACTTCGAGAAAAAATGGGGTTGGTTCTCCAAGACGCATTCCTATTTTACGGTGATATTGCTGGAAATATCCGTATGTTTAACGAGAAGATCACAGATGAACAAATTCGCGAAGCTGCTGAGTTTGTCCAAGCCAATCGATTTATTGATGAGTTGCCACAAGGGTATCATTCTAAAGTGATTGAACGAGGAGCAAGTTATTCTAGCGGGCAACGCCAGTTGATTACTTTTGCGCGGACGATTGTGACAGATCCTAAAATTCTTGTATTGGATGAGGCGACAGCAAACATCGATACGGAAACAGAAGGCTTGATTCAGGAGGGTTTGGCTAAAATGAGGCAAGGGCGAACAACCATCGCCATTGCTCACCGACTATCGACCATTCGTGATGCAGAACTTATCTTGGTTCTAGATAAGGGGAAAATTGTTGAACGAGGAAGTCATGAAGAACTGTTACAAATTGGCGGTTTGTATGCAGATATGTATCAACTACAAAGCAGTTAATCAATAGTAAAAATAAAGCAAGCAAAGAAGAGAGCCTAAATGGCTCAATTCTTTGCTTGCTTTTGTGTTGAAGGAAAAAGCTGTTACGTAAAAGTCAATTGGGTAAAAAGGAATCTTTGACTTGAAAGTTTTCCCCATGGTTTTCTTGCATGATTGAAGAACTGATTGGACGTTTATCAACTTTTTGTCCAACAGCAATCAAATGGTTCAAGTTTTGTTGATAATTTTCAGCAAAGACACAGCCATAAAGTACATCTAGCAAATAGCAGATTGACGTATTGATTGTAAAATTCCCGATTTTTGAATAAAGTCGTTCTCGAGTTGTCAAGCGCAAGACAACGGTGCTTAAAGTGGAAAGACTGCATTCGCCGATACTTGTCAAAGCTAAAATAGGCACATTTTTTTCACGTAAAATGTGTGCAGTTTTTAAAATCATTTGATTTTCACCCGTGTAAGAAATCAGTAAACCACATGTCTCTTCATCACAGTTATATGCTTCATAAGATGATTCGCCAAATGTAGTCACGACATGAACATCCATTTTGATACGTTTCATTTTTAAAATGAAATCTTGGGAGATCAATGTATTGGCATTGCTAGCAAAAATGACAATTTTTTTTGCTTTAAGTAATAACTGTTTTGCTTGTTGTAAGTCATCATGATGAATCAGTGAAAGCGTATCTTGAATCGTTGTTTGTTCCAAAGAAGCTAATTTATTTGCGATAGTCATGATTCCTTCTTCGCCCGTAAAAGGCAGATTGGCATCCACTTCTTGAAAGTTTCTTTCTAAGTATTCAGCTTCAGCTAAAAAAGTATCTCGTAATTCAATCCAGCCAGTGAATGCTAATTTTTTTGCTACACGAATCAATGTCGAAGGATGAACGAAAGCTTGATTGGCAATTTCTTGAATCGTCAATTGTGCAACTTGTTGTGTGTTTTCAAAGAGGAAGTGAACGACTTGTGTCTCGGCTGGTGAAAAAGTAGTTTGTTTGATTTTTTCTCGTAAAAGCATTGGACACCTCTTTTTTTACATAAATTATATCTTTTTTGTGAATGATTTGTAAACGTTTTTACATTGTTGTATGAATAAATCAACAAATTACAAGAGAAAATTGGAATTGAACAAAGTAGTATTTACAAAAATAGTAAAAAAATTGTTAGTTTTTGTAAATGTCTCTGCAAAGTTAAAGAGGTGTATTGAGAATTTCTTTTACAAAAATGATAATGAAAATGTAAACAAAATTGAAGGAGTGAGCACATGACAAAAGGAATCAAGATTGCGACGATTGGCGGCGGCAGTAGTTACACCCCTGAATTAATGGAAGGCTTTATCAAACGCTATGAAGAATTACCAATACATGAAATTTGGCTAGTTGATGTTGAAGCTGGAAAAGAAAAACTAGAAATTGTTAGTAAAATGGCCCAACGAATGTGGGATGCTACCCCTTATGACGTGAAAATATATGCAACACTTAATCGCGAAGAAGCGCTGAAAGATGCTGATTTTGTAACAACTCAATTTCGAGTTGGTCAGTTAGATGCACGTGTGAAGGATGAACGAATTCCTGCTTATTATGGCATGATTGGTCAAGAAACAAATGGTGCTGGTGGAATGTTTAAAGCTTTTCGTACTGTTCCTGTGATTTTGTCTGTGGTTGAAGATATGAAACGTTTATGTCCGAACGCATGGCTCATTAATTTTGCAAATCCAAGTGGTATGGTAACAGAAGCGGTTGTTCGTTATGGGAAATGGGATCGTGTCATTGGTTTATGCAATGTACCTGTTATGGCAATGATGACTGAACCTGAAATGCTGGGTGAGAAGAAAGAAGATTTGATTTATAAATTTGCAGGGCTAAATCATTTTCATTGGCATAAAGTCGCAGACAAAACAGGGAAAGATATTACAGATCGATTGATTGAACGACTTTATGATGAAGATAATGGATTACCAAAAAACATTTTCGATATTCCGTTTTTCAAAGAACAATTAAAACAAATGCAGATGGTCCCTTGCGGCTATCATCGTTATTATTATCGTGAAGAAGAAATGCTTGCACATGCACTGGAAGAATATCGGACAATCGGTACTCGTGCCCAACAAGTGAAAGAAACAGAGGCAGAACTATTTGAGCTTTATAAAGATCCAAATCTTGATCATAAACCTGAGCAGTTACAAAAACGCGGTGGTGCATATTATTCAGATGCTGCTTGTGAAACGATTGCCTCGATTTATGGAAACAAAGAAACTCAAATCGTCGTTTCCGCAAAAAATGAGGGTGCCGTTCCTGATCTACCAGCAGATTGCGTTGTGGAAGTAACTGCCTATGTCGGTGCTCAAGGTGCGCGAAATGTTGCCTTTGGTTCATTAGCACCGGCTGAAAGAGGTTGGTTGCAAGTAATGAAAAATATGGAATTACTAACCATTGAAGCTGCCGTAACTGGTGATTATGGAACAGCATTACAAGCATTTACAATCAATCCGTTGGTCCGTTCAGGAGAAACAGCGAAACGAATCATGGATGAGTTGTTTATTGCACATCAAGAATATTTGCCACAATTTAGTGAAACAATTGAACGATTAAAACAAGAAGGCGTTGAGGTACAAGATGAAGTAGCTCGTGAATTAGACGCAGTGAAAGTTTGAGGGAAGCACTCATGACGAAAAAAATCGTCTTTTTAGATGTAGATGGAACGCTAGTGAATTACGAAAATGATTTACCTGAGTCAGCCATCAGAGCTATCCAAGAGACACAAAGAAAAGGAAATTTAGTTTTTACCGTGACGGGTCGTAGTAAAGCCGAGATGTATCAAAATATCTTGGACATTGGCTTTGACGGGTATATTGGCGGTAATGGGAGCTATATTGAGTTTAAAGACCAAGTGCTAAAAGAAGCGACCTTGACATTGGAAGACACAACTAAAATTGTTGATTGGCTAAATCAAAAAGGTCTAGAATTTTATTTAGAAGCTAACAGTGGATTATACGCTAGTGGATCTTTCGAAGAACGTGGTGAAAAAACGATTCAAGAGTATTCGCAACGAAAAGGAAAAGGGCAGACGACTGTTCGAGAAGTATTTCCAGAGATGTTTTTTGGCGCAGATTTATATCGAAATGATGTGAATAAAATCAGTTTTATCTTGGATAGTTATGAAAATTATTTAGAGGCAGTAGCAACCTTCCCAGAATATAAACTGGGGACTTGGGGTGGTGCTGGTGAAACAGCTTTGTTTGGTGATATTGCATTAAGTGGTATCAATAAGGCAGTAGCAGTAGATGAATTACTAACTTATTTGAATATTGCCACAGAAAATAGTTTTGCATTTGGTGATGCAAAAGTTGATATTCCGATGCTGGAGCATTGCGGTACTGGGATAGCTATGGGGAATGGCGGCCCAGAGATTAAAAAAATAGCTGATTACATTACAGAACCCGTTGATAATGATGGTCTTTGGTTAGCATTCAAGCATTTTGAACTAATTTGAGAGCAAGAAAAGACAGGTTCTGAATGAGATAGTTGAAAAAGAAAAGGGGAAAGACAAATGGGATTTAGAAAAGATTTTTTATGGGGTGGCGCAACAGCTGCTAACCAATGTGAAGGTGGCTATGATGAAGGTGGACGTGGATTAGCTAATGTTGATGTGGTACCAATCGGCGAGGATCGTTTTTCGGTTATTACAGGTCAAAAATCAATGCTTGAATTTGACGAAGAGCATTTTTATCCAGCAAAAGTAGCAATCGATATGTATCATCGTTATAAAGAAGATATTGCTTTATTCGCAGAAATGGGCTTTAAAACCTATCGCTTATCAATTGCTTGGAGTCGTATTTTTCCAATGGGTGACGAAAAGGAACCAAATGAAGAAGGTCTAAAATTTTATGAAGATGTGTTTAAAGAATGTCAAAAACATGGTATCGAGCCTTTAGTAACAATTACTCACTTTGATTGTCCAATGCATTTGATTAAAAAATATGGTGCGTGGCGCTCACGTGAAGTAGTTGGTTTCTATGAAAATTTATGTCGAGTAATCTTTAACCGTTATAAAGGATTGGTCAAATATTGGTTAACTTTTAATGAAATCAACATGATTTTACACGCACCGTTTATGGGCGCAGGTCTTGTTTTTGAAGAAGGCGAGAATGTTGAACAAGTCAAATATCAAGCAGCACATCACGAATTAGTAGCGAGTGCGATTGCAACGAAGATCGCACACGAAGTGGATCCGAACAATCAAGTTGGGTGCATGTTAGCAGCGGGCGCAAATTATCCTTACACATGTAAGCCGGAAGATGTTTGGGCATCACGTCAAGCAGATCGTGAAAATTATTTCTTCATTGATGTTCAATCACGTGGCGAGTATCCTGCTTATGCGCTAAAAGAAATGGCCCGTGAAGGCATCGAATTAAAAATGGAACCTGGCGATCTGGAATTACTGAAAGAACACACGGTAGACTTTATTTCCTTTTCTTATTACTCTTCTCGGGTATCAACAACAGATCCTGAATTATTAGAACAAACTGCAGGAAATATTTTTGCCTCTGTCAAAAACCCTTATTTAGAAGCAAGTGAATGGGGGTGGCAAATTGATCCATTAGGGTTAAGAATCACAATGAATGATATCTATGACCGTTATCAAAAGCCACTATTTATTGTTGAAAATGGGTTGGGCGCAGTAGATGAACCTGATGAAAACGGATATGTTGTCGATGATTATCGGATTTCTTATCTCGCTGCACACATCCAAGCCATGAAAGATGCTGTTGAGTTAGATGGTGTTGATTTACTGGGGTATACGACTTGGGGGTGTATCGATTTAGTATCAGCCGGAACCGGTGAAATGAAGAAACGTTATGGCTTTATCTATGTGGACCGTGATAACTATGGTGAAGGGACGTTAGCCCGTACGAAGAAAAAATCATTTGATTGGTATAAAAAAGTAATTGCCTCAAATGGTGAAGACTTAGCGAATGAATAATTAACTGAAAAGTCTATTGTTTTTGCGCCTTTTATTCGAGTATAATGTACATATTCGAAAAGGTAAGCAGAACAATAGACTTTTTTTGATGTTGGCTGTAAAGTAAGCTTACTTGATTTTAAACGGAGGAATGTACATATGTATGATGTAATTGTCATTGGCGCAGGACCTGCTGGAATGACAGCTGCCTTGTATGCTTCACGCTCAAATTTATCAGTGGTGATGATTGAGCAAGGTGCGCCTGGTGGTCAAATGAATAACACAGCAGAAATTGAAAATTATCCAGGATTTGAGTCGATTATGGGACCAGATCTTGCGTACAAAATGTATGAAGGTGTTTCAAAGTTTGGCACAGAAAATGCTTATGGAATCGTCCAAGATATAAAAGATCACGGTACGTACAAAGAAGTCATCTGTGAAGACAAAACGTATGAAGGCAAAACGGTCATTATTGCTACTGGCTGTGTCCACCGCAAACTAGGTGTTTCTGGCGAAGAAGAGTATGCAGGACGTGGTGTTTCTTATTGTGCGGTCTGTGACGGCGCATTTTTCCGTAACAAACGATTAGTTGTTATCGGTGGCGGCGATTCTGCAGTTGAAGAAGCAATCTATTTAACACAATTTGCTTCTGAAGTTGTAATCGTTCATCGTCGTGATGAATTACGTGCGCAAAAAATCATTCAAGAGCGCGCTTTTGCAAATGAAAAAATTTCGTTTGTATGGGATACAGTTGTTGATGAAATCATTGGCAATGAAATGGTAGTAACAGGTGTTAAAGCGCATAATGTAAAAACAGGAAATGAAGTAGCTTTGGCCGCTGATGGCGTCTTTATCTATGTTGGTCTTGATCCTTTGACAGAACCATTCAAACAAGCTGGTTTAACGAATGCGGCTGGTTGGATTCCAACTGACCAAGAAATGAAAACAAATATGCCTGGTGTTTTTGCTGTAGGAGATGTGCGTGAAAAAGATTTGCGCCAAATCACAACAGCAGTTGGCGACGGCGGGATTGCTGGGCAACAAGTATTCAAGTATTTAGAAACTTTAGAAGAATCTACTATACAAGCATAAACTTATTATGTTAACAAAATAAAAAAGCGCAATCAAAAGTGTATCCTCATTTTTGGTTGGGCTTTGTTTTTATTTGTTCAATGAAAATCCTAGTTGGTATCATTTTTTCTCGTTGTGTCTTTCATCTGATCTTCGTGAATGCTATACTAAAACAGAATTCATATTTTAGAAAGAGGTGTTATTTTCATGTCTTGGGAACAAGTTTATGAACAATGGGCAAACGAAGTGAACCTAGAAGAAAATTTAAAACAGCAATTAACTATATTGAGTCAGGATTCTAAACAATTAGAAGATGCTTTTTACGCGCCTTTAGGATTTGGTACGGCAGGAATGCGTGGTATTTTAGGCCCTGGTATTAATCGTATGAATATTTACACAGTCCGTCAAGCAACAGAAGGACTAGCACGTTTCATGGATGCACAAGATCCTGAAACAAAACGTCGTGGCGTAGCGATCGCTTATGATTCACGTCATCAATCACCAGAATTTGCGATGGAGGCTGCAAAAACATTAGCCAAACATGATATTCCATCTTTTGTTTTTGAAAGTTTACGACCAACACCAGAATTATCTTTTGCTGTTCGCCACCTGAATGCGTTTACTGGGATCATGATTACAGCATCACATAATCCTGCTGCTTATAATGGGTATAAAGTTTATGGCGAAGATGGAGGACAAATGCCACCTGCTGATGCCGACGCATTGACTAAATATGTACGTGAAGTCAGCAATCCGCTAAAAGTTGAAGTAATGTCAGATGAAGAAGTGGAACACAGCGGTCTGATTTCAATTATTGGCGAAGAAGTAGACAATGCTTATTTAGAAGAAATGAAAGCTGTAACGATCGACCACGAATTGATCGAAGAAATGGGCAAAGACTTAAAACTAGTTTACACACCTCTTCATGGAACTGGGAAAATGTTAGGTGAAAAAGCCTTAAAACAAGCTGGTTTTGAACAATTTGTGTTAGTTCCTGAACAAGCAATCCCAGATCCTGATTTTACAACGGTTAAATCTCCAAATCCAGAAGAACACTCTGCTTTTGAGTATGCAATCCGTTTAGGTGAAAAAGAAGGCGCTGATTTGTTGATTGCAACAGATCCAGATGCCGATCGCCTTGGTGCTGCCGTTCGTTTACCTGATGGTTCGTATGAAGTATTAACAGGAAACCAGCTTGGGGCAATCATGATTCAATATATCTTAGAAGCACATCAAGCAAGAAATACGATGCCAGCGAATCCAGCAGTATTGAAATCGATCGTATCAAGTGAATTACCAACTGCGATTGCGAAAAACTATGGTGCAACGATGTTCAATGTACTAACAGGATTCAAATTTATAGCTGAGAAAATCCAAGAGTTTGAAGAAGACCATTCACATACATTTATGTTTGGTTTTGAAGAAAGCTATGGCTATTTAGTTAAACCATTTGTACGTGATAAAGATGCAATCCAAGCATTAGTTTTATTGGCCGAAGTTGCTGCTTTTTACAAGAAACAAGGAAAAACATTATATGATGGCTTACAAGCTATTTTTGAAACATATGGTTATTATGCAGAAAAAACGATTTCTGTTACTATGAGTGGTCAAGAAGGATCAGCTAAAATCGCAGCGTTAATGGAAAAATTCCGTCAAGAAGCACCAACTGAATTCGCAGGTGCCAAAGTATTGCAGACAGAAGACTTCAAGAAATTAACGAAAACAGATGCAGCTGGCAATGTCGAAGCATTAACGACACCGCCTTCTGATGTCTTGAAATATATGCTAGAAGAACAAGGTTGGGTAGCAATTCGACCTTCTGGTACAGAACCAAAGATCAAGTTCTACATTGGAGTTAAAGGAAACTCACAAGACGATGCTGAAGCAAAAATTGCAGCTTACGAAGCAAGCATCCAAGCAATTACAAAAGACTAAGGAATTTGAGACTGACGGAAAAAGTGGTAAACTTTAGAAGTCAGTCTTTTTAGATAGTTGGAGGTGAAGCCTTTGTCAGAGGTTCAAGGAACAAAAATTGAAAAAATCAGTCAGCTATTTAAAATGTTAAGCGATCCAACACGTTTAAAAATTTTATTGTATCTAAAAAATGGTGAACAAAATGTCACAGCCATCAGCCAAGCTGTCGAAATGGAACAATCTGCTGTTTCTCATCAGTTACGGTTACTTCGAGAAAATAAAATCGTTCGTTCTCGCCGTGAAGGAAAAGCGATTTTATATGTGTTGGATGACTCCCATGTTTTAGATATCTTAGAGCAGACTGTGAAGCATGTGGAGCATGACTAAGTCAAAAAATTTTAACAGTCAGTTATTTCAACAATAAAGATCAATGAAGTTTTATTAGAAAAAAAGTGAACCTAAATCGTTAGTGGATTTAGGTTCGCTTTTTTTAGTGTGAAATAAAAATCAGTGAATCAATCGGAAGTTTCAGAAGTCTCTGTTCCGTAATAGCTGTGGTCTTCTAATTCAAGAGCATTTAAAATCAAGGAAGCTGTCTCTTCAATGGAAAGAGAGGCAACATTGATGACGACACATCCAAGCTTTTGGTAAAGATCATTTGCAAAATCTAATTCCGCACGAATTTTTTCAATATCAGAATAAGCAGTATCAGGATTTAATCCATAAGAACGCATACGTTCTTTACGAATGCTGTTTAAAATATCTGGATCATTAGTTAAACCTACAATTTTTTTAGGATCTACTTCCCACAATTGTTTTGGAATATGAGCTTGTGGAATCAAAGGCAAATTTGCAACCTTTAAATTTTTGTTGGCTAAAAATAAACTCAAAGGTGTTTTGGAAGTACGAGAAACGCCAAGTAAAACAACGTCTGCTTCTAAAAAACCACGAGGGTCTTTGCCATCATCGTATTTAACTGCAAATTCCATTGCTTTGATTCGTTTAAAATAGTTTTCATTCAATAAATGAAGTGCACCGGGTTGACGCGTGGGTTGAATCCCTGTTCGTCGTTCAATTTCAGCTACAGGTGGCGTCATGACATCGAAGCTGAACAATTCGTTTTCATCACAAAATGTTCGAGCTGTGTCGATCAATTCTTGATTGATCAAAGTGTGGAGCACGATAGCTTGCTCTGTCAATGCATCGTTTAATGCATTAAGCAATGTTTCTTTGTCAGTGACAAATGTTCGACGGAATAAGTTGAACTCAACACTTGGGTATTGAGCCATTGTTGCTTGTGCTAACTTGGTCGCTGTTTCGCCAGCGGAATCAGAGATGACAAAAAAAGTAACTAATTCAGTTGAATCTGAAGCCATAAGAAAAACCTCACTTGCTTTTTTTTTTGCTTTATTATACCATACTCTGGAACGCGTACTTCGTAATCATTTTGATTTGGAGGAAGAGAAATGAAAAAGCAAACATTAATTGAACAATCTTTGGAAACACTCAAAAATAACGGATTTAAATACACGAAAAAAAGAGAAGCCTTATTGACTTACTTGGTAAAGCGTAACCGCTATGTCTCTGCTAAAGAAGTCTTTGACTATATGAATGAAACATTTAAAGGTGTAAGTTACGATACGATTTACCGAAACTTACATGATTTTGCTGAGCTGGATTTATTAGAAGAAACAGATCTGAATGGAGAAATGAAATTCCGCTTTCATTGTTGTCAGGGAGAAATCGGTCATCATCATCATTTTATCTGTACCGTATGTGGAAAGACAAAAGAAATCCACATGTGCCCAATGAACTATTTTGAAGAACAACTTGGGGGATGCACGATTGAAGGTCACCGATTTGAAATCTTTGGACGTTGCGAAGATTGTCAATGATTCAATAAAATAAAATAACAACTAATAAATCGAAAAAAAAGAAAGAACCCCTTGACGGTCAAAAGAGCATTAGCTATAATGTTTAAAGGACAGTTTGTTTTTTGGGATAATTATTTCAATAGCACTACGGTTACTTTTTAAGCTCGGAGGGAGGGAATTAACATGTCAAAAACAGTCGTTCGCAAAAACGAATCACTTGACGATGCTCTTCGTCGCTTCAAACGTTCCGTGTCAAAAGCGGGTACTTTACAAGAATCTCGTAAACGTGAATTCTACGAAAAACCAAGCGTGAAACGTAAGAAAAAATCTGAAGCAGCTAGAAAACGTAAAAAATTCTAGTTCTTTGATGAATTGGAGCTGGTAGTGTGTCACTACTAAGTAGATTGAACGATGACATGAAAGCAGCGATGAAGGCAAAAGAGAAAGAAACTTTGCAAGTCATTCGTATGATCAAGTCATCAATACAAAACGAGCAAATCAAAGTAGGCCACGACTTGACGGAAGATGAAGAATTAACAGTGTTGTCTCGCGAGATGAAACAACGTCGTGATTCTTTACAAGAGTTTGAGCAGGCAGGACGCGATGATTTAGCTGATAAAGTAAAAGGCGAAATTGTAATTGTCGAAAAGTATATGCCAGAACAACTTTCTGATGATGAAATTCGACAACTTGTTCAAGACGCTATTGCACAAACTGGTGCTTCATCTGTTAAAGAATTTGGCAAAGTAATGGGTGTTATCATGCCTAAAGTCAAGGGAAAAGCAGACGGAAATCAAGTGAATGCAATCGTTAAAGAACTATTACAAGCTTAATTTTGTAATCTGAACCGCAGACAGAAATGTTTGCGGTTTTTTTCTGTCGTTTGAAGAAAACAGGGGGAGCAATTTCTCGTTTTTTATTTGCTATATAGTTTTCTATGAGTGTGGTAAAATAGACAAGAAATGAAAGAGATAAAGGAGATGTCTATTTTTGACAGAAGAGTCCATTTCTTTAGAGATTAGATTAACAGCGGCTGACGATGCCAGCTTGCTTTTTGGTGCACACGATAAACATATCAAGCTCCTAGAAGATGCAACCAATACTGTTATCAATACTCGTGGTGAAACAATTCAACTAATTGGGACAAATGAACAAGTGAAATTGGCTAGTTCAGTGATCCGTACACTACAAGAATTGATCAAACGCGGGATCCATATCAGTACACCAGATGTGGTAGCTGCGATAAATATGGGACGAAAAGGTACCTTAGATTACTTCATCGAGATGTATGAAGAAGAAATTGTGAAAGACAGAAATGGCAAACCTATTCGGGTAAAAAATAGCGGACAAAAGAAATATGTTGAGTCTGTCAAACACCATGATGTCGTGTTTGGTATTGGCCCTGCTGGAACTGGGAAAACCTTCCTCGCCGTGGTGTTAGCAATTGCTGCATTAAAAAAAGGCGAAGTCCAAAAAATTATCTTGACTCGACCAGCTGTTGAAGCAGGAGAAAATTTGGGCTTTTTACCGGGAGATCTGAAAGAAAAAGTGGATCCTTATTTACGTCCAGTTTATGATGCACTTTATCAAATCTTTGGATTAGAGCATACGAATCGTTTAATGGAACGAGGCGTAATTGAAATTGCACCTTTGGCGTATATGCGTGGTCGAACATTAGACGATGCGTTTGTTATTTTAGACGAGGCACAAAATACGACTGTGGCTCAAATGAAGATGTTCTTGACTCGTCTTGGGTACCAATCAAAAATGATTGTTAATGGAGATACTAGCCAAATCGACTTGCCAAGAGGGACGATGAGTGGTTTAGTTCATGCTGAACGTACGTTGAAGCAAATCAAAAAAATTGATTTTGTTAATTTTGAAGCCAGTGATGTTGTCCGACATCCAGTAGTTGCTGAAATTATTCAAGCGTATGAAAAAGCCGATCTTCATCAAGAATAAGCTTTGCTTAGGAGGATAAGCACATGTTGAATAAAACAATCCGGCAACTGCAGGCAAAATTAGGAAAAGCATTTTTGCCTTTGCTGTTAGCTGTGTTTTTTATAATCATTTGTGGGGTGACTTTTAGTAGTGTCAAACAAAAAGCAAATGATTTTAGAGAAGGACAAGTAGCTGAAGAAAGTATTCGTGCAACCAAAACGATTGAGAATACAGAAGAGACCGAGCAAAAGAGAAAGTTGGCAGCCGAAGCAGTCACACCAGAGTATACTTATCAGCAAGATTTGGCAGCTGATCAAAATGATCGAATCAAGCAACTATTTGATTTGATCAATAAAACAAATGATGCAATCGATAAGGCGTATGATGAAAAGGTCAAAAAGGCCAGTGATGACGCGAATATTCCCAAACCAACGATTGATGAAAGAATTGCAGCACTAAAGAAAAATTTCGAAACAGTAAATGTAGAGGATGTTGCATTTTATCAAAAATTACCTAGTAATTTTTACACGCTCATTTTCGGTATGACGGAAGATGAATTGTCGACTGTTCGTGATGAAAGTCTGAAATTGATTGATGAACAAATGAGCAAACAAGTAAGAGAAAGCGATGTTGACACATTCAAGCAAGAAGCACAAGATAAAATCCAATATCTCAATGTTACTTCTGCGCAACAACAAGTATTGAATTATTTAGTAGATCAAGGAATCGTAGTAAATGATGTACTTAATGAGAAGAAGACGGAAGAACTGAAAGCGAACGCACGTGAAGCTGTTCAGCCAGTGATGATTTTCCAAGGAGAAATCATTGTACGTGAAGGGAATCAAATTGATGCAGCTGCAATGAAAAAATTGGAATTGTTGGGATTGACCAATCAAACAACTTCGATCTTTCCGTTAGTTGCAATGATTTTAGCTGTGCTTCTGCAGATTATTGTCTTAGCCTATAATTCATTGCAATTTCAAGACTCAGACAAACGGACAGAATACGTCTTGTTCTATGTAACAGCAATGTCTTTAAGTATTATTATGATGAAGTTTTTCCAGTTATTCCAAACAGAACAAGCAACTTATATTCCACTGTTTTACCCGGCGGCGTTTACACCACTGGTCTTAAATTTCTTCCTTAATCGAAGAGCGGGGATTATGGCGGCACTTTTCCAAGCTGTATCAGCGTTATTTATCTATTATGGTTCTATTGGGACAAATACCTTAACCGTGTTGTTGGTTTCCTATCTATTCTCAGGTTTGATGGGGACGATTGTTCGGCGACAACGAATTTCTGAACAAGGTATGCCCGCTGTTTTGTGGGTAATTGTTTTCCCAACACTGATGAATATTATTTTGATTGTTTATCAAGGCATGAGTTTTAGTGATGGAACGACTTGGTTGACTTTGGTTTGCGGAGTAACTGGTGCATTGTTATCTTTCTTATTAACAATGGGGTTACATCCTTACATTGAATTAATGGTGACAGATGATAGTGTGATCGTCTTAAATGAGTTGAGCAATCCAAATCATCCATTATTGAAACAATTACTAGAAGAAGCGCCAGGTACCTATCACCATAGTATGATGGTGGCGAATCTAAGTGCAAATGCGGTAGCAGAAATCGGTGGACGTTCGTTATTAACTCGAGTGGCTTGTTACTATCATGATATTGGAAAAATCAAACATGCTAGTTTTTTTGTTGAAAATTTACCGTCTGGGGCGGAAAATCCCCATAACTTCCTGTTGCCAGAAGATAGCAAACAAATTATTTTTGGTCATGTGACAGATGGTGCCAAAATTCTAGAAGAATATGGTATGCCTGAAATGGTCATTGATATTTGTAATCAACATCACGGGACAACATTGATGCGGTATTTTTATGTAAAAGCAAAAGAACGTAACCCAGAAGTCACAGAGGAACAGTTCCGCTATCCGGGACCAAAACCACAAACAAGAGAAGCTGGAATCGTCAATATTGCTGATAGCTGTGAAGCAGCTGTACGTGCAATGGATCATCCGACAGGTGAAAAAATCGAACAATTTGTTCATAATTTGATTGCAGAACGTATTGCAGACGGTCAGTTAGACGACACTGGCTTAACATTGAAAGAAATTCGTAAAGTTGAGAAATCATTGATCAGTGGATTAAGTAGTACGTTCCACTCTCGGATCAAGTATCCAAAAATGAAATCAGAAGCTGAAAAATTAAAAGAAGAACAAGCACGAACACAAGAATAATCAAAAAAGTGAGTAAAGAAAGAAGCGATGACTAATGGATATTACATTCATGGATGAAACAAACAAAGTATCTGAGGAGAAGATACAAGAAATCAATGAACTACTCCAGTTTGCAGCTGATTATTTAAAACTACCTGAAGAAACAGAAATGTCAGTGACATTCATGGACAATGATGCGATTCAAGTAATCAATCGTGAGTATCGAGGAAAAGATGCGCCAACTGATGTTATCAGTTTCGCTTTAGAAGAAGAAGGCGAAGATGAAATCCCAGTTATTTTTGAAGATGGCGAGAATCCAATGCCGCGTGTCCTTGGCGACATCATGATCTCGATCGAACGAGCTGCTGAACAAGCCGAGTCCTATGGCCATTCATATGATCGCGAATTAGGTTTCTTAGCAGTACATGGTTTCCTACACATTAATGGATATGATCATATGACACCTGAAGACGAGAAAGAAATGTTTGGGCTACAGAAAGAGATATTGGATGCTTATGGACTTAAAAGATAAACAAGTTGAAAAAAATAAACATTTCATGACTTCAGTGGAATTTGCTATCCAAGGAGTAAAAACGGTTTTTGATGAAGAACGCAACATGAGAAAACATGTTGTGTTCGGCATCTTTGCATTGATTGCTGGCGCTTTTTTTCAACTGAGTCAGAATGAATGGCTGTGGTTGTTTTTAGCTATTTTTTTAGTATGGATCGTTGAAATTTTAAACACTGTTTTTGAAAATGTTGTCGATATGTTTACGGACTTTCATTTTCATCCGATTGGAAAGAAAATCAAAGACATGGCTGCCGGCGCTGTTTTATTGACGGCTTGCTTTGCAGTAATCGTCGGTTTGATTTTATTCGTTCCCAAAATCTATCAATTATTTTTTTAAAGAAAAAGGAGAAACCATATGCCAGAACATAAATCAGGATTTGTTGCCATTGTTGGACGCCCTAACGTTGGGAAGTCAACTCTTTTGAATCGCATCGTTGGCCAAAAAATTGCCATCATGAGTGACAAAGCACAAACAACTCGAAACAAGATTCAAGGTGTTTATACGACACCAGAAGCACAATTGATTTTTATTGATACACCAGGAATCCATAAACCAAAACATCGCTTGGGTGACTTTATGGTGGAAGCAGCTTACAGTGCATTGAAAGAAGTCGATGCTGTATTATTTATGATCAGTGCGGATCAAAAACGTGGACGTGGAGATGACTTTATTATTGAACGACTAAAGAATGTGACATCACCGGTTTATTTAGTAATCAATAAAATTGATAAGATCCATCCAGATGAGTTGCTAAGTATCATTGAAGATTATTCTTCACAGATGCCATTTGCTCAAGTAGTACCAATTTCTGCAACTGAGGGAAACAATGTGGATCGTTTGATGGAAACTTTAGTGGATGAAATGCCAGAAGGTCCACAGTATTTCCCAGAAGATCAAATAACGGATCATCCAGAATATTTTGTTGTTTCAGAACTGATTCGAGAAAAAGTACTTGTATTGACTCGTGATGAAGTCCCTCATTCTGTGGCAGTTGTTGTTGATTCAATGAAACGCAATGAGAATGATAAAATCCAAATTCAAGCAACCATCATTGTTGAACGTGATAGCCAAAAAGGGATCATCATTGGCAAAGGTGGAAAAATGTTGAAACAAATCGGTACAAAAGCGCGTAAAGATATTGAAAGCCTACTCGGGGATAAAGTTTTCTTGGAACTTTGGGTAAAAGTTCAAAAGGATTGGCGTGATAAAAAAGTCTATCTCCAAGACTTTGGTTACCGTAAAGACGAATACTAAAATCAGTAAAAAAGAAACGGATCTGGACAGGTAGCAATACTTTTTCCAGATTTCTTTTTTTGAGGAGGGGAATCGATTGAGTCAATTGGTTGAATCAAAAGGTTTGATTATTTCTAGTCGAAATTATAAAGAAAAAGATAAATTGGTCAAGATTTTTACAGAATCAGCGGGAAAAATGATGTTTTATGTCAAAGGCATCCATCGACAAAATCAACCATTAGCGCCTGCTATTCGACCATTTACTCAAGCTGTTTATATTGGCACATTTAAAAGTGATGGTCTATCTTTTATTACGAGTGTCAAAGATGTTCATGCCTATCGGAAAATTCAAGAAGATATTTTTTTGAGTGGTTACGGGACTTATTTGTTGAGTTTGGTTGATGCAGCAATTGAAGATCATCAATATGATCCAAATCTTTTTCATTTTACACAACAAGCGCTGGAAAGAATGGATCAAGGTGATGATGCAGAAATTATCACCAATATTTTTGAAATTCAAATCTTACAACGATTTGGAATTGCACCTGTCTGGACACATTGTGCAATCTGTGGTGAAACGCAAGGAAAATTTGATTATTCTTCAAAATATGGTGGCGTGATTTGCGAACGTCATTGGTCGCTTGATCAAAGAAGATATCATGCGGATCCTCGAGCTGTTTATTTTGCACGTCTGTTTTCTGCTCTTTCTTATGAAAGAATCAATGGCATCCATTTAAAAGAAGACACAAAACAAGCGATTCGTCAGTTGATTGATCAACTTTATGAGGAATATGTGGGCATCCATCTTAAAAGTAAGAAGTTTATTGATCAAATGAAATCGTGGGAACATGTGCTCAAACCATTAGAGAAAAAGGAAGATTCTTCAGCAACTGAACAAGAAAAAGGAGATGCAGAGTCCGAGATATCTTTGCCAGTTGATCCGACAGAAAATGAGTGAGCCAAGCAAACGAAGAAGATAGATTTAATTGATTATCAAAAAAATTTGACAAAAGAGTAATGAAACGGCTATTATTAACCGTAGATAAAATAGTACGTTGATCAAGAAGAGTAAAAAATACGTGGGTAAAAGCGAGTTCGGGAGAGTGGGAGCCGAATACGATCGATTTTTGAAGTGGCGCTTGGGAGTACGTGAAACGAAGCTGCCGAATATTTATTCGGAAGTAGGGTGGAACCGCGAAGTTATTCGTCCCTATGTCTGTAGTCAGACATAGGGACTTTTTGTATTTTTAGGAGGAAATCAAGATGCAATTTGACATGGAAATTCCGGCAACAGAGTTTAAAGAAAACCAAATCAAAGTTCTTTCAAGTGTCGCATTAGCAGTCAGTGTTGTTGATGATCAAGAACAAGTGAAAGAAAGCTTTACCACCAGACCAGAAGAAACAATTTATTCAATTGCTGCACAATTAGCTGAGACAGACGTTGTTCGTGTGAAGTTGATTCCGGGTTCAGTCGTCGCATTTTATCCAGTCGTGCAAGCTTTGTAAGAAATGAAAGGGGTACTATACTATGAGCAAAAAATTAAGCGTTCAAGACATGATTTTAACATTACAAAAATTTTGGGCATCAAATGGTTGTATGCTAATGCAAGCCTATGACACAGAAAAGGGTGCCGGAACAATGAGTCCTTATACATTTTTACGCGCCATTGGACCAGAACCTTGGAATGCGGCTTATGTGGAACCTTCACGTCGTCCAGCAGATGGTCGTTACGGTGAGAATCCAAATCGTTTGTATCAACATCATCAATTTCAAGTAGTAATGAAGCCTTCACCAGAAAATATCCAAGAATTATATTTAGAAAGTTTGCGTTTATTAGGGATCGATCCATTAGAACACGATATTCGATTCGTTGAAGATAATTGGGAAAATCCTTCAATGGGTTGCGCTGGTGTTGGTTGGGAAGTTTGGTTAGACGGAATGGAAATCACACAATTTACGTATTTCCAACAAGTAGGTGGCTTACCTTGTAAACCAGTGACTTCAGAAATCACTTACGGTTTAGAACGTTTAGCATCTTATATTCAAGAAGTGGAAAGTGTCTATGATCTTGAATGGTCAGCAGGCGTAAAATATGGTGAGATTTTCAAACAACCTGAATATGAACATTCAAAATATTCATTTGAAGTCAGTGACCAAGAATTATTGTTACAAAATTTTGATCGTTTTGAAAAAGAAGCGAATCGCTGTATTGATGAAAACCTTGTTCATCCAGCATATGATTATATTTTAAAATGTAGCCATACATTTAATCTACTTGATGCGCGTGGTGCCGTTTCAGTTACAGAACGTGCTGGATATCTTTCTCGAATCCGAAATATGGCTCGTGCTGTAGCAAAAATCTTTGTTGCGGAGCGTGAAAAATTGGGGTTCCCACTATTGAACAAGAACACAGCAAATCCAGAAACAGTTAAGGAGGCTGAATAAGATGGCAAAAGACTTATTATTGGAAATTGGACTAGAAGAAATGCCTGCTCATGTGGTCACACCAAGCATGAAACAATTAGAAGAAAAAACAGCAAAATTTTTAGATGAACATCAATTAACTTATGATTCAATCGAAACATTCTCAACACCGCGCCGTTTAGCAATCAAAGTAATAAATGTTCCTGAACGTCAAGCAGATAGTGAAGAAGAAATCAAAGGACCTGCTAAAAAAATCGCATTAGATGCTGATGGAAATTGGTCAAAAGCTGCTGAAGGATTCGTTCGTGGTCAAGGGCTAACAACAGATGATATTACTTTTAGAGAGTTAAAAGATGTGGAATATGTTTATGTGACAAAATACACTCATGGGAAACCTGCAATCGAAGTTTTAGCTGGGCTGGCAGATGTAATTAAAAGTTTAACTTTCCCTGTAACAATGCACTGGGCAAATTTTGATTTTGAATATATTCGACCAATTCATTGGATCGTCGCTTTGTTAGACGATGAAGTCATTCCATTTAGTGTGTTAGATGTTGAAACAGGGCGTGCTTCTCGTGGACACCGTTTCTTGGGTGAATCCATCACTTTTGATCATGCAAAAGAATATGAAGAAAAATTGAAGGAGCAATTTGTTATTGCTTCACCACAAAAAAGAGAAGCAATGATTGTTAGTCAAGCACAAAAATTAGCAGAAAAAAATCATTGGGTGATTGATCTAGATCCAGAATTACTTGAAGAAGTAAATAACTTGGTCGAATACCCAACTGTTTTTGCTGGTGACTTTGAAGAAAAATATCTTTCAGTACCAGAAGAAGTTTTGGTCACGTCAATGAAAGAGCACCAACGTTACTTTGAAGTTCGAAATGAAGAGGGAATGTTATTACCTCACTTTATTTCTGCTCGTAATGGGGACGCTGTAAAATTAGACAATGTGATCAAAGGAAATCAAAAAGTGTTAACTGCACGTTTAGAGGATGCTGAATTTTTCTACAATGAAGATAAAAAAGTCTCCATCGCAGAAGATGTAGAAAAACTAAAATCAGTTACTTTCCATGAAAAAATCGGTAGTATCTATGAAAAAATGCAACGTGTTCAAATCGCTGCACGCATTATTGGAGAAGAAGTCGGTTTGTCTGAAGCAGAGTTAACAGACCTTCAACGCGCTGCTGAAATTTATAAATTTGATTTAGTGACGAATATGGTCGGTGAATTCCCTGAGTTACAAGGAATCATGGGTGAAAAATATGCGTTACTTCAAGGTGAAAAACCTGCCGTTGCGAAAGCAATTCGTGAACACTATATGCCAATTTCAAGTGAGGGAGACTTACCAGAATCCGTTATTGGTTCTGTCTTAGCTGTGGCAGACAAGTTAGATAGCATCTTTTCTTTCTTCGCCGTAGGAATGGTACCAAGTGGATCAAACGATCCGTATGCTTTGCGTCGCCAAGCTTATGGTGTGGTTCGTATCGTAGAAGCAAAGGGATGGAGTTTCCCATTAGCTAAACTACAAGAAGTCATTGATGCAGAAATTAGCAAAGATCTCACACGTTTTGGCATTGACTTAACAAGTGGCCAAGGTGAAGTTCTTTCATTTATCAAAGGACGTCTACGTCAATTGTTAGTCACGAAAGAAATTCGTCATGATGTGATTGATGCGGTATTGAATGCAGAACAAAACGATTTAACAAAAGTCTTCAGCGCAGCACAATTATTCAAGGAGCATTTGAATGATTCGGATTTCAAACCTTCAATGGAAGCTTTGACGCGTGTCATCAACTTAGCGAAAAAAGCAGAAACAACAGAAGCTGGTGTAGTAGATCCAGCATTGTTTGAAAATGAAGCAGAAACAGCCTTGAATGAAGCGGTGAATGAGTTGAAAGCTAATTTTGCAACACAAACGTTGGGTGAAAGCTATGAAAGCTTAGTTGAATTACGTCCATTGATTGAGAAATATTTTGATGAAACAATGGTTATGGCAGAAGACCAAGCAGTACGTGCTAACCGTTTATCGCAATTGAAGGAAATTGCATTTATGGCATTATCTTTGGCGAGCTTGGATAAGATTATGACAAAATAAGGTTGTGAAAGAAGTGCCCAACTTCAATAAATAAGAATAAATTTTCGAAAATTGCTTCTCAAATTTTTGTGAAATTTAGGCTTATTTTGAAGGAGTTACTTCTTAAACACCGTGAACAAGGTTGTGATGCCAATCGTTCAGCTTTGAAAAAATAATGAGTAACGGACAAAGCAGCTTGCAATATTTTGAAGAGTACTTATACTTTTTCAAAAGTATATATAGTTGTTAGACCTGAGACAATGAGAATTGTCTCAGGTCTTTTGTATTTGAAGCTGTAAACGATATTACCTGATTTTTGCCAACTGGTATCAGTCTGGTACTTTTCTTAAATTAAAAAAAATCCTTGATAATACTGATAATAGACTATTTTTTTGAAAAAAAGGTTTGACAAAAAAGAAAAATATTTTTATTCTTGTCATGTGGTTATAACCAGTTAGAGAAAGGAAAAACAAATGGAGAGCTCAGGAAAAGGAAAATCTTTATACTATCAACTTGTTGATGTATTAAAAGATCGGATTGAAAAGCAGATGACAGCACATGATCAACTGCCATCTGAACGAGAATTATGTCAACATTACGGCGTTAGTCGTACGACTGTTCGCTTAGCTTTACAAGAATTAGAAACATTAGGCTATATTTATCGTCGCCATGGCAAAGGAACATTTGTATCCGACTTATCTGTGAAGTCATCCAACTTAGCAGGCGCATATAGCTTTACAGAGGCAATGAAAGAATTAGGCAGATTACCTAAGACAGTGATTTTAGAATTTCGTCAAATGGAAGCAACAAAAAAAATCGCCCAGGCGTTGAATATAACGCTTGGTGAACCAGTGTTTAAAATCAAACGGTTACGTTTGGCAGATGCAGAACCATTAATGGTTGAACGTTCGTACTTACCAGTTAAATTATTTATGAATTTAGATTTACCCTTACTTGAAAGTAAACCCTTGTATGATGTCTTTTCGCAAGATTACGATCAAATCGTCCAGTTTGCAGATGAAGAATTTTATGCAAGCATTGTGCAAAAAAAAGATGCCGATTTATTACGCATTGCAGATAGTGCCCCTGTATTACATTTGATTCGGTCGACATACAATCACAAAAATGAAATTATCGAATATACAGACAGCGTTGCCAGAGCAGATCAGTTCCATTATAAAATCCGGCACGTGCGCAGTCATTAAGGAGGAAGTCAAATGCTTGAACAAAGAAAAGAGTTGGAAGAACGAGGTGCAGCAATCACAGCTGGTGAAATTCAACAGCAACCAGAATTATGGCAAGAAACAGTTGCAATCTTGAAAGAAAAAAAGGAAGAGCTCAAAGCATTTTTTGAAAAAATGAACGAATCAGCAAAAGGAAAACGTATTCGAGTAATTTTCACTGGAGCTGGAACGTCTCAGTATGTGGGGGATACGATTGTTCCTTATTTAAATGGACATGGTGATACACAAAAGTTTATTTTCCAAAGTATTGGAACCACTGATATTGTTGCTGCACCACAAGATTATTTGATTCCTGAAGAGCCCACATTACTTGTATCGTTTGCACGCAGTGGAAATAGTCCCGAAAGCTTAGCGGCAGTTGATCTCGCAAATCAAGTCGTTTCGACGATTTTTCATTTATCGATTACTTGTGCAGCAGAGGGAAGTTTGGCTAAAGCAGCAGAAAAGGATCCAAAAAACTTTTTATTATTGATGCCTGAAAGAGCCAACGATGCTGGTTTTGCAATGACTGGAAGTTTTACTTGCATGATGTTAAGTGCCTTATTGATTTTTGACCGAACAGCGGATGAAACGAAGGAGAAATATGTAACCGTTTTATCTAAAGTGGGTGAGAACATCTTAAGCAGAGTATCGGAGATTAAGGAATTGATTTCGCCAGATTTTCAAAGAATTGTTTATCTAGGATCAGGTAGCTTAGCAGGATTGGCAAGAGAAGCACAACTGAAAATTTTAGAATTAACTGCGGGAAAAGTCGCTACTAGTTTTGATTCTTCCATGGGCTTTCGTCATGGTCCTAAGTCATTCGTGAACGACGAAACGCTCGTTTTTGTATTCGTTAATAATCATCCTTACACACGAACCTATGATTTAGATATTTTGGAAGAAATTCACGGAGATAAAATTGCGAAACAAGCAATTGCGATTGCCCAACCTGGAAAGACAAACTATTCTGGTCAAACTTTTCAAATGGAAGAAACGGAAACTTGTTTACCTGATGGCTATTTGTCTTTAGCGATGATCTTAGTTGGCCAGTTGATCGCGTTGTGGACCTCAATCAAGATTGGGCACACACCAGATACACCTTCGCCAAGCGGAACCGTTAATCGAGTTGTTAAAGGAGTAACGATTCACAACTATCCTGAAAATATAGAGAAAAGAGGAGATAATAAGTGAACTTGACAACAGAAAAACAAGCAGCAATGAATCGATTATCCACAGAAACAGGGAAAATCAGTGCATTAGCAATTGATCAACGCGGCGCACTGAAAAAAATGATGCATGCACTGGGGATGGATGCATCAGCGGAACAAATCAGCGAATTTAAGACGCTCGTTTCAAGTGAGCTAACACCTTTTGCTTCAGCCATTTTGTTAGATCCAGAGTACGGGCTCTCTGCAGCGAAAGCTCGTGATGGACAAGCGGGTTTATTATTAGCTTATGAAAAAACGGGTTATGATGCAACGAAACCTGGTCGACTACCTGATTTACTCGAAGATTGGTCTGCTCTACGTTTAAAAATAGCGCAAGCAGATGCTGTCAAATTTTTATTGTATTATGACGTGGATGAAGACCCAGCAATCAACCATTTAAAACATGTTTTTGTTGAACGCTTAGGAAGTGAATGTGCCGGAGAAGATCGCCCCTTTTACTTAGAATTGGTTTCCTATGATGCAACAATTACAGATAGTAACTCAATCGAATATGCGAAAATCAAACCCCATAAAGTCATTGAGATGATGAAAGAATTTTCACAACCAAATTATAAGGTAGACGTACTAAAAGTCGAAGTGCCAGTCAACATGAATTATGTTGAGGGTTTTGCTACTAATGAAACATGTTATACACAAGTCGAAGCGCAAGAATTCTTTAAGGAACAAAGTGAGGCAACAAGTTTACCATTTATTTTCTTAAGTGCTGGAGTGTCAACGAAATTATTCCAAGAAACACTGGTCTTCGCTCGTGAATCTGGTTCAGCCTTTAATGGTGTTCTTTGTGGTCGGGCAACTTGGAAAGACGGTGTAAAAGCTTATGTTGAGAACGGTCGAGCAGGCGCCATTGATTGGTTGCAAACAACTGGTCGAGCAAATATCGAGGAATTAAATGAGGTTGTGGAACGAACAGCAACCCCTTGGTATGAAAAAGCATAGCCGCTTCAATTTAACCAAGAAAAAGTAAGCGGTTTCGTTTGCTTTTTATAATGGCATTACTTATTCAAAAACAGAAGGGAACGAAGAAAAATGGCAATTATTGGCGTACGAATTGATGGCAGACTGATTCATGGACAAGTAGCAAATTTGTGGACAACAAAACTAAATATCACACGAATCATGGTCGTAGATGATGAAGTAGCGACAAATGCAATCGAAAAAAGTGGTCTTAAGCTTGCTACACCAGCTGGAGTAAAGTTAAGCGTGTTACCAGTAGAAAAAGCAGCAGCTAATATTTTAGCTGGTAAGTATGATTCTCAACGACTACTGATTGTTGCGAAGAAGCCAGATCGTTTATTAAAGTTAGTTGAGTTAGGTGTTCCTTTGACAGAAATCAATGTTGGGAACATGTCTCAAACAGATGAAACTCGTTCCATTACTAAGTCAATCAATGTTGTTGATGAAGATGTATCTGTATTTAAACAATTAGCAGCTAAAGGAGTACATCTGATTGCTCAAATGGTTCCAAGTGACAAGGCTGAAGACTTTATGAGTCTGTTAACAAAATAGGAGGAATAATTCATGGATATTCAATGGTGGCAGATCTTATTATTATCATTATACGCAGGCTATCAGATTTTAGATGAGCTACAAATTTATTCATCAATGAGTGCACCCGTCTTTGCCGGTTTGTTTGCTGGTTTAGTAATGGGGGATTTACAAGCAGGACTGATCATTGGTGGTAGTATGCAGTTAACAGTGTTAGGTGTTGGAACATTTGGCGGTGCTTCTAAGATTGATGCAAATTCAGGAACGATTTTAGCAACAGCCTTTTCGATTTCACTTGGTATGAATCCTGAACAAGCGATTGCAGCAATTGCTGTACCAGTGGCTAGCTTGATGATCCAATTAGATATTTTAGCTCGCTTTGCAAATACGTATTTTGCACATCGAATTGATCGACATGTTGAAACAATGAATTATAAAGCAATTGAACGAAACTTCTTGATGGGTGCTTTACCTTGGTCACTTTCTCGGCTAGTACCTGTTTTCTTAGCTTTGGCTTTTGGAGGAGGGTTGGTTGAAAATGTTGTTGGCGTGTTGAATGGTGATCTAAAATGGCTAGGTGATGGTTTATCAGTAGCCGGAGCTGTTCTGCCAGCAGTTGGTTTTGCTATTTTATTACGCTATCTACCTGTTAAGAAACATTTTCCATATCTCGTTTTAGGTTTCACGATTACTGCATTGTTAGCAACGCTTTTCTCAAATGTCCAATTACTTGGAACGAGTGTGGCAAGTGTAGTGAAGGAAATGCCAGGAACCTTTAACTCATTACCAATGTTAGCGGTCGCTTTGATTGGATTTGCGTTAGCAGCTATTAGTTATAAAAATGGTCAGAATAATCATAATCAAAAACCAGTAGCAAACGAGCAAGTAGAATCAGCTGAGGGGGAAATCGAAGATGACGAAATCTAATTATAAATTGACAAAAGAAGATTTTAAACAAATCAATCGAAGAAGTTTATTTACTTTTCAATTAGGCTGGAACTATGAACGGATGCAGGGTTCAGGTTATTTGTATACGATCTTACCTCAGCTTCGCAAAATTTATGGGGATGATACCCCTGAGTTAAAAGAAATAATGAAAACGCATACGCAATTTTTTAATACGTCAAACTTCTTTAATACGATTGTCACAGGGATTGACCTTGCAATTGAAGAGAAGGAAGGAATTGCAGCAAAACAAACAGTTTCTGGGATGAAAGCTGGGTTAATGGGGCCTTTTGCCGCAATTGGTGACTCGATCTTTGCTGCGCTTATTCCAACTATCTTTGGTGCATTGGCTGCGAACATGGCAATCAATGGAAATCCTGCAGGTGTGTTTATCTGGATCATCGCACAAATCGTTGTCATGGTCTTTCGTTGGAAGCAATTGGAGTTTGCTTATAAAGAAGGAATCTCATTAGTAACAACGATGCAATCACGACTAACTGCACTAACTGATGCAGCAACATTACTCGGTGTCTTCATGGTAGGTGCTTTAGTAGCAACAATGGTCAATGTTAAATTCTCATGGGCACCAAGCATTGGTGATGTGACGCTAAACATGCAAAATAATATTGATATGATTTTACCTAAGATTTTACCAGCAGCAATTGTTGGTGGGGTATATTGGATGTTAGGTAAGAAAAATATGACATCTACACGTGCAATCTTTATTGTTCTGATTGTCTGTGTTGCGTTATCAGCTCTTGGTGTGATTTCAAAATAATGGGGTGGAAAAAATGAGTCAAGAGTTAGTTTTGATTAGTCATGGACAATTATGTGAAGCACTGAAAAAAAGTACAGAAATGATCATGGGACCACAAACGATGATCCATACGGTGGCATTGTTAGAATCCGACGGTGCAGAAGATTTTAAAGAAAAATTTTTACAAGTCACAGCTGAATTAGAATCCTATGTTGTCTTTTGTGACCTGATGGGAGGAACGCCTTGTAACGTCATCTCTCGTATGATTATGGAGGGCGCAGCGATCGAACTTTACGCTGGGATGAATATGCCAATGGTAATTGAGTTCATCAATGGTACATTGATTGATACGCCTGTTGACTTTATTACTTCTGGTCAACAAAATATTGTTTCCGTTAATCAAATGATTGCATTGGCGAATGAAGAGGAAGATGAATAGTTGAACGAGTAAAAAATAAACCATTAAGTGATAAACTCTAGACACAACAACAGCGGCTTCCTTTCTAAAAAAGAAGAAAGTTGTGGTTATTGTGTAATAAAAAGCGAATGTCTATTTATAGAGATAGGTTGTTAATGAAGAACAAGAATTTTATTATCGATGTTCAAATTTCTTCACATTCCTATGAAATAGAGTAGGAATATTCAGTTCAAGTTACCTTTTGTAGTTTAAATATTATTTGTTCAATTTAAGAAAATTTATTTTTTTCTTTTTGGAGAAATCTATCGTTTCTTTATATCTTTCAGTCCGTTATTAGTCTGAGCAATAAATAGCTTCTTATATAATAGAAAAAAGGATTTCGCGAAACACCTGTTGAGGCTATTCGTGAAATCCTTTTTCAGTAGTAAGAGGAAAACTTGTTTTCAACGCTTCCTCTTACAGTGAATGAAATGAATGTGGTTAAATATGAGAGATTGTGTAACAAACTAATGAAGTTACAAGTCTATTTTATAAAAAAAAACGAGAAGTTTTTATTTTATTTTTTTCTTATTTTTTATAAAAAAAAATATACAGATAGCACACATAGTCAATGCGCTATTTCTTGAAACTAATTGATAGATTTATAGCGAAAACCACATTTCATCACTCTATGGATGAGTGTAACGAATCTATTAATTGCTAAAATATGGTGGAATGAATTAAAAGGAATGAAGACAACAAGTTTAACTCTTTGTTCTTGACGCTACTGATGATTTTATTAGGCCTCTCTTAGGATCAATAAAAAGAACAACTTAAAGTATCTATAAATAGGACTATTTTGATCCAGAAGAAATGGTTAAGGTCAAATTGTTGAAAGAAAGTACGTTAGGTGTTTCGTAAGAATAGCCAAGATAGAAGAGGCTGTTCTTTAAAAAGAGAAATAATCTAGATCAGAGTCTCCAATCATTACATATTTTTCATAATTATTTACATTTTTGAGTAGCTCAATGTTATCAATTAACAAAATATCAGCACTAGTATCATCCAATTCACAATAGGGAATAATTTTAATCGCTTTTTTTATTTCATTGCAATACTGTTTTTCGTATCTATTTCCCTTGGCTGAATAAAAGGCAATATTCAACGTGGAATCTATATAACTCTTTTGAAAAGAATGGACCGTGTAAGTCAGTAATGACAGTATCCATTGAATATTATAATTGTGGATGGTGTATTTTTTTAAAGCACAATTTATATCTTTAGAAAATGACAATGATTTAATATTTGTTGAAAAATATTTATTATAAAAAAAATAATAAGGATATAAAATTTTAGCATAATGAATACAAATTTCGATTCTTATTGATAGTGTTTTTATGTCAGTTGTAGATACATTGTACGGTCCACAAAGTATAGAAAAAATAAGATCTTTATCTATATAGTTAGGAGTTAGTTCATTTAGAAAAAAATTTTGCTCATTTTTTACATTTTTAAAATGTAGGCTATTCATATTAGATAATAAAAAGATCAAAATAAGTAAGATTTTTTCTTCATCCAATTTTTTATTATTGAAGCAAAAAAAGTTATTGTATATTTTTTTTACTACAGGACTTTCTGATGAGATGAATTCTTTATTGATTTCTAGATGACTATCACTAAATTTTTGCAGATAATCTTTGCAATTGACAGTTATGATCCAAGTCTGTAGTTCATAAATAATATTATTTTCAATTTTGATGTTACAGTCTTCTAGAAAATTTACTATTTTGTCAGTAAGGAGATCAATAGAAATAGGATTATACAAATTATTATAACCTATATTTGTGTTTTGCAAATATAGGTTATAAAGTACAAGGATCGATTCAATATTTCCTCTTACTGTAACGTAAGGACTACGGATAATGCAGATATCAATAGGTGAAAGCTGTTTTGATAAAAATTTTAAAATATTGAATAATTTTGAGGGACTTATATATAAATCATTAGCAAGACTATCTAAAGTTTTCTTCTGCTTATAAAAAATGCTATAAAAAATATCTTTTGTGATACTTTTAGAAAAATAAAATTTTTGAGCATCATGAAAACTCATCAATTTAGTGTTAAAAACAATATATTTTTCGGATATATATATTGAATTTTCAGGTAGTTCTTCTGATAATTCTTCCAAATATTTATTTAAAGTAATCAATGTGATATCTAAATTTTTTATAATTCTTTGTTTCGTACTTTGACCATTGTTATCTATGATGTATTTTACAATTCTAATTTTAGTATATATTGATTTTTCATAGATTAGATTTAACATAATTAAAACTCATCCTTCAGAATAGTATTTTATATAGAATTTTGGAGTATAAAGTTTATTTAATATGCATGTGAATCTTTAAAAAATATAATATTCTTAATAGTTTTTAAAATAATTAAACTATCTAAAAGCAAACATTGATTATTTTTATACCAAAGATCCATTTTAACCATTGTAGTAAAATCAATCGTATTTCTTCCACATACCTGCCAGATTCCAGAACAACCGGGGAGGATAGTTAACCTTTCTAAATCAGACTTTGTGTATTTTTTCACTTCAGAGACTAAAGGAGGGCGCGGACCTACTAAACTCATATCACCCTTTATTACATTGTACAATTGAGGTAATTCATCTAAACTCAATTTTCGTAAATATCTACCAATACGGGTGACTCTAGGATCATCCTTCATTTTGAACATAGGGCCATCCATTTCATTTTTAGACAACAAATTAGATAGTAACTCCTCTGCATTTACTACCATCGTTCGAAATTTGTATATTTTGAAAATTTTACCGTTCTTACCAACTCTTTCCTGAGTAAAAAAAATTGGACCATGTTGATCAAAATAAATGAGCAAAGAAATGACTAACAATAGTGGACTGAGAAGCAGAAGGCTTGTGATACTAAAAACAATATCAAAGAATCTCTTTATAACAAGATAATACCTTTTTGTCAATCTAAATTTTGAAGATTTTTTTTCAGCTCCTAAAAAATCTGTTATTGTTCTTTTTTGAAAAACCAATTCAAAATAATCCATTAAACTATCCCTTTCTAATTTTCTTGACTTTGTTTGATATAGATTCTGAAATAATTTTAGATTTAAAAAGAGTTACCCTCTTTTTTTTTTTTTACGAACAATTAAATTTTTTGAAGTTGATGATATGGAAAAGAAATATACAATCAGTTGCGTAGAAATTGGAGGTGAGAAATTATGAAGAAAATTGGTTGTTTCGTAGCTTTACTGGGTCTATCTACTTTGATAGCTGGTTGTAATTCACAGAATCAGCAAAGTGAATCAAATACTACAAAAACTAGTACTAGTATTCAGCAAAGCACGGAACAAAGTAGTTCGACAAGCTCGAATGTCAAGTATCTGCGTGGTTTAGAGATAACACTTGGAGATATATCGACTGCCGATAATACGAAGGATACTAAAATTGTTTCAATTAAAGTAAAAGTCCGTAATAGGTCAAATGAAGAACAAGGTGTAGGTTCTAATGACTTTAAATTGAACATTGGGAAACAATCAATAGAACCATACGCAGATGGAGTTAATTTTGGGCAAGCTGTTTTGCCTGAAAAAAGCTTGGAAGGTGTTGTGTCATTTGAAGTAAAGAAAGATGTAGATAAAGGAACACTTCTATATCAAAAAAATGAAGCAACACAAGAATGGAATATTAAATTTTAAGAAGGGATTTTAAGAATGAAGGAAAAAAAATTACGAAAAAAAATCAAAGCATCTAAAAAAGGAATCGCATTGGCTGCCATTTCTTTGATTATGAGTGGGAATTTAGCTGCTATTTCAACTCCTGTATTAGCAACAGAAAATTCTAATACGGTACTCACAAATAAATCTGATAACAAAAACGAAAGCTACGGTCAGTTGTTCTCTGGATATCCAGTTGCACAAAGTCCTTGGAATGGTAGTGTTTATTATCAGGGAAGAGATTCATGGGGAGAAACATCTTCTAGAACATATGATATTAATAGTTGGCAAAGTGGGAATTTAAATGGAAATGTGGGAGTTGTTCCATCTGTACCTAACGAGGCTATTGATGGTCAGATTCTTTTACCTAAAGATTCTACAAAACCTATAATAATTCGAGCTTCTGATTTTGAGTATGGTAATGATGACAAAACAGGTAGAACAGCAGAGTATACACTTAACAAAGACATTACAAATTTTTTACCAAATCGTTCTTATACAACAACTCTATCATGTAATGGTTTTGGCTTTGGTTCAATTGAACTAATCACTACTAACGGTGATAAAACAGTTACTACAGGTTCTCGATCATTAGGTTCATTTACAGCAAATACGAACATTATTCCTAGCACAAAATCTGGAAAATTGAGTTTGAAAATTAATTCCGGACAAGTGGAAGAATACTATTCTCGATATGGAGAAATTACTCCTAATATAACAGTAAATTTAACTTACTCAAAGGAATGGCAAGCAGTAGATAGTTTATTTACTTCTACAGACCACAGTGAGTTAGCTCCTGGTATCACAAGTGAAAAAGTACAAGAAGTTAAACAACAAGTAGCAAATATCTCCAATAATCAAGATGCTGCAGAAATGAATGCAGCAATCTCAAAAGCAGAGCAGTTGGTGGCAGAAGATTCTCAAAATCAAATCGTGCAAGAAGCAACCGACAAAGTCAACGGCTTGTTCAATGGAGAAAACCTAGCTGATGGTGTCAACCAAGACAAAATCAATGAAGCACAAGCAGCGGTCGATAAAGTAACAGATGAAGCGAAAAAACAAGAACTACAAAATAAGATCGACAAAGCACAAGAATTGTTGAACAAGCAAGACGAACAAGCACAAATCGTGCAAGAAGCAACTGACAAAGTTAACGGCTTGTTCAATGGAGAAAACCTAGCTGATGGTGTCAACCAAGACAAAATCAACGAAGCACAAGCAGCGGTCGATAAAGTAACAGATGAAGCGAAAAAACAAGAACTACAAAACAAGATCGACAAAGCACAAGAATTGTTGAACAAACAAGACGAACAAGCACAAATCGTGCAAGAAGCAACTGACAAAGTCAACGGCTTGTTCAATGGAGAAAACCTAGCTGATGGCGTCAACCAAGACAAAATCAACGAAGCACAAGCAGCGGTCGATAAAGTAACAGATGAAGCGAAAAAACAAGAACTACAAAACAAAATCGACAAAGCACAAGAATTGTTGGATAAACAAGACGAACAATTTGCAATTACAAGTGTCGATCCATACAAAGAAGGAATTAGCCAATATGTGACTGGAACATACAAAGGAAAAGATGCTGGTTATATCCGATTGATGGTCAATGGCGAAAAAACAGCCTTAGTATCAATGAACAATTTACCAGAAGGAACCTTCAAATATTATATGAGTGGGTTAAAAGCGACAGATAAAGTATCAGTCGTGATCTATGGTAAAGATTATAAACAGTTAGCAGAAAAAGAAGTACCAATCGAAAAAGGAAAAGTACCAGTAGAAATTACAAGTGTCAATCCGTATAAAGAAGGAATCAGCCAATTTGTGACTGGAACGTATGTTGGAGACGATGCTGGCTATATTCGATTGATGGTCAATGGCGAAAAAACAGCCTTAGTGTCAATGAACAATTTACCAGAAGGTAAATTTGAATATTATATGAGTGGATTGAAAGCAACAGATAAAGTGTCAGTTGTGATCTATGGTAAAGATTACAAACAGTTAGCAGAAAAAGAAGTGCCAATCGAAAAAGCGAAAGTACCAGTAGAAATTACAAGTGTTGATCCATACAAAGAAGGAATCAGCCAATTTGTGACTGGAACATACACAGGTGACGATGCCGCATATATGCGATTGGTAGTCAATGGCGAAAAGAAAGCCTTAGTATCAATGAACAATTTACCAGAAGGAACCTTCAAATATTATATGAGTGGATTGAAAGCAACAGATAAAGCGTCAGTTGTGATCTATGGTAGTGATTATAAGCAAGTAGCGGAACAACAAGTCTCTATTGAGAAATAATCAATTAAATATCAACTGAAGGGATTCCTTCAGTTGATATTTTTAAAGTAGAGATAATTTAACAATAAGAGGTACTTAATTTATGTCGTTGAAAAAGGAATACTTGTTAGATATACCCTTGGATATTGGATCGATGAATGAATTTGTTTTAGAAGTAGATAAAAAAATAAATTTACACAAAGGATCGCACATAATTGGTGTTAACGCAGATAAAATCAATCAACTCCAAAAATATGATGAATTGAAAAGAATAGTTAAGAATGCAGACATTATTCACCCAGATGGTGTTTCTATGGTTTTTGCTTCAAAAATTTTAAAAAAAGGCAGGATATTTGAACGGATTGCTGGTATCGATTTGATGCAAGAATTATTATGTCTTGCTGAAAAAAAAAATTATACTGTTTATTTTTTAGGAGCTAAAGAGGAAGTTTTAGAAAAAATGCAAACAGAAATTTCTTCTAAATATCCTGGATTGATTATTGTCGGGAGTCGAAATGGCTATTTTGACAAAAAAGATTGGAAACAAATAGCAACTAACTTAGCTAATCTAAAGCCGGATTTAGTATTTGTAGGTATAACTTCTCCTAAAAAAGAATATCTCATAGAATATCTACTTGCGAATGATGTCCATTCAGTTTTTATGGGAGTTGGAGGAAGTTTTGACGTGTTGTCCGGCAACAAAAAACGGGCACCACTATGGCTTCAAAAAATGAATTTGGAATGGCTGTTTCGTTTAATTCAAGAACCTAAAAGACTATTTCTAAGATACTTTATAGGAAATCTAAAATTTTTAAAGTCGATAGTACATGAAAAGATAAAAACATAATTATTAAAGAAGGAAGGTATAATCATTTTAAATAAAAAAAAAATAATAAAAATTCTGAACAAAGTTTTAGTACCAATGATTTGTCTATCTGTTGTGTCTGCTTTGATTGGTACATTCCTTCTAGATAAATATGAGTTGTTTCCAAAAAGATATGTTTGTCAGAGTCAATTAGTGATAAATCCATATGTAGACAAAGATGATGACAATGTAAAAAGCATGGATTTGTTGAAATATAATGAAAATTATAGCTTATTAGTTTATAGTCCTTCCTTTTTAAAGGAAGTTAATTCAAATTTAGAAAAAAAATATGCAGATTATTTAAAAATAAAATCGAAGTTGAAAGTTTTGTACTCTTCAACTTCTCAGGTATTGACTGTACAAGTTATATCCACTGATAAAAAAGAAAGTATAAACTTAGCAAATACGATACTAAAAGAATTATGTAATAAAGGGAATGAACTCTTTTCACATAGTAAGTTGTCGATTCTTAGTAATGCTTCAGTTGTTGATGTTATCTCTAACAGTAAAACAACTATACTTAGTGTTCTATGTACGTTCTTTTTTATCTTATACGGGACTGTGTTTATGACGTACACATATTTAAAACATAGACACAAAGATGAGAAAAGAAGCAGAAAAAATAGTAGAAGAAAATCTCATAGGTGTTGAAGTATATATGATTAATAAGATAATAATACTCTTGTTTATGATAATGCCTATAATTGAATCTTTAAATGGATTTTTTTCTGGCTTAGGTCTATCTGACATTTATAGATTAACAACTGTAGTAGTGATAAGTTGTTATTTTATAATGAAGGGGAATTTGATAAAAAAATACAATATTTATTTTCTAATTCTCTTAAGTGTGTTTATGTGTATTCTAGTAAGCCAATTTTTATTTTTCCATCAAAATAAAGCATTATTGATGAGTGATCTAAAAAGTGTTTTTAGAATCCTGTTAGCACCGTTCTATTTTTGCTATTTTTATGAAGGCCTTTCTTCACAAGAAATCAAAAGAGAAGACTTAAAAAAAATCATTTTGATATATGGAATTTTATATAGTTCTTTGATTATAATTCCTTATTTATGTGGAACAGGATTTGTTAGCTATGACATTGATCATAATGGGCTAATGTCTAAGGCGTCAGAAGTTCAAGGCGTAGGGAATAAAGGTTTTTTTATAGAACTAAATTCCTTAATAGCTATTTTGGCTGCAAATCTGTTCTTTATAAAAAATTTGATTATTAGTTATTTTAATGAAAATGAAATTAAAAAAGCTGTGACGACAATATTATTGTACATTGCTACACTTATTTCTTTATTCATCACTGCTACTAAATTAGGCATATTATTGTCAATTGTCTGTTCCTTAATTTTTGTCTACCAAATATTTTGTAGCAGTATAAAAAGAGAATATAAGCTGTATTTTGCTGCCAGCATAGTACTATTATTCATTGCAATCTATATTTTTTTAGGTGGATTGATTACGGATATCACAAATAGACTAAACTATTTTTCCGAACAGTCTAATGGATCAACAATCGATTTTTTAACAAGTAATCGATTGTCTTATCTAACTAAAACCATGTATGAAATCGATAACTCAACACATCGATTTTTTCTTTATTTATTTGGAGCAGGATATAGTTCTCCTTTCACCCCAACAATTGATGGAATAAAGAGGTCAATTGTAGAAATCGATTATTTTGATTTTTTATTTTCGTATGGTTTTTTTGGTTTCATCTCATACATTGCTTTCTTCAAAAAGGAAGTTATCTTACTGTTTTTTTCCAAAAAGAATGAAATGAAAAGTATGCTAATAATTTTTCTTCTCTACAGTTTTATGGGTGGGCATATTTTTGTTAATTCAATGACAGCAACATTTCTAGCTATTTTCTTGAGTTATTCAAGTGATGCTGGATTAAAAAGTATAAAATGAGGTAATTTTATGATACTAGTTATATCTAATATGTATCCGTCAGAGAAATATCCCAATTATGGCGTTTTTGTTAAAAATTTTTATAAAAAGCTTTCTCTACAGGAAAAAGCTAAGATCATTTATATGACGAAAACGACCAGTAAATTAAAAAAAATATACAATTATTTAATTTTCTATATGAAAGTTTTTATGAATTGTCTTTTTTCTAAATACAAAATTATTTATGTTCACTATGCTGGATATAATGCACCTCCTATTTTAATGGCACGATTATTTAATAAAAAAGCAAAGTTAATCGTTAACGTTCATGGAAGTGACGTAACACCAGAAAAAAAATTGGAAGAAAAAACGAATTTTTTAACAAAGTATTTAATAGGAGAGGCTGACTTAACAATCGTTCCATCCATTTATTTTGAAGATTTGGTAAAAGATAAATATGGTAAGAATGTCAACACTTGGATTTCACCTTCTGGAGGAATTGACTTCACTGTTTTTAATAGTCAAAAAAAACAATATACAAATGAAAAACTAACGATTGGCTATGTAAGCCGAATTGATAAGGAAAAGGGATGGGACCTTTTGCTTTATGCTATTAGAAATTTAATACAAAAAAATTATGATATTCAATTGATCATGGTCGGTGATGGTGCACAAAATGAGGAAGCACTGGCATTGATAAAAGAATTAAATTTAGAAAAATACGTTGAAAAACATAATTGTTTATCTCAAAAAAAATTAGTTCATATTTACTCTTCTTTAGATATTTTTATTTTCCCAAGTATGAGAGAAGGAGAAAGTTTAGGGCTAGTTGGTTTGGAATCCATGGCCTGTGGGACGCCAGTCATTGGTAGTAATCTTGGAGGAATAAAAACATATGTGAAAAATGGAGAAAATGGCTTTTTATTTGAACCAGGCAACCAAGAAGATCTTGAATGTATGATTGAAAAATATGACAAGATGACCAAATCAGAGCAGAAAATGTTATCTATCAATGCCATAAAGACGGCAAAAAAATATGATAGTGAAGAGGTCAATAAAAATTTAGTGGAAAAAATAACTGTAATTTCTGGAAAGAGTGAGTAAGTTGAAATTTGTCTACTATGCGATGTTTTATATTTCAAACTATCTATGTATACCGTATAGAGCAACTCTATTGGATCGTATTTATCGGAGAATGAGAGAAGAGATTACTCGAAAAATTTTTGCTTTTGTAGGAAATGACGTAGTGATTCGTCCGAAACTAAAGATTTCATATCTAAATAAAGTTTCTATAGGAAGTCGTTCATCTATTGGAGATCGTAGCATGATTGTTGCTTCTGGCGGTCTCCTCATTGGTGATGATGTGATGATGGGACCTGAAGTCATGATTTTCACGCAAAATCATGAGATACCTCCGTTAGGAAAAAAAATAATAGATGGAGAAATAGTGACTAAAAAAGTTGTGATTGAGGATGATGTTTGGATTGGCGCTAGAGTAATTATTTTACCAGGTGCAGTGATTGGAAAAGGCACAGTGATTGCTGCAGGAACAGTAGTTCCAGGAAAAGTATATCCAGACAATGTTGTTTTAGGTGGAAATCCAGCAAAAATTATAAAATATAGAAATTCGCTTAATACTAATGAATGAAAGGATTATTTTATGAAAAAGATTGGAATTATCACACTAAATGGTGAATTTAATTATGGAAACAGGCTACAAAATTTTGCGTTACAGCGTGTATTAAACGAACTTGGTACAGAAGTTGAAACGATAGAGATAACTAAAAATAAATTTGATCGTATAAAAAAAGAACTTTGGATTACTAATGCAGGTAACATGGGCGATGTTTACTACCTTTCAAAAAAAGTACTAAAAAAATTAACGTTTTCGAGTATCAAAAAAAGAAAGAATTATCGCAAAATGCAAGCTAAGAAGTGGAATATAATTGGAGCTTTCACAAAAAAATATATTAAAGTAAAGAAAGTTGATTCTAAATGTCTGAGTGATTTTCAAAATAATTATGACTTATTTATTGTAGGAAGCGATCAGGTTTGGAACCCTAATATTATTGAATTTGATCATACACATTTTCTTGGCTTTGCACCGGCTGAAAAGAGATATAGCTATTCTGCTAGTTTTGGTGTGGATGAATTAGCCAGTAGACCCTGTTTATTAAAGCAGCACTATAAGAAGTATTTACAACAGATGGCTTATATTTCCGTAAGAGAAGAATCAGGAACAAAAATAGTTGAACAATTGATACAAAAGACTGTAGATACAGCACCTGATCCAACTTTATTATTAAATAAAGAGGAGTGGAAAAAAGAACTTCAAATAAAAGATAGTGAAGATCAAGCATTTGTACTAATTTATTTTGTAAGTGAAATATCTAAGGAAATAGTAAATAAAATCACTGATTTTGCACAAAAAAAGAATTTAAAAATTATTCAGATTATGGGAGATACCTTTGGAGAAAACAGAGTTATTGTTGATCCCAAGCAATTTGTTGAACTGATTTATCAAGCACAATATGTTTTTACAGATTCTTTCCATGGCAGTGTATTTTCAATCATTATGGAAACTCCTTTTTTTGTTTTTAGACGTACAGATAATAAAGGAACGTATACAAGAATTGATAGTTTGATTCATAAATTTAATATGGAATGTGCAATCGTACATATTGAGGATAATTTTGAGGAAAGATTATCTTTATTTCATTTTGAATCAACTCAGTGTTTACTAGAAGATGAGAGAAAGAGAGGGAGAGCGTTAATAGAAGAAAAAATAGTGAATTCTTGTAAGGAGAATTCTAAATGACTAATAGAAGTAAAGGAATTGTATTATCATATTTTACTGTAATTATAAAGAATTTTTCCGTATTGATTTATACACAAATTCTCATAAGTTTTTTTGGAAAGGGTGACTATGGTCTCTACCAGCTCTCAAATTCAATTGTCAGTAATTTATCTTTATTGAATCTAGGTTTTTCATTTGCTTATATAAAATTTTATACTTCTTTTTCAGTAAAAAAAGACCAAGATGGAATTAAAAAATTAAATGGCACATATCTTATTTTTTTTAGTGGCATATCTTTGCTTACCTGCGTGATTGGCACTATTATCATGCAAAATAGTAGTAGCTTTTTGTCAACATCGTCATTCGCAGATGAAATGAAACTGAAGCAATTAATGTTTTTTATGATTATAAATGTTGTACTTACATTTATAAGTACGACTTTTGAATCCAATATATTAGCCAATGAACGATTTGTTTTTCAACAAATAAGGCAGATGTTGCAGTCTATTTTATTGCCAGTTTTGACAATACCTATTATATATTTTTTTCACAAAAATCTTGTAATAGTAGTTATCATTCAAACTGCTATTACTATTCTTAATTTATTCGTTAATGTTTATTTTTGTATAAAAAAATTAAATATGGGTTTTTCATTTCGAAATATTGAACTGTCTTTTATGAAAGACATCGGCACATTCTCATTTTTTATTTTTCTCAATCAAATTTTTAATCAAATTAATGATAGCGCCCCAATCTATACATTAGGAATTCTAGAAAATACCCAACAAGTAGCTATGTATTCTATAGTTAACCAACTAAAATCTTTGTTCTTAACTTTTTCTCAAGTGTTAACGACAATATTTATTCCAAAAGTCAATCAGTTAGTTCATCAATCAAATAGCGATAGTGAGTTAGATAATTTAATGATTAAAATTGGACGATATCAAGTATTGATTTTAGGATTTTTCTTAGGTGGATTTATTGTTTTAGGGAAAGAATTTTTACGTTTTTGGCTAGGACAAGGATTTGATAATGTTTATTACTTATTGATTTCAGTGGTGATTCCACTATTGATTCCTTTGTCACAAAATATTGCGATTGAAATACAACAAGCACGAAATAAGCATTTCTTTCGATCGATTGTTTTAACGATTTTTTCTTTATTAAACATCGTGATAACTATAATAAGTGTAAATACTGTAGGAGTAATGGGGGTTACGGTCGGATATATATTCAGTTTGATTGTTGGTTATGGTTTAGTCATGAATTGGTATTATATACGAGTAATGAAACTAAATATTAAGCTATTTTGGAAAAAGACAATCCCGTGTTTACTACCAATAACTATGTCGACCATAATCTGTAAAGTGATGACCAATGCTTTTAATAGCAACAATCTTTTGAATTTTTTTATAATCGGATTAATTTATTGTGTAATATATTTGATTTTTATTGTTATATTTATCCCACATGTGCTACAACCTATTATTAAAGTGGTGAAAGGAAAGAGCAAATGAAAAAGGAATTAAAATATATTTTACCTGATACTTTTTTGGAAAAATTAAAACAAATTCGTAACTATGGCAGAAGTCTGTATCTCTTCAAGTTAGATAAAAAACGATTTTTACAAAATTATTCAAAAAAAAATTTTGTAAATGAAGAACAATTAAAAGCTAGACTTATTTTTTACAGTCATTCAGTTGAAAAAGGATTAGCTAGAGAAAACTTCCGTTATTATTTTGGCAAGAATGTAATACCCGAATTGTATAGATTGGTAAAGCTATATAAAAAATCGAATTACGATACGTATAATTCGATTTATTTAAATGCTGTTTCAGTATTGAATCAATATATCAGTGTACATGAAGAAAAAAGATATGATGTCAAACCTATTATAAATGTGCAAGAATTCAAAGAATTTTATTTGAATCATAATTTTAAAATAGGAGGTGCCAAGCAACTATCATGCGTGGATGTAAACAAGAACTATCGTAAAAACTTTAAAAATCTTGCTCTGGAAAGGAATAGTGTAAGAGACTACCAAAATTCTAGTGTGGATCTGAAAAAAATCAATGAGGCAGTTGAAATAGCTTTAAAGACCCCATCAGTTTGCAATAGACAAAGTTCACGAGTTCGTATAATTCAAGACAAAACAATTATAGAAAAAGCGTTGAAAATTCAAGGTGGCTTCAATGGTTATACTTGTCCACCATGTTTGATTATGATAACAACAGATACGAATTATTTTATTGATGTGACAGAACGAAATCAAATTTATATAGATGGTGGATTATTTGCTATGTCACTTTTATATGCTCTTGAATATGAGGGGCTCGCTGCCTGTGCTTTAAATACTATGTTTGATATAAAAAGGGATAAAAAAACACGGAAATTGTTAGATATTCCTGATTCTGAAAATTTGATTTTATACATTACGGTAGGAAATTTTAAAAAAAATTACAAGGTACCTATGTCTCATAGGCTATGTGTAAATGAAATTACAAGTTATATATAGATACGAAAAGTAGCATAAAAATTGAAAGAACAGCTACTTGAAAGAGTAACTAATAGGACAAGTAAGATTTTTAATTTTTTTAGAGCAATCGAATTACCAGCTCTATATGAAAACTATTGAAGTAGAGTATTTTATCGAAACAGATAGAGAAAAAATAAAAAATCAACCGATGTTCTAAAATGAAATAAACTTATCAAAAAATTGCTCGCAAGTATAGCAGAGATTCAAATAGAAAGGAATATTTTTATATTAATGGTTAAGTGGTTTTTGCTTATAAGTTCGTTATTTTTATTTTTAACTCCAGAAGTTGTTTTTTCAGGAACAAAAAAAGATGAAAAGTTTTTCAGTTATTATATGCCTGGACTAAAAAAAGACGATGATGTGGTTGTTGAACTTTACGATAAAAATTATCAAAAATTAGCAGATAAGAAGGTAAATATTGAAGGTAAAATGATGAATATAAAAAAAGAGAAGGACTCTGTAAAGATTATTAGTAAATATGATTCTAATTATGATTTGCTACTTACATTTGCAGTAGTTTCTGAAAATAAAACTTGGCAAATATCAAATTCTTATTTGATACCTAATAAGAAAGGTACAATATCCGATGATTTTGATAATGAAAAAATTCTGCTGAATAAAGTTGCTACAGATTATGTTTCTCCCTATCATCGCTTAAGAGCAATAGATAATATAGATGGAGATGATCCAGACTCGAATGGTTTTACTGGGGGATGGCATACCTTTGATGATAAGAGGAATACACCAACCGCTAAAATGGAAAGTTTTCGTCTTTTATTAGATGAGAAAGAATACAATAAGGATGGGATGTACCAAGCTGATACAGTAAAACTTATTACAACGAATATCGTTCAAGGAACAAATACAAAAAAATTAGATGGGACAGGCAGAGGGATTCTGAAAGAAAAAATTATCTATACAATAATTGGTGGAGAAATCAAGGTCGAGGTAGAATTAACGCCGTTAGAAGATGTCACAATAGATGACTATTATTTCTTACAAGCATCAACAAATAATTATAATAATGGCATCATACCAGTTGGAGATCCATTATTTCCTGATGAAATTAAAAATTTTTCCTACGATATTTTTGGAAGCAGCAAAGAGAAATCAAATTGTTCAAAATTAATCCTTTCAGATGGAGCAAATTATCTAACAATGGAAATCGATCCATCTTATGGTATTGGAAATTATGAATATAATAAAAATAATAGTATATGGTTTTATAAACAATATGGGAAGCTATATTTTAATTTAATTGCTAGTGAAAAAAATTCCCCATTATATGTTGAAAAGGGGAAAATTCTAAGAGCTAGAGGCTTTTATAAATTTGAAAGAAAGCCACTGTAGTTACTCATAGTGATAATAATATAGAAATATAATTGATTCTGGATCTAAAATTTTAAGAATCAAATTTGCTGTTTTTTTAAAATATTAAATGGAGGCGAAAAAAATTGTGTCAGTTTTTTTGGGAAATTGATCCTTGGATAATAAGTCGTAGATATTTTTTACTATCAGATACGCAAGAAAATGAAATTCTTAGAAGAAACGCAAAAGTATTATGCAAAGAGTATGAAAAAACCAAACGAGAAATTCAACAAACTATTTCTGATATAAATGGAAAAGAATTTTTTTCGAAAATTTCTCAATTTTATCTTCAAGAAGCATATCTTGCTGAACTCTACAATTATTTAACAAATCCAGTTCTTTTATCAATGGAGACTTCCGGTGAACGACTTTTGAAGGTAATTAATCAGGAATATTTATTAGATTATATGGACTCAATTGATTATACAAAAACCAACACAAAGGTAAAAACTCTAGTAGGAAAATTATTATATGATAAATATAGAAATGTTTATGAAAATAGATTTGGAAAACAAAAAAATAGGTAGGTAAAAAAGTAATAAGTCTTATGAAATTTACTTTTGGTATTCTACAGAAATTTTTAAAACAGAATGATTGCCATAGTCATGAACTAAAAAGTTGAACGCATTACTCAATTAAACTACTGTTTTTTAATAGCTGGAAATGGGAATATTACGAATTAGAAAGGCGAAAATTGCTATTGGATTTAGAATATTTAAATTGTGAGAATTTTATCTACTACCGGACTGTTTTGAGTAATTTAATCATTAAAATATACACTAGTTTATTAAGAAAAATAGTTGTAGTTTCGTATATAAACGGACTTGGTAAATCCCCAAATGCATAAGTCTATTTTAAGTGATTTAACAGAATTTCAAGAATATATGCAAAATATAATAGTTGCTTTGATTATTAGTTTACTATGTATTTGTTGGTTAGTTGATTTTATTTTTTGCAAAATATTCAACACTGGATTTACATTATTTTCTTTTTTGTTGCTAGTTTTGTTTATTTTAATACTCGGCTTAATTATATGGTGGATCATTCAATGATTAGTTAAGCTGGAGGAGAAACGGTTAATCGATTATGACTGGGTAGATAGAAACAGAAAAAATGGATTATTAAAAGTTAAACTGCTAGTTGATTTTCAAAAAATAAGGATACTAGAGACCATTGTAGATAGTAACAAATTGATTTATTTTAATAAGGATATATGCAACGAGTAAACGGGATAGTTGAGGAGAATATGAGTTCAGGACCAGACAACAACAGCGACCTTCTTTTTAAAGAAGGTCGCTGTTGTTGTCTAAAAACACGCGAGAATATCTACTACTATCGCTATAAAAAGTGGATACCATTTGCTGACTATCACGGTATATACTTATTTTCTTTGTTGCTTTCCAGCATTTCGTTTCTTTGATGAATTATTCTTTTGTTGCGTATTGACTTGTTTTGTTGCTTTTTTTGGTTCATTAGGTGTGACATCTTTTCGTGGTGTCACGACTTGTTTCGGTGGATTTCGTTTTAGTTCTTCCGCAACTTGTGCTTTTAAGCGTGGTTTCATTAATACGTTCGTAATAAATGTTTGGATACAACTAAAGATACCACCAACTACCCAGTACAGTGTAACGCCGGCTGGTGCACTAATTGACATAAAGACAATCATTGCTGGTGAAACAATCAACATGGTACGCATGGTTTTCTTTTGTTCTTCAGGAATACCAATCGTTGAGATATATCCTTGAAGTAAATAAGCAATACCAGCGATAGCAACTAATACCAAACTTGGTGAGCCAAGGTCGATTCCATAAAAGCTTGATTCACGGATACCTTCAGTGTAACGAGCAGTAAAGTAAAGTGCTGAGAAGATAGGCATTTGGATTAGCAATGGTAAACAACCAATCCCACCAGTCATACTCATCCCATTATCTTTGTAGACTTGTTGCATTTCTGCTTGCGCAGCGATTTGTTCTTCACGCGTTGTAGCAGCTTTTAATTTTTCTTGTGCAGCTGATACTTGTGGTTTTAACGCTTGCATTTTTTCTGATTGAATCATTGTTTTTTTCGATTGGCTAATACCTAAAGGCAAGATTACTAATCGAACGATAATGGTCAAAACAATAACGGCCCAGCCATAAGACCAATTAAAATTGTCCACTAAATAGGTAATTGCTTGCCCCATTGGATGAACGAGAATTCGATAGACAAAACCTGATGTGTCAGGATTTCCATGCGAGTCAGTTCGAACACAACCGGATAAAAAAAGTAGGACAGTGACCAGTCCAGATCCCAATAACCAATTTTTCCATTTATTCATAAAATACTTCCTCTTCCATAATTTTTACACAAAATTAACTATACTAAAAAAATTTTCATAATTCAATCAACTTCATAGAAAAGTCATAGAAATGTTCGGAAACTATCCCATGAACGCAGAGAAAAATAAATAAGGAAACCAGAAATCCGTTTTTTACTTTTTCATAGAGTCGTTAGTAGATAACATCAAAACTTGTTCGAGCATCCATCCATGGATTATCTTGTAAATCAAGATAAGTCACGCGACCAGCTGGACTGGGTGAATCTTTGATCTCTTTAATGAAGCTTTCTACTTGTTTGTCCTCACCAGCAGCTTCAATTGTAACAGAACCATCTTCTTCGTTTTTTACTGTGCCATAAATGCCTAAACGATCGGCAACCATTTTTGTTGTGTAACGAAAACCAACACCTTGGACGCGACCTTGGACATTCATTTTGACTTTACGCATAAGTTGTCACCCGCTTTCATTTTCTTATCCTTATGATAACTATTTTTTGTTAGAGAAACAAGTTGCAGCCCTGAATACATGCTATAATTAAGTGAGGTGAAAAAGGTGAAAGAAATTCAATCCGCAAAAAATCCACGAATCAAAGAATTGAAAAAATTGCATAAGAAAAAGTATCGCGAAGAAAATTGTGCCTATCTTTTAGAAGGTTTTCACTTGATTGAAGAGGCAGTCGCTGCAAATGCTGTCATTAAAGAAATTTACGTTACCCAAAAAGGACAAAGAGAGTGGCAAACTTGGTTTGATCAATTAACAGATATTGAATTATTTTTAGTAACAGACGAAGTCATGCAAGCTTTATCTGATTTACCAACGCCACAGGGAATCCTTGCTGTTGTAGCGCGTGAAGTAATGGAATCACCAGCCTTTTCTGGTGGCTGGTTGCTGTTAGATAATGTCCAGGATCCTGGAAATGTGGGGACGATGATTCGAACAGCTGATGCTTTTGGCTTAGCAGGCGTGCTTCTTGGTCAGGGGACAGCTGATTTGTATAGTACGAAAGTGTTGCGAAGTATGCAAGGTAGTAATTATCATTTACCTGTAATCCAAATGGACTTGTCACATGCTGTTCAGCAACTAAAAGAGCAGGATTTTATGATTTATGGAACAGAATTGAACGAAGAAGCAACAGCATTGAATGAAGTAGAAAAGCCAACTAACTTTGCCATCATCATGGGAAATGAAGGACAAGGTGTGAGCAGAGAACTGTTGAACTTCACAGATAAAAATATCTATATACCCATGAGTGGAAACGCTGAATCATTGAATGTAGGTGTAGCGACGGGGATCTTGTTGTATCACTTTGCAGTTTAGTTAAGGAACTATTAAGCTTTCTTATTTTACTACGTAGCAGCTAGAATCTTATCGTTTCAGGTGGTATACTATGGTCAATTTCAGAAATAACGAAAATCAAAAGGTGGCAGATTGAAAATATGACAGAAAAATGGCGTGAAGACGAAGAATACATGTCTTATGTAGCAGATCTTTTGGAAACAGATGCAGTGAAAAAATTAGCCGACTACACGCAACATGTCCACTCAACACGATTGGAACATTCCATTAGTGTTTCTTATTATAGTTATTTATTAGCGAAAAAATGGGGCGGAGATGCTAAAGCAACAGCAAGAGCTGGGCTTTTACATGATCTGTTTTATTACGACTGGCGAACAACTAAATTTGATGAAGGTTCACATGCGTATGTCCACCCAAGAATTGCTGTGAAAAATGCAGAAAAGATCACGGAACTTTCTGATTTAGAACGTGATATCATTTTGAAACATATGTGGGGAGCAACTATTGCACCACCCAAATATAAAGAAAGCTACATTGTGACATTTGTTGATAAATATTGCGCAGTGAAAGAAGCTGCCCAACCAATGACTAGCAGCATGCGTCAAAAATGGCAACATTATTTTGGAAAAGAACAGTCTATTTAAATAAAAACAGGACAGCAATCACGATTGCTGTCCTGTTTTTTATCTTCAGTTAATAATAAAAATTGAGAAGATGCTACAGTGGAATTATCTTTTGGGGAATCAACTGCTTATAACAAAAGTAAATCAAAGTTATTTTGGAATAAAACTAGAGTTGCTAGTTGTCTGAGAAAAAAGCAAATCCATTATTCTACCAAAGTAATCGAATCTATTGATGATTTTATCGATAAATGATGTCACTTTGCTAAGCTTTTACTTATTCATGGAGAAAGGAATATTTTATATTTAGAACAATTAAAAGTCACTATAGTTCAATGTACGATCAAAATAAATCAGTCAAAACGTTTATGGTATAAAATCCTCCCTTGATTCCTGTAATTCATAAATAGATTGATTTCAAGAACATTTAAAGAAAAATAAAGGCAAACCAAGTTGTTACCATATTTATTACTAATAAATATGGTAACAATCTTTTTTTTTTGACTAAATAAAAAAGTTTCAGTGATAGTATAGTTTCTTTTGGTTCATCCGCATCTTCTTTTAGTTTACGAAGTGATTATCCAGTAAATTTTTAGATTTCGTTTCTTCTTTAGGCTGGATGATTGTCCTTAGCTGTTATGTATTTTTATTTTTTTCTCTTTTTTTTAAATTTTTAAAATAAACATCAATATTTTTAGTATAAATTAAATGACATAGGGGGAGATGTTTATAGAAGATAGGTTTATTGGAGCAAGAAGTAAACGCTTATTAACTAGAGAATAAATAACAATTTTAAAAGCGATGGTAAAATCATCCATTTAAATTAATAGACAAGGAGTAGTGTGAATGAAATCTTTCAAATATTGTTTAGCATCATTTTTAATTTTGGGAAACATGGTAACGACTCCTCTTGTTTCTGCATTAGAGCAAGAGGTTAAAAACGCTAATTCTACTGAAAAAGTAGATGAAAAATTAAGCCAAACAACAAACGAATCAAATATAGATTTTACAGAAAATTCAAAAAAACAAGTACAGGCATCCGATGATGTTCAAACAGATTCGTCTAGTGGAACTCCTCGTTATAGTGTAGGTCAAACAGTAGATTTAATGGACCAGAATACAAAGAAAAGATGGAATATAACGATTGAAAAAGATTTTTACCAAGTTAATCAATACTTAGGTAGAAATACTGATACAGATGTTGTAATACCAACTGAAATGAGCATTGTCTTATTAGGAACTATGCAAACAAAAAAGAAAGTCAGAGTAAATGGTGGTAGCACAAAGTTTATGCAAAATGCCACTGGAAATCCAATTACTTCTTTTAGAGTAGAAGGTAATAAGGAAGTATTAGTAAATGGAGTAGAAAGGTTCAACAATTTTTTTAGAAATTCTAGTATAGAAAGTGTTGACTTAACTGGTTTAAATATAAATGTAATAGATTCCATAAATATGTCAAGTATGTTCCAAGGCTGTTCAAAATTGAAAAATGTTAAGTTTGGAACAACTGATTTCAACAATGTAACAAACATGAGCAGAATGTTTAGTGGATGTACTTCATTACAGTCTTTAGATTTAAGTATGTTGAATACGAATAAGAAGGCTTTAGATATGAGCTATATGTTTGAAAATACACCAGCTTTAAGAAAAATAGATTTACGTAATACATCATTAGATACACAAGATACCAATAAAATACTGGGTGATAGAGCTACTAATGAAACAGCAGTAGGAAAACCATTGTCAGTGATCGTAAATCCTACGACCTCATCTAAATTTCTTAATTTTGATTTTGTAACTGAATCAGGAAGAATACCAGAAGCATTTCCAACACTAGATGCAAACGGTGGGGCATTTTCTTCAGGCGCATCTACTCTCAAGTATATAGATAAAATTTGTGTGACTCCAAAACAATTAGAACTATCCAATTTCAATTCATGGAAAGAGGGACAAACTCCGTCAAGAAAAAATCATGCATTTTTAGGATGGAAACCATCAAAAAATGTGAATAATGCCACTTCAATTTGTGATTTATTAGGTGTCACATATTCAGCAGAATGGGATAATTCAATCCAAGAAGCAACCGACAAAGTCAACGGCTTGTTCAATGGAGAAAACCTAGCTGATGGTGTCAACCAAGACAAAATCAATGAAGCACAAGCAGCGGTCGATAAAGTAACAGATGAAGCGAAAAAACAAGAACTACAAAACAAGATCGACAAAGCACAAGAATTGTTGAACAAGCAAGACGAACAAGCACAAATCGTGCAAGAAGCAACTGACAAAGTTAACGGCTTGTTCAATGGAGAAAACCTAGCTGATGGCGTCAACCAAGACAAAATCAATGAAGCACAAGCAGCGGTCGATAAAGTAACAGATGAAGCGAAAAAACAAGAACTACAAAACAAGATCGACAAAGCACAAGAATTGTTGAATAAACAAGACGATCAAGCACAAATCGTGCAAGAAGCAATTAACAAAGTCAACGGCTTGTTCAATGGAGAAAACCTAGCTGATGGCGTCAACCAAGACAAAATCAACGAAGCACAAGCAGCGGTCGATAAAGTAACAGATGAAGCGAAAAAACAAGAGCTACAAAACAAGATCGACAAAGCACAAGAATTGTTGAACAAACAAGACGAACAAGCACAAATCGTGCAAGAAGCAACTGACAAAGTCAACGGCTTGTTCAATGGAGAAAACCTAGCTGATGGCGTCAACCAAGACAAAATCAACGAAGCACAAGCAGCGGTCGATAAAGTAACAGATGAAGCGAAAAAACAAGAACTACAAAACAAAATCGACAAAGCACAAGAATTGTTGGATAAACAAGACGAACAATTTGCAATTACAAGTGTCGATCCATACAAAGAAGGAATTAGCCAATATGTGACTGGAACATACAAAGGAAAAGATGCTGGTTATATCCGATTGATGGTCAATGGCGAAAAAACAGCCTTAGTATCAATGAACAATTTACCAGAAGGAACCTTCAAATATTATATGAGTGGGTTAAAAGCGACAGATAAAGTATCAGTCGTGATCTATGGTAAAGATTATAAACAGTTAGCAGAAAAAGAAGTACCAATCGAAAAAGGAAAAGTACCAGTAGAAATTACAAGTGTCAATCCGTATAAAGAAGGAATCAGCCAATTTGTGACTGGAACGTATGTTGGAGACGATGCTGGCTATATTCGATTGATGGTCAATGGCGAAAAAACAGCCTTAGTGTCAATGAACAATTTACCAGAAGGTAAATTTGAATATTATATGAGTGGATTGAAAGCAACAGATAAAGTGTCAGTTGTGATCTATGGTAAAGATTACAAACAGTTAGCAGAAAAAGAAGTGCCAATCGAAAAAGCGAAAGTACCAGTAGAAATTACAAGTGTTGATCCATACAAAGAAGGAATCAGCCAATTTGTGACTGGAACATACACAGGTGACGATGCCGCATATATGCGATTGGTAGTCAATGGCGAAAAGAAAGCCTTAGTATCAATGAACAATTTACCAGAAGGAACCTTCAAATATTATATGAGTGGATTGAAAGCAACAGATAAAGCGTCAGTTGTGATCTATGGTAGTGATTATAAGCAAGTAGCGGAACAACAAGTCTCTATTGAAAGTAAAAAAAAAAGCTAGAAATTTTTACACTTGAAGAACCTACTAATACATTAAATGCGGGAATCAAAATGGGAAATAATCATGATCGTCAAGATTTGGGCATTCAAATCGAGAAGGGATCAAAGATAAAAATTAAACAAGTTAATCCCAATTTTAAAGCAAATTTAAAACTCCGCCTGTTAAATGATGATTCACATACAGAATCATCAGTGGAATTTTCAAAAAATGAGGTATCTTTAACTGCAAGTGCGTTATCAGTTCCTTTTATCGAGACTCCTTATACTCAAAAAAATAAGGAGACGCCAATTGTTGAATTTACTGTAGAAGGAACAAAAAGAGAATTACCCAAATATCAAAAAAATACTACAAAAAGTTCTTTTATAAACAAATGGAATCATGAAAAAGGATTTGCCTTAGTACAAGGCAAGAGATTCCAAACCTTATTTCCAGAAATAAACAAAAATCAAGTACAAGCTACCGATTTAAATAATGTTATTCAAATGTATGATGAAAACATTATTGGTTATTACAATCAATTAATCGGTTTATCAGATAGTGCACAAGATCCCATTAATCGCTCCTCAACTCGGCGCTTTTTCTACAAAGCAGACAAACATGGTGCAGGTGGTCTATATTATGGAGAATGGTGGGCAGCACAATCAGATAAGTCAGCCGATGCTTGGCTAGAAGATGGTTGGGGTGCGTTACATGAAACGGGTCATGGTTATCAAGGAAATTTCATGAGTAAAGGAATGAACACTGGCGAAGTATGGAACAATATTTATGGTGTGATTTATACTTACAAAAAATTTGGAAGAGATGTAGCTGATAAAAATACATGGTTATATGATTATGGAAAAAAGAATGAAATAGAAATGCGTATTAAACATCTTATAGATAAAAATACAATGAACTATAATCAACAAGGATTAAGAGATCAGTTAATTATTTTATCTAATTTGATTGATAAATCTGGTAATGAAGGGTTTAAAAACTTTTATGTAAAGTATCGCGAATTAGCTTCTCAATCAGGATATAATCCGGATCATTATCTATTACCAGATTTATTTGTAAAATATTTAGGAGAGCCAAAAAAATACGATTTTTCTGCTGTATTAAGTGCATGGAAGATGAATATGAAAGAAGAATCGAAAAAATTTGCAGAGAAAAATGGGTATCAAATGGTTTCACATTTAGCACAAGTAGTTCCTGATCAAGAGTTACAGAGTGCTATCAATCTATTCACTAAACATAATCGTTTAAGTTCTGTTTTATCATTAGTTACCAATCAAGAATTAGATAGTCTAGGTCTAACAAGTGATATCAAATTACAGTTTCCTGATATAGAATTGTTTGAAGGGACGACATTAAAAATTTATAGAGATCATCAATTGTATCGTGAAATTCCTTTAAATAAAGAAAGTGTAACAATTGAAAACATGCCTAACGGCGTATATTCTTTAGAATTAGATACGAATGTTGGCTATATCTCTCAACCTTATTTGTTTGTGAAGGACAATCAAACGATAAACATCTCATTAGTAAATTATGTAAAAGAAGCAGCACAAGCTGTACAATCGTTATATCAAGAAAATACAGATAAAATTAAACCAGAAGTCATGCAAAAAGATATTGATTTCGCGAAAAAATATGTACTGGCTTTACCTGAAAGTAAAGAAAAAGACAAGCTACTTTTAAAAATAAAAGGAGCTTTCGATCAATTACAAGAAATTACCTTTGGAGGACTCGGTAATTGGCTTTTTGCAACACTAGACGTTTCGAATGGTCAAGCAGTTATACGTATTTCCAAAGGTACACCACATTCGTATTTCAATTATCCTTATGCAAGTATTCAGATTAATAGAGGGAATGAACAGGTCTACTTTAAAGAGTTTGTAGGAGATCGTTATATGGAAAAAAATGAAGAAAAAATCATTTCGTTAAAAGACGGCGATATTGTAACATTGATGCATCAAGAATATCGTAACAATAATCGATTCTTTTCTAATCATCCTGATTTATTAGAAAAAAATCAAGAAACTGTTCGTTTTGAAGTGAAAAACGGGCAGTTGGTATTGTTAAAATAGTTATAGGATAGTCAGTTGAAAAATAGTGACTTAATTTGACTAAAAGTTGTTGATTGTTCTAATGTACCTATTGTTTTTAATAGTAGCGATTACTCTAGTAGCAAAGCGTAATGTCTTTTTGTAGAATGTTTCAGTTTTTAATATGATATAAAACATTTTTAACGATACGTTATCTAAAGGTGTTTCTTTACAGAGCATACTTTGGATAACGTTTTTTATTTAGTTATGCACTATCATTTATTGTTGAAAGATAAAGAAATCCTATTTGACGAAAGAAAAAATATAGTGTTTAATGACAAAAGGTTGTTTGCGTAGGCATTACATAGAACGACATAAAAAATAAAGGGGGTGATGATGAGATGCACAATAACGTATCTTATTTAAAAGAGTTGGGTTTGAACAAGTAACGACATACTTTGTTGAAACAACTTTTTTCTTCAAAGTATGACTTTTGAAAGAAGAAAGGACTCTTAAAATGAAACCAACAATCCAACCATATCAATATTATTTTATTCAACGTGAAGTAGATCAATTGCTTAATGCTTATTCCTCTGTGAATGATCCGAAAACGGTTCAGACAGTTCAAGCATTAGCAGCTGAAAAAATTCATTCTGTCATTCAGAAAGAATTACCTGAAATTACCGATTTTTTGGCAGTTGTAATGGACGTCACGCTCACACGGGCAAAAGCAGAGCGTGTCATGGAAGAACTAAAAACTTATGTCATACCTTTTGAACAACCTTCGAAGCAGCAAGTGGACAAAATTTTTCGGAAAGTGAAAAAGCTGAAACAACCAAACTGGTCAGCTTACGATCTTAGAGAGCATACTTATGTAGGATTCAATGATGCTGGGAGTCAAAGAAAGTATTTGCTTTATTATGATGAAGGAAAACTCCAAGGAGACTATGGTAGTCTATCACCAACCATTACAAAAGGGATTTGTGCTATTTGCCAGAAGACATCGAATGTTTCACTCTTTCTTTCTACGACAAAATCAGGCTCAGATGGTACTTATACGAAAAAGGGCAATTATATTTGTCATGATAGTGATACATGTAATCACCAGTTAGTGCAACTTGAGCCATTTTATGAATTTGTCCATCGCGTGAAAAAAGAACGATAGTTGATTGTAATTTTCAGAAAATCATGCTATATTTTTAGGTGAAGTGAATAGGTGATGGTGTTCGCCTTTAAACGTTTATTAATAAACTAATGACGCCTACTAAAAAAAGGGATTAGTGTCCTCTTTTTTAGTAGGTGTCTTTTTTTAGGAGGAATTTTAATGGGGAAACAAACAACGAATATATTCAGAATAGGAGGCTATATGCTGAAATGGTTGCTGATTACTGCTATTTTAGGTGTGATCATGGGTAGTCTTTCAGCCTTTTTCCTAAATAGTTTAACGTTTGTAACTAATTTGCGCTTGACCCATACGTGGCTATTCTTTCTTTTGCCTGTAAGTGGTGCTGTTTTTGCTTATTTATATACAAATTATGGTGGGAATTCAAGTCGTGGGAATAATCTAGTTATCGATCAAGGAAATGGTGGGGAGGAAAGAGTGCCACTGCGTTTGATACCGTTGACTTTGTTTGGAACAATCACGACTCACTTATTTGGTGGTTCAGTTGGTCGTGAAGGAACGGCTGTTCAAATGGGGGGAGCCTTAGCAGATAACTTGTCGCGTGTATTTAAATTGGATCAATTGGAACGAGAAATCTTGATTATCAGTGGGATCAGTGCAGGATTTAGTTCTGTTTTTGGAACACCTTTGGCTGGAACTTTATTTGGATTAGAGGTCTTAGCGATTGGTAAAGTAAGAACAGAAGCTTTATTTCCAAGCTTCTTTGCCGCTATTTTTGCAAATCTCATGACAGAAAGTTTTGGAGTCACTCACACACATTATCCAATGGGAGAAATTCCTGCATGGAGTGGTCGTTTGTTTGTCAAATTAATGTTGGCAGGAATCATCTTTGGAATTTGTGGCTGGGTTTTTAGTCGTTCAATCGTCTTTTTGAAGAAAGTTTATGCCCATTGGTTTACCAATCCTGTTTTACGAAATTTTATGGGTGGAGCAATTGTTGTTTTGGTAGCTGTTGTCTTACAAACACAACGTTATCTTGGCTTAAGCTTACCTTTACTGCAAGATGCTTTTAATGGCAATGCGCATCCATTTGACTTTTTAGGAAAACTTGGCTTTACGATTCTATCGTTAGGTGCTGGATTCCAAGGTGGAGAAGTGACGCCTCTTTTTGAAATTGGTGCAACATTAGGTGCAAGTTTGGCACCAATCTTACACATGTCCGTCCCATTTCTAGCTGGGCTTGGCTTCATTGGTGTGTTTTCTGGTGCGACGAATACACCAATAGCTTGTTTTATTATGGGAATCGAATTGTTTGGCAGTGAAGCCGCTGTGTATTTCTTTTTGATATGTTTAGTCAGCTTTATGTGTTCTGGAAACAATGGGATTTATTCTGCTCAACAAATTGCTGTGAAAAAAGGGGTTTTCTTTACCCCATTACTTGAATCGTTTCGCAACAGGCATAAATAAAAAGCAAGTCTAGGTCACTTGAATGACTTAGACTTGCTTTTTATTTATTGGAGCTAGGTACTTCTTTCACGACTTAATTAAACAACGTGACTAACACAAGTAACAAATCAAATAGGAAAATCAACGAACATGCAATTAAATGCCGCTTTTTATTCATCATTAAAACAGCAATATATTCTCTAAGAAAAGCATTTGGCAAATAATACAAAGCTGTTTTTGAACCGATTCCGTTTGCCTTTAGTTGTGCTTCTCGTGCATACATTCCTGCACGAAATATATGATAGTTATTTGAACTGAAAATTGCTTGATAAGGGCCGTTCATTAGACGATCCATGATTTCCTTAGAAAAACGCATATTTTCTAAAGTAGTCGTTGAATTTGTTTCAACAAGAATCTGATCTTCTGGAATGCCTTTTTTTAACGCATAATCTTTCATTGCAACGGCTTCAGGCAATTTCTCATCAATCCCTTGTCCACCAGACATCAATAGCTTTGGTGGATTAAGTGTCGCTCGCTCTTGTGCTCGGTAAAAGGCGATTGCTTTATCAATTCGTTGTCCGAGTAAAGGGGATACTTTTTCGCCACCTAAAAGCCCCGCACCCAAAACGATGATGAAATCTTGGTTGAACCGTGGGCGATTAAATTGATACAGAACAGAAATCGTCAAGAAATTATAAAATACGACGAACAAGTAGAATAAAATCATTGGCACAACACTGAATAGAACATTTGCCCATTGTGGCAGATATTGAATTAAGAAAAGTTCAGTTAACAAAAAGATGGTTAAGAAAATGCCAAGTAATAACGTCAATAAATTTGCCAGTGAATGTGATTCTTTTTTTAGTACCACTATCCCATTCCAAAATAAAACAACAATCAGTATATATAATCCAAATAACAGGATTAAAAGAAGGGGAATAGCAATCAAGGCAAGTAGTCCACCAATGAAAACATTCTCTGTTTCAAACAATAGCATGACTAAGTAAATGCCAAAACTGATGAGAAATAAATTAAATAGCCACCCATTTAGTAGGCGCCTTTTCTCCGTAAAATAAAAAAAGGCAAAAATACTAAAGAAAAACAAGGGAATCATAAAAAAAAGTGAATGATAGGAAATTTCTAATACAATCAGATAAGTCAGCAATACGCCAAAAGACCATGTACTACCATAGAAAAAAAGTGCGGGATCTTTTTGTTTTTTCCGCCAATAATAAACACCAACAATGCCTAAAAAATAGAGAGCCATAAAAGCAAGATCTCTGGTTAAATTCATACGTTCAACTCCTTTTTCATTCATTAAGTATAACGAAATTTCTATAAAAAAGCTTTTAATAAAACCAAAAAATGGAAAGAAAGTGAGAAACAAAAAAGCGTGAGAGCCTTTGTCATGTGACAAACGCTTCTCACGTTAAATGAGTGGAAGTTTACTCAGGATCAAAAAAGATTTGTAAAAAATTCAGCAACATGACGCCAACCAAGAACAAAAATATTGGCTTTTTCGACTTTAGCAGTTGTGACGATGTCGGTAGCTGGTGCATCTTTTTCGTCTAAATAGCCAAGCTTATCATCTGCTAAAGTAATCATAGCAGTTCCGACTTTTGTTCCTTTTTCTGCAGGTGCTTGAATTTGTTTATCTGTCAATGAATCTTTTGAAAGTGTAGGTGTAATGTTCAACTTTCCTGTATCCATATCATTACGGACCCAAACTTTAACTGGTGACTTAAGTGCGACTGGAACAGATTGTTCTTTTCCGTCAAGAACATCGATCGTTTTCATGTCTGGGATACTTGCTCCAGCTTTTCCTAATTCTTTTTCGGACCAGTTGTCGTAGCAGTAGTCCATCAAGTTCGCAGTAGCAGTAAAGCGAGCACTTGGATTTTCTTCGTGACCATCTGCATTCAACACAACAGTGATTACACGACGATCATCTTTCTTGATTGTACCAACAAAACAGGCACCAGCAAAATCAGTTGTTCCTGTTTTTAGTCCATCAACGCCTTCTTTGTGATTGATGAATCCCGGAAGCATCCAGTTCCAGTTCACCATTTCAACTGGTGAAACAGTGTCCTCACCAAACATTTGAGTCGCAGTACTTGTGACCTCTAAAATCTCTGGGTAATCTAGAATCAAATGGCGAGCAACAATAGCAACATCACGAGCAGAAAGTTGATTTTCGTCTGTTTCGGAGCTGCCAGGGTAGAGATTGTCACCTAAATAGCTATTATTTAGTCCAGAAGCATTGACTAGAGTAGCGTCTGTGATTCCCCATTTTTTTAATTGTGATTGCATCATCTCAACAAATTTAGGTTCGCTACCAGCTATTTTTTCAGCAAGTGCAACAATTGAGGCATTAGCAGACTGAATTGCAGCAGAATCAAAAAGTTCTTTGACAGTATACGTGTTTTCTTTGTGCAATGGCACATTTGATAGATCCGGTGTTACACTTAGTTCCTCGGCATAATCTGAAATGGATACTTCATCATCCCAAGCAAGTTTTCCATTTTTAACTTGGTCAAGAATGATGTAAAGACCAATAATTTTTGTGACTGAGGCAATTCCCATTGGCGTGTCACCATCTTGGTTATACAAAATCTTGCCGGTTTCGGCATCAATTGCAAAAGCTGCTTTTGCGCCAACAGAAAATGTGTCATCAGCCCTAACAGTTAATGTGGGGAAAAGGGAAGCAACACATAAGATGAGGCTAGCAAACAGAACAACTAACCGTGTTTTTTTTATGGACATATTCGGTCTCCTTATTGATTTCTTTTCGTACAAATTAAAATTTTATCAGAGAGTGTGGGGACTTTCAATGTTTCTGAAAAAAACTTTAGATGTGATTGAATCAGGAGACGAAGAGTTAAATAGGAATAGAATTAATCGTTTTTTACGCGTACTTTAGCTGGTTGTGGTTCAAGTTCAACAACACGACTAGCGACAAATGCGAATAAGCTCATCATACTTAATAAACTAAAAATAATTAGTAATTGCATCGTTTTCACCTCGTTTAAGTTAATTATCAAGCTATTTTTGAAATTTATCTATTTGATGATTTCACTGTAACAGTTAATTTTGAATCATTTGCTGTGAAGATGAGAGGAAAGAATGGTTTAAATGTGAATAAAACATGAATGATTGAAAAAAGCGAAACCGTTTACTGGAGTTAATTCGTTTTATTGGGTTGAAAAAAATTGTTGTGGTAGACTTTAATTGTAGGAATGATTTTTTTAGGAGGGATACGTTTATGACAAAAATCGATAAAGAATTGTTGTCTCAGTTAGCTTCAGAAGGTGCAAAAGGTCCGTTCGTCACAATTATGTTGAACACACACGTTTCACATCAAGATGTTGAAAAAGATCAAATCAAATTTAAAAATTTTGCGAAAGAAGCCAAAAAACGTTTTGAAAAAAAATACTCAAAACATGAGTGGACTCCATTTAAAGAAAAGATTGAAGAAATCCTAAATGATGCTTCATTTTGGCGTAGTGGCACAGAGAGTGTGGCAGTTGTCTTAAATGAAGAGCAATCGTATATTTACCGTCTAAGTATTCCAGTAGATGATCAATATTATGTTAGTGATTTACCTTATTTATTGGCAATCATCAAAAACGCGCAATTCAACTATTCTTATTATTTATTAGGGTTGAATCGTGATTCCATGAAGTTGTATAAAGTAAACAACAAGATGGTCAAAGAAGTCGAATTACCAGAAGATGCACCGGTAGACATCGTAACAGCTTTAGGCGACGAATTAACAGGTGGGAATCTAAACTTTATTACGAGTGGAAAAGCTGGGACTTCAAAAGAAGGCATGACATTCCATGGAGTTAGCACAAAAGATGAAGAAGTCAAAATCGATTGGATTAACTATTACCAAGCGGTAGATAATTATTTACGTGATACATTTGAAAATCCAGAAAAATGGCCGATTTATTTATTTGCCTTACCAGAAAATCAGGCTGTTTTCAAAAAAGTAGCCAAAAACCCAGATTATCGTTCAGATGTTGCTGTCTCAGCGTCACCAGCTCAATTATCGTTAAAAGATATTGAGGTTGGTGCACAACGTTTGTCAAAAGAATTGGCGGATAAAGAAGCTGAAAGTTATAATAAATTATTGGATAAAAAATTCATTGATCAATTAGTGGATATTGTTCCAGCGGCGAAAGAAGGTAAAATTTCGCATTTGTTTATTGCAACTTCTAATTTAGTTGATGGCTTTGGTGAAGATCCAGAAACAGAATATGATCGACGTCAAGTTTTGAATCAATTAGCTGACGATGTCATTGAGACAGGCGGACAAGTCTTTATCTTGGATCAAAAAGAATCGCCTGATGAAAAGAGTTTGGTGGCGATTTTGAGATATTAAGGAAGGCTATTTGAGGAACAACGTGAATAAAGGTTGCGGCACAAAATGTTCAGCTCTGCCAAAACAACGATCAAGTATTCAAAAGAGTTTTACTACTTTAGTAAATAAAGAAATATTTTGATTAAACTGGTGAAATAAGAGTAAAAATGGCGCATAAAGATTATGCAGGAGCGCAGGCAGTTTCTAGGTAGTATAAAAGGCTTGCTCTGTTATTTCTCCTATTTTTGCTAAGAACAAGAAGTCAGACGTTGCGCTGGTTTCTTGTTCTTTTTTTTTGCGTATCCGTTTCCTTTCTTAATAATCAAAAAACTTCAAAGAAAATCGTTCGAATTCTACTTAAGGTGGGAATTGTGAAAAAATTGATTTTTTTTAAATAAATGTTCTAAAATTCTAGCTATTCTAATAGATGTGTGGTATATTAATAGTCGTAGTTTCTGTTCGGTAATTATGGTAGCTTGTTTCAAATAAACATCTTCCAGATATTCACCATACAAGTAATTGCAAAATATGTGTTTGAAACACAAGGAGGATTTTTATTATGGAAACAGGTACAGTTAAATGGTTTAACTCAGAAAAAGGATTTGGATTTATCACTGCAGAAAACGGAAACGACGTATTCGTTCATTTCTCAGCTATCCAAGGTGACGGATTCAAAACTTTAGAAGAAGGCCAAGCAGTAACTTTTGATGTTGAAGAAGGTCAACGTGGACCTCAAGCAACTAACGTTGTTAAAGCTTAATTAACCTATAAATTAAACAAAAGCTTGGAGTAGTTATCTTTTTGATAATTATTCCAAGCTTTTTTATTTTGTCGTATTTGTTTCTTTTTTCTTCATTCAACAAGCAAGGAACCAATTTTTATGGAAAAAATAAGAGCAGGATGTTAGGACGAAAATTCTTAGTCTTTTTTGTTATAAAAGTTCAGTAGCTAGTGAAGCAAAAAAATGCTTTGAGAAAGAGAGGGGGAAAAAAGCGTGAATCATTTTTGAACATTCATTCTGTCTTTTAAGGTGAAACACTTTTGTCCCAGCCTCTTCTTTGTAGTATAATTTCAAAAGAAACATCCGTACTAAAAAGTAAACGAAGCGGCAAGAGAAGAGGAAATTATTTTGAAACCAACAACTTATGCGGTCGTCGATATTGAAACGACTGGGACGAACCCAAAAGAAGATCGGATCATTCAATTTGGCTGCGTCATGATTGAAGCTGGTCGAATCACTTCACGCTTTTCGATCGACATTAATCCGGGGCGAAAGATTTCAAAACAAATCCAACATTTAACAGGAATTTCGAACCAACGCGTCCAACGTGCGCCTTATTTTGAAGATGTCGCACCGACGATTTACAATCTCTTAGCAGAAACAGTATTTGTCGCACATAATATTTACTTTGATTATAAATTTTTAAATCAAGAATTAATGCGGTGTGGTCTTCCAGAATTGAAGATTCCGGGGATCGACACGGTTGAATTAGCGCAGATTTTTTTACCAACAGAACCAAGTTTTCGTTTGAGCGATTTATCGGAAAGCTTAGGATTCATTCATGAAAATCCACATCAGGCTGACAGCGATGCGGAAGTGACTGGTCAGCTCCTTTTGCTGATTGAAGAGCGCATGCGTCAGTTGCCATTAGTTACATTGGAAGAGGTTGCCCGACTAAGCAAATACACTGGGATGGATACGAGTCGATTCATCGCACGTGTTGTTGAAGAAATGAAACAGCAAGTCCAGCCATTAGATGATTCCATTGAAATCATTGATGGAATTGCATTACAGAAAAAGCAAGTAGAGCTGTTTTCACAGATTCACTATGGTACGCAAACTTATCCAAGAAAAAAACAGGCAAAAGAGCGAATGTTTGGCGAAACATTGATGTATCGCAAAGAACAAAATCGTTTGATGAATGCAGTGTACGATCACTTCACTAAAAAAGAGGAACAAAAAAACTTGATGATCGAAGCTGCGACGGGAATGGGGAAAACGATTGGCTATTTGTTGCCACTAAGCTATTTAGCAACACCTGAGAAGCCTGCTATTATCAGTACTGTTTCCTTAGTTCTTCAGCAACAAATTGTCGAGAAAGACATTCCTTTGCTGAACCAATTACTGGATCAGCCAATCCAAGCGACTATCATCAAAAGTTTTCGTCATTATATTGATCTTCAACGTTTGAAAGCGACGTTAAACGAAGCACCTAGTCAAAAACAATATGCATTGTATCAAATGTCGGTTTTAGTTTGGTTGACACAAACTAAAACAGGTGATTTAGATGAATTACATTTGACGAATCTGAACCATCTCTTTTTCCACGATATTGCCCATCGTGGAGTTCATTTTTTAGCGCCGAATCAGCCATTTTATGAACAAGATTTTGTTCGTTTTTTATTGGAAAAAGCAAAACAAAGTAATTTTTTGATTGTCAATCATGCATTTTTAGTCCAAGAAACGTTACGCAAAGAGCCGTTGCTACCTGAAAGTCCTTATTTACTGATTGATGAAGCGCATCATTTGCCTGAGATTGCCGAAAAAATCAATGATCGAAGATTGAGTGTCGCACATTTCTATAAACAAGTTCAACAGTTGAATGAGGAAGGACAATTATTCGACCGAATGAGTAGTTATTTGCCGGATAACCATGAAGTGACTCGCTGGTTACAGATTTACCGACAGGAATTAGTTTCTTTATGTGAAGCTCAGTTCACGATTGCAGAAGGATTGACGGAGTTGTTGAATCAAAACGAAAACCATCATCAAGAAGAGGTCATGGTAACAAAAGAATTGTTAGATGAGTTACCATTTGAGGCAGGGATTGCGATTGACCATTTGCAATTATTTTATCGAGAAATCCACCAGCTTCATGAACAATTGAAATTAAGCTTGGAAATCATTCAAGAAAGCTGGTCAAATCAAATGCGCTTGGACTTAGCCAATTTGTATGCTTTGTTTGACCAATTAGACACGCAACAGCAATTTATGGAGCAGTGGTTGGAGGATTGGCGTGAACAGTTGATTCATTGGGTTGTACTTGGAAGTGGTCCACAGCAAATGATGTTTCATCTACATGATTTTCAAGCAGCGTTATTACCTACAACTGTTTGGTATCCAAGATATCAACATATTCTTTATATTGGCGGTACTTTGAAAATTGGTCCAGATCGGAACTATCTTTCAAAACGACTGGGTATTGAAGGAACGCCCTTGAAAGTGATTGCTTCACCCTATGATTATGAAAGCCAAGCAAGAATTTATTTGCCAACAGAAGCACCTGCAATAAACCAAGTAACAAGTCAGGATTATATCGAATATTTGACCAAAACATTAACGGGGCTGATCAAGCGAGAACAGCGACCTATTTTAGTCTTGTTCACCTCGCATGATATTTTGCAACAGGTCTATCAAAAGATGCATATGAGAATGTTGGAACAAGGTAGAGAAATATTAGCACAAGGATTTGGCGGAAGTCGCGAAAAATTATTGAAGCGATTCATGTTGTCAGAAATGAGTGTCCTTTTTGGTGCTGACAGTTTTTGGGAGGGGGTAGATTTACCTGGAGATGCACTCCAAATTGTTGTGGTGACACGACTACCTTTTGACAATCCAAAACGACCAATGGTAAAAGCTAGAAATGCCTATCTTGAATCTAAAGGTATCAATCCTTTTTATCAGGAATCAGTACCTAAGGCAGCTTTAAAGTTACGTCAAGCATTGGGGCGGCTGATCCGTACCGAAACTGATCGTGGTGTGTTGTTGATTTTGGATCGTCGATTGCTCACTGCAAGATATGGTGGAAGAATGCTACGTTCCTTACCAAAAAAGGTAAAAGTCCAAGAAGAACCAATCGAAGTAATTTACCAAGAAATCAGTGAATTCTTAACAAAAAAAGAAGAATAAAGTCAATACAATCTTCCTATTTTGGGAGAAACATCTGTTATAATGAAAGGCAATGAAGATAAAGGAGCGACGATCCTTGAAGAAAGAATCAAAAAGAGAAAGAACCATTAATCGTGTATTGATTAGTTTGATCGTATTTTTATTAGCAGTAATTGTCTTTAGTTCGATTTTTTATTTACGATCAAATCGCCCTTACGCACAGGCGGAAAAAGAAGCGACAGCTCTTGCAAAAAAATATGCAAATTTGGAAAATGTGGACAAGTTTTACTGGTACACACGTGAGAAAACTTATTTTTCTCTAATGGGTACGAATGAAAAAAATCAAAAAATTGTGGTCATCATTCCAAAATCTGGTGATAAGGTGAAAGTTTTGGAACAAAACAAGGGTTTAACAGAAGAAGAAGCTAAACAAAAAATCCAAGAAGCGCATCCAGAAGCTGTGATTGAAAAAGCAACACTAGGAATTTTTGAAGATCAGCCTGTTTGGGAAGTTGTTGCTAAAGGGACAGACAATTCATTAAATTATTACCTGATTACATTTGAATCAGGGGACGAAGTGAAAACCATTCAAAATATCTAATTGTGAAGGGACGAAAAAGATGGAACTATCTAAGAGAGCACAACGTTTAGAGCCTTCTGTGACACTTGCAGCGGCAGCTAAAGCAAAAGCACTGAAAGCCCAAGGTAGAGATATCTTGAGTTTAACAGTCGGTGAACCAGATTTTGCAACACCTGAGAATATTCAGGAAGCTGCCATCCAAGCTATCAAAAATGGGAAAGCAAGCTACTATACGCCGACTGCTGGAATTCCAGAGTTACGTCAAGCAATTGTTGATTATTTAAAGCAACAGTATCAGCTTGATTATCAGACTTCACAGACCATCGTTACTGATGGAGCGAAGTTTGCCCTATACACGCTTTTTCAAACAATTCTTGATCCGTTAGACGAAGTGATTATTCCCGTTCCTTACTGGGTAAGTTATGGGGAACAAGTCAAATTAGCTGAAGGTGTTCCAGTCTTTGTCCGCGGAGAAGAAACAAATGCGTTCAAAGTGACAGTAGAGCAGTTAGAGGCTGCCCGTTCAGGCAAAACAAAAGCTGTGATTATCAATTCGCCATCTAATCCGACAGGGATGATTTACACCAAAGATGAGCTTTTGACAATTGGAAAATGGGCTGTTGCAAATAATATTTTGATTGTTGCAGATGATATTTATGGTCGTTTAGTTTATAATGGCAATGAATTTACTCCAATTGCCACACTAGGCGAAGCAATTCGCAAACAAACGATTATCATCAACGGTGTTTCAAAAACATATGCCATGACTGGTTGGCGAATTGGTTACGCAGTTGGTGATCAAACAATCATTGATGGAATGATTACGATTGCGTCACAATCCACTAGCAATCCAACAGCAGTCAGTCAGTATGCTGCGGTTGAAGCGTTAAGAGGAGAGCAGGATACGGTGGAAGAAATGCGTCAGGCATTTGAAGAACGTTTGAACCGTTTATATCCATTAGTGGCAGCATTGCCAGGTGTCAAACTTGCGAAACCACAAGGAGCTTTTTATTTATTTCCAAACGTGAAAGAAACTTTAGCTATTTGTGGATATAGTAATGTGACGAAATGGGTCGAAGATCTGTTAGAAGAAACAGGGGTTGCTTTAGTTACGGGTGAAGGATTTGGTGCAAGTGAGAACGTTCGCTTAAGTTATGCGACAAATCTTGGAACGCTTGAAGAAGCCGTGTTGAGAATTGCTCAATTTATTGAGAGTAAAAGTCAAAATGAATCCTGAAAGTAAAACAGGAAGAAAAAAGGAGAGTCATTCGTGGAACAAATTCAAATTATTGATTCGAAAAACCATGTAGGAGAAACTGTGACAATTGGTGCATGGGTTGCTAACAAGCGCTCAAGCGGAAAAATTGCTTTTCTTCAACTAAGAGATGGAACAGCCTTTTTCCAAGGTGTAGTTGTCAAAAGTGAGGTACCAGAAGAAGTTTTCCAAACTGCTAAGAACTTACACCAAGAAACAGCTATTACTGTTACTGGTGAAATTCGTGAAGATAGCCGTTCAAAATTTGGGTATGAAATTGGGATCACTAACATTGAGGTAGTTGGTGAAAGCCATGATTATCCGATTACACCCAAAGAACATGGGACAGACTTTTTGATGGATCACCGTCATTTATGGTTGCGTTCATCACGCCAGCATGCAATCATGCAAATCAGAAATGAAATCATTCGTGCCACATACGAATTTTTCAATGCGAATCAATTTGTTAAAATTGATCCACCGATTTTGACTGGTTCAGCACCAGAAGGAACAACTGATTTATTTGAAACAAACTATTTTGATCAAAAAGCGTATCTTTCTCAAAGTGGTCAATTATACATGGAAGCTGCTGCAATGGCATTTGGAAAAGTCTTTTCATTTGGACCAACATTCCGTGCAGAAAAATCAAAAACACGTCGTCACTTAATCGAGTTTTGGATGATTGAGCCAGAAATGGCTTTTACTCATCAAGAAGAAAGCTTAGAAGTTCAAGAAAAATATGTAGCTTTCTTAGTTCAAAGTGTCTTAGATAACTGTGACTATGCGTTAGATGTACTTGAACGTGATAAAGAAGTTTTGAAATCTTATACTAAGTTACCTTTCCCACGTATCACGTATGATGATGCAATTGAATTATTGAAGAAAAATGGATTTGATGATATTGAGTGGGGCGAAGACTTCGGTTCACCACACGAAACGTTTATTGCGAATTCATTTGAGCAACCAGTTTTCATTTTAAACTATCCAAAAGCAATCAAACCTTTCTATATGAAACCACATCCTACCCGTGAAGATGTTGTGATTTGTGCAGACATGATCGCGCCAGAAGGTTACGGCGAAATCATTGGTGGTAGTGAACGTGCAACTGATTACGAATTTTTACTAGAACAAATTCGTGAGCATGGCTTAGATGAAAACGAATATTCTTGGTACCTTGACTTGCGTAAATACGGCTCTGTACCTCATTCAGGTTTTGGTTTAGGGTTGGAACGTACAGTTACTTGGATTTCAGGAATTGATCATGTGCGTGAGGCCATTCCATTCCCTCGTTTGTTGAACCGCATCTATCCATAAAGGTTGTAAAAAAGTGTCCAACTCCAGTAAATAAGAATAAATTGTCAGAAATTGCTTCTCAAATTTTTGAGTGTTTAGACTGATTTATCAGAGCTACTTCTTGAACACCTTAAATAAGAATACAACTTAATAAAAAGAGTTTAAAAAAGAAGTATGACGATACTGTCATGCTTCTTTTTTAGTATTTTATGCGATAATAGATTCAAGTAACTTTATAAAAGGAGAATAGTATGAGCTGTTTAGGAAATATTTTATGGTTTATTTTTGGAGGATTAGTTGGGGGACTTGGCTGGCTGATTGCGGGCGCATTATGGTGTGTCACAATTGTTGGAATTCCAATCGGATTACAATGTTTCAAACTTGCTTCTTTATCTTTTGCCCCATTTGGAAAAGAAGTGATCTATCATCAAAGTGGCTTTTCATTGATTGTCAATTTGATTTGGTTGATTGTGTCAGGTCTTCCTTTGGCGTTAACGCATATTGTAAGTGGTTTGATTTTGTGTATCACAATTGTAGGTATTCCATTTGGCAAACAATCATTTAAATTGGCTCGTTTGGCATTGATGCCATTTGGAGCAGAGATTGTCCCAAGTAATCACTATTATTTTGAGTAACAAATTGAAAAGCGGACAAAACGATTTTCGTTTTGTCCGCTTTTTTTTGACAGGAAACGTAAAATGTCAAATAAAAGAAAAAAAGAGAAGGCTTCCAGTTGACATATGAATGTGCGTTCATTTATAATAACTTATGAAGAGATATTCATATGTATTGTAGGGAGGGAAAGAAAATGAATAAAGAATATCGTTTAGATGGCTTAGATTGTGCAAATTGCGCAATGAAAATTGAAAAAAAAGTACAGACAATTGAAGGTGTGCAAGAAGCAAATGTAAACTTTACTACGAGTAAGTTGCGAATCGTTGCAGACGAAGCAGATTTAGCAACCGTTGAAGATAAAACAAAGCAAGCGATTAAAGAAATCGAACCAGATGTGACGATTAATGAGCTTAAAAATAATCAGCAAGATGACCATGATCATGAACATGATACTAGTTGGGATGATTTGATTCGGATTCTTGTTTCCGCAGTGGGAATGGGGCTTTTGATTTGGCTATCGCCGACTGGTGCTATTCGTCTGATTGGTTATCTCCTTATTTATGGGTTAATCGGTTTTGATGTAATAAAAAAAGCTGTCATGAATATAACTAAGGGTCAGATTTTTGATGAAAACTTTTTGATGGCGATTGCGACAATTGGTGCAATGGTTATTGGGGAATATCCTGAAGCAGTTGCTGTCATGTTGTTTTACCAAGTGGGTGAATATTTCCAAGGTTTTGCGGTTAAACAATCACGACGATCCATTCGCGAACTCATGGCCATTCGTCCTGACATAGCACGCGTCAAAACTGCTGAAGGTTGGATGGATGTGGCACCAGAAGAAGTCGAGCTAGGACAACAAGTTTTGATTAAACCAGGTGAAAGAGTCCCACTAGATGGAACGATTATTGACGGTGAATCCATGGTCGATACTTCTGCTTTAACTGGGGAATCTGTGCCACGAAAAGTAACCAGTGGCGAAATGATTCTCAGTGGGTTTATCAATAAAAATCAACCTATTGTCATGAGTGTAGAGAAAACTTATGGTGAATCAACAATCAGTAAGTTATTAGAATTAGTTGAAAACGCTAGTAGTAAGAAAGCACCAGCTGAGAATTTTATTACTAAATTTGCGCGTTACTATACGCCAATCGTAGTTGTTTTAGCTTTATTGTTAGCAATTGTACCGCCATTAGTGATTCCTGATGCCGTGTTCTCTGACTGGGTTTATCGTGCATTGACATTCTTGGTTATTTCTTGTCCTTGTGCTTTAGTGATTTCTGTTCCATTGAGTTTCTTCGGTGGGATAGGTGGTGCAAGTAAGATTGGGGTTTTAGTTAAAGGAAGTAACTATCTTGAATTACTTGCAGAAACAGAAACTGTTGTCTTTGACAAAACAGGGACGTTAACTAAAGGTGAATTTTCTGTTCAAACAATTGAAACAACGATGGATGAAACAGACTTTATGCAGTATGTGGCAAGTGCTGAACAATATTCTACGCATCCAATTGCCCAATCAGTCTTGGCTGCTTACCAAGGTCCTTTATTAGTGAGTGAACAAGTAGAAGAAATTGCTGGTGAAGGAATCTCAGCAGTGATTGAGGCTCATGATATTCTAGTTGGTAATCAAAAATTGATGGCGCGTAAACAAATTGCATTTTCTGCGAGTGAAGAAGTCGGGACAGTACTTTACGTTGCCATTGACCAAAAATATGTTGGTTTTCTATTGATTGCAGATGCACTAAAAGTGGATGCGATAGAAGCTATGAATAAATTGAAAAAAGCTGGCGTTAAAGGAACAGTTATGTTGACAGGGGATGCGAAAAAAATTGCTGACTCTGTAGGTGAAAAAGTAGGCATTGATCAGGTTTATAGTGAATTGCTTCCCCAAGATAAAGTTGACAAATTAGAAATGATTCTTGCAAAAAACTCTGGTAAAGTAGCTTTTGTAGGTGACGGAATCAATGACGCACCCGTTTTAGCTAGAGCAGATGTCGGAATCGCTATGGGCGGACTAGGAAGCGATGCGGCAATTGAAGCAGCTGATGTTGTTATTATGAACGATGAACCTTCAAAAATTGCTGATGCGATGCGAGTTGCTCGTAAGACATTGCGAATTGTGAAGCAAAATATCGTCTTTGCAATTGGTGTGAAAGTTTTAGTTTTACTCCTTGGTGCATTGGGGTTTGCTTCAATGGGTGATGCTGTTTTCGCTGATGTTGGGGTAACGGTGATTGCTGTTTTGAATGCAATGAGATGCTTACGAGTAAAAAAATGAAATGAATGTATATTGATAAATAAAATATACGAAAAAAATCCGTTATTATGGTAAAAATAACGCATGTTCGAATCCAAGAGATCATTGTTACTGATCTCTTGGATTTTTTTCATGTAATTCTAAAAGAAGTCGTAACGGACAAAAATGTATTTTCATTTTTCAGAAAATTTTGTCTTGCAAGTATCATAAGACAAAAGCTTTTTGAAATAAAAATATTTTTCTGGTTTTATGATGAAAAAATAATTTTAAAACGATGTGTTTATAATAAAAGAATACACACTTAAAATAACAAACTATTGCGACAGCAAAAAAAAGTGATTATTATTACATGGTGCAATAGATACTTTATATCAAAGGAGAGAGACAATGAACGACAAACAACTGCGCTGGTTCACAGTTGCATTGATTGCATTCAATATGGTCTGGGGTATGGGAAATGTTGTGAATAACTATGCACAACAAGGCATTTCCGTTATTACTTCTTGGTTATTGATTCTTGCAATCTATTTTATTCCTTATGCTTTGATTGTTGGTCAATTAGGATCAACATTTAAGGACAGTAAAGGTGGCGTAAGCTCTTGGGTTGAAAATACAACTTCCAATAAACGACTAGCTTATTACGCTGCATGGACTTATTGGGTTGTGCATATTCCTTACTTGGCACAAAAACCACAAGCAATTTTGATTGCCGCTGGCTGGGCTGTTCAAGGAAATGGAGATATCGTCAATACGATGTCTGTTCAATTAGTTGCTATTATTTCATTAATAATCTTTTTAGCGTTTTTATACTTATCAACTAAAGGATTATCAACATTGAAAGTGATCGGTGGTTTAGCGGGAACTGCGATGTTTGTCATGTCATTACTATTCATTTTATTAGCAGTGACAGCACCATTCATCAACCCAACAATGGAATTTGCTACACCACACATGAATCAAGTGAAAACATATATCCCAACATTTGATTTTAGTTACTTCACAACCGTTTCAATGCTAGTTTTCGCAGTGGGTGGAGCAGAAAAAATCTCTCCTTACGTAAACTCAACAAGAAATCCTGCAAAAGAGTTTCCAAAAGGAATGATTTTCTTAGCAGCAATGGTTGGTGTCTGTGCGGTATTAGGTTCAGTGGCAATGGGTATGCTATTTGCAAGTGACAATATTCCCAAAGACCTAATGGCAAATGGTGCCTACAGTGCCTTCCAAATTTTAGGTAACTACTATGGAATTGGAAATGCGTTGATGATTATCTACGCGTTGACGAACATGGTTGGGCAAATTTCTGCTTTAGCCTTCTCAATTGATGCACCGCTAAAAATCTTGCTAGCTGATGCTGACCCTGAGTTTGTGCCAAACTGGTTGCGTAAACGTAATCGCAAAGGAACTTTGGTCAACGGGTACTTCCTGACAGGGATCTTAGTAAGTATCATTATCTTGTTACCAATTTTCGGTATCAAAGATATGAACGAATTAGTTAAATGGTTGACTAACTTAAACTCAGTTGTAATGCCAATGCGTTATCTATGGGTATTCTTGGCTTATATGATGTTGAATAAAGCATATAAAAAATTCACTTCAGAGTACAAATTCGTTAAAAATCCCAAAATTGGTTATATCTTCGGTGCATGGTGTTTTGCATTTACAGCATTTGCTTGTATCTTAGGTATGGTTCCAAAAATTGAGTATGCAGCTGATCCAAAAGCATGGTGGTTCCAATTGATTTCAAATATCATTACACCAATTGTCTTGATTTTACTAGGAATGATCTTACCTGCGATTGCACGTCGTGATAAGAACAAAGAAGTTCCAGTATCAGAAACAATTCCACAAGCATAATTCAGCAATAAAATTGAAACTAGAATTCATCATAGGATCTGACTAACTAGTGATTAGTTTGTCAGGTCCTATTTTTTTGTGTATCGTAAAAGGTATACATATTCATACACAGAAATAAAATCAAGAAAATAGAAAGGGAAGATCTATCAATGAAGTATTTAGTCATGGGTAACTCTGGTTCAGGAAAGTCAACATTTGCTCGGGAACTTCAACAAGTAACACAAGCCAATTTATTACCTTTAGATTTTTTGTGGCATCAAACAAACTACAGTGAAGAGGCTCAAGCTTGGTTTCAATCAGAGCAAGAAAAGTTTATCCGTGCAAATGAACACTGGATCATCGATGGCAATTATTTAGGCACAAGTGATTTACGTTTCAACCACGCGGACACACTTATCCTCTTGAAAGTGCCACGTCTATTGTCCTTATTTCGAGTAATTTCTCGTTCCTTCAAACGAAGAATCAATCCAGCCTCTAGACCAGACATGCCAAGAACATTTCAAGAAAAATTTGATCGAGAATACTTAGACTTTCTGATTTACATTTGGCAATTTCCCAATAAACAAGTAGTAGAACTAGAAAAAATTTTGCGGGAACAATCAAATGAAATACAAGTAGTCATTTTGAAAAGTAAAAAAGGTAAAAAAATTTTCTTGCAAGAACTAACAGAGAAAAAGAGAAGAAAAGAAAGTTGACAGTTTTTGTTTACAGTTGTAAACTAAGTTTGTCTTTAAAGATTACAAGTGTAAACGAAAGAGGTGAAAGCAATGGTAAAAACTAAAATGCCTGTTAAAATCAGCGATTCCGAGTGGGAAGTGATGCGAGTGATTTGGACATTAAACCAAACGACTGCACAAGAGATCACCCAGATTTTGGCGGATTCGATGGACTGGAAAGCAGCGACTGTCAAAACATTACTAGGAAGATTAGTGAAAAAAGAAGTTGTGTGGACACAGCAAGAAGGGAAAAAATTTATTTATCATCCAGCAGTTTCTGAAATGGATACTGTTCGTAGTGCGACAGAAAATTTATTTTCACATATTTGTGCAAAAAAAGTTGGCGAGACGATTGCTGATCTAGTGGAAGAAGCAACATTGACGCAAGCTGATATCGATAAAATCATGGAACAGTTACAACAAAAAAAACCAGTGGCAACAATTGCTTGCAATTGTATCCCTGGACAATGTACGTGTAAATCATAAGGAGGAATTTAGGATGAAACAACAATTTTCAATTCAAGGAATGAGCTGTAATCATTGTGTAGCAAAGGTGGAAGAAACACTTCAAGCGTTGCCAGGTATTCAAAAGGTAAAAGTAAATCTGAAAAAAGCAAAGGGAACGGTTAAATTTGACGAGAGTCAAATTCATTCAGAACAGATCAAGGAACAAATTACTGCTTTAGGTTATCCTGCAGAGGTGATTGAATGACTGAAACATCTCAAATGACTACCTTGGTGATTACTGGAATGACTTGTGCAAACTGCTCTGCACGAGTAGAAAAAGAATTAAAAGAACAACCAGGAGTGATTTCGGCAACAGTCAATCTAGCAACAGAAAAAGCAAGCGTCAAATATGCTGAAACTTCTGCCGAAGCATTGATCCAAAGTGTCGAAAAAATTGGGTACGGCGCAATCTTATACGACGAAGCCCATAAACAAAAAATTGCTGAAGAAAAAAAAGCGTATCTACGAAAAATGAAACGAGATTTATTGTTAAGTGCACTCTTAACTTTTCCATTGATGGCTGCAATGATTGCAATGTTATTAGGAAATCATGGCACACTTGTTCAATTTTTCCATCAACCAACGGTCCAATTGATTTTGGCATTACCCGTTCAGTTTTTCGTGGGTGCACGTTTTTATCAAGGTGCCTATCACGCATTGAAAACCAAGGCGCCAAACATGGATGTTTTAGTCGCTCTTGGAACGACTGCTGCTTTTCTGTTGAGCATTTATAACGGATTTGTTTCAAGTACGACCAATGATTTGTATTTTGAAAGTAGTAGTATGATCATCACCTTGATTTTATTAGGAAAATATTTAGAACATACAGCCAAAAGCAAGACAGGTGATGCCATCAAACAACTGATGTCGCTACAAATGAAGACAGCACAGAAATTAGTTGATGGTGTTGAAGAAACGATTGCGATTGAAGACGTTATGGTTGGAGATCGCTTGGTCATTCGTCCTGGTGAACAAATACCGACAGATGGAAAAATCATTTCCGGAAGTAGCGCGATTGATGAAAGTATGCTGACTGGAGAGAGCTTACCAGTAGAAAAACAGCTTGACGACACCGTTTTTGGAGGAACAGTGAATACTACTGGGTTAGTACAGATCGAAGTTTCCCAAGTAGGTAGTCAAACCGTGTTGGCTCAAATCATCCAAATGGTAGAAGATGCTCAAGGAAGTAAAGCACCCATTCAACAAATCGCCGATCGAATTTCTGGTATTTTTGTACCAGTAGTTTTAGTTGTTGCTCTTGTTACGTTGGTTTTGACTGGATGGCTTACAGGTGACTGGCAACTGGCTTTAATTCATAGTGTCTCTGTTTTAGTCATTGCTTGTCCTTGTGCTTTGGGATTAGCAACACCAACAGCAATTATGGTAGGGACGGGCGTTGGTGCACGAAATGGTATTTTGATTAAAGGTGGCGAAGCGTTGGAAGAAGCTGCGGGACTTACGAGTATTTTATTAGACAAAACAGGAACGATTACGCAGGGAACTCCTCAAGTAACTGATGTGATTGGTTCAACCGAAGTTGTCAAGCTCTTTCATAGTCTGGAACAAGCTTCCGAACATCCTTTGGCAAAAGCAATCAACGATTATAGCCAAGAAAAAGAGATCGTTCCTTATGAAGTGAGTGAATTTACTGCACATCCGGGTGCTGGAATCAGCGGGAAAATCAATCAACAAGTATATTTTGCTGGGACAAAAAAACATTTAGCACAATTAAGCCTATCAGTTGCTTCATTGGAAGAACAAGCGCTACACTTAGAACAAGAAGGAAAAACGGTTATGTATTTGGCTGATGAGAAGCAAGTTTTGGGCTTGATTGCAGTTGCTGATGCAGTGAAAACAGAAGCGAAACAAGCAATTGCAAAACTACAAGCACAAAAAATCGAAGTGTATATGGTGACAGGGGATAACAAGCTTGCTGCTAACGTGATTGGAAAACAAGTGGGACTTGATTCAGCTCATATTTTTGCGGAGGTATTACCTGATGAAAAAGCTGCTTATGTTCAACGTTTGCAACAAGCAGATCAAAAAGTCGGCATGGTTGGTGATGGAATCAATGATGCACCAGCGCTTGCTTTAGCAGATGTTGGCTTAGCAATGGGAAGTGGAACTGATATTGCAATGGAGACAGCAGATGTTACTTTAATGAATAGTAATTTAATGGCTGTTGTACAAACAATTGATTTATCTCGTGCCACGTTGAAGAAAATCAGGCAGAATCTTTTTTGGGCTTTTATCTATAACACGATCGGAATTCCTTTTGCTGCATTTGGCTTGTTGAATCCGATTATTGCTGGTGGTGCGATGGCTTTTAGTTCAGTTAGTGTGTTGCTTAATTCGTTAAGTTTAAATCGAAAAATGAAAAAATAATTAAAGTGAAGAAGGGATCGAGATGAAAGAATCAGAAAAACAGAATGAATTGTCGAAGCACGAAGGAATGAAACATGAACATGATATGAGTGGAATGGATCATTCGATGCATGAGGGAATGAAACATGAACATGATATGAGTGGAATGGATCATTCGATGCATGAGGGAATGAAACATGAACATGATATGAGTGGGATGAATCACTCAATGCATGAGGAAATGAAACATGAACATGGTATGAGTGGAATGGATCACTCGATGCATATGGGGAATTTTAAGCAGAAATTTTGGTTATCTCTTGTGTTAGCTATTCCTATTATTCTTTTGTCACCAATGATGGGCTTGGAATTGCCTTTTCAAATCAGCTTTCCCGGTTCTGAGTGGGTCGTACTTGTTTTAGCTACGATTCTCTTTATCTATGGAGGCCAACCATTTTTAAGTGGGGCCAAAATGGAATTGGAACAAAAGAGTCCGGCAATGATGACCTTGATTGCAATGGGGATCTCCGTTGCATATATTTATAGTTTGTACTCTTTTATCGCAAACTTAGTTAACCCACATGCACATGTGATGGACTTTTTCTGGGAATTAGCTACTTTGATCGTCATTATGTTATTGGGTCATTGGATCGAGATGAATGCTGTCTCAAATGCAAGTAATGCGCTACAAAAGTTAGCAGAGTTATTACCTGAATCAGTGAAGCGAATCAAAGAAGATGGGACGGAAGAAACAGTTTCTTTAAAAGAAGTTCATGAAGGCGACCGTCTAGTTGTGCGCTCAGGTGATAAGATGCCCACAGATGGTATCCTTATCAAAGGAAATACGATCGTGGACGAATCAGCTGTTACAGGTGAATCAAAAGGAGTCAAAAAACAAGTTGATGACCGCGTCATAGGTGGATCGGTCAATGGTGAAGGCACGATTGAAATCAAAGTTACTGGTACTGGCGAAAGTGGGTACCTTGCGAAAGTTATGGAAATGGTTCGTAAAGCACAAAGTGAAAAATCAAAATTAGAATCGTTGTCAGACAAAGTTGCTAAGTGGTTGTTTTATGTGGCGTTGGCTGCAGGGATCTTGGCATTTATTGTTTGGCTAGTCGTCGCCGATTTACCTACCGCGTTAGAACGAATGGTGACGGTCTTTATTATTGCGTGTCCGCACGCACTTGGTTTAGCAATTCCTTTAGTGGTAGCTCGTTCCACATCAATTGCTGCAAAAAATGGCTTGCTCTTGAAAAACCGAAATGCCTTAGAACAAGCTGCTGATTTGGACGTTATCATGTTAGATAAAACCGGAACGTTGACACAAGGAAAATTTACGGTCACAGGTGTTGAAATGCTAACTGATTCTGTAACAAAACAGGAAGCACTTGAAATGATTGGCGCACTAGAGGCAAATGCGAATCACCCATTAGCCATCGGGATCATGAACTATCTGCAAGAGCAAAAAATTACGCCTGCTAAAGTTGAAAACCTGAAAAATTTAACAGGTGTTGGTTTAGCTGGCACGGTGAAAAATCAAGAAGTCAAGATTGTGAATGAAAAAGAAATCAAGCGACTTAACTTGGTTGTCAAACCTGAGTTACTCCACCGTTATCAAGAACAAGGAAACACGATTAGTTTCTTGCTTATAGCAGATCATTTGGTTGCAATGATTGCGTTAGGTGATGTCGTGAAGCCAGAAGCAAAACAATTTATCCAAACACTGAAAGAACGCAAAATTACCCCTGTCATGTTGACTGGTGATAACGAAAGTGCTGCGCAGGCAGTCGCTCATTATTTAGGAATGGACGATTTTTATGCCGGTTTATTACCTGATGACAAAGAAAAAATCGTACAAAACTATTTGCAACAAGGCAAAAAAGTCATTATGGTTGGAGATGGGATCAATGATGCACCAAGTTTAGCTCGTGCAACGATCGGGATGGCTATTGGTGCTGGGACAGATGTTGCAATTGATTCAGCAGATGTTGTTTTAACCAATAGCAATCCCAATGATATTTTGCATTTCTTGGATTTAGCAAAGCAAACAAGAAGAAAAATGATCCAAAACCTTTGGTGGGGAGCGGGTTACAATATTATCGCTATTCCGTTGGCAGCTGGTATTTTAGCACCAATTGGTATTTTATTAAGTCCTGCTGTTGGTGCTGTCTTGATGTCACTCAGCACAGTTGTGGTTGCTTTGAATGCGCTGACGTTGAAAATCAAATAAGTTTGGCAAATCAAGGAGTGATGCTTAGGCTATCACTCTTTTTTTGATTAATCCAAAACTTGTTTGAAATAATCGTGCTTTGGCTTCAAGCTCAATTTTTACTTTTTCAATTTCTTTTAATGAAAGTGTTTGGCTTTCATGGATTTTCTTTTTCGATTTTTGTAAAAGTTTACTCATTAGTAGAACCTCCATTCATAAATATAATTAGTTAGGTACCGAATCATTTTCTTATTTCGATTATAGTTCGGTACCGAACTATATGTCAAGCAGTTTTTCAAAAAAGAGTGTTTTGAATGTGAACCACATAAAATTTTGTGGACGCTTTGTTTTCTTTGTTATACTTTAATAGTGACTCTTCAGATGATTGTCTTGAAGTGAAAGGGAGCAAGGGGGAAATCATTTGATAGAAAACTTAACGACAAAAAACTTAGAGCTGCGAAAAATAGGTCATCAATTGAGCCAACTGATTATGCCAAACTTAAGTATTTTTATTGCATGGGGCTTTCTTTCTTTTATAACACCTTATTTTTCTGGAGAATTAGCCCATAGGCTGAATGAAGTGAGCGAATGGATGCTTCATCTGTTATTACCGATTATGATTGGCTATTTGGGTGGGAAAACTACTGGGAATCAACGAGGAGCAATTGTTGGCGCAATTGCTACTTTAGGAATTATTGTTGGTTCAACAGCACCACAAATTGTTGGTGCCATGATTCTGGGGACATTGGCAGGAAAAGTGTACGACTTATTTGAAAATAAAGTCAAAAAACAATTTACGATTGGATACGAGATGTTGATTAATAATTTACTTGTAGGAATCGTTGGTGGTGTATGTTGCTTGTTGGGAATGATTGTATTTACACCCCTTATTGCTTCGGTCAGCCAGATGATCTCACAAGCTATTTTGTGGTTGACGGAAATGAAAATGCTTACGTTATCCCATGTTTTGTTGGAACCACTCAAAGTCTTGTTTTTTAATAATATTATCAATCATGGCATTTTAACTCCGCTTGGTATTGAATTTGCTCAACAGGAAAACTCATCGATTTTGTTTTTGATGGAAGCAAATCCGGGCCCTGGAATTGGGGTGTTGCTTGCAATTCTCCTTCAAGGAAGAAGAGAGACAAAAACGAATGCCGGAAGTGCGCTAATGATCCAAGCTATTGGCGGTATCCATGAAATTTATTTTCCTTTTGTACTAATCAAACCCAAACTTTTATTGGCAGTCATTTTGGGCGGTGCTAGTGGAACTTTTCTGTTTCAGTTATTGCATGTAGGTTTAAGTGCGCCAGTGTCACCAGGCTCATTAGTCGTTATATTGACAAATACGCCAACGAATCAGCTTTTAGCCGTCAGTTTTGGCATTTTAGTGAGTATTTTAGTGACGTTTAGTTGTGCATTGTTTTTATTAAGAAAAGAATCTTTGGCTGCTGGAGAAGAAAAGCCAAATGATGAGGAATGTGAGGAAATGCAACCAGTGATAAATAAAAAAATTATCTTTGCTTGTGATTCGGGGATGGGCTCAAGTGCGATGGGTGCAGCATTATTGAAGAAACAACTACAAGTCGCAAACTTACCTGCAAGTGTTGACTATACTTCGATCTATCAAGTGAAAAATCAACCAGATCAACTACTTATTGTCCAAAGAGAACTAATGGCACTTGCTCAGCAGCAAGCACCACGCAGTCAAATTCTTCCTTTGGCTCATTTTTTGGAAGTAGAGAATGCTTTACCAGAGATTAAAAGCTTTCTTCTAACAACTTCTCACGTGGCGAAAACAGCAGCAATTGTCAGAGGAATAGACAGAAACAAGACTGAAAAAGTTGTGTTTTTATATGCAGAAAATGTCAGAGGCTCACAAACGATAGGGATGACGATTTTAGCACAATTAGCAAAGCAACAAGGATATTCACTTTCCATCAGTAAGCTACCGATCGAACAGTTAGCAAGTGAAAAAGAAACAATCTATGTTGTTACAACCACTCTTTTTCACAAAAATCCTCAGTTAGCTGAACTATCAAAAGTTGTGTTAGTTGAAGATTTTGTATTAACAACATCCTATGAACAATGGATGAAAGGAGGAGTCGAACATGTACTTGTCCACAAGGGAGAAGCAATTGATCAGTGAGTTGTTACACAGTTCCACACCAGTGTCCGTGGAACGAATGATGACAGTCTTGAAAGTTAGCAAGCGAACGGTCTATCGTGAGTTAGATCAGTTAGCTTTATCATTGAAAGCAGTTGATGCTCAATTAAAGAAAGTAACGCGTGGTACGTTTTTGATTGAAGCAACAACTGAAGCTAAGTCGAAATTATCGGCGGAAATCAATGATGAAGCTGGAGAAGAACTTTCGACATTGGAACGTCAACATGCGATTTTATTAGAAATTTTATTAACGGCACAGCCGTTAAGTTTAGCGTATTTTTTGGAAACCTATTTAGTCAGTAACACTACGTTTTACGCAGATATCAAGCAGCTTGAAGCAAGTATTGAGCACCTTCCATTAGAAATTGTTCGCAATCAAGGGTATGAAATTATTGGTCCAGAAAAATATCGACGTTTATTGGCAGCAAATGTGTTGGAATTGGAAATCAATGAGTATGAATTGTTTCATCTCGTGAAGAAACAAAAAAGTCCAAATTATTTTTTTCGATTCATCCAGTTAGAAAACTTTTTTCTGGTGAGAAAGATGATAAGTGAAGAGTTGATTGGTAAAAAAAATGAGTTGAGTGACCGTAAATTAGCGCATTTGATCTTGATGTTAACGTTGACGATGGATCGGGTGAAAAAAAATCAGTTTTTGACGAATGAAACCTATTTGGGTTTAGCAAACAAAGAATTTTTACAAATTGCTAAGCGACTTTTTGCGATTATCGGAAAAGAAAGCCAACAATTATATCCAGTAAATGAAATCGTCTTTTTTGCCAGTTTGTTAAATGACTTTTCCAATTCATTTGATAAAGATTTCTTTGATGAACATTTTGATACACAGCTTGCTTATCTAGTAAAACAACTGATCACATTAGTTAGTGAAGAAACCGATGTGCGTTTTTATGAAGATGAAAGTCTTTATAAAATGTTGCTGACACACTTGTCTGGGGTATTTTCTCGAGCGATTTTGCAAGAAGAAACATTGACGAATCCGATTCTTGAAAAAATCATGATTCAATACGACGAACTGACTACCGCTGTTCGGTCAGCAGTTAGCCAAGTTTTTCAAGAGAAGCAGTTATCCAATGAAGAAATTGCTTATACGGTTTTACATTTTGCCAGTTCACTTGAGCGTAGTCCAAAAGAAAGTTCGATCCGTATTGCAGCGTTTTCTCCGAGTGGTTTGGCCTCAACTAGTATGTTAGAAATGCGCTTGAAACGATATTTTCCTTCGATTAGTCAGCTAGAATTCTATCGAATTGCAGATATCAAAAAAGTTGATCTTCAAAAAGTGTATGATGTGGTTATCTCGACTTCCGTTTTACCGGGATACACAGGTAATTACTTGTTGGTGTCACCTTTGTTGTTAGAAGATGAGATCAAACGTTTGAAACAAGCCTTCCAAAAAGCGAGAAGCGCCCATCCATTACCAACAGAACACACGACTACATCGGAACCAATTTTAGCGGATCAATACGAGAAAACCTTGATCGTGATGGAAAAAATCAATCAGTTACTTTCTCGTTTTTTTATTCAAGAAATTAGCAACGAAAACAAACTAAGTGAGATTTTAAGCCAAGTTCTTTCCTACTTATCAACAGAGTTACTCAGAGATGAAAAGGATGTTCAAGAAAAATTAATGCGACGTTATCAACAGTCACCTATTGGGATCCCAAAAACAAATATGGGCTTGTTTCACACATCTAGTTCAGCAGTAGTTGCACCAGTCTTTTGTATTTTTCAATTGAAACAACCAATCACCATTGAAGGAATGGATAAGCAACCAATTGCACTTGAACGAATGATGCTAATGCTTGCTCCTTCACCAATTGAAGAAACCGATAGTCGCTTACTAGGAAAAATCAGTGCAGCGATGATCATGAATGATTTGAACTTAGAAATTTTTCAGTCAGGTAATCAAGCAATCGTCTATCAATTATTGGCAAAAATTTTGATTGATGAGATGAAAAAATAAAGGAATGAGAAAAAGAAGTGAGGAGGGAAATACATGGAACTAGCCACAGAAAGAATACGCTTGAATCAAAGTTTCAGTAATTGGCAGGACGCATTGACCAATATTGGAGCATGGTTAACAAATCAAGGTTGGGTAAAAGAAGGATACACCGAGTCAATGATCAAACGTCAAGAATTGATGAGTGTTTATATTGGTAATTTTGTTGCTTTGCCTCATGGTGACGAAGAGCTAGTAGTCAAAGAGGGTATATCACTTGTTCAAGTGCCAGATGGTGTTAACTTTGGAACAGAAGAAGAACCAAAAATTGCAACGATTTTATTTGCGGTTACTTTCAAAAAGGAACAGCAGTTACCAATGTTACAAGAACTGGCATTCTTTTGTGCAGAAATTGAACAAGTGATTGCGTTGAGTGATGCGAAAACAGTGTCAGAAGTGCAAACAATTTTGGAAAAAAAGAATGAGTAACTGACAAAAATAGCTTTTCATATTTTTAGAAAAAGACTTATTGCCAAGAAATTACTTTGGGTTCATCGTTTATTAAGAGAAGGAGTACGACAATTGTCGTGCTCCTTTTTTGTGTTCTCCATGTTTTGGCACAAACTTTTGTGCCAAAGTACGACTATTTCTCTAAAAGGTAAGCGGATACAATTAAACCATAAAGAAGAAAAGGAGCAGAAAAAATGGAGCAGACGATGAATACAAAAGAAAAAATCTCACTGAAAGCACGTGTTCAAAAATTAGGAAGTACCTTGTCTAGTATGGTGATGCCCAATATTGGGGCGCTAATAGCATGGGGTGTCCTAACAGCCTTGTTTATTCCAGATGGCTATTTACCGAATGAACAATTTGCGACAATGGTTGGGCCAATGCTGACTTACTTGATCCCGCTATTGATTGGTTACACTGGTGGAAAAGTAATCGCAGGTGATCGAGGTTCGGTTGTCGGAGCAATTGCGACGATGGGGGTCATTGTGGGAACGGATATTCCAATGATGCTTGGCGCGATGATTATGGGACCTTTAGGTGGTTATGCAATTAAAAAATTTGATCAGGTATTTCAATCACGGATCAAATCAGGATTTGAAATGTTAGTTAATAACTTTTCAGCAGGATTGATTGGTTTTGGTTTAGCCCTAATTGGTTTTACCGGCATTGGCCCAGTTGTGGATGGTTTGACACAAGCGATGGCTCAAGGTGTAGAGGTAATTTTAAATGCACATTTGATTCCACTCACAAATATTTTTATCGAACCAGCGAAAATTTTATTTTTGAATAATGCAATCAATCATGGCATTTTAACACCACTTGGAACAGAGCAAGTCGCAACAGCAGGTAAATCGATTTTATTCTTATTAGAAGCTAACCCTGGTCCTGGATTGGGTGTGTTATTAGCTTTTACCTTCTTTGGCAAAGGCGCAGCAAAATCTTCTGCACCGGGTGCAATCATTATCCACTTCTTAGGTGGAATTCACGAAATTTATTTTCCATATGTCATGATGAAACCACTTTTGTTTTTATCGGTAATCGCAGGTGGGATTTCAGGAAGCTTCATTTTCCAATTATTAGATGCAGGTCTACGTGCGCCAGCTTCTCCTGGATCAATCATTGCTATTTTGGCAATGGCACCACTTAGTTCTTATCTACCAGTTTTATTAGGTATCGCAGTCGCAACAATTGTTTCTTTTGCGGTTTCTGTAGTTATTTTAAAAGCCGATGCACGAGAAGAATCAGAAAGTTTTGAGCAATCTGTTCAAGAAATGAAACAAGCAAAACAGACTGCTAAAGGGGTGACTGTTCGTCCAGAGGCATTTTCATCGACTAAAAAAATTATTTTTGCCTGTGACGCAGGTATGGGCTCAAGTGCGATGGGTGCTTCAATTTTAAGAAAAATGGTTCAGAAAGCTGACCTACCACAAACTGTGACAAATCAAGCAATCAGCCAGTTGGTAGATGAAGAAGGAACGTTGATCATTACTCAAGTGGAATTACAAGAAAGAGCAAAACAAAAAGCACCACATGCACAGTTTGTTGCAGTTGAAAATTTCTTGAATTCACCAAGATATGACGAGGTAATCCAACAACTAAGCCAAAAAGAAACAACGGAACCTCTAGAATCAAAGGACGAGTTACAACATGAAGTCGCACCACAAGATATGAGTAAAATCCAAAAAATCGTGATTGTCCATGATCAACGAGCAGGGTCTGCAACAATGGGCATCAATGTCTTAAAAGAAGTGCTTCAAAAAAATGATATTCAAATTCCATTACAAAAAATCAAGATTGATGAACTAGCTGATGATGAACATTCATTGGTACTTGCTAGAGAACATTTGACAAAAGAAATTCAAGAACTTGCACCAAATGCGCTTCATTTACCAGTTGAAAGCATGGTTCAAATCAAACATTACGAGACTATTGCGCAACAACTTAAAAAATCTGCTTAAAGAAGGAGAAAACAATGAAAGCACTAGATTTCAGTATGATCGAATTAAACCAAACGTTTGCTTCTAAAGAAGAAGCGATTCGTTACTGTGGAGAAAAATTAGTTGAGGCGGGATGCGTGGACACCGCATACATCGATTCGATGATTCAACGTGACGAGATGTTATCCGTCTATATGGGAAACTTTATTGCTATTCCTCACGGAACAGATTCAGCGAAAAAATATGTTAAGAAATCTGGTATCTGTGTTGTTCAAGTACCTGACGGTGTCAATTTTGGAACAGAGGATGAGGAGAAAATTGCGACTGTGTTGTTTGGTATCGCAGGTGTTGGAGAAGAGCACTTAGCATTAGTTCAACAAATAGCCTTGTACTGTAGCGATGTAGACAATGTTGTTCAGTTAGCAGATGCACTAAGTAAAGAAGAAGTTTGTGAAAATTTAGCGATTGCATAAGGAGAGAGAAAGATGAAAGCAGTACATTTTGGAGCAGGAAATATCGGGCGCGGATTTATCGGTGAAGTATTAGCCGAAAATGACTTTGACATTACTTTTGTGGATGTCAATCGGGAAATCATTGACGCATTGAATGAAAGAAATGGATATGTAATTGAACTTGCGGATGAGACAAAGAAACAAATTGAAATCCAACATGTTTCTGGAATCAATAATCAAGAAAATCCTCAAGCCGTAATTGCTGCGATTGGTGAAGCAGACTTAGTGACGACTGCGATTGGACCAAATATTTTGCCCTTTATCGCTGACTTGATTGCTAAAGGGATTGAGCAACGAGAAAAAGTACAGAATACAACACCATTAGATATCGTTGCTTGCGAAAATATGATTGGTGGTTCGGCATTTTTAGAAACAGAAGTCCGTAAACATTTATCACAAGTTGATTTTTTAGAGAAGTATATTGGTTTTCCAAATGCAGCAGTTGATCGTATCGTTCCGTTACAAAAACACGAGGATCCTTTGTTTGTTCAAGTTGAACCTTTTAAAGAATGGGTAATTGCAGATCATGAACGAAAAAATACAGCAATCGAGCTGGAAGGTGTCCTTTATGTAGAAGATTTAGAACCTTATATTGAACGCAAACTATTTAGCGTGAATACTGGACATGCAACGGCTGCTTACACGGGCGCTTTACTAGGTTATCAAACAATAGATGAAGCAATGCAAGATGCGTTGGTTGTCGCACAATTAAAATCTGTATTACAGGAAACAGGAAATCTATTGATTGCGAAGTGGGGCTTTGATGAAAAGCAACATGAACAATACATTGAAAAAATTATCCAACGTTTCCAAAACAAATATATTTCCGATGCAATCAGCCGCGTGGCGCGGACACCTCTACGGAAATTGGGAAATCAAGAACGCTTTACTCGACCAATCTTAGAATTAAAAGAAAGAGATCTTGTTTCCCCACATTTAACTGCGACGATGGGGATTATTTTTAACTATTATGATCCAAATGATGAACAAAGTTGTGAACTTTATGAAATGAAGCAAACAAAAAATATTGAAGAACTGATCCAAGCGGTGACAGGAATCAACGATGCGAAAATGATTGGTGCAATCAAACAAAACGTGGAACGTTACGACAAGCAAGTTGCGTAATCAAAAATTTGATAATTACGTCAGATAACAAAGCGAGGCTGGAACTTAAAAAATCCAGCCTCGCTTTGATTTTTTAAACAAGCGATTTTAGCAATATGAAAAATTAACTGCGTTTAGAAAAGAAACGAAGTGATTTACTGATTGTTTTGATAACAGTCAGATAAGTCTCTTTATCAAACTGTATCTCTTGATTTTGCCCATAAATAGTTGTTTCATAGTTTTTGGTTAATTTGATGAAGCTTTGCTGCATTGGAATCGCCTTTTCGACGCGATAACTATAATCCAATAAGTTTTCTGCACGTTGTCTTGGAAATAGCTTCTCTACTTGTATCAGCAACTGTTGATAGGTTTTTTGATTATCTGAAGCAAACAAAACAACTTGATAATACAAAAGGTGCCAACGAACTTTTTGGCGAAAAGAAGGAATGAGAAATGGAACCAATACAACTATGAGCAAAGAAAGGACAACAGATTTCCATAAAGACTTATGAGTGATTGTTGTATCAGAAAAAATAGTATTGTCTTCTGTTGATGATGTTGTTTCTGTCTCAGATGTTGAGGAAGCAGTTGTCGTTTCGGCTATTGATTGTGATGGTTGACTCTCTGGAATAGCTGTAGGAATCATTTCTTGTCTACTTTGTGCGGTTGCAGGATTTGCAAATGCCGGCGTGGGTTCAAAGGGTAACCAGCCAAATCCAGGAAAATAAACTTCTGGCCAAGAGTGAGCATTACTACTTAAAATGTTATATTCCTTTAGCTCATTACTGTGATTACCTGTTTGGTAACCCATAGTAAAACCCTTTGTCCAGCGTGCAGGTATACCAAGTGTACGTAGTAAAACAACCATAGCTGAAGAAAAATTATCACAATAACCAATTTTAGAATCAAATAGAAAATGGTCAACATAGTCGTGATTTGCAGGCGTGTGTGGTGTATCGACTTTTGAATAACGAAATTCTCCACTACTTTTTAAGTAATCTTGGATTGCGAGAACCTGATCGAGTAAAGTTGTTTTTGTACTTGTTATCTCTTTCGCAAGAGAAGTTATTCGTTTAGGTAAGTTTGCTGGTAGCTGAAGGTCTGTTTGATATTCTGCTTGTTCCACGTCAGTTAAAACACTGTTGACTAACATGTCATAAGTATAAGAAAGATTTGCAACAGTGAAAGTCGCTGTGAATGATGACGATTTATCTACAACATAACGTTGAGTATCTGATAAGAAAAATAACGTACTATCTGGCAAGGATGGAAATGCCGTAAGACTAAAATTTCCATAAGAGTAGGGAAGGAAAGTCTGCTCATTTATTGTCAGTTGAAGGGTAGTGGGCTCAGTAACGATTGCATCTGGATAATTGACTAATTGATGTGGCAACTCGTTTATTTGGGAAGAACTTCGACTATTTTCTGTCCAACCAGTACCGGTATAGACTCCTTTATTCTGTATTTTATAATAATGACCAGATTCTTGAACTGCGGTAAAAACGACGTCTGTCTGATCGTAAACTGGTCCACCAAGGGTCTCATCATTTTCGCTGAATCCGGTTCTTGAACGTCCTGCTTCTTGGAATGCACGTATTCTAGCATATAAACCTTGTTTGTTGAAAAATTCTCTGACTGGAGCACTCCTTGCTTCAATTGTTTGTGTGACTTCAGGCAATCGTGTGGGAATCCACACACTAATGCATAACAAACAGAGCAAAACAATCATAGTAATGAAGATAAATGGCCATCTGTTATGCTTTTTTTGAAGTAATGATAACTGACGAATGAAAAGATAACTGAATAGAATAATAACAATAAAAATACACTCAGTTAACAGATCAAATTCACGAAAGATACTTAACATCATGAAATAAAGCACTAGTACTAAAAATGGCAGGCCCCATAAATCATAATCAATGGTTAAAGTAGTTAGTAAATAAACGAGGCATAGCATGAGAATGAATGCTGGTAATTCTGGAAAGTAATGGAATTCACTGGCAACTAATTCGTTAAATTCAGTTTGAGATTGATTTAACAATTCCAAAAACCAATTACTTCTGACTGTTGCTGGAGGAAAATAAACAAACAAGTTAACCAAACTAGTGAAAAAAGCTAAAATCACTCGAATAATCTTAGAAGATATCATCCGGATAATCAGACAGAAGACAGCAATAGTAGCAATCAGCGGTAAACTTGTGGTGAGATCGTTCGCAGTTAAAAAAGTTGGAACGCCTGCACTTAAGAGAAAAAAGGCGTAAAAGCTTCGCCACCATTTTTTTGTTGAAAGATTCAACATGGACACCTCCTAACTAAGTTTTTTAATTGGAAACTTTTGTTCATTATCATCTTGTAGAAACAGTTCATTATTTTCATAGTAAATGAGGGTAACGTTGACGGCCTCTCGTTTCCAAGTAGAAACTTGTGCGTGGACTGTTGGAGAGAGTTCTGGAACAAAAAGGAGTATTTCTTTAGTACTATGTTCAACCATACTTGGTTGTTGCAGAAAATCTTCCATAGCATGTAGCTGAGCAAAAAAAGCAGGAGAAGGATGTGTACCGTTGTACTTCTGTTCAGCAAAAATCAGTTGATTTGGATAAATTTTCTGGTCATAGAAACTTAAAAAAGAAAAGTATAAGTCAAGCATTTTTTCAAAATTTGTTGGTGTTCCCCAAAAACAAAGGGTCAATTTACTTTGTTGAACAGTTGGCTCATATTCACGAGAGAGCCATTGTTGATAGTAAGCGGAACGTTTCCAATCAATTTGCTTTAATGAGTCACCTTGACGATGTTCTCGAATCCCAGCTAGATTTTGAGAAGATGAGAAGTTGTTTTTTTGTTGTCTGCTTGTCAAAAAGTGCGTTAATATTCGTGCTTCAGGTAGTATATTATTTGGCAAAACAGTAGTTTTGAATGTTATCTTTTTTAGTTTACTTTTTCGAAATAAGCCTAGATAATCATAAGCGATGAATTGGACGGGAAGTGTTTCAAACATACCTCTTTTCCGGGGAGTCCAAGTAATCGATAGTTGTTGTTCTTTTTTTGAAACCAATAAAAAAGTTTGCGTTTTCGGTAGGAACTCTTCTGGAAAATGTAAAGTTAGACGTGGTACGAAAAGTGTTAAGGCTTGTGACTCGGCAATAAGAAGATTGATCGTTATTGAATTATCCCGATAAACGAGTGCAGGAACAATGAGAACCAACTCGATTTTTGATAGTCGTCTACTTAAAGAAAGCCAACTGAATGCGATATATAAGGTAAAAAGAATAACTAAAAACCAGCCGAATAGTTGATTAAATAAAATTGTAAAAATCAAGAACAAGAAATAGATCAAAAGAATGCAACTATTTATGAGGTAATTCCAATGTTTTTTCATCGCTATGTTACCGGAACTGAAATTTGTTTTATTAGGTCTTTTAAGAGTAAATCAATTTCATTATCAGTCAACGAACGATCATGAAATAATAGTCGATGCTTGAAAACAAAAGGCAATAGCACTTGAAAATCGCTTGGGGTAACGTAAGAGCGCCCCTTGATTACTGCGTAGGCTTTAGCCGACTGAATAAAAGCTAAGCTGCCACGTGGACTGATACCTAACTTGATTACTGGATGATTACGTGTAGCAGTGACTAATTCCAACGCATAACGTGCGACTGAAGGGTCAAGATAGGTTGTTGAGACAGTTTGTTTGATTCTAGTGAGGGACTCATTGGTGAGAATGACTTTTAATGTGGCAAGAGACTGTTCTTGGGTGTCTAATAATAAAGAGAGTTCTTCATCGAAAGTAGGATAACCAATGTGCAGCCGGAATAAAAATCGATCTAATTGAGCCTCGGGTAACGGATAAGTTCCTTCGTATTCAATAGAGTTTTGAGTTGCTAAAACGAAAAAATGATTATCTAAAGGATACGTTTGATCGTCAATAGTAATATGCTTTTCTGCCATGGCTTCGAGTAACGCCGCTTGTGTTCGCGGTGTTGTTCGGTTAATTTCATCTGCTAATAAAATAGTAGTAAAAATCGGACCAGGACGGAATTCAAAATCTTTTGTTTTTGAATTATAAAAAGAAAAGCCCAAGATATCTCCTGGCAAAAGGTCTGGTGTAAACTGAACACGACTAAAATCGCCTTGGATTGTTTTGGCCAAGGACTTCACAAGTAATGTTTTACCGACACCAGGAACATCTTCAAATAAAATATGTCCACCGGAAAACAGAGCAACAAACATCAATTCAATGATTGGTTGCTTGCCCACAATGACTTTTTGAACTTCAGCGATTAAATGATCGACTTTTTCTTTTATCTCACGAATGGTATTTTCGTTATTTTTATCCATTTTCACATCACCTTCTCATAATAATCTTGTTTCTTTCATTGTAAAGGAAGGCGTACGTTCCTACAAGCAAAGCAGTTTTGCTTGAAATAGTACATTTTGTCGATATAAAATAAAAAATAAATGAGTTTTTAATGAAATAAATAGAAAATAAAAAAATGTTGATGTCTTTCGCGTAGTTTATTACGACAGGTTTCTCTTCTCAATAATCCATTGATGTGTGCAAAAAAGGAGGCAACCGTTTTAGCCAAAAAATGATTTTCCACAAAAATTTGTGACATTCCTGCAAAAAAAGCATACAGAGAAGTAGAGGATCGTAGCTTGGCTGGACTAAAACATATGAAATGGCAAAAATTGTTATCGAAAAATTCACAAAATTTATTTTTGCTGATGAATCAAATGAAAGATCTGACTTGGAAAAAGGCAGATCTGGCAGAAAAATTAAGTGTCGATGTAAAAACAATTGAACGACATTTAAAACGTTTAGAGACGATTGACTTTCCTGTGCAACTGATTTATCAGAAAAAAACGGTACGCCTGATTTATAATTTAGGCTATAGCGAGCCCTATTTGCTCTTTGATTTCTTGATTCATTCTGCATCATTTCGCTTGTTGAAAGATCTAATTTTAGAAGAAAAGTACCAAGAAATCTATGATCGGCCAACACAAGAACGATTACGAAAATGGTTAGGAGAGTATCACCTTTCTTTTTCTTATAAAAAAGGACAGATTTTTGGGTCAGAAAGAAAAGTCCGCTATTTGCTATTTAGTTTTTTGAAAGATTTTCCTCATTTTTTTGTGGATGATGGTGAAGAATCATTTTCAGAAATTTTTATTCGCTTGTTAAAGCAAAGAAATCGACTATCTTCAGTTGAAATCTTAGGTGACAATCAAACAATGTTTTTTGAATTGTTTCCAGAATTGCTCTTTCGAGAAGAGCAGAAGCTATCTGTGAAAGAAAAAAATTATCTATGCATTGTGCGATTAAGTTGTAATGTGATTACCAAAAAGCGTTGGGAACGATTAGAGCAAACGAAAGATTATCGAAAATTGACAATTGTTACAGAAAAATTGGATTCGTTCTTTTGGTTAAATAGTGATTTTGAGACTTTCAATAAGCAAAGGATCACGCAAGTTCTTTATCAAGAATGGTTGCGCTACTCGATTGGGATCCAAGAACGTTTGTCAGATGAAGAAGTATTTGAATATCAACAAACCTTGAATACATTTCCCAATGCAAAAGAAAAACTTCATCAATTCCGCTTAGCAATTCAACAAGCCTTGACGCATCCATCTGTTAGTTGGGGTCTAAATTTGTTGAAAACATTGCAAGAACGAGGTTTTTTAGAAGTGCATCCGCCATCTGTAAAAATTGTTTTTCTTTTTCGTTTTGATCATGAAGAAGCCAGAAGGCTAGCCAGAATTTTGGATACAGCACTTCGTCATCGTAAACGGACATCCATTCATGTGTGTACGAGAAGTAAACCACCACATTATGCAGATTTGATTATTACCGATCATTTTTCACCGTTAACTTATTCTAAAAATCAGAAAACTTATTTTTATCACTCTTCTTTTGGCGTAGAACAACTGTTAAAGGATGTTGACGAATGGATTTCCTTAAAATGACAGAATCTGTGATGAATAAAACCAAAATTTATTGCGCTATGCTATAATAACTTTGATAAAAAAGGAGGGAACTTCGTTGGAATTAAAGAAATTAGAGGTCCCAACATCTTCAATTACAGAAGTCAAACGATCTCCCATGGATGTATTTGCTCAAGCAAGAGAAGCCGGGACTGGCGTATATATTTTTAACAGAGAAAAAGTGGCAGGTGTTATGCTGACTCAAGAACAGTATGAAGCATTAGTTCAAGAATTAGATGACCTACGCGGACAAAAAACAGGAATCAAACAGCAAATGCCAGAAGTGATTGCCGAAGTAAAACCAACATTTGAACCAACTATCGAAACGAATGAACCACCAGTAACATCCACTGTAGCTGGAATGGAAGAGTTGGTGGAAACCCTTCAAAAGGTGCTTATTACAGGAATGCCGATTCTAGCAAAAAATTTAGATGAACGAATGGTTTCACTTGGATTTATTACGAAAAAAACAGGGTTTGGCGGTGTCGTTGCCATGCTGGATGAACTAAACGAAACAGGTAAAATCAGTTATCAATTACGAAAAAGGCAACATGAAAAATTAGTTATTGCTGAAATTATTGGTGAACAAGAAGCAAGTTCTCCTGTTTTTGATAAATTGCTAATCAAGAAAATTTATATTCATGAAGGATAAAAGGAAAAAAGAAGGAAGCTGCAGCTTCCTTCTTTTTTCCTTTTATCAATAGTAAGGTCTATTTTTGCGAATTTTTTCTAATTGCTGGAAGTGAGATTTTCTGATCATAACTTTGTTTGGAATATGTAAAAAAGGTTGCCCAAAAAGCGCCAAATGCTTGGGGAACTAAATAAAGGAGCGCGAAAACAAGTACAAGTTGAGTCGGTTTGAAAGGTTGATAGAATAGTTGCCAGTCAGGAAATTTTAAGGCGTATATGTAAGAAACAATAGTGGAAATGATATTACCAACAAGGAGCAGTCGAATTTGTCCTTTGATCCTCATCAGAAATCCACCAAGGATAGCAAGAAAAATCAGAAAAATAAAGCCAAAAACCGAGTGATAATGGAAATCAAGCAATAACCCGAGATACAAGTATGGAATCAAGAGCAGCAGCAAAAAAAATTTTGATAGGTATTTTGTTAACATAACTTAAAACCTCCTTATACTTGTTTAAAAACCTTTATTATAGTTATATTTTAAAAAGAAAAAAAACATTAAGCAAACGTAATCACATAATTTGTAGGTTAAATGAATAAACTCTCATTCCCTTATCTCTAAAAAAAAAGATTTTCCCCCTAATTTTTTTAGAGAGAACATTGTATAGTGAGAGGCAAGAATTTTTTATTTTGGGGAGGAAGTAAATGAAACAGAAAATCATGGGCAGACATAGTTATTTATTTTTTTGGTTTTTTCCCCTTCTTTTACTTCCGTTTACTTGGGTGAACGCAATCGTTCAAGGAGCCGAAGTATTAGGGTTGATTCAAGGAAGCGGACTTTTGGTTGCACGCAATTTTCCAACATTGACGATTTTTTACTTGGTAGTGAGCGTCAGTTTATTGATACCAAGGTCATTAATCAATAATTATAATTGGAAACTGATTTATTTTTCTTGCATGTTGATTTTCACATCAACATTTGCATTGTTGCCACGCATGATCATTGGACCAACGGGACTTAGTCAAAGTGGATTGAAAGATTTATCCGACTATTCCGCTATGTATTTTTTGACAATTCGTCCAGTATTTTATTTAGCAGCTGCGTCTTTTATTCTGTCAGTAATCACGTATTTTTTTGTTGAATTGAGAAGAAGAGATCGATAAAAATAGTTTGAGGATCAAAAATACTGAAAATCAGATTTTTTTGAGCAAATAACTGTATAAATTAAGCTGAGAAGATAATTAAAAAGAGGTGTGAGCTTTGTAGAGAACCCAAAACGTCTGACTTTGGGATTTTCTACAGTTGCTTACATCTCTTTTCGCATTGTGGAAGAATAGCTATTATGGATTTAGCCAATAGGTTTTTCCATCTTTTGTTCGTTGCATAAAACCATATTCAAGTAACGGCAAGTCGAAACAAAATCTTCAATGTGTTGTTTCAATATATCATTGATTGCACGTTCAGAATAATTTTTTTTGGATCAACTTTTTGCGCTAAGTAATTTAAAAGAATGATTTCTCTCTTTTCTTTACATGGAAAAGTTTGAATAAAAGTGTCATGAGTGCAGTCAGTTGTCTGGCTTGGCGCTCTTTTTCTTTTGATTTGGATCTGGATAAATTTTTCAAATTGAAAAGTTACGTCACAATAAAGGGAATGATAAGTCTCTTGTTCAATTGTCCAGCCCTTGAGATCATCTTGCTGTTCATAAAATAATTCAGTTTCCACATAAAAAACTTCCTCGCTTGTTTTTATGCCAACACTTTATGTAATTGTTTGTAAAATGACAAAAATATTTTGTTTAGGTTGAACAATATTTTTGTCTTTACAGGAAATTTACAGAAGTTCATGAATTGTTTACAACATTCATATCTGAGCTTTACAGTGGCTTGTTACACTTTATTTGTAACTAAGAGAGGAGTATTTGAATGAAAAAATTATGGTATTCTTTAGGCATCATTGGTTTCTTATTAGCAGGTTGTGGTTCGTCAGGTGCAAGCACTGACTCAACTTCGCAAGCAGACAAAGCAAGTTCAGATCAAGTAAAAATCGTAGCAGTTGGTTCAACTGCATTGCAGCCATTGGTTGATGCTGCACAAGATAGCTTTACGCAAGAAAATTCAAATTATCAAATTTCTGTTCAAGGTGGCGGAAGTGGTACAGGGTTAAGTCAAGTGTCAGATGGTGCCGTGACAATCGGCAACTCAGACGTTTTTGCAGAAGAAAAAGATGGAATCGATGCGAAAAAATTGGTTGATCATAAGGTAGCTGTGGTCGGAATGGCACCAATTGTCAATAAAGAGACTGGTGTTACAAATGTTTCTCAACAGGAATTGATTGATTTATTCACAGGGAAAATCACAAACTGGAAAGAACTTGGTGGCAAAGATCAAAAGGTAACAGTAATCAACCGCGCAAATGGTAGTGGAACGCGTGCTACTTTTGAAAAATGGGGGTTGAATGATGAAACACCTGTGCAATCACAAGAGCAAGATTCATCAGGAACGGTTCGCCAAATCGTTGCTCAAACACCAGGAGCAATCAGCTATCTTGCTTTTTCTTACTTGGATGAAACAACTCAGGCTTTGAGCGTGGATGATGTGAAACCAGAGGAAAAAAATGTGGCAGACAATAGCTGGAAAATCTGGGCATATGAACATATGTATACAAAAGGAAAACCAGATGCAGCTGTTCAAAAATTCTTGGATTATATGACAAGTGAAGATGTTCAAGAGGGACCGGTCAAAGATCTAGGCTATTTACCAATCACATCAATGAAGGTTGAACGTGATGTCAATGGCGAAATCAAATAAAAACGGGAAAAAACAGCGACGAAAATCGATTCGATTTTCGTCGCTGTTTTTCGATTTTCGTGTGACATTTCATAAAGTCACTTCAAAAGTGGAACCAACACCGGGATGACTTTCCACAGTAATCTTGCCGTTTAACAGATTAACATAGTCTTTGACGATTGCCAGACCTAAACCTGTACCCCCAGAATGTCGGCTACGTGCTTTATCAACGCGATAAAAACGTTCAAAAATCCGTTCTTGATCTTCTTGGTCGATGCCGATTCCAAAGTCTTGGACAGAAAACCACAAATGTTCATCTACACGATAACGAATAATGATTTGACCGCCTTCTTTTGAGTATTGAATGGCATTTTCAATCAAATTTTTGATGATTGGATATAAAATTTCTGACTGAACAGTGAATGAACCATTATTTCCCAAAAGTTTAACACTTAATTTTTTCTGTTTGATAAATGGTTGGTAGCTTTGAATAATTTGTTCAAAATAAGATTCCAGATAAATCGTTTGTGATTCATATAAGTTTTCACCATCTTTAGATAATTGGATGATTTCGCGAATCAATTGATCTAAACGATGTGCATCTTTTTGCATGATTTCTAAAAAAGTAGTCAATGTTTCTGGGTCATCTTTAGCACCATCAAGAAGTGTTTCTGTGAAGCCCATCAATGAAGTAACAGGGGTTTTTAATTCATGAGAAACATTTCCAACAAAATCTTTCTGGACTTTTTCGAGCCGCCGAACTTTCGTTAAATCATAAGCTACGCCTAGAATTTGTCCAGTTCCGTCTGCATTGCTAAAGTAACGTAAACTGATGTCTAGCGTTTGGTTGCCTTCACTTAATTTGATTTCTTGCTGAACTAATGGATTAGCAGTAGAAACCTGATGAATTAAATGGATTAGTTGAGGTTCTTGAATTACCTCAGCGTAAGGTTGCGAAGTCAGATAAGATGTAACCCCAAGATGCATCTGCATTTTAGGATTCAGTAAACGTAAATGTGACTCTGAATCAATCAAAAAGACACCAATCATCAATTCATTCAGCAATGTATATAACTGTTCTTCAGTCGTTGCATAAGCACGATACATATGACTCATTTGTTCACTTAATGCATTAATCGTCTGATAAAGCTCTTCCCATTGATCTGAGGTTTGCATAATGACTTCGGTTTCCTCAGGGTCATTGACCATTTTTTTCAACACAGGTAACACGGTATGCAAAGGTTCGTTTCGCTGATGAGCAAAGTAAGCGATCATTCCTGAAAGAATACCAAAGAAAAGTAGAAAGAATAAAAATACCCAACGACGAAAATTTTCTGTGCGTGGTAAAAAACCACTAGTTGGTTCGGCAATTCGGATAATAGCTTTTAGTTGACCGTTTTCTTTAATGGGTAAAGCGACATAGAGAAGTTGTTCATTTACAGTCTCACTTTGACGCAAGGAACTCCCCAATCGACCACCATCAAGAACAGCTTTGATTTCGGGACGTGTACTACGACTGCCTGTTAGGTCATCATCACTGGTATCATACAAAACATTGCCAACAGCATCCAATAACGTGATTCGTTCAGAAGATTGATGAACGAATTCTGTCAAAATTTCCTTGTTTTCCACTGAATCAGGGTTCGACCAAGTAAGCTGTCGCGTCAATAATTGTGCTTTTTTTGTCAAGTATTCTTCTTGTTGTTCAATAATTTGTTGTTGAAAATAATTTGAGATAAGTTGCCAGCTACCAAGAAAAACTGTTAGAAAAAAGACCAAGAATAGGAGACGTCTTGAGAAAGTTTTCCAATTTTTCATAGTCGAGGCTCCTGAAATTTATAGCCAAATCCGCGAACCGTTACTAAATATTTGGGGTGTTTTGGATCACGTTCGATTTTTTCTCTCAGGTGACTGACATGAACATCAACGATTCGACTTTGACCAGCAAAATCAAAATTCCAGATACGCTCGAGTAAAGTGTCTCGATCAATGACGCGATCTTTTCGCTTCATAAAGTAAACTAACAATTCAAATTCTTTGGGGGTCAATTCAATCAGACGACCATCAACTGTGACTTGAAAATTTGTTAAGTTCGCAATGATTTGACCCGCTGTTAAATATTCTGGTTCTTCTTCTTCAACGGGGATATTTCGAGGTTCCATTCGTCGAAAAATAGCTTTCATTCGAGCTAATACTTCGCGTGGGCTAAATGGTTTAACTAAGTAATCATCGGCACCAATCTCTAAACCTAAAATACGATCAATCTGATCGTCCTTGGCAGTGAGCATCAAAATAGGTGTATCGTTTTTTTCTTGACGAAGTTTTTGCGTAATTTCCATGCCATCCATTGAAGGAAGCATGACATCTAAAATAATAAAATCAAAGGCTTGATCTAAAGCAAGTTCTAATCCCTCCCGTCCATCCGTTGCACTAGTAACTTGATAGCCTTCTTTTTCTAAGTTAAAGGTTAATAAAGTGACGATGGAAGGTTCATCATCAACAACTAAGATTTTTTTCATAAGCGCTCCTTTAAAACATATTCATGCTTTACTATTTTAGCATAGAATCAAGGGTAGGGGCTATGTAACCAACTCAATAAATGGTATAATAACTAGGCACTTTGTTGGAAGGAAAGGAAGCGATTCAAATGATTGGTATCAGTGCTTGCTTAGGCGGTGTATTATGTCGTTATGACGGTCAGCCAAAAGCTGTTTTGCAACTTGTCGCAATGGTTGAAAACCATGAAGCCATCATGGTTTGTCCAGAAGTTTTGGGTGGCTTACCGATTCCCAGAGATCCAGCAGAAATTGTCGGCGGAGATGGATTTGATGTTTGGAATGAAAAGGCAAGGGTCGTGACTTCCAAAGGGGTCGATGTGACAAAGGAATATCAGGCAGGTGCAATTCTTGCTTGGCAAAAATTAAAAGAACAACAAATTGACCAACTCATTTTGAAGGCAAAAAGCCCTTCATGTGGTAGTAGTCAAATTTACGATGGTACATTTTCTGGTACATTGACAGAAGGTGTAGGCGTTGCAACTGCTTATTTTTTAAAACAGAAGATGAGCGTTCTATCTGATGAGGATTGGTTAGTACAACAGCAAGAAATCACAAAGATAAATGAGGTGAGTTGAATGGAAATTGAAAAAACAAATCGAATGAACGCACTTTTTGAATTTTACTCGACCTTATTAACTGAAAAACAAATGAATTATATGGAATTGTATTATGCGGATGATTTTTCACTTGGAGAAATTGCAGAAGAATATCAAGTCAGTCGACAAGCAGTTTATGATAACATTAAGAGAACTGGAAAAATTTTAGAAGACTACGAGAAAAAACTGCATCTTTTTTCAAACTACATCGTGCGTGAACAAACCTTAGAAAAACTGATGACTTATGTCACCGAGCACTATCCAAAAGACGATGCACTGATCGGTTTTATTCAACAAATTCAAGACATCGAAGAGTAACAAACTAGAAACTAATTAAAGGAATGAAGAAAATGGCATTTGAAAGCTTAACAGAACGTCTGCAACAGGCGATGGGAAAATTAAGAAAAAAAGGGAAAGTATCAGAGGCTGACGTCAAAGAAATGATGCGAGAAATCCGCTTAGCATTACTGGAAGCCGATGTCAATTTACAAGTAGTCAAGGACTTTACAAAACGTGTGCGAGAACGCGCAGTAGGAGTAGAAGTTCTTGAAAGCTTGTCACCTGCACAACAAATCGTCAAAATCGTTGATGAGGAACTAACGATCACCTTGGGTTCCGAAACAGCAGAATTGATCAAGTCACCAAAAATCCCAACTGTGATTATGATGGTCGGGTTACAAGGGGCTGGGAAAACAACATTTGCTGGGAAACTAGCAAACTTTTTGAAGAAAAATGAAAAAGCACGACCATTGATGATTGCAGGAGACGTGTACCGACCTGCAGCGATTGACCAATTGAAAGTCTTGGGCCAACAATTAGATGTGCCTGTCTTTGATATGGGAACAGATGTCAGTCCAGTGGAAATCGTTCGTCAAGGGATGGAAGTTGCTAGAGAAAAGAAAAATGACTATGTCTTGATCGATACGGCTGGTCGTTTACACATTGATGAACTATTGATGGATGAGTTGAAGCAAATCAAAGAAATTGCACAACCAAATGAAATTCTCTTGGTTGTTGATGCGATGACGGGACAAGATGCGGTCAATGTAGCGGACAGCTTCAATCAGCAATTAGGCATTACTGGGGTTGTCATTACAAAACTTGATGGAGATACTAGAGGTGGGGCAGCGTTATCTATTCGTTCAGTAACCGGTGCGCCAATCAAATTTATCGGGTCAGGTGAAAAATTAACAGATCTGGAAGTCTTCCATCCAGATCGTATGGCTAGTCGAATCTTGGGTATGGGTGACATGTTGACCCTGATTGAAAAAGCGCAACAAGATTATGACGAGAAAAAAGCGGAAGAACTTGCCCAAAAAATGCGGGAAAATTCTTTTGACTTCAATGATTTTATTGAACAACTGGATCAAGTAATGGGAATGGGTCCATTAGAAGATCTAATTAAAATGATTCCAGGAATGAATCAAGTACCCGGTATTGAAAATGTAAAAGTTGATCCAAAAGATGTGGAACGGAAAAAAGCAATGGTGTACTCGATGACACCTGCTGAACGAGAAAACCCTGATTTGTTGAACCCTAGCCGTCGTCGTCGGATTGCTGCTGGTTCAGGAAACAGTGTGGTAGAAGTAAACCGCATGATCAAACAATTCAAAGAATCTCGTAAGATGATGCAACAGATGTCGAAAGGTGACATGAATATTCCAGGAATGGACCAAATGTTTGGAACAGGCGTCAAAGGAAAACTTGGAAAAATGGCGATGAATCGCATGGTTAAGAAAAACAAGAAGAAAAAGAAAAAACGTAAATAAGCGATTGCTGAATGGAATGGATTTGAGCTATGACAAACGATTGATTGAGATGTTGTCATAGCTTTTTTGTTCACAAATAAACATGGAGGCAAGGAAAATGAAACGATGTCCTTGGGCAGAAAGCACAGCATCAATGCAACAATATCATGATACAATTTGGGGTGTTCCAGAATATGATGATCAAAGACTTTATCGCAAATTAATGCTAGACATCAATCAAGCAGGATTAAGTTGGCAAACGATTTTAAATAAAATAGAAGCCTTTGATCATGCGTATGACAATTTTTCTTTAGAAAAAGTGGCAGCATATGACGAAAATAAAATAGAATCTTTGCTTCAAGATAAAGGAATTATTCGTAATCGAAGAAAAGTTGAAGCTGCTATTCATAATGCAAAGGCTGTTCAAAAGATCCAACAAGAATTTGGAAGTTTTGCTACTTTTTTATGGGGGTTTTCTGATGATAAGGTAGTAAATCATATGTATCAAACACAAGAAGAAATTCCGACAACGAGTGAACTATCTGACAAAATCACGAAAGAATTGAAGAAACGCGGCTTTAAATTTATTGGGAGTACCACGATTTACGCTTTTTTAGAAGCAGTCGGCATCATTAACGATCATGTCACTGATTGTTTTAGACATCTAGAAGTAAAGCAATCAACCATTCAAGAAAACTAGTCAATTAATAGATAAAATCTAACGTGAAGGAGAGGAACACATGCGAAAAATCGTCTTTTATGGTGCAATTAGTTTGGATGGCTATCTGGCAACAAAAGAAGATGGTTTACAGTGGTTATTTGATACGCCAACAGGTGAGAAAACAACTTATGAATCATTTTATCAAACAATTGATACAACAATCATGGGGCGAAAAACCTACGAAGAAGCTAAGAAATCTTTAGATGCAGAACTGTTATATCCAGAAAAGAAAAATTATGTATTTTCAAGAAATCAATCATTGGTTCTACCAGATGCAACAGTAATCAATGAGGATCCAGCTTCGTTTATAGAAAAAATTCGACAAGAATCAGGTTCAGATATTTGGATTGTTGGTGGCGGGGCGCTACTTAAACCTTTGCTAGAAAGTCAGTTGATTGATGAGTGGTGGATCCAAATCACGCCAGTTTTACTCGGTGAGGGAATTCGTTTGTTTGAACCTGGTGAGTATCAAGAAAGATTAGAGTATATTGATTCGCAGGAGTTTGGTCAATTTATTGAATTACATTATCGAAAAAAATAAAAAAGTTGTTTGCCAAATTTTTATTTGGCAAACAACTTTTTTTGTTGATCGCTTTGAGCCGCAATCTTATTCACGATGTTTTCCAAGCAACTTCTTAAGATAGCTTACATTCACTTCAAAATAAGTCAAGATTTCGCAAAAATTTGAAAATCAATTTCTGAAAATTTATTCTTATTTATTGGAGTTGTAAACTTCTTTCCCAACCTTTGTTTACTTCGTCAATTTTTCCAAGAAGTCAATATACGCATTCATAATTGTTTCAAAGAATTTCATTGTACCATCAATGATTTTTCCATCTTCACCAACTAAGTTAACGATATTACCAATATAAGCTTCTGGTTGTTGAAGTGTTGGTACATTTAAGAAGACTAGCGATTGACGGATAATATGGTTAGCACCAAAACCGCCGATTCCACCAGGAGAAGCTGTAACAACTAAACCAGGTTTTGAATCCCAAACGCTTTGACCGTAAGGACGAGAACCAACGTCTAGCGCGTTTTTCAAAGCTGCTGGGATTGAACGATTGTATTCAGGTGAAACGAAAATAACGCCATCTAGATCTTTTACTTCATTACGGAAACGAGTCCAAGCTTCAGGTGCATTTTCTGGTGTTTCAAGATCTTCATTGTAGAAAGGAAGATCATCAATTTTAACGAAGACACTTTCATAGCCATCAGGTAGTAAGCTTGCGAAAGCTTCAGCAACCTTTTTGTTATAAGAATCTTTTCTTAAACTACCAATAAAAAAGCCAATTTTTTTTGTCATAAATAGAACCTCCTAATAATTATCTTTCATAACTATCTTACAAAAAATAAGTAAAACGAGCAAATAAAAGCACTTACTAGTTAAAAGCCCAATAAAATTATCGTCAAAAATGCCTGTAATCACTGAAAAAAAGGAATTTATAAACCTGTAAAGAAAAAAAGCTTTACAGGGTAAAAAAAAACTGTTACACTACATCTTGTGAATAAATCAATGGAGGTGGAAATAAATAATGGCAGTTAAAATTCGTTTAAAACGTATGGGTTCTAAAAAGAGTCCTTTTTACCGTATTGTAGTAGCTGATTCACGTTCTCCTCGTGACGGACGTTTCATCGAAACTGTAGGTACTTACAATCCTTTGAAAGACCCTGCAGAAGTAGTTTTAAAAGAAGACTTAGTTCTTAACTGGTTATCAAAAGGTGCGCAACCTTCAGATACAGTTCGTAACATCCTTTCAAAAGAAGGCGTTATGCAAAAACACCACGAAGCTAAATTTTCAAAGAAATAAGGTGAGCGGATATGAAAGATTTAAGTGAGCTAGTCTTAACAATCGTTCGTCCGTTAGTCACTCATCCTGATCAAGTTCGGTTAGAGGTCGTTGAATCGAAAGATTTTTATGAATACAATCTAACTGTAGCACCAGAAGATATTGGTCGTATCATTGGAAAACAAGGACGAGTTGCGAAAGCAATCCGGACAATCGTTTACGGGGTACGAATCAACGCACCTAAAAAGGTTCGTTTAAATATCGTCGATGATAAGGAATAAATCAAAAACTGTTTCGAATTTTTTCGAAACAGTTTTTTTTTTTTTTTGCGTCATGCTTTTTTGTATAAAAGTAAAAAAGAATTCATTTTAAAAAACAAAACTAGAATTGCCCAAACACCCATGCTAAAATGAAGCAGAGAAAAAAGAAATGAGGAAAAATTGTGACTGAATATCTAAATGTTGGAAAAATTGTCAATACTCAAGGGTTAAAAGGAGAAGTTCGTGTCATTTCAACGACTGATTTTCCTGAGGAGCGTTACCAAAAAGGAGCGCAACTCACTTTATTCCAAGATGGAAAAGCACCTGTTGAATTGACTATCAAAAGTCATCGTAAACATAAAAATTTTGATTTATTAAGTTTTGAAGGACATCCGTCAATCAATGATGTCGAAAAATATCGTGACGGCATTTTAAGGGTGTCAAAAGAAGAAATTTCAGAGTTAGAAGAAAATGAATTTTACTATCATGAAATCATCGGTTTAGTGGTCTTGGATGAAGCTGGCGAAAAACTTGGAAAAGTGAAAGAAATCCTTTCTCCAGGAGCAAATGATGTTTGGGTCGTTCAACGTGAAAAGAAAAAAGATTTGTTGCTTCCTTATATTGCATCAGTTGTAAAAGAAGTAGATGTAGCTAATGGCGTAGTCCATGTGGAAATTCCAGAAGGGTTGATTGATGATGAAGATTGATGTATTGACCCTATTTCCTAAAATGTTTGAAGGTCCTATGGGTGAATCAATTATTGGAAAGGCTGTTGCTAAAGGATTGCTAGATATCAGTGTATCTAATTTTCGTGAGTATTCTGATAACAAACACCAAACAGTAGACGACTATCCTTATGGTGGTGGAGCTGGTATGTTACTGAAAGTTCAACCAATCTATGACAATTTGAAAGCAATCGATGAAGCAGACCCAACTGTCAAGAAACGTGTGATCTTGTTAGATCCAGCTGGGAAACAGTTTAATCAAGCGATGGCAGAAGAATTTTCGCAAGAAGAACATTTAGTTTTTATTTGTGGTCATTATGAAGGTTATGATGAACGAATTCGAACATTGGTAACAGATGAAGTTTCGTTGGGTGACTATGTGTTGACTGGAGGAGAACTTGGAGCGATGGTTATGATTGATGCGACTGTTCGCTTACTTCCTGATGTATTAGGAAATCAAACCTCTGCCCAAACGGATTCATATTCTACCGGATTGCTTGAACATCCACAATACACAAGACCTGCTGAGTTCAAGGGAATGAAAGTCCCTGATGTATTAACAAATGGTAATCACAAGTTGATTGAGGAGTGGCAATTAAAGGAATCTCTACGTCGAACAGTTCAACGACGTCCTGATTTACTAGCTGACTTAGAACTGACACCACAAATGGAGAAGTTTTTAGCTGAAATCAAGCAAGAAGAAACAGAATAGAAAAAATGTGTTTGTCATGAAAATTTACTTTACACTCAATTGGTAGTATGTTACTATTTTGTGGTGAGTGCAAAGCACTTAACTATTACGATGTTCCGCTGTGAGTTTACTCATAAGAATGTTTGGAATAAGGAGAAGAAAACATGAATCCATTAATCGAAGAATTAACAAAAGAACAACTACGTTCTGACATCCCAGCTTTCCGCCCTGGTGACACTGTACGTGTTCACGCGAAAGTTGTCGAAGGTACACGTGAACGTATCCAGTTATTTGAAGGTGTTGTAATCAAACGCCGTGGTGCTGGAATCAGCGAAACTTACACAGTTCGTAAAATTTCTAACGGAGTGGGCGTTGAACGTACATTCCCAGTACACACACCACGTGTTGCTCAAATTGAAGTAGTTCGTTACGGTAAAGTACGTCGTGCAAAATTGTACTACTTACGTGCATTACACGGAAAAGCTGCTCGTATCAAAGAAATCCGTCGTTAATTTATTGTTATTCGACCAAAAAGCTCCCTTGCTTAGGCAAGGGGGTTTTTTTGTCTTACTGTTATATATCTTCTAGTATAAAAGGCAAAGATTTTATAAAAGTTCAAGGTAACTTTGTAATTTTTCTCTCATCCCTTGGGGGACGTACAAGTGAATTTGTTGAGTAATTTTATTTTTCTTGTGTCCAACGCGTTCCTATTTCTGTTAGTTTAGATATATGTATATGGCGAAAGATATGTGAGCATAGATTATAGTTTCATCAAAACTCATCTCTTTTTTACGCTTCCTAAGATAAGCATTTATAACAGTTATCAAAATCGTTGTGCCATTGCTCATCTAGACGTAAAAACGTAAAAAAATCATAGATAGCAAGGGAATGATAGGTCAGCTTTTGATTTTTGATGGATGAAAGAGCAGGGACTTAACGTCGTTTTACATACGTGCAATCAGTCTAAATGTGAAGGAATCTTGAGTAAGATATATATTTCTAATATCTACTTGATGCTCGAATCAAGTTTCTCACACGAGAGATACCTACAACTAGTTAAAGATAACTAAAAAGATAGATTTAAATAACTCTTAAGGCTATGTTATACTCTATTGGTAAATATAGAAAGGAGTATAAAATGAACAAACATAGTATAAAAATAACAAAAAATAAAGAATTGTTTTTGGTGTTATTAGGAATTTGGGGCGTGTTTTTACTTTTTAATATGTATATGCCGACTATCAGAGCAGATGATATGGTTTATGCGAGTAGACTGGATAAACTTGGTTATTTAGGTGCTTCAATAGAACATTATAAAACATGGAGTTCAAGAATTATTGTGGAATTATTTTTAATGTTTTTTTCTAAACATTTTGCGTTATGGAAATTATTAAATTCTATGGTTATGGTAGGAACTGTAGTGTTGCTCTGCAAGTATGTTTTTGAGAAAATAAATGTTAAAAATTTGTTATTGGTTTTTTCTATATACTGTTTAGTGCCGATGACAGTGATGGGGGAAACTGGTTGGCGAGCAACCACCTTAAACTATCAGTGGCCAGTTGCGTTTAGTTTACTAGCTTTTTATCCGTTTTTCCAAGTTTTAAGAGGAGAAGAAATAACTAGAAAAATATATTGGTTAAGTATTCCTTTATTAATATTTTCAACTAATCAAGAACAAGTGAATGCCTGTTTTTTTGTTCTAACTAGTATAGTTAGTCTATATTTAATTGTTAATGGTCGATATAGTTATAAGCTATCAGTCTTTTCAATAATAAGCTTAGCAGAATTAATTTTCTCTTTAACAACTCCAGGGAATGCATTACGTGCTGTGCATGAAATTAATAGGTGGTTTCCTGAGTATAAAAATTTCAATTTTCTTAATAAGCTAGATTTAGGTATTTCATCATTTGGAAAGCCATTTTTTTTAGACATGAATATTTTGTTTTTATTGTTATTTTCCCTAGTTTTTATTCTAGTATATAGAAAACATCAAAACTACTATGTACGTATATTGACTGCGTTGCCGTTGTTCTTAAATTTGATTATTTATTTTGGCAATACAATGGGACAAAGTTTTACTTACGTTAGTGGAAATAAACGAGCGATGATTTGGAGTAGTAGTAATTTGAATAATCTCTTTACAGGGTTAGGAACAAAATTGTCACTTTTTTATCCTGGTACTTGGATCGCTACTTTAGTAGTTTTAGGGTTATTGATTTGTTTGATTGTTGGTATTTATTTAAGTTTTGACAATAAAAAAACTGCTATTTTATTAGTTATTTTGATGATAATGGGATTTTGTTCAAGAGTAATTATGGGATTTTCTCCTACAGTCTGGGCTTCGGGAATGCGGACATACTATATACTTTACATTGTTATTGTTCTCTTAGTACTAATGGGAGTTAAAGAGTTAATGAAAAGTATGAGTCTACAAAAAAATGAATTATTACGATTTGGATTGACTATGCTAGGTATTTGTACCTTGATATTAACAGTGATGAGCAAATAGCATACAAAAAAAGTCTCAATCATTGAGACTTTTTTTGTATCAATGACTTTTAGATTTTGCTTCTTCTATCTCTCTTATGATATAAACAGGAGTGATGATTCCTTTCGGGAACATAGAAATAAAAATGTGCAACAGTCGCAGAATTTCTTAGGGTTTGTTAAACAAATGCGCATCTTTTAACAACTAGCTGCAGCACCAGTCAATGCTCCACCAAGCGCACCATAAGTCCCTCCAAGTACAGTACCCGCGGGTCCAATAGCTGAGCCAGCTAGTCCAAGTGTTCCCATACCTGTAAACATTCCTCCAAATGTGCCAGCTGCACATTTTCCGAAGTTACTTAATCCGCCTCCGGTAATATTTTGGATTTCCTTTGTTGATAATACACGTTTATTGTCCATATGTCCTCCCACTATTATTTTTTTTGTTTCGTAAAAAAGTAAATAATCCAAGTAACAGTAATATAAATATATTCAAAAATCATGATTGGAGATCGCAAAGCGTCCTTAACTGACAGTCCCGAAAAAAGAAACAAAATTAGTGTTCCGATACAAAGAATCACGTCACTAATCAAGAAGTAGCAGATTTTTTTTGATTGATTATCCATTAGCAAAAAGTCGCCGCTGCAGCTAATCCTGCACCAGCACCACCAAGTACGCCCCCTGCTGCAGCTCCCCAAGGTCCGCCTACGCCGAATCCTTTTATGCCACCGCCTACACCTCCGGTAATTAATCCACCTGCAACTCCAGCAATACATTTTTGTGTTTTATTCGCGCCTCCACCAATTGTTTGTTGCATTTCTGTTAGGGTTAACATTTTCTTATATCGCATGAGTAAACACGCTCCTTAAAGAGATTTTTGTTACAGTTGAACCATAACATGACAAATAAATTACTTGTAAAAGTTGTCCTCAAAGAGATAATTTTTGGTCTTAAATCATGATAGCAATAAAAATGTGATGGTTTTTATGTAATTAAGGAATAAAACTTAAAAAAGTTTAGCTCGATTTTTTTGTGATAATACTGTTTGTATGGAAAATTTTAGGTAAAATAATACGGACGACGAAAAAATGTAAATTGTTAGGAACTATATTAAAAGTTTTCTTCCTATTATCCATCCATTTTAGAGTATAAAAGGATGGATATGATTAGTTTTCAGTATGACATTCTCCTAAAAACTTCTTTTAGTCCAAAAATCAGATACAGCTTAGTCAATCTAAAGAAAATCTATTTGCACTTATTGACGGCTTTCTTAAAAGGATAGACTGTTGTTAAATTAAATGAATAAAATACATTCAACTAAAGTGTTACTATTTGGTAGGCAAGATTTAGTTGGAAATGGTAAAGATATCTATCTTTGTCATTTCTAACTAAATCTTTTTTTATTGTTCCAAAATAGTATGAGGAGGAGTTTAAATGTTTTTCAAGAAAAATAAGAAAGAAAAGTTATATTCACCCTATTTTGGTAAACCTATTGATTTGCCAGAGATAAAAGATGAAGTATGCTCAAAAAGAATGATGGGAGATGGCTACGCTGTACTTCCAGAAACAAATGATGATTACCCTGTTCAGGTGATAACGATTTTTCCAACGAAACGTGCGATTGGCATCCGAACAAACGATGGTATAGAGGTCTTAATAAATATTAGAATCGACACAGTTGATTTGGATGGACTGCCTTTTAAACTGTATGGCAAATCGTTGATCGTCGAACAAAACTTTTAACGGTCGATTTAGCTTTTTTAGAACAAGAAGGTAAAAATTCAGCTGTTATTATTTTATCAACAAATAGCGATAAGCTTAAAAAAAATCGTTTAATGAATGTGTAACAAGTAGCTGAAGGAAGTGAACTTGGTAATGCAGAGTTAGCCACTTACATAAAGTGAAAAAGAAATAGGTGTGAAATGAAATTTATAAAGATGTTAAATAATAGTTCAGCAATCGTCTTTTGATAAATTGATTTACAAGACTTCTTCAACTGAGGTTGTGAACAAAGTACGAGCAAAAAGAGCAGGACAATTTAGATGTCCTGCTCTTTTTTGTGTAAAAAATCAGATATAAGTTCATTCTCACTGAGTGAAAAAAAGGCTTTCTTACTTAATGTTAGCTGTTTAACTGTTGATTTGAAACTGTTTTGTCGACGAAACTCTCACGTTTTTTTGAAAAACGAAAAAAATCTGATAAAAATTTTCAGAAAAAATGAATATACTAAGTTATGGAATAAAACGATGTTCTGTGTACTTAAGTTGTTCATGCACAAAATCAATATAGTAAAACAAGCAGAAGGGAGGAGAAAAAGTGAAAAAGTTTACAAAAATGTTGGTTTTACAAGTCACAGTTTCATTACTTGTTGCACCGTCAATGTTGGCTTCGCCAAAAATCGTTCAGGCTGTGACCACGGAAAGTACGCAAGAAAACCAAAATCAAGTTGGCAATGTTTCGCTCAAAAAAGTAGAGCAAGTTGAATCTGGAAATCTTGTTTGGACGGTATTGATTGAAAAAGCAGCATCTGAAGCAAATCGTCAAATGACTTTCACTATTACTGAACCTACTGATGTCCTTAGTATTTACCAACCAGATAAAGAACAAGAATTGATACCAGATAAAAATGGTGTTTATCAAATTGGTGAAAAGAATCAGCAAGCTCAAACAATAGGACTTGAGATCCAAACGAAACAAATTCCCCAGCAATTCGATTACACGCTGAAAATTTCCCCAGTGATAAGTGAAGAGGAAAAACAAGTTTTCTTGAACCAAAAAAAATCGTATGACTTTTCTTATACTGCAACAGAAGAAACAAGCAGTGAGGAAATGAACACAACAGAAGAAAATACAACAGCTACTGAGAGCTCGATAGACGAATCAGAAGAAACTATGAATGAAACGACTGAAGCAACAACTTCAATTGAATCAGCAACGAGTTCCTCATCTAAGGCAACAACTGAAAGGACAAAAGAAACTTCCAGTTCAGAAACAAAACGTACTGCTGCGCCAGCTATTGCAGCAAGAAGTGGGTTAACGCGTGCATCATTAGGGACAGGAAATCCGATTGTACCTAAAGGAGCGATTAAATTAGATGGGATTTTTTCTACGATTGCAAAAAGTAGACCCAATGGTACTAATATTTCTGCTGGAGAAGTGATTCTATCCGGTTCACCGGACCAGAATAACGGAATGCCGTATGATGAAATTTCTCTTTCAGGAAGTAATCGAGCTGTCGGTGTTTGGTCGAATGACAAATATCGCTTAGATTTTAATCAGGATTTTCACGGAAGAACGTATGTGAACTTTGGGACAGAACAAGCAGATGGATTTGCTTTTGTGATGCAAAATGATCCTGCAAAAAGCCAAGCGTTAACTACTGCCAATTCGAAGAGTGACGGACAAAACTTAGGTGTTTATGGTGGAACGAATTCATGGGGAAAAGAAGAGAGTAAAAGACCAAATGTTTTTGCTATTAAAAATTCTGTTGCAGTTGAGTTTGACCTTTATGGAAATACGGATGCAAACGAAAGTGACGGCACCAATTATGATGGTCAATCGGCTAATACAAAAATCATCCCCCATATGGCGTATGCCTATCCTGGTGATTTAGCGAACGGTTATATCTCTATGGGAGGAAGTTCTTGGTGGAACAGTGGTTTCTTAGGAATTGGTGCTCATGGCTATACGGCAATAATCAATCACCGAGGGCTTACGGCTTTGGGGAGTATTCAAAATGGGACGTGGTATGAATTTCGTTATGACTTTAACAAAGCAACACAAAAATTTTCCTACTACTTAGAAAATCCTTTAACTGGAGTCAAAACCAATGAAACAACCATTCCTTATACTGATCTTGAAGCACAATTGAAATTAAGTGCCAATGAAGGAAAAGCTTATTGGGGATTCACCGCAGCAAACGGAGCAGCAAGTGGTCAAACAAAATTTGTTTTCACCCAAGTGCCAGTAGATCTAGGCGCAGCTGTTAACGATGATGTAACGACTAACGATACTTCCATTGTTGACAAAAATGACTCAGCAGAGTACAACGATTCATTGCCATCTGTTGAATATGGCGAAGAAGTGACTATGAAGTCTAACTTTGCAATAGATGCGCAAGCAGAGGACGTTTACGATGTAACCAAATGGGAATCTTACTTAGATCCAAATTTGTACGATCTTTCAAAAGGCATCAAAAACATCAAAGTTAATCATAAAGAAGTTGCTGGGGTCACAGGTTCAGTAAGTGAGGAAGGAATCGTGACCGTGAACTTTAATCCAAGTAGTAACGTTGGTATTGGTCAAGACAGTACTTTTGAATATACGGCAACTCTGAAATCAAAGGGGTCAATAACAAAAACTTATTTCAATAGTCAGATTTCAGCTAGAGAAAATACGGTTGGTGATATACGAAGTTTTCAAGGAGAAGAGGTACCCTACTGGATCGTTCCAAAACCCGAACACCCAACAGTTTTGTCTTGGGAAACACCTGATGTAGTTACTGAAAAGACGGATACAAAAGATCGTTCAGAAGTAGCTGATGGGTATGACTTGACGTTCTATTGGAAAGATGAAGATGATGGGGATATTTTAAAATTCAAGATCAATCGAAAGAATCCTAATGCAACTAATGAGTTCGCTCAAATCGTCGCAACAGGTTCAACAGAGTTCAATAGCTATAATTGGCATATTCCTTCAGATAAAATTGTCCCGGGAATGAATGAGTATACAATTACCATGACACGTGGTGATGAGGTACAAACATTGAAATTGACGTTGAATGTCACTGGGAAACTTTCATTTGAAACTGCGCCAGACATATTAAGTTGGACTGGAAGAAAAGCGAGTGAATCAAAAGGAACTTTGATTAGAGATAGTGATAATCCAATGACATTGAGTGTTTTTGATAGTCGTGAAGATACTTCAACTTGGTCATTATATGTACAGGCTGAGTTGACAGAGGCTACACCATTTGATTTTGTCTTTAAAAATGATGGCTCAAGTACTGCACAATCGATAATGTCAGACCCTGTGCTTGTGATGCGTAAAGGGGACGTGACACCAACGGACTTTATGACGACTAAAACATGGAACGAATCAGAAGGTGTCTTGCTTCAAAGTGATAATTACATGCGTGTCGGTGATTATAGTGGTAAAGCTGTTGTGAAGTGGAATCTTTATGACACGGAAGTACCGGAGTAGGGGGGCAAAGGAATGAAAAAAAGAATCATTCAGAGCTTGATGATCGTATTTGGACTTTTGTTATTTAGCAGTCTGGATACTTTTGCTAGTGAGCAACCTAACTTTGATATAGATGAACAGCAAGTCACTTTTCGGATCGTCAACGGAAAGAATAATCAACCTGGGGAAATAGGTGGGAATAATAGTCATTCATTACTACCTAAAACCAATGAAACGAGGGCATTCATGCTTTCGTTTGTTGGAACATTATTCATCGGAATCGCGTTCTTGGTTTTCTGGTTGAGAAGGAGGGACGCCGAAGATGAAGAAACGAATTGAGTTTATTTTCGTCGGATTACTACTTTGTCTTTTGCTCCCAGTTCCAGCTTCTGCGCAAGAAGTTTCAGGAGAAGAAGATCAGACACCAATGAATGTCACCATTGTAGAAAGTCCAATCAAGTTAGAAAAAGTGACAGCACCAACTTTTGGCACTTATCAAAAATCAGCTCATGAACAAGAAATTCAAGCAACTGGTGACCTGTTGATTGCTGTTAGGGATCAACGGGAAAATAAAAAAAGCCCTTGGCAATTGACCTATCAGCTTTCAACATTTGCGAATGGTCAGGAATATCAAGTGAAAGTATTACTTGGTCAAGGGAGATTGAGTACCGATCAATCAGGAGAAGTCGTTCAGGCAACACCACAAAAAATTGCAGCCGATCCAAATGAGACTGCAACGATCTTGGAAGCTTACTCTTCTCAATCAACTAAGTACTATTATCAAATTGAGAAGCAAAAGATCCATTTAGAACTGCCGGCGAATTTACCTATAGGGGAGTTTGTTGGTCAACAAATAGTTACTTTATTAAACACACCGGAAATAGATTAGTTTTTATAACTAATTTTTTATAATAACCAAATTTAAAGGAGAATATTAAAATGAAAAGCACAAAAATCGTAAGTATGACATTAAGCGCAATGGTATTAACAACTATAGGAGCAACAAGTGTTCACGCACAAGAAGTAGTCGATCAAAAAGGAGAAACACCAACAGAAGTTGTTATCACTGATAACGACGATCCAACAGATCCTCTTGACCCAACAGACCCAAATCAAAAAATGTTGACTTTAGAAAAAGTACCAGCTGCTTATAACTTTGAATCAAAACTACAAAATGCAACATATAATTTGACTGCTGATTTAACAGATGAAACAATCGAAGTCTTCAATGACCGTATCGATCGTGAATGGTCTGTTAAAGCCAATGTTGCTAATAACAAATTGACTCGCTCTTCAGATTCAAAAGAATTCACAGTTGATTCATTCCAAATCGATGGTACAGAGCTTGCTGCAACAGGTGCTGAAGGAATCGTAGCGAAAGCGGAAGCTACTAAAACAGCTGCCAACAACACTGGTTTGATCGAAACAACTGTGAACAAGGTCTCAATCGGTTTTACTGATACAGATCGTGCATTAGTTGCAGGTGATACATTAGCTGGAAGCATCCAATACCAACTATACAACACAGCAGACGCAAAATAATCAAGAAACACAAGTAATCAATGTACGAATGCCAAGAAGCTGCGCATCTGCGCGGCTTCTTTATTCAATGTTTAAAATAAGGAGAAATCAAGAATGTTCAAACAAATAAAGAAGTCGCGACTGATAGCAAGTAGTTTGTTGTTGTTGAGTTTGCTTTTGACAGCACCATTACCAGCATTTGCACAAGAAGATGCCGGTGAAGTTGGTTATGATATCCAAGCAGTCATTCCAGAGAACCAAATTGACAAAGAAAAAAGTTTTTTCGATTTACGAATGGAACCAGCACAAGAACAAACCATCAATGTAAAAATCAACAATACTTCAAATGAGGATGCAACTTATAAAATGGGGATCAATCAAGCCTACACGAATAGCCAAGGGTTTATTGACTACAATGAAAAAGCGGAATCGGAAAAGAATAGTTATCCTTATGCGATTGATTCGATTGCAAAAGTAGCAGATACAGTAACTGTTCCTAAAAAAAGCAGTAAAAATGTGCCAATTACGTTAACGATGCCCAAAGATCGCTTTGATGGTCAAATTTTAGCAGCAATCCAAGTGGTGAAAGAAGCAGATAAAGATCAAAAAGGAATCGTGAATAGTTACGGGTATATCTTAGGCTTGAAACTAACTGAAACGGACACAGAAATAGCAAGAAAGTTAGAGTTGAAAAAAGTTGAACCTGCTATTTCATTTGGAAAAACTAGTGTAGTAGCTATCTTAGAAAATCCAACAATGGATGCCTATGGTCATTTAACTTATGACGCAACGGTAAAAAATCGTAAAACGAACAAAGAAGTGCGTCACGTGGCTTACGATACTGATATGCAATTAGCGCCAAACTCAAGCTATCGTTTTGCAATCGATTGGGAAAAAGAACCACTTGAAGCTGGCGAATATAGCTTGCATCTGCGTGTAACAGATGCAAAAGACAATGAGTGGGTGTTTGATGAAAACTTCACGATTTCAGATAAACAAGCCAAAGAAATCAATGGAGCAACGATTGATGCAGGCAAGAAAACAGCCATTCCAATGTGGATTTATCTTGTTTTTGGCATTCTCCTTGCAATCATTCTATTAGGAATATTCTGGATCATTCTTCTTAAGAGAAGAAAAAAAGAGGAAGAGTCAGAAACAGAAACGAAATAAAAACCTAATAAAAATTACAAACGAAGTTGGACAATCAGATGTCTAAACGTTGTTTGCAGTTTTTTATTTTTAAAATAGACAGCAACCTCAAATAGAATAATAGAGGTTGCTGTCTATTTATTTGTTTAAAGCATCTAAACCGATATCAGCCAAAAAATTAGTTGCAGGTGATAATTTTGGATTGTAATAAATTTCAGAAAAAACAAGTGAGTCAACACTTGCTTGATCGATAATCATTTGCGTAAGGATATTGATCAAATCCAACATATCTTTTTGGCTGCTAATCAACTGGGCACCAAATAACTGTTTAGTTTGGCTATCATACAGCACTTTGATTGTGACAAAGAAACCTTTATTGGCATGATACTTAGAAAAATGCGTATATGTTTTAGTGATCGAAGTTGTTTCTAAATCATAAAAATCCGCTTCGTCTTTTGTAATTCCAGTACTACCGAGGAAGACACCAAAGATTTCTGTTCCAATTGCTCGCTGAGAATTAGGAATTGGCTGTGGATCAGGTAATGTAATGTGGCTGGCAGCGACCAATGCAGTTTTACGTGCATTTCCAATAAGTGGCAGGTAGGCTGGTTCACCATGAACGCCGAATGGCAATTTGACCAAATCACCAATTGCATAGACATCTGGATTAGAAGTTTGCATGAAATCATTTACTAAGATTGTTTGGTCGAAATCAAGATCAATCAAATGCTCAACTAATTCAATTTCGGGTTTAGGATTAACTGCAAAGACGCAGGTATCGACAACTTTCGTTTGTCCCGAGAAGAATTGAACTTCTAATTGTTCTTTGCCACTTTTATTAATTACTTGATAGTGATTGAAACTTTCCGATAGCCGTAAATCAATCGAGTCAGGTATATGTTGCAACAAAATGTTAGTAATTTCTTCATCAAAATAGCGAAACGCCGGGCGATTCATCTGCTCGATAATTGTTATTTTTTTATCCGGTTGTGCAGCCAAACTACTAGCTAATTCCAAACCAATCAGACCGGCACCAATGATAGCGATTTGGTCACTTTCATTGATTTTTTGATAGGCTTCAATTGTTTTTGAACGACTCTTATACGTAATAATATTTTGGTGAGTCTCTTCCGTATCTGGAATCAACGGGCTGAAGCGATCAGATCCCATTGCTAAAATGAGTTTATCGAATGTTTGGATAGTAGTCTCCTTATGCAAGTTACTTTGATAAGTCACTTCTTTTTTTTTCAAGTCGATGTTGCTAACGGTTGTTTCAAGAAGTAAATGGATACCTAGATTTTCGAGTGTTGATTGATCACCCACTTCACCTTTTTCGATTTCATTTGCGGTAAATAATCCATTAAAAATCAAATTGACGCTACTTGGAATGAAGCCCAGAACTTTTGACTTTTCAATTAAGTATACTTCGACATTTGAATCTAATTTTTTCAAAAATTTACTAGCAGCAATTCCAGCATGGGAGCCGCCGATAACGATGACTTTCAATTATATTCCTTCTTTCTTTGAATAGTCTTTAAGTAGCAGAGTTAAAGCTTGAATGTCTGTTTGTGTCTTGAAATCATTGATGATGTATAAGTCTTTAAATGAAAACTGATGCGTGGCAAATGCAGAGTCAGAGATCAGCAAATCATATTTTTTATTGATGTCAGCTTCTTCGCAATGAATGTAAAATTTTGTGTCGAACTCGTTTTTGATACTTTCCATCACGATATTTGTCTGTAAGTTGTCCCGATTAAAAAAAACGCCAATTTGAATCGTTAATTGAGAAAAACGGCGCATTTGATTGATAAAGTAAAGGTGGATTCGTGTAACTAACTGTTTGGTTGTTTCAAGAAGAGTAAAACCAAGAATATCTTCTGTTTCTTGAATGATTGTTTGAACGAGTTCAAAATTTGGTGTAAAAATCGATTGATTAACTAGTCGCTCAAACAACATTTCTTCTTCGAAAAAAGTGATATTTCCTTTAAAATAAACGATCGTGCTGTTCAACTGTGTTAAAAAGTACTTCCATTCTTGAATAAACTGTGGATCGATGTCTTCAGAGTCAAGATGATAGGCTGTTTTGACTTGTTCCACGACCATCTGATTCAGTTGGATGACTTTTGGATTGAATGTCGGCCACTCATTGGTTGGAAGTAAAGAGCGATGACTACGTTCGAGAACAAAGAAGGAAGAAATAAATAAATATAAGTAAGTTGCTTTGTATTCGAATTGTAATTCAGCAGAGGGACTTACAGAGAGAAAATAGGATTCACGAACCAATTGATAAATAGGTTCTTCAAGGTAGTCTTTCCCTAAGATAGCCATCGTTTCGACAGAAGGTGGATTCGTTAATTTTTTTGTCCTTTTCTTCAAAATCCAGATCCACAAATAAAGTTTTAAACGAGTAGTGGTACCAAACTGTTGCTTTAATTTTTTTTCCAGAAAGGAAACGAACAATAAACTATTGCGATCGTTTTCTTTTTGATGAAGTTCTTCTAAAGGAACTGAATTCCAAATTAGTTGGAAGAAAAAGTAACAAATCTGTAATTCATCACCAGTTATTTTTCCTCGCCGAATTTTGATGTTAAACTCTTCTAACAAATCATTGAGTTTTGTAATATGCCGATAAACTGCAGCTTCACTAATTAAAAATCGTTGAGATAATTCATAGATCGAATAGCTAGAATGATGGTACAGATGGAGTAAAATCTGATATTTCGTCGATTCTTGGAGGTAGTAATAGTATAGTTTATCTAGATTTGTTTGGTTGCTTTTTTTTAAAGTAATTTGATTCTTTTCGTGATTGATTTCAAGACTCAAATCAAGTTCTAACGCTTTTAAAATAAAAGCTAATTCTTCGATATTATTATGAAAAAGAAAAGGAGTAACTGCTAAATCATTTAACAGTTTAGGAATATCTGCTGTTAAATTTTTATCTAATAAATAATGAATAATCGAAATCTGGATTTTACCATTTTTTTCGAGTAAATTAAAAAGTTCCATTGTCTGTTACACCACTCTTTATGCGTTCTACACTACTGTTTAATTGTAATTGTTTCTTTTCGATTAGACAAGTTTGATTAAAACACTCTGACTTGTTGGTAGATAAAGGTTTTAATACGTTGCTTTTTTTAATAATTTAGCGAAAAGTGAAAATAAATGATAAAAATAAGCCCTCAAAGTTTTGTTAGTAAACAAAAGGGGAAGACGAGCACAACAAAAAAGAAACTACGGCATGGATATCGTAGTTTCTTTTTGTTTATCTTGAATTATTTAGCATCTAACATTTCTTGTGTAACAGTAATTGTTTTGTAAGAATGTAACTTTGTTTTGTAATAATCGCCAGCTAAGTAGACTTCTAATTTATCGCCTACTTTTAAATCATCAAGATTTCTTGTCCAAATATAAGGATCTGAACTACGATCAAGATAAGAGTAGTAAACTGTTCCTAGATCGCTTGACATGATATAATTACCATTTCTAGTTACAACATAATGATGATTTTTTTCTTGTGGCTCTTTAGCCAAAGTCACGCTAACTTTTTTACCAATTACTTTTAAATCTGAAACATCATTTTTACGTTCATCTACATTTGGTAACATTTCATCAGTTACAGTAATTTGATCTAATGCTTCAAACTCAGATGAACCTTCACGTTTCACATCTAACGTGATCTTGTCTCCTTGTTTCAATTGCAGATTGCCATGATAAATTGACCATGTGCCATTCCAATAACCTTCTGTTTCTTTTGTTTTATACGAATAATAATTCACACCATTTTGGTTAGAGAATATATAGCGATCATTGATTTTAACACGATAATCATTTGCAGTCTTTTGTGAGTCATAATCTAGACGCATTGTCACTAAGTTTGTATCACGGACAATACCAATATCTAATGAAGCAACTTCTGTTTTCTCGGTTAAAATATTTTTAACGATTGATCCTAATTCCGCATCCGTTGTATCATAACCTAATTCCCAAACGATAGCACCACCGTATTCATTTTTAATTGTCCAATTTACTTTTTCTTGGATTGATTGGATATTATCATAAGAATAGAATTCTTTTGCGTCTGCATCGTAAATATATGGTGCTTTTGCTTGATCGTCCCATTTAGCAACTAAGCTGTCATTAGGATCTTCGTTCGCTTGAGCTTCGAGGTCTTTGATTTGCCACCAAGGTTTTAGGCCAGCTGGTTGGTAAGGATCATCCCAAGTGCCGCCGACTGGAGCACCACTACTTGCAGCACCTAGTTCACCAGATTCCACATTTGCAAATCCACGTGAGTAGTAACTCATACCCACCATTAATTTGTTTTTAGGAATGTTATATGTTTCGCTGTATTCTTTCATTGCGGAAGAAACGTTGAATTTTTGGTCTTTATCTGTTTCAGTTGCATACAATCCAGAGTGATGCCCTGTTTGTGTATCAAATCCACCACGGAAATCATAAGTCATGACATTGAAGTTATCAACGTACTCATTGACTGTTTCAGGAGCGATAAATTCCATTTTTTCGTGTGAAGCTGTTACAGCAATACTTAATTGATAATATGTATCATTTTCTTTTCCTGCCACTGTTAATTTTTCACGTAGCTGTTTCATCAAGGCAATAAATTTTGTCTGGCGATCGGCGTTGTCCGGGTATTCCCAATCGATATCAATACCATCAAAGTTATGATCTAACATAAATTTAACTGCTTCATCTGTGAAAGCATCCATTTTTTCAGGTGTTTTTGTCACAATATCAAAAGCCATATCGTTAACTGAATTGTTCCAACCACCGATTGAAACCATTGCTGCTACGTCATTTTCATCCGCCATGTCAGTAATTTGGCCGATATAGTTTTTCCCACCACCTGATACAGTATCATCAAAATCTGCCCAAGCGTCGTTTGAAGTTAATTTTCCTGTCTTAGGATCAATAATCATGAAGCCATAGTTTACGTGCGTGATTTTATCGAAAGGTACGTCAACTGGATCATATCCTTTTCCATCAAGAACGCCTTGGCTATAGTTATAGTCAGCATTATTTGGTTCATAATCTGTTTTGTAACCTTGCCAGTTAGCGAAATAACCAATAACTTTTTTCTGATTTTGAACAGTTTCAGCTTGGACCTTTTGATAGTCATCAGCGGCTGCACCTGTAAATTTGTTGAAATTAAATGTTGCAATTCCAGCTGGAACATCTTTTACTTTTGTCCACATTGGTGCAGAACCAGGCGCTTGATTCGCTTCTGCCCAATAAGAATTTGTCCATAATGCGTTTTTATAGATAACCAGTGATCCACCAGCATAAGATTTTGCTGACCAAGTTTGAGCAGATGCGATTTGTTCATCGTAATTTGCAACGATGACTTTTTGAGTTCCTTTAAAAACTTGGTTTTCTTTTCCACGTGTCCAAGAAGCGCCGTTGTCATTTGACCACATGTGTGCGTCTGTTAATCCGTTGATGACATTTGATGTGTCATCCATTACCAAACCAGAATTATTCCCTTGTGTTTCAGTTGCAAATGCTTGAAGTGGTGCAGAAGATAATAGTGTCAATCCTGCCATCGAAGCTGCTAGCAACGTTTTCCATTTTGTTGTCTTCATTTTTTCTTTTCTCCCCTTGATAAAATATTTTTGCAGCGGTCGAGGTGACTCCTCGACAACCACATCTAAAGTTAAAGTTTATAAAGAGTAAAGTAAATTTCTAAAATTACCGCGTGATAGGAAGAAGAGAGTGTTATTTAATGTAAAAGCAGTCTTGACAGCAATTTGAGCATTTTTTAGTGAGAAATATTTTTTTTATGGAATGGCTGTTTCTTCAGCTAAAAGTAATTGAAAGACAAAAAGAAATGGAAACTTATAAAAATATGACAAAGAAAGTTTGATTATTTATAGTAGTGTAATAGATGTCGAGTGAACTGTTACTATTTCTTGAAATTTATTTAGCTTATTACTAAACAAATCCTATAAGTCATGCTATACTATTTTTTGTAACAGATATATAAACTGTATTACTTTGTCTTGCTTGTTTATTATCTGAGTTAAAAGAAAATAAGCTGTTAAAGGAAGTTGTATGATGGAAAAAGAAATGAAACAAGGTTCTAGAGCTGTAGTAGAAAGCTTGATTAATCATCACGTAGATTATATCTTTGGTATCCCTGGCGCAAAAATCGATGGTGTATTCAATGAATTAGAAGACCAAGGCCCTGAATTGATCGTGACTCGGCATGAACAAAATGCGGCATTTATGGCACAAGCAATTGGTCGAATTACTGGTGAACCTGGAGTTGTTATTGCGACAAGTGGTCCTGGTGCAAGTAATCTAGCAACTGGGTTAGTAACAGCAACTGCCGAAGGCGATCCAGTATTAGCAATTGGCGGACAAGTAAAACGAAGTGATTTATTAAAACTGACGCACCAAAGTATGGATAATGCAGCATTATTTAAACCAATTACAAAGTACAGTGCGGAAATCCAAGATCCAGAAACAATTTCAGAAGTGATTGCTAATGCGTATCGTATGGCGAAAAGTTCAAAAAAAGGTGCAAGCTTTATCAGTATTCCACAGGATGTCGTTGATGCACCGGTGAAAAGTGATGTGATCCAACCTTTAAGTGATCCACAATTAGGTTCTGCATCTGCTAATGATATCAGCTACTTAGCTGAGCGCATTCGTGAAGCTAAACTGCCTGTTTTATTGGTGGGAATGCGTGGTTCAAGTGAAAAGGAAACCGCAGCTATTCGCAAATTAGTGGAAAAAACTTCATTACCTGTTGTTGAAACATTCCAAGCTGCAGGCGTCATTTCACGTCAATTAGAATCACATTTCTTTGGGAGAGTAGGTTTGTTTAGAAATCAACCTGGTGATATGTTATTAAAACGAAGTGATTTAGTCATCGCCATCGGTTATGATCCGATTGAATATGAAGCACGTAACTGGAATGCAGAAAAAGATGCAAGAATCATTGTCATCGATGAGACACCAGCTGAAATCGATTCATTTATGCAACCAGAAAGAGAATTGATTGGTGACATTGCGGCAACGCTTGATTTACTTAGCGATTCTTTAGAAGCGCAACAAGTCTCGGGTGATGCGAATGAATATCTTGACTCATTACAAGAAAAATTAACAGCTCGCGATGTTGTAGAAAAGACAGAAGACGAAGGAATTTTACATCCATTAGAAGTCATTAACACATTACAATCAAAAGTGACTGACGAAATGACCGTCACCGTTGACGTAGGTAGTCACTATATTTGGATGGCACGTCACTTTAGAAGCTACGAACCACGTCACTTACTATTTAGTAATGGAATGCAAACATTAGGTGTGGCTTTACCATGGGCAATTTCAGCTGCACTAGTTCGTCCAAATACGCAAATCGTTTCAGTTTCTGGTGATGGTGGCTTCCTGTTTTCTGCACAAGATTTAGAAACAGCTGTACGAAAAAAACTAAATATCGTTCACTTGATTTGGAATGATGGTCACTATAATATGGTTGAATTCCAAGAACAAATGAAATATCAACGGTCATCAGGTGTTGACTTTGGTCCGGTTGACTTTGTTAAATATGCAGAAGCTTTTGGTGCAAAAGGAATTCGAGCAACGAATGTTCAGGAACTAGAACAAGCTTTAACTGATGGTTTTGCCACTGAAGGACCTGTAATCATTGATATTCCAATTGATTATCGGGATAATGAAAAACTCGGTGAAACGATCTTACCGGATCAATTCTATTAAGAAAAGGGATGTGTGTAGAATGACAGAGGCAAGTTTATACCAACACGGTACACTAGGTGCATTGATGGCAGGATTGATGGATGGAACGGAAAAGATGGCTGAGGTCTTGAAGCACGGAACGTTAGGATTAGGAACGCTCCACGGTTTAGATGGGGAAGTTATTATTGTGGATGGAGTCGCTTATCAAGGAAAATCAGATGGTTCAGTTGTGCGTTTGACAGGTGAAGAAAAAACACCTTATGCAGCTGTAACAGATTTTACACCAGATAGAAGTATCGAAATCACAACGCCTCATCTAGGTGATGTATTAAAAGAAACGATTTTGGCAGAAGAAGCAGGGAAAAATTTATTTATTGCAGTTAAAATTACTGGGGTATTTAAAAATATGCATATTCGTATCATGCCAAAACAAGAAAAACCTTATAAAAGACTTGTAGAAGTTTCGCAAGACCAACCAGAATTTCATCAAGAAGAAGTGGAAGGAACATTAGTCGGATTCTTTACTCCTGAATTATTTCAAGGAGTAGCAGCTGCCGGATTCCATTTGCATTTTCTTGATAAAAGCAAAACATTCGGTGGGCATGTGATTGATTTTGAATTAGCAAATGGCCTAGTGGAAAGTAGTCGTATCGAATCGCTTATTCAACATTTTCCAGTCAATGACGGAACATTTGTTGATAATGAAATCGATTATGCCAACTTAGCAGAAGAAATTCAAACAGCAGAATAAGTAGCTTCTATTACCAGCATACAAAAAAAGCGTGAGACAAGAATATCATTTTTCAAAAATAGCGTAACAGCTAATTCTTTTGAAAAATGCGCATTCTGTTTCGCGCTTTTCTTAACTTAAATACCTAATAATGGGGCTGGATCTACAAAATTAGACCATAAACTTGTTGAGACACCAAAATGAAGGTGAACCCCAGTTGAATTTCCTGTTGTTCCCATACCGCCTAGAAGTGTTCCTGCATTAACAGAGGCACCAACATTCGTAGAGAAACTACTTAAATGCATATAATAAGAATAATAGCCATCAGCATGCTGGATAATGACATGGTTTCCTGCAGACCAATGATAGCCAGCTTCAACAACTTTTCCAGCTTTTGCAGCAAAAACGGGTGTTCCAGAAGCTCCAGCTAAATCAATTCCGTCGTGAGATGTACCGGACGCGCCAGTAGGATCGACACGATTACCAAAAGGACTCGTGATAACAAGTGAAGCTAATGGCGCGCTCCAACCTGAAGTATTTTCTTCTGGTTTAGTTACATTATCTTCTTCAGGTACTTCCGGAACAGAAACGACTGGTGTGCTATTTTCTGTGTTGTTTTCGGTTTGTACTTCATTTGAAGATTCAACCTTTTGTTTCTGTTCTTTTTGAGCAGCTAATGATTGAGCCTGCGCTTCATTAGCAATGCGCTCTTTTTCAGCAGCCACAGCGAGTTCTTTTTGTTTTTGTTCATGAGCTTTGCGCGCGTCTTCTTCTGCTTTTTTACGAGCAGCTTCTTCAGCAGCACGTTGTTTTGCCAAAGCTTTTAGTTGCTCTTGACGTTTTTTCTCTGCTTCAACTTTTTGTTTTTCAAATTTTTCTTTCTGTTTTTTCTCAGTAGCTAAGCTAGCAGATAGTTCGTTGATTTTAACCTCTTGATCTAATTTTGCTTTCGTCAACTCATCTTGTTTGGCTTGTAATTCATTCGTTGTTTCAATCAAAGATTGTAATTTTTCTTCTGATTTCTTTTGAAGTGTTTCTAATTCAGCTTGATCTTTTTGCTGCTCAGACATAATCTCTTTGTTTGCGCTGATCAGTTTTGTTACAGCATATGCTTTGGTAATTGCTTCGTTGATCGAATCAGACTCCGCCATCACAGATAGAATATCGCTGGCATTTTGATTTGTTTGAACATTGCGAGCTTGCTTTTGGATTTGTTCCTCACGTTTAGCAATCTTCTCTTTCAAGTCAGCTATTTTTTGAATCAAGTTAGTTAATGTTTGTTCTTCAGTATTTTTTTGTTGAAGGATTTTATAACTTTCTTTTTCAATCTGACTGACGTTTTCTTTAATGGTTGCCAATTCTTGTTCAGAAGCAGTTTGATTTTTTTGTAGTTGTTCAATTTTTTGTTCTTGTTCATTGATCTTGTCGTCTAAAGTATCTGCTTGCGTGGCAATTGGCATGCAAAGTAAACTTAGCGCAAATGAACATGTGACGATTTTTTTTAACTTAATCATAGTTTCCCCACTAACATCTTTTTTATCCATTTCAATTTTTACATTTTGTATTGTAAGACAGAGTTGTGTGGAAGTTGTGAAGATTCATTCAATGAGTGAAAAAAAGAAAAATTTAATATAACTGAAATAATTACAAAATAATTGATACAAACTCAATCGAATTGATAAATGATCCAGAGGGAAAGAAAGGTATGATTGAGTAAATTGTGTAAAAGAATGAAGAGAAAGGAGGAAATTAGGTGCATATAAAAATATTTACGAAAAATAAAAAAACACTGTCTTCAATAATGAAACGATTGCAAAAAGAGCAGTTAGAGTTAAAAGTGAGTTATCAATCCGTTCTAGCGAAATTACATAATGAATCAGCAGATGTCCTACTTATTATGGATGATCGTTTGGCAGAGCTTCCAGAATCAGTTGCGAGTCGCTTTCCATTAGTTGTTGCTTGTACCGAACCACTTTCCGAGCAAGAAAAAATTGTTTTATTCCAAAAAGGTGTAAACATTTTATGGTCTTGGCCTGTTAGTTTTGAATTAATGAAGGCAAAAGTAGAATCCTTGCGCTCAGCATTGTTGAAGCAAAAAAAATTAAAAACTAATAATCAGCCTGTTTATCAGAAGTTCCAAGTGTTGGAAGAAAAGCAAGTGATCTTATTACATGAACAAGAACTTTCTTTAACAAAATCGGAGTATCGTTTGTTTAGTTTGCTGTTGAACCATCCTTTACGAATTTTTTCTCGTGAAGAATTATTGATTTTATTGGGCAATGAAAAAGGATCGGGAAGAGTGATTGATACGCACATCAAGAATATTCGCAAGAAAATAGAAGAAGTTGCGGGAAGTGCAAACTATATCCAAACGGTTCATGGTCGTGGGTATCGTTTTACAAATGCTACACATTAAAATTACAACTGGTATTGGTGGAATAACTGAGCTATAATTTCTGAATAAAAGGAGTGTGTTGCTGCGATGTGGTCAGAAAAACAAAAAAGAGATGCGTATGAACTTTTACTGTTACAACAACAAGGATTACTTGAAGCTGAAACGAATTGGCTAGCCAATCTTGCGAATTCTTCAGCACTTTTAGCAGATACTTTACCGGAAACGGTCTTTGCGGGGTACTATCTATTTGATGGTAAAGAACTAATTCTTGGGCCGTTTCAAGGAAGAGTTTCTTGTACAAGAATCAAACTGGGCAAAGGCGTTTGCGGGGAGTCAGCGGCAAAACGAGAAACACTTATTGTCACAGATGTAAAAAGTCATGAAAATTATATTTCATGTGATTCAGCTGCACGTTCAGAAATCGTGGTTCCATTAGTTAAAGACGGAGAATTAGTAGGTGTTTTAGATATTGATTGCGGAAAAGTCGCAGGTTACGATGAAATCGACAAACAATTTTTAGAACAATACGTGGCGCTGGTAGAGAAAGCCGTGCCTGCTAAAGTCAATCTTACTTGCTAGTGAAGTTTAGAACGAGATAAAACGAATTCGATTGATTAAACTACTTGCTAAAATTCAACAAGTAGTTTAATCAATTTTTTTATAAAAATACTTAAGTTATCATTTTTCTTCATTTGATTTTAATGTTAATATAATTCCAATGAGATTATAAAATAATTAGAAGGTGATTAACTATGGAAAAAGAAGAAATCATTTTGGGACAAACTTATGAATGTCATGCGATTGGATTGAAAAAGAAAGTAACTGGAGAAATCATAAAAAAATTAGAGAATTCAGTGATTCTTTGTGTAGAAGAATACGATAGTATCGATCATGCAGAGGTTCTGGAAAAAGCTGGAAAAGTCATGGCTAAGTATTCTGAAATTTGTAATCCAGAAATATCGGAACGTTATTTGATTGAAAGTGCCTAATTCAATAAGTATAACCATTCAGCACCTGGCAAAGGTGTTTAATGGTTTTTTTTTTGAAAAAAATTGTAGTGTTTATTTCTCCTTTAAAATTTACTGGAGAATGGTTATACTGGGAACTAGTTTTAATGATTACTTGAAAGGAATGAAGAAAATGGATATCCAAAAAATTGAGTACGACTCAGAAAAATATCAACAAACGTTAAACTTGCGAAATAAAGTCATGCGTATTCCGCTGGGGTTAACGATTGAAGAAGAGGATTTTTCACATGAGGCGGAGCAATATATTCTTGGAGCATTTGATGATGAATTCCTTTTAGGTGTTGGCGTGCTTAATCAGAAGCTAGATGAATCAAAAATGAAAGTTGAGTATCTATGTGTTGATTCGCAAAGGCAAAGTGCAGGTGTAGGCAAACAATTGCTCAAACATCTGGAACTTTATGCGAAAAAAAAGCAAGCCAAAAGAATCGAATTAGAAGCGCGGGTAAGTGCGCAATCATTTTATGAAAAAATGGATTACGTTGCATATGGAGAGACGTATTTAATGGCGATTGCGCCAGTTGAACATATCCGAATGGAAAAAATTTTGTAGGCTCGTAATTTAATAGAAGAAAAAGGAAAACGTGAGGAGAGATGTTCCTTGCGTTTTTTTGTTAAAATACAGATTTCTTTATTTTAGTTAAGAAAAGGATTCATTTTTGGATGACAAATGGAAGTGACTAAGAGGAATTTGCAGTTGTTGCAGTGAGTATATCTAGAAAGTTTGCATTAAAATTTATTAAATAACTCTAATTATCTAAGAGAGCGTTTTCTTTTGTGGTATTTTCGTGATTTAATGAGCTTGTTGATAATACATATATTGATACTTCTGTATAGAATGGGTAGTTTGGTAGAAGACATAGTAGAGATTTTGGTGGTGAAAAAGAACTCAATGAGAAGAAGGAGGTTTGTTTTCGTAATATTTGTTTAGTTCTTTTAATAACGATGGGGGGGATTTTATTTTTTATTTTGAAAAGATACCAAACAGATTGCAACATACAAATTCAGAAAAAATAGAGTTAAAACAAAATATGCAAGAAGAAGTTAAAATTTATGATGAAAAAATTGCTAATTTAGAAGATAAAAATAAATTGATAATAATGAACAGTCACGAACTATATTTATTGAATCAAGATAATATTTTGCTTTACTTTGGTAGGAATGACTGTTCAGTTTGTCAAGGTTTTCTTCAAACGCTAACGCCAATATTAGAACATACTGATCGAAAAATATATTATTTCGATACTAATGATAAGGATCATTTACATTATGAAGAGTTAATCAATGAATATGGCATCACACAAGTTCCAACTTTAGTAAGATTAAATCATTCAAAAGGTAAAAAAATAGTATTTAATCCTGAAAAAGATGGGCTTGCATCATTCATAAAAAAAGGAGTATGAAAATGAAAAAAATATATTAACAGTATTATTAGCATTAACTTGTATTTTTACAATAGGTGGTATTACTGCAACTGCAGAAGTTAATGAAAAATTAACACCAGAAAACGAAGATATTATTTCTGTTGTTGAACAATATACTTATGTGGATAATGAAGGTAACAAGTATTTTGATATTGAGTCTGCAGAATTAGATGGTGTAGAGGATTATATTATCGAAATTGGCTATGTAATTGAATCATTTGACTCAACAGAAAGAAGTATAAGTGCTAGAGCAACATTTTTAATTTATGGCAACTATTGTGGCTATGGAAATGCAGGAAAAGGAAATATGCCTACTGATGATTTAGATACAGCATGTATGTATCATGATTACTGTTATATACATGGCGGAAATAATACAACTTGTAATAAAAATTTTCGGGCAAGGTTGAAGGCTATTATGAATAGTACAAACAAGTTAAGTTATAAATATGCGGTTGCTGCAGGTGCATATGTTGTATTCAGTTGATGGATGAAAAAGTAAGGATTACTTTATCAGTAATTACTATTTTATTAGGCATAGTTATGTTTCTTCAACAATCTTTTTTTTCATTAAGAATTCCTCTATCTGTCTTTACACCATTAATCGGTTCAATCGGACTATTAATAGCGATAAGATTGAAAAGAGGGACTTATAGGACAGTTATTCTTTTAGCAAATAGTATCATGATGTTAGTATTTCCGATATATTTAGTTCTCGTGTTTATCTTTCCGGCATTTTTTGTGTGAATAATAGCGAATTTATCAGACTTTCACCCTGCAAATCTTATGAAGTATTTTTTGTATAATCAATGAGGAAGTTGATCATCAATCAAAATCAGATGATAGTAGATAAATTTAGTTAATATTCAGACCGACACTAGAATTTTATAAAAAGGTGACCTAAGTCTTTCTCTCTTTTATGAAAGGCTTAGGTCGTTTTTTTATGAGCAATAATAAGTTTCAACGTTTTTTCTGGCAGGTAGTTTAGCCTCTTTACTACAAAGCGTTAATCAAATTTTCTCTATTTGAGCAAAATAAAAAAACGTTGATTGAACAACGTTTTTTCGTATTATTGTTTGTCTCAACAATATAAATATGGAGACGGCGGGAGTCGAACCCGCGTCCAAACACATCGCCACTTAAAAATCTACGTTCATAGTCAACTCATTTAAGGTTTCGCTTTACAACTTGCCGAGTGACAGGCATTTTGTATTGCTAGTCTGATGCGCTCTTTTTCAACTTACAGACGGAAAGTTGAAACGTATCCCACTAAAGTTAGGACCCTTACTCGAGCACATGGGCGATACCGAGAGGATCTACGCTAACTGTTTTTAGGCAGCTAAAGCGTAAGAATAGTTTTCGTTTTTAGCAGTTATATTTAACTGTAACGTTTTAACGTAGACGTAACCTACGAAACGCAATTCAAGCTCAAACTGTGCCTGTCGAATCCGTAACGTCCCCGTAAAGTCACAAGGGTTACAGATGCATTACGCACAAAAATAGTATACCATATTTTAAACTATTTTCAATAAAAAAGCGTTAAGAACAAAGTAAGAGCAGATAAAAGAATAAAAATATGATTCATAAAAAATTCGTCGAAGTTTAAAAAAAAATCTCGAAACAGTGCTACCTGTTTCGAGACTTCTTAAAGACGGCTCATTCACTTTTTAAATCAAATCAAAATGTTTCAATGCGTGGACGATGCCACCTTCAGTATTTTTTTTAGTAACGAAAGTCGCTAACTCTTTTAGTCCATCATAGGCATTACCCATTGCAATCTTATTGTCGCAAGCTTCTAGAAGGGCAAAGTCATTCGGCCCATCACCAAATCCAAAAGTTGGGACATTAGTCAACCCTAATTCGTCTTTTAGTCGTTTGACGCCAGCACCTTTAGAGATTCCTTTTTTTACGGTATCAATTGAATATGGGCCGTTTCGATAAAAAGTTAGTTCAGGAAACTGTTCATGATAATATTCATCGCCACTTTGTGAAAGAATCAAGAGCATGTTGATTTTATTTTCGCGAAAAGCAAAAGGTTCAATTGGTGGGACTTCAGAATGAATGAAGTTATAGGCATCAATCATTATTTGGTTGTGGCCAGTACACCAAATATTTTCGTGATTGTAGTATGAAAGTTCATGACCTTGTGAACGAACGTGTTCATACATTCTTTGACATTCTTCTTCTGAAAAAAGCTCAGAGTGGATTTCTTTTCCATCCACACGAATATAAGAGCCGTTCATGGTAACAGCTGAAGTGATTCCAGCATCTTCCATGATCTTTTGGATTTCGATTTCTGTTCTTCCAGTTGCAATAACAGGTAAGACGTGATTTTCTTTTAAGGCATTCATAGCAGATGCAACTTCTGGAGTGATTGTTGAATGCGCATCTAGCAGTGTTCCATCTAGGTCAAAAAAAGTAATTGCTTGATAGTTTGACACAAAAAAAACTCCTTTATCTTTTCAATAAACCTATCTTAACAAAGAATGAACAAAAGACAAACCTTTCATGAATAATTATTGAATATATTGGTTCACAAGACTATTTGGAGTATACTAGAAAGAGAACTTTTTAGGAGGAAATCAATGATTTTTTTAGTTGTAGGTGTTGCTTTAACGACTATTGGTATTTTCTTTCGCTTGTTTCCTTCCAAAGGAAACTGGCCATTGTATGGTTACCACTCACCGTTAGCTGCCAAAACGGATGAACACTGGCAGTTAGCCCAGAAAGTTAGTGGCAACTATTTTATTATTTTTGGCTTGATAATGGCAGTGATCGGCTATTTATTAAAAGTAACAGGAAATACGAATTACTTTTTGATTGAACTGTTGGTATTAGTTTTTCCAATTATGCCGATCTTTATTTTAACGGAAAAAAAATTACAGGAATTTGACCAGAAATCCGGAGGGGATGACTATGAACATTTTAATGATTGAAGATAACCAATCTGTTTCTGAAATGATGCAGATGTTTTTTTTGAATGAAGGTTGGGAGGCAACGTTCAAGTATGATGGTAAAGACGGTTTGGATGCATTTTTAGAAAATCCTGCACATTGGGACATGATTACACTTGATTTGAATTTACCAACAATGGATGGCATGGTTGTTGGGCGTGAGATTCGAAAAATCTCAAGTACAGTGCCGATCATTATGCTGACTGCACGTGACTCAGAGAGTGACCAAGTTATTGGGTTAGAAATGGGGGCAGATGACTACGTAACGAAGCCGTTTAGTCCATTAACTTTGATTGCACGAATGAAAGCTCTGCACCGTCGAAGCGAACTGGCCGATTCAAAAGAAGAAGCCAGTGAATCAGATAATCATTTCGACATTCAAACAGAACATTTTAAAATGAATACTAAAACTCGTGAGGCTTATCTTGATGGTCAATTAATTGAAGGGTTGACGCCAAAAGAATTTGATCTTTTATTTACTTTGGCGAAAAAACCACGACAAGTTTTTTCAAGAGAACAGCTATTGGAATTAGTTTGGGATTATCAATATTTTGGTGATGAGCGAACAGTTGATGCACATATCAAAAAACTTCGTCAAAAAATTGAAAAAGTCGGTCCGCAAGTCATTCAAACGGTTTGGGGCGTCGGCTATAAGTTTGATGATTCTGGTGTTGCCTAATGCGTTATCTTTATCAACAATTACTTGCTTTTTGTAGTATGATTGCCATGATTATTTTGATTGTTGGAATTTCATTTACACAATTGACGAAACAGACGATTGAAGAAAATAATTACCAACAACTTTTTGGTTATGCGGAATCTGTTGAAAAAACTACACAAACATATGCCAATACCTTTCCGCAGTTGAGTCAAGATCAGGCGTTTCAAAATGCTTTGCTTTTGACAGAACAAGTATTGACGGAGCAGAATGTCAACTTTATCTTTATTGATAAAAATGAACGACTTATTTATCCAACAGACGATTCTATGCTGGATTTTACGATTAGTCCAGAACAATGGAAAAATTTGCGCAACGGGAAACAACAAAAGTTTACCGATCATAAAAATATTTTGGGGCAACAACAAGCGACCTCATACGCCCTAGTACCATTTAATTTGAACCATGAATTTTATGGTGCTTTGGTTGTGAGCCAGCCCGCACGAAATATTGATAATAGTGTACGTTCAGTTACGTTGAATCTTTTCAAAGGGTTTATTTTTTCAAGTATTGTTGCGATTATTGCTAGTTACGTATTTGCTGCGTTTCAGGTCAAACGGATCAATCGCTTGCGTAATGCAACCAAAGAAGTAACGAATGGAAATTTTGATGTCCAGCTACCTGTTCACGACAAAGATGAATTTGACGAGCTCGCAGACGACTTCAATAAGATGACGAACTCGCTCAAAGAGTCGCAAGCAGAAATTGAAGAACAAGAGAATCGACGACGTCAATTCATGGCAGATGCAGCACATGAAATGCGCACACCTTTGACCACGATTAATGGCTTACTAGAAGGTCTTGCCTATGACGCGATTCCAGAAAATCAACGAGAAAATGCAATCAAGTTAATGAAAAATGAAACGGAGCGACTTATTCGACTAGTCAATGAGAATCTTGACTATGAGAAAATCCGGACCGACCAAATTACGATGGTCATCAAGAAATTCAATGGAACGGAAACTTTGAGAAATCTTGTGACACAGCTTGAAGCAAAAGCAGAAGCAGCTGGAGACACGCTGGTTTTAGAAGCGCAGGAAGAAATTGATGTGTATGCTGATTATGATCGTTTCGTGCAAATCATGGTTAATATTATTCAAAATGCGATTCAGTTTACCGAAAATGGTCAAATTACTATTAGTATAGAAAAAGGCTATCTTGAAACGATTATTAAAATCAAAGACACAGGAATCGGCATCTCAGAACAGCAGATGAAAAATATTTGGGAACGTTACTATAAGGTTGATCCATCAAGAAAGAATACAAAATATGGTGAATCTGGTTTAGGATTGCCAATCGTGCAACAACTAGTTCGTCTGCATAAAGGAAAAATCGAGGTCGAGAGTGAAGAAGGAAAAGGAACAACATTTACTGTCCGATTGCCAGATGTAGAAATAAAAGAAGAGTCTCAAGAAAACTAAAAAAGCCAGGTGCGAGGATCTTCGCATCTGGCTTTTTGATGATGTTTCATTAGTAAGAACAATTGAGTAAAGGACATGAAAAAAATTTAGGAAGCATCTTCTAAATGATCAATATAGGGACTGTGGGCAATGGTGGCATCATTGGTGAACAGTAAGATTGTTTGATTTTCTTGACGAGCGAGCAAGCAAAGAATGTCTAACAATTCTTGTGTTTCGGTGATTGTTAGGTCATCAAATGCGTCTTCCACAATAATCTGTGTCCGTTTAGAAAGTAAAGCATGCAAGAGTTGCAGTTTGATTTTTTCTAATAAAGAGAGTTCATCTGCCGACAGCTTTTCCCAAGAGGAATCAAGTTTCAATTGTGACTGATAAGTGGGACCAGTTGATTTGATTTCTTTACTGGAAATATCTAAATAGACATGATCCTTCAACTTTAAATAAGGAAAGATCGGCCAATTTTTTTGAATAATCGTGTAACTTGGCGTATCATCTAGCACCAAATTTTCTTTCCATTCATTAAGTAAATGTTGTTGTTTTTCTTTTGAACTAAGAATAACAGTAAGGCAGTTGAAATGAGCTGTATTATTTGGTTGTTTCATGTTGAATGAACCTCCCTTTTTGCAGTCTTCGAGAAAAATAGATAAAGGAAAAAACACTTATAAATAAGCTAACAAAAGTTAAAGTGAGAAGAGTTTGAACGATTCCTTTAAATGTATCAACAAGCAAAAATTCACTCGTAAAATCAATTTGAAAAAAAGCTTCTTGATTGATAGGAATGGTCAATCCACTAACAGAAGAAGGAACAGAAAAATCAGGAAACTTAAATATGTCAAGAACAGTTAAGTTTATACTTTGTAGCAAAGTTTCGTAGAGATGTTGGAAACTGATACTCCATAATAATAAACCTAAACAAGCGGCAGCAATGGGTACAAACATTTGTGTGTAGACAAAGAAAAATAATTTTTTTTGTGAAAATCCAGTCAAACGCCAATTCATCAATTCTTGTCGATTTTGTTTTAAGATATGGATGAAAAAGAAGAAAAAACAAAGCGCAAAGCAAAGGACAAGAACCAAAATAACTGATGAATAGAAGTGACTAACACTATCTAGTTGTGGAATCTTTTCTTCTTGGTTAGTTGAACTAAAGATAGTTAAACGGTTTTGAATTTGTTTGTGTAAAGTAGTTTGTAAATTATATAAATTAAAAGAGATGAGTAACAAAAAAGCAAAGAAGCTGGAAAATAAAGTATATACAATTGTTTGCTTTTTATAATATGCTAAACGCGCAATGGCATAACGGATTATTTTCATACTTTTCACCTCTAATAAAGTATAAAAAATGAATATGAATAAAGTATGAAATTCTTTTTGAGAAATTACGAGTTATTTTTCAAAGCAGGGAGAAGCTGTTAAGTGAAAAGACAAAAAAGCGTGAGAATTCAATTTCTCACGCTTTTTGGATTGTTTATTCTTTGGAAGAAGTATCAGTTGTTGGTGTACCATTTATTTCTTGGTATGTTTTTGTTTCATAAAGATCAGTTGTTGATTTATTACCGTTTTGACTAAATACGCTGGTTGATTTATCACCTAGTTTTTTCTCAATCGCAGTCATTTTTTCTAAGCCATTTTTGTAATCATAGTTGGCAGCGTCAATTGGATCAAGATTGCTATTGGTATAGAAACGAAGTAAATCACCGTTATTGATTTGATCAGAAACAGCCAATTGTTTTGAAACTTCAACTTTCCATGCATCGATTTTTGCTTGAATTTCAGGAGAAGGATCGGTAATAGCTTCACCTGTTGCGTTGTCATAAATCGTACCACTGTAGTAAGTGTAAGTTGGTGTAACGAAGTCACCATCACGGAAGCTTACCACTTGGTCATGATCTTTAGAGAATAGATCTTGTCCAAGTTGAATATAATCTTTGGTATCTACACCTAGTAAATGAAGTAATGTTGGCAACGCATCAACTTGTCCACCATAAGTATGATTGATCCCACCGTTTGTTTGTCCAGGAACATGAATCATATAAGGGACGCGTTGCATTTGTGCATTATCAAAGTTTGACCAAGTATCACTTGATTTTCCAAGTAGTTCTGCTAAAGTTTTGTTTCTCGAATTTGAAACGCCATAGTGGTCACCATACAAAACGATGACAGAGTTATCATATAACCCACTTGATTTCAAATAATTAAAGAATTCTTCGACTGCTGTGTCAAGATAATTGGCAGTTGCGAAGTAGCCATTAATTGTTTCATCACTGGTTGCTGCCATTGGGAATCCCGCTTCTTCATTCGTAAATTTTGAATAAGGATAGTGGTTTGAGACCGCAATGAATTTTGAATAAAATGGTTGTTGTAAATGTTCTAAATATTGAACGGATTGGTCAAAAAATGGCTTGTCATGCAAACCGTATTGGAATGAGTTTTCATCGGTTACATCGTAATAAGATGAATCAAAGAAATAATCATAACCAAGATTTTTATAAGTCTCATTTCTGTTCCAAAAAGTACCAGAGTTTCCGTGGAAAACAGCACTAGTATAACCTTGGGTTTGACTTAAGATATCAGGTGCAGCTTGGAAAGTATTTTTCCCACCCAGTTGCGTAAAGAGTGATCCTTGGTTTAACCCAAACAGAGAATTTTCCATAAGGGTTTCAGCATCACTTGTTTTTCCGGCCTTGACTTGATGGAAAAAGTTATCAAAACTATAGGTACTGTTACTATGGAACAAACTATTAAGGAATGGTGTTACCTCGTGTTCGGCGCCTGTTTCATCTTTTAATTTATAATCAATCAAAAATTGTTGGAAGCTTTCCAAATGAATATAGATAACATTTCTGCCTTTTGCCACACCAAACATTTCGTCGTTTGGTTCAGCATAGTGTTCCTTAACGTAGTTCTCAACTTCCTTCATATCATTAGGGCTTGCTTCAGCACGAACTTGGTTTGTTTGATACGTTTGAAAACCATCATAAGCCATAAAAGCATTAAGACCAAGATACTTAACTAAATAATCACGGGAGAATGTTCGAGTCAAAAGTTCAGGACGATCGGCTTCAGCCAAGAAAAGATTTCCAGAAAAAATCATAACCGCTAATGTGGAAATCGCAAATGCCATACGTGCCCGAATAGGACGGTCATCCATTTTTATTTTTTTAGTGACTAATAAAACCGTTAAGATAATAAAGTCTATCCAATACAATAAATCGTAAGGGCGGAACAAACGGATGGCACTTTCGCCCAAACCACTAGCAACTTTTCCAGCGCCTAAAATAGTATTGATGGTAATAAAGTCTGTAAATTCACGATAGTAAGTGACATTTGAAAACACCCACAAAGTGAGTAAGAAAAAAATCACCATCATCGTGATGTACGAAGCTTTTGCTCGTCTTACATACAAAGCAATTCCAAGTAATAATAAAGTAGTCGCAATTGGATTGATAAATAGGATGAAGTATTGCACTCCACTTTCAATCCCTAAATTGAAATCAATCAAATAAGCGAAAATTGTTTTTAGCCAGACTAAAACAGCTAACAAAGAAAAAAATCCGAGCCGCTTATTTAAAAAAGCGGGCGTTTTTATACGTTTCAAAGTAACCTTCCTTTCTACACTCAAAAAATAAGAATAAGAGTGTCATAAAACCCATAATACACAACTTACGTATTCTAACCTATTTTACTAGTCGGAGATTTTAGTGTCAATTCTAACCAGTGATTTATGGCAGTTGGTTAAGGGATTCTTTAAGCTTTCTTAGAGGTTTGTGGCTTAAGACAAGCCGTTTGATTTTTGTTATACTGAAAGGTGAGAAAGTAAAAGCAGGTGAATGAATGAAAATAAAAGTAAAAAAACGAGCAAGCGCCCAATTCAGAAAGGGTTACCCGCTCATTCAAAAAGAAGATTTAGTCGATACGCAAATGGATACGACCGAATGGATCGACTTAGTAGATCAACAAAATAAATTTGTGGCAAAAGGTTATTTAGGAAAGCAAAATAAAGGAATTGGTTGGGTATTAAGCCGAGTGGACGAACCATTTGATACGGCTTTTTTTGAGAAAAAATTTGCAGCAGCTAAAGCAAAACGCACAACTTATTTTAGTGATGACTTAACAAATGCCTTTCGTTTGTTCAATGGTGAAGGAGATGGAATTGGTGGTTTGATCATTGATTATTATGACCAGTTTGCTGTCTTTTCTTGGTATAACCAAACACTGTATCTTCATCGAAAGGGATTGATTGAAGCATTTAAAAAGACATATCCAGAAATTTTAGGTGCTTATGAAAAAATTCGTTTTGATACGAAAGATTTGCCAGAAAGTCAGTTTATTTATGGAAAAGAAGCACCAGAACCTTTGATTGTAAAAGAAAATGGTGTTCAGTTTGCAACCTATTTAAATGAAGGCTTGATGACGGGTATCTTTTTAGATCAGAAGGAAGTGCGCGGAGCATTGGTCGATGGGTTGGCGCTAGGAAAATCGGTGCTAAACATGTTTAGCTATACAGGTGCCTTCTCAGTTGCAGCTGCGATGGGTGGTTCTGTTGAAACAACCAGTGTAGATCTTGCTAAAAGAAGCTTAAAAAAAACGCAGGAACAATTTGAAGTCAATGGTTTAGATCTTGAACAACAAAAAATCATTGTTATGGATGTTTTTGAGTACTTTAAGTATGCGAGTCGTAAACAATTAACTTATGATGTTATTGTTTTGGATCCACCAAGTTTTGCCCGTAACAAAAAGAAAGTTTTCCGGGTGGCAAAAAATTATGGTGAATTAGTCAAAGATAGTCTGGAAATTTTAGCAGATGAGGGAGTGCTAATTGCCTCAACAAATGCGGCGAACGTTACGATTCAACAATTTCAAAAAATGATTGAAGATGAGTTCATTGCAAAAGGTGTCTCCTATCAGCAAATCGGGCTGTATCGCCTACCAAATGATTTTCAAACAACAAACACTTTTCCAGAAGGAGATTATTTAAAGGTATTTGTTTATAAAATCAATCAAATGTAAGAAGGGAGTCGTTACGGATGATCCAAGTGAAAAATTTGCAAATCGGGACTGGTCGACTAAAAGTTTGTACGCCATTAACTGGCGTAACCCAAGAAGAAATCTTAAGTGAAGCACGTCTCGCGCGTGAAGCAGGCGCTGACTTAGTAGAATGGCGCGTCGATTTTTATCAAGAAATTTTGCAATTAGAAAAGGTTCTAGAAACACTAGTCCTTCTTCAACATGAACTTCAAGGATTACCGTTACTTTTTACATTTCGAACGCTAGCTGAGGGCGGAAAACGAGATTTATCGATTAGAGAATATCATGATTTGTACGAAACAGTGGTGACTGAAAAGTTGGTCGATATGGTAGACATTGAATTGTTTCAGATTGAAAGCTTAGGACGTGGGATGATTGAACGCATCAAAGATCATCACATTCCAATCATCATCAGCAATCATGAATTTGAAGAGACACCAGCCGATCCGGTCTTGCTTTATCGCTTAAATATGATGGAACATTTTGGCGCTAGCATCGGAAAGTTAGCGATGATGCCACAAACAGAACAAGATGTTTTTCGCTTGCTTGAATTGACTAAACGAGCAAGTGCCTTTGTTTCAATCCCATTGATTACTGTGTCAATGGGAGAAATGGGTAAGTTATCAAGAGTAGCAGGATGTTTAACGGGTTCAGCAGTTACTTTTGGGGCAACTTCGAAGGCAACTGCTTCGGCACCAGGACAAATACCTGTGAAAGAACTACAACAAATAATTAAGAGTTTAGCTGAGTGATCATAGTAACTAACGGTACTTTGAATTTATCAAGCTAGTTGCAATGAGGTGGAAATATGGCAAAGAAAAAACAAGTAAAAACAAATGCAATTCGACTCGTAGAGCAAAAAAAAATCGCGTATACGGAACACGAATATGAATGGGATGAAAATCATTTAGGTGCAACAGCGATTTTTGATCAGATTCCTGGGAGTGAACAACGAATTTTTAAAACATTGGTGGCTGTAGGAAATGTAACCGGTCCGCTAGTCGCGGTCATTCCGGGAGAAAATGAGGTGGATTTGAAAAAGCTAGCAAAAGTTTCTGGAAATAAAAAAGTAGAAATGCTTCATTTACGTGATTTAGAAGCAACTACTGGTTATATTCGTGGCGGTTGTTCACCAATCGGAATGAAAAAATTATTTCCAACTTATCTCGATCAAATTGCGGAAAACTATGAACAAATCATTATTTCCGCTGGCAAACGAGGCTTACAAATGGAGTTAGCCCCACAAGCCATTTGCCAATTGACAAATGGAAAATTTGTCGACATCAAAGCATAAAATAATCCCCTTCAAGTTAGTGTTTCATTTAACTTGAAGGGGATTATTTTATGCGCCACCAATTATACTTTCATTAGATTAGTAATACTTTACATGGATTGTGCTTGTTGACCAGCGTTCATGCCAGAAACATGACCAGTAGCAAAAGCCGCTGTGATATTGAAGCCACCAGTATAGCCGTTAACATCCAGTAATTCACCTGCAAAATATAATCCAGTTACCAGTTTACTTTCTAAGGTCTTAGGATTAATTTCTTTCAACGAAACACCACCGCCGGTTACAAAAGATTTTTCTATCGGAAAAGTTTTGTTTATCAAAAGATGAAATTCTTTACACAATTGGACAAAGTCTTGAATCTGTTTTTCCGTTGTCTGTTGGCCAATCTGTTGTTCCATATTTAGGTGATTTAAATAAAAAGTCAGTAATCGTTCGGGTAAAAAGCCATGCCAAGCATTGACCAATGTTTTTTTTGATTGATGACTTTTAGCGGTTAGTTCTTGGATCAAATCATGATTGGATCGAGTTGGGAAACAATCTAGAGAAATAACAACTGGTTCGCCCGTTTTCTTTAATTCCTGATTGATAAAACTTGAGCAACGTAAGGCAGCAGGCCCCGAAATACCAAAGTGTGTGAAAAGTAAATCCATGATGTGTTCAGTAATTACTCGTCCTTTTTTATTCAAGACACTTAAAGAAATATCTTGCAAAGATAATCCTTGTAAGGTTTTTTCTTGGATAAAAGGTTCTTCGGAAATCAAAGGGGATTCAGTCGCGTATAAAGACGTGATGGTATGGCCAACTTTTTTTACCATTTTGTAGCCATCCCCAGTTGAGCCGGTTGATGGATAAGTTCGTCCACCAGTTGTTAAAATCACACAAGGGGCTTGAAATTCTTCAAATTCTGTTCGAATACCATAGATTTGTCCATTATTGTGCACCAGTTTTTCAACTTTTGTACCAAAAACTAGCGTAACACCAAGTTCATTTAAACGCGTAATCAATGCTTCGATGATTGTTTTTGATTTATTTGTAACAGGAAACATTCGGCCATGATCTTCTTCTTTTAAATGTACACCCTGTGTTTCAAAAAAATTCATAATATCAAAGTTATCAAATTGTGAAAAAGTACTATATAAAAATTTTCCATTGCCGGGGATATGTGCGATTAAATCTTCTACTGGTCGATTGTTTGTGACGTTGCAACGCCCACCGCCAGTCATTAGCAATTTTTTTCCAGCTTTTTTATTTTTTTCAACTAATAGCACTTTGGCACCTTGTTCTGCGGCACTAATAGCTGCCATCATTCCACTGGTACCAGCGCCAACAACGATTACATCGTAGTTCGTTTCCATTCGCTTCACCTCACAAGTGAGTGTAGCATATTTCGAAAATAAACGCAGAAAAATTTTTGAGTGGTGACCAAAAATAAGCTAAAATAAAAATTAGCTAATCGAAGGAGTGTGACACAATGACAAATGCAAAAAAATATGTCCAAACGATTCAAGAAAAATTACATCAACAAGATCGTGGCGAAGTCGAATTTTTACAGGCAATTGATGAAGTACTTCCAACAGTTACGCATTTTTTAGAAAACCATCCTGAATACATCGAACAAAATATTTTAGGAATTCTAGTAGAACCTGAACGAATCATTCAATTTCGAGTACCTTGGCAAGATGATCAAGGAAATTGGCGCGTAAACCGTGGATATCGAATTCAATACAATTCAGCCTTAGGTTCATATAAAGGTGGTCTAAGATTTCATCCAAGCGTGAACCTGAGTATTTTGAAATTTCTGGCTTTTGAACAAATTTTTAAAAATAGTTTGACTGGGCTTCCAATTGGTGGCGGAAAAGGGGGGAGTGATTTCGACCCTAAAGGAAAATCAGATGCCGAAATCATGCGTTTTTGTCAAAGTTTTATGCTTGAACTTTCCAAACACATTGGTCCTTCTTTAGATGTTCCTGCTGGCGATATTGGCGTTGGTGGAAGAGAAATTGGTTATTTGTTTGGTGCATACAAACGAATCAAACAATATGATGCAGGTGTGTTAACTGGAAAACCTTTGAATTTTTGGGGAAGCAAAGTTCGTACAGAAGCAACGGGCTATGGATTAGTTTATTTTGTAAAACACTTGTTGGCTCAAGAACAGGATTCTTTTACAGATAAAACAGTTTTTGTATCTGGTAGTGGAAATGTTGCGATTTATGCAATTGAAAAAGCACAAGCGCTTGGTGCAAAAGTAGTGACTTGTTCTGATTCGAGTGGGTTTATTTATGATCCAACAGGTATTGACTTAGATTTATTGAAAGAAGTAAAAGAAAAAAATCGTCAACGTTTAACTGCATATGCAGCTAAAAAAACATCTGCTGTGTATCATGAAGGAAAATCGGTATGGTCCTTAGAAGAAGCATGTGAAATTGCTTTACCATGTGCCACCCAAAATGAGATCACAGGTGAACTAGCTGAAATCTTAGTGAAAAATGGTGTGCAAATTGTAGCAGAAGGTGCGAATATGCCAGCAACAGTTGAAGCTGTCTCCACTTTTCATGATGCAGGAGTCTGGTATTGTCCAGGGAAAGCTGCAAATGCGGGAGGAGTCGCAGTATCTGCTTTAGAAATGAGCCAGAACTCTCAACGTTTAACGTGGGAAAGTGAGCAAGTAGATCAACAATTAGATGAAATCATGCAAACAATTTATGAAACATGTCGTCAAACTGCTGCTGAATATAATGAAGAAAAAAATCTATTACTTGGTGCGAACATTGCCGGTTTTGCAAAGGTTGCGAAAGCAATGTCTGCACAAGGATTGGTCTAAATGTAAAATTTTCTTGGAAATATTGAAAGGTTCGTGGATATTTGCTTGAAAAAAAAGTAAAAAAAACGTAAAGTATACCTGTATAGTAAACTATTAAGGAGGAGAACAAATGGCACACATTCATTTTGACTATTCAAAAGTAGCACCGTTTGTCAACGAATATGAATTAGGTTACATGCAAAGTCAAGTAACAGCAGCTGACAAATTATTACGTGAAGGTACAGGTGCAGGCAGCGATTTCTTAGGCTGGATCGATTTACCTACAAATTATGATAAAGAAGAATTTGCACGTATCAAAGAAGCAGCTAAAAAAATCCAATCTGATTCAGAAGTATTAGTAGTAATCGGTATTGGTGGTTCATATTTAGGGGCACGTGCTGCAATTGATTTCTTGAACCACACTTTCTACAACTTATTAGACGGCAACGAACGTAAAGCACCACAAATCTTTTATGCAGGAAATTCAATCAGCTCAACATACTTAGCTGACTTGATCGAAGTAATTGGTGATCGTGATTTTTCTGTGAACGTTATTTCTAAATCTGGAACAACAACAGAACCAGCCATTGCTTTCCGTGTGTTCAAAGAATTATTAGTGAAAAAATATGGTCAAGCAGAAGCAAACAAACGTATTTATGCAACAACTGATAAAGCACGCGGTGCTGTAAAAGTTGAAGCAGATGCTGAAGGTTGGGAATCATTTGTTATTCCTGATGATATTGGCGGACGTTTTTCTGTATTAACTGCTGTTGGTCTATTACCAATTGCGGTTAGCGGAGCAGATATTGATGCCTTGATGCAAGGTGCGGCTGACGCAAGTAAAGAATATGCAAGTGATAAGCTAGAAGAAAACGAAGCTTACCAATATGCAGCAATGCGTAACATTCTTTACCGTAAAGGCAAAGTAACAGAATTGTTGATCAACTATGAACCAGGAATGCAATATTTCTCAGAATGGTGGAAACAATTATTTGGCGAATCTGAAGGTAAAGACCAAAAAGGAATCTATCCTTCAAGTGCAAACTTCTCTACTGACTTACATTCATTGGGTCAATATATCCAAGAAGGTCGTCGCAATATCTTTGAAACAATCGTTAAAGTGGAAAAACCTCGCAAATCAATCACTATTCCTGAACAAGAAGCTGACTTAGATGGTTTAGGTTACTTACAAGGAAAAGAAGTTGACTTTGTTAACACAAAAGCTTTTGAAGGAACATTATTAGCACATACAGATGGCGATGTGCCAAACTTACTAGTTAAAATTCCAGAAATGGATGCTTATACTTTAGGTTATACAATGTATTTCTTTGAAATTGCTGTCGGAATTTCTGGTTACTTGAACGGAATTAATCCATTTGACCAACCAGGTGTAGAAGCCTATAAGAAAAATATGTTCGCCCTACTAGGCAAACCAGCCTTTGAAGACTTAGCAAAAGAATTGAACGAACGTCTATAATAGTGTAATGAATGGGAGAAGTTGTGGCTTATGTCACAGCTTCTTTTTTAGTAAAGCAAAACAATTTTGTATAGCAAAATAAAAAGAGGTTTGCATCGTCTAAGACGTACAAACCTCTTTTAGTTTTTTTCCGAGAATGATTTAGATGTCATGTGGGGTGGCCAGCTCCTTAATTAGATTCATGTAATGCTCGGACAGCTTGTTCGATTGTAATACCAAAAGCGACATTATGTTCATTTTTTGCGTCAATTGCCATAAAACGATTGGTTGAAGTGTCGAAAGCTACGCGATAAGTCATATTTGTTTTGTTAAAAGTCATGTTTAGTTCCTCCTTTCCATTGTTGAAATGAATTCAAGAAATTTTCAGTTAAATTCTCTGTAAAATCTCGAACACAACTGTAGTGTAGCACCATCTTATTTTTCTTGCAATTAAGAGGCATCCATAAATGAATGTTTTATTTAAAACAAAAGAAATCAACGATCTTCTGTTAATCCAATGAGTAGACCAATTGTTAAAGTAATAAAGATTACTGCTTGAATAAGAACCATGGTTATCCCTCCTTTTACTCAGTATATGAAAAAACTGGAAAAACTACACGAACAAGAAGCAACGAAAAAAGAACAGTTTTGTCACCTTTCTTACGTAAGGGGAAAATTGGAAGCTTAAGTGATATTAAATAAAAAGTGAGATAACTTTTTATTTGGTCAATTCCTGATTTTTTAAAGAAAAAAATAAAATAAAACGTTTTCACCGAGGCGATTTTCTGTTATTATAAATAAAACAAATAACAATTAAGGAAGTGAATTTTGATGTTAGATATCGAAGTTGGAAAATCTTACATATGCAAACCTATTGGTGTAACTAACGAAATCGTTGGTTATATCGAACATACCTATACCAACACAGCTGTTGTTTTAGTTGAAAGCTACGATCAATGTGACCACTCTGTTATTGATGAAAAACAATATCGTGTGTTAGTTAAGCTGGATGATATTTATGCCCCAGTTGAAATGGTATCGTAATGAATCGCTTCTTTTGAGAAATTTGAAAAAATTTTTTATACTTAAGGAAAGAGGAGGGAGAAGATGTTATGACAAAGAAAAGAAATTCAGGAAAACTAGGAATTTTTCTCGCAGTTGTCTCAGCAATTCCCGCAGTTTTAGCCATCTTTCGGGCAGTTAAAGACGCGAAAAGAGAATAATAAAAACAGCGATCGTTACATATAACGATCGCTGTTTTTATTATTCTCTTGATTAACCAACACCTAGTACGAAGTTAAGCAATTTATCAGAATAAGTTATCTCCTCATCAAGTGATTGTACTTCTTTATTTAAAATGCTCATCTGATCGGTAATGATTCCATCTACACCATAAAACATCATTCGACTGACTGCATCTGAGTCATTGACTGTCCAAACATAAACTTTTTTATTATCCTCATGAGCAGATGAAATAAAGTTTCGATTAATTGTACTATATTCCATTGTTAAAAAGTCTGCAGAAGTAATCGGCGGTCCCACAATATTAAAAGGCAAAATATAGCCAACGTAAAATTTTGGTTCAGTTTTCTTCAAATCTTCGACAGTTTGGTAAGTCAAACTCTGTAAAATATGATGTTGTTCCAAAATCTCTGAGCGATATTTGTTAGTGAAACGCTCAACAAGATCTTTCGAGTCATGTTTCGTCGTTTTAATTTCAATCAGTAATTTTTGATTGATTTTTTTAGCAGCTGCTAAATAATCATCAAAAGAAACAAGCGGTGCTTCTTGACCATTTTCTTTAACTGTTAATTTTTCTAGTTCTTCTAAAGTTAAATTTTGTGGTATCTGATTGAGGCCAGTCAAATTCTTCAAATTGAAATCATGCATAACGACGAACTGACCATCTTTTGTTTCTTGAACATCCATTTCAACGTAGTCGGGATGATAAGTTTGACTCGTCTTTTCTAAGGCAGGCAAGGTGTTTTGAACACCATTTTGATTGCTGACACCACGGTGAGAAATGGTTAAAGGTGTAGTTTGTGCGGCAGAAGTCAAGTAGTTCATATTATATAAACAGACGCCAACACCAAAGAAAACACAAAAAAGAATAAGTCCAGTATTCTTTAAGGTAGAATGTCGATGTAAGGGTGGCTCAGGAGTGAACCATTCAGGAATTTCTGGTAAAAAACCTTCATCATCCATGAAGTCGACAATAATGTAAAATATTCCAACAGTTGACATAACTATATTAAACAAAAGTATCAATTGTAATAGTGTCATTGCAAAAACAGCACTAATCAATGAATAATCAGGTAAAAAACTCTCAACAGCTGTCTGTGAAATGATGATAAACAGATAACCTAGTGAGGAAATCAGTAAGATACTACCACCGATAATAATAAATTGACCTAGAATCGCAAAGAAACGGGATTTCGTAAGTCGCCAACTTTCTCGAACTGATTCGCGAAATGGTCGATCCCGCAAGATCATTTCTGGTAACGCAAAAATCAGCCGGATACCGATATATGCTAAGAAAAGGTAAACTAAAACGAATAAACTAACGATCACGAGCCGATTTTCAAAAATAAAATCCATAATAAATGAAGGAATTTTGACTTTTGATAGTAAATCAGAATTAAAACTCAATCCGCTTAACGGTAAAATCAGTAGAAAATAAGCTAAGAAAAAGAGAAACGTAACGGGACGAACTTTTTTTAGTTGTAAGATGGTCATTCGAAGCAATTGTTTTAAAGAAACAGGTTTTCTTTTCTTGATGAAGTAAACACTGATTAATAAGAAAGTGAACTCAAAATAGACTAAAAGTAAAATCAGCAACAAGACTAAACAAAGCGCACCTAGTACACCAGGATGTTTAGAAAATATAGTTGCGATATTGTCATAAGATAAATAATCAATTGCACCACGATGTAAAATAAAGCGAGTTGTACTGTTCAATAACGGCAGACAAATAAATAAAATGAAGCCGTGCATTAGTAGAACATCACGAAAATAATTTTGTGTTCCTTTGAGAAAATCCCAAGCATTCCTTAAACTATGTTTTAAATAATTCATTTTTATCACCTACTAATCCTATTGTATCCTAAAAAGAAAAAAAACACAGGTTAGAGGTCAGACCACTAATCTGTGTCAGAATGTCTTCATTTATTTCATCCTGTTACCCAAGTAAACTGGTCAAGTATTGTCCACCGTAAATCAATGCCATACTATATAAGAAAATAGAGAGTGGTTTAGCAAGGAAAATAATTAGTGAAAATTTCTTTACGGAAATGTTTGTTAAACCAGCCATCAGGCAAAGTGCGTCATCGGGCGCGACTGGCAAGAAAATTGCAAGCGCAAAAAGTTTTTCGAACCGGCTTTGGTTATCCAACCAACCAATATATTTGTTATATGTTTTATCACTGATTAAAGACAAAATAAATGGTTTTCCGTAGCGTCTACCTAATAGGAAGATAATAACCGAGCCAATACAAATCCCAACGTAGTTATAAACAAAACCAGCATAAGGACCAAAAATCAGAACACCAGCTGCGGTACTGATACCACCGGGAATAATGGGAATGACTACTTGTAGGATCTGAATCAAAATGAAAATAATGGGTCCAAGAATAACGGATTGGCCAACAAGACCTCTCAATGCATTGATGTCTTTGAAGACTCCAAGATTGATAAAGTAAACAGTCAGTGCGATCGACACGCCTAAACCGATAATTGAAATAAAGTTGATAAGTTTTCTTGATGCTGTAACGTTCATTTTGAATCATCTCCTTGAAGTTTTTTAATCTAAGATTACTATACGCGATAAAGTGGCAAATATGCTACTTATTTAGATGACACTACTCAAACAGTTTTGTAAGTTCGAAGTAAGTATAAAAGATTTGTGAAGAAATTACATCCTACTAAAGACTTATTTAAATTTTATCAGGGCATTTTTTTAGTAATTATTTCTTTTTGAAAATAAATATAAATAACGATAGTTTCCTTATCGGATTAGTAACGATGTTTTCACCATAGCTGACAAAAAAAGAGTGAAAAAATAAGGAAAAATGGAATGCTTAAAAAATGAAAGGGAATGCATAATTTGATGAAGAAACATTTACCTATTAGAATTTGATTAAATAGTTTATCTTCATTTGATTTAAATATAACAATTATGAGTAAAATGTTTGCAAAAATGGTTAGTTATCGGTTACAATTAAAGAACATATATGCAGTACAAAGTGGGGGAGTTTTTATGAGAAGAAAAGTCTATACTAAAGATCAAATTCTAAAAGCAGCATACGAAGTTGTTGCTAAAGAAGGCTTCAAAGGATTTACTGCTCGTAACATTGCAAAGAAGATGGGGATTTCGACACAACCTATTTATTTAGAGTTTAAGAATATGGAAGATTTAAAGAATACACTTTTAGATTCTATTTTTGAGCAACTCAAAGAGGAAGTTTTTCCTATCGAGCATACTGGCGACAAAATTATCGATTTAGGTTTAAATTATATCAATTTTGCAAAAAAGCATCATAGTTTGTACATGGCATTGTATATCGATGAACATGGTGATGGTAAAAAAATGCATGATTTTTCATATAATTATTTCTATGAAGCTGCAAAGAAAGACGAGAAATATAGTCATTTATCTGACGAATATATAGATGCGTTACATACGGGTACTTGGGTAGTCGTGACTGGATTAGCTTCATTGATGTCCTCAAACATTATGCAGCCAACAGAAGAACAAATCATTTCTTTGATTTCTAGAACAATTGACTCTGTGCTGTCCATAGACAATCCAGAAGTTATCCGCTAAAAATTTATAAAAGGCTAACGTGGGTGTCTGACTGCGTGTGGCCTTTTTCTTTTGACCTAAAACGAAAAGATTGGCCTGAAAAAATGGTGCTTGACATTTCGGCTGAAAAGATTAAAAATAGAAATCGCGGAAGGTTGGCAGAGTGGTAATGCAGCGGACTCGAAATCCGCCGAACCGGCTAATACCGGCGCGCAGGTTCAAATCCTGTACCTTCCTTAATTGTCATCTTATAAAAGAAGCAAAAACGTTGATATACAAGTGACAGCTTGCAACGTTTTCGCTTCTTTTTATTTTTGTGAATACGTCTTTGAATACGTTTTGTTTAAATATCTATATATTTTGCGAATTGAGTTGCTGTTTCTTCTTTTCGTTTGTCCGTAATGTGAATATACAGATCCATAGTGATTTGAATTGAAGCATGACCCAAACGTTCTTGCACATCTTTAATATTCGCCCCTGATTCTAAAAGCAAACTAGCATGTGTATGTCTAAGACCGTGAATGGTGATGCGTTTCAAATTATTTTGCTTGATAATTACCTCTAACCATTTTCGAGGCTTAGACAATTGAAGATGTTCATTTCTTTCGTTCGAAAATACTAATTGATTTTTGTTTAATGTATTGATTCCCAAAGCTAAGAGCCATCTTCTTTGTTCCAACCGCCATTTTTTCAAGATGTTCAAAGTTTTTTCATCAGTTGGAATCTTTCGCTTTGAGTTTTTTGTTTTAGGTTGCTCAACGTAAAGACGTCTATTTTTTCCTCTGGCAAGAGTTTTGTTTATCTTGATATAATTATCCTTAAAATCAATATCTTTCCATGTGAGGGCTAAGAGCTCGCCCGCACGCATTCCTGTGAAAACTAGGGTTCTAAAAAAAGCATACATACGAATATCTTTTTTCTTTTCTACTGCATCCAAAAAAATTTCTAGTTCTTCTTTGTTAAAAAAGTTTAAAGTGTCCTCTTCTTGTACAGAAACTTTTCTTTTTGGAACTGTAATTTTTTTAAATGGATTATCTTGTAGATAACCCAAGCGAATAGCATAATCACATATACGTGAAGCATTATTGATAAATTCTCTATATAAAACAAAATCTTTTACTTTTTCATTAGCGAATTTTTGAGCTACATCAATTGATATTTTGTTGACTTTAAATGCACCGAATGCAGGCAAGATATGATTTTTAAACTGTTCTTTTGTTTTGACGAATGAGCTTTCTTTCACTGTCTGCTCATAATTTACAATCCACAAATCATATATTTCTTGAAAAGTTAACTCTTTAGATTTATTCAGACCGTTTTTTTCATATTCTAGTTGCACTTTAGTTAGTTCTAATTGTGCTTCTTTTTTTGTTTTAAAACCTCTTCTAGTGGTTCTTACTTGTTTTCCAGTTAATGAATCAACTCCTAAATAAGTTTGAAACATCCAGAGTTTTTCACCGTTTTTCTTTTTGTACTGTTCAAATGTTGCCATTTTTAATCGTCCTTTCAACTCGGGTAAGTGTTCGGACTTAAATAGCTAGCATCACCTCCTTAAACAGATACTTGTATTTTTACTTGATTCTCAGTTCTTGACCTGGATACATCATATAGCTGTTTGAATCCATCCCATTTAATGCAAATAATTGGTCGACTGTTATTCCAGCACGTTCAGCTACTTGTTTTGGTCCTTCGCCAGCTTGAAGAATGATTGTTGTAGGACCGGCAGATTGAACTTCTGGTGTTGAAGAAGATTTTTCTGTTACGTTCGCCGGTGCATAATCCTGTGGTACAGATTGTTGAATAGAATCCGGTGTAGATTCAGTTGGTGCAACATACGACTCTTGATTGTTTTCTACATAATTTTCTATATTTGCTGAAGAATATGTAGTATCTAGGTTATTGACTACATTTGTGTTAGTAGATGCTTGCTCAGCCGATGTTACAGTTATGCTTGAAACTGCTGACGAAGAAGATTGTTCAATACCACTTGAATTAGTAGTTTCTGTTGTGTTTGTGCTTTTTTTCTTTTTATAAGGTTTTAATGTTAATTTTTTGTTATCGTTTGATTTATTGTTTTTGTCAGGCGTTAAAATAAGATTTTTTCCATCTTTGCTAACAGTATATTTTGCATCGTTGTCTTTATCTTCTTCATCTTTCCAAACCATTTCATTGTTTTTTAGAGTGTACTCAAACTTATAATTCATTTGCTCAACTAATTTTTTGGCAAAATCTTCACCTAAAGCTTCCCAATCGTTGCTAGCAGTTGATTTCATTTCACTAGTGTCGACACTAAGCGAAACTACATGATCAGAAAATGATGCTATCATATTAGGTTCGTCATCTTTAGTTGCTTCAATTAACCAATCATTCGCTTTTAAATCTGCTGTCGTTACGTTTTTACCACAAGCCGTGAAAAATAGTAGTGATAAGAATAATAACGATACCCCTAAAACTTTTTTCATTCTTTACTCCTCATTTCTTTGATATAATTATTTTGTAAGCTATCTCAAAAATGGGGTAGGAGTCCGTGTACCAGCACGGGCTTTTTTTGTGAGACTAAATTAAGAATCTATACGCCGAAAAAGGAAGACCATATAAACGAGATAAATCTTCGATTTTTCTCGGATACATTTGTGTATCTTCTTTATATAAGTCAGCTATAAGATTAGCAGCGAAACAATTCGCTTCGCTTTCAGACTTGCTTCTTGAATTTCTTGTCGAGACATAATAACTAGAAATTTCTTTATGGAACAGGGCATGTCCAAGTTCGTGAGCGCAAATATAAAACCTTTCTTCTGAATCTTTTAATGATTCATTTAAAAGGATAACAGGATGACCTAACAATTCTTGAAATTGACCTTTGGGATTTTCTAAAAAGGGGACATATCTAATTTCAATTCCCATTTTTTCTGAAATTCCAAATGGATCAGCAGTACCATATTCTTTTTTCATCTTTCCAACTAAATTGATGGTATCCATTTCCATGAAATCACTTCTCTTTATCTCTTTTTCTAAATTCCCAGAACAATCCCGTCATAACATCTTTAACACGTTGCTTTTCTTCGGGAGTAAGTGTTTCTCCGCCATATGCCATATTAACATTTGATTCTAGAAGTTTATCTAGTTCAATTAAATCATCTTTATCCGCCCATTCAGGCGCTTGATTTCTTCCTAAAAGATAGTCGACAGACACATTAAAATAATCTGCAATCTCACTGAGTTTTTCTGCAGATGGTTGTTTACCGCTTTTTAAACTATAGAAATAATTTTCACTATAGCCTAGATCAATCGTTACTTGTTTCATTGTTTTTGAATTTTTTTTTGCTAAACTTTTTATTCGGTCAAATACTGTCATATCAAGGTTCCCTTCAAAAGTTTACAAAAAACAATAAAAAAGTGTAGTTTTATCTTTACAAAACCAACACTATAGTGTAATATCGTTCTTGTAAACAAATTTAACAACTAAAAAGACAACAAAAATACCGTTGATAATTAAACGCCAACCGCCAAGAAAGCTTTTAAATCAATTGTTTGTATGTCTTATTTAACTATGACTATATACTACACTATAGTGTAGTCGAGTGTCAACGAAGTTTAGAAGATAGTTGTTAAATTTGTTTACAAATTTGAATAAAAAGAGGTGAGTAAGAATTATGAACATAAAAGAAGCTGTGAAAAAAGCTTTATCAGATGGGAAGTGCATATATAGAAAATCTGAAAAAGAATTAGGAATCGATGTAAAAATAAAACCGACCACCAGCAGTTGGGAATGTTGTTTGCTTATTTCACCTACTCTAGAAGAGATTGGCATTAGATGGAATCCAACTGCTGATGATTTAACGGCTGAGGATTGGGAAACTGATTAATCCAATTTAAGAGTTTTCATAATTACATTACTAGCGATGGTACTCATTATGTCGATTGATACACTTGTGATTTTAGATGAAATCTTTTTACTTTCTTTCCAAATTTTAGGGTCTCTAATATTATCTAAATATTTATGACCTTCAAATGTCAAACTTTTTATACAAGTAATACAAGGTTTACTGCTGGCGATCTTCACATAACCATTGATTAGTTTAGCATCGCTATTTCCGATTTTAGTAATAGTGTAACAAATTTCATCTTTTGAATATTTTTCAAGACGTTCCGATTCGAAAATACTATCATTAATAACTTGATTATTGTATGGAAGTTCTTCGGTAAACAATAAAACATCTCTAATGCAATCGTGATTTAACTTCAATATTCCACCTCCTTATCAATTATTTCAGCCGATCACTGACCGATAAGGAAATTATACAACAGAAAGGAATGAACAAAATGAACTCACCACAAATATTTAATTTCGAACAAAACGAAGTTCGAACAATCTTAGTAAATGACGAACCATATTTTGTAGGAAAAGACGTTGCAGAAGTTTTAGGTTATTCAAAACCAAGAAATGCTATTTCTACACACGTAGATGAAGAAGATAAGCAGGATGCCCCAATTCAGGGCGACCTTGGCGGAAAACAAAATATGACGATCATCAACGAATCAGGGCTATACAGCTTAATACTTAAATCAAAACTTCCAAATGCTAAAAAATTCAAACGATGGGTGACAAGTGAAGTCCTACCAACAATCAGAAAAACTGGTAGCTATTCAAATGTACCTAAAAGTTTCGCACAGGCATTGCGTTTAGCAGCTGACCTAGAAGAAAAGAACCAATTGCTCGAACAACAAATCGCTGAGTATGAACCAAAGATTAGCTATTTAGACACGATTCTATCATCAACAGACACAGTAGCGACTTCTCAAATTGCAGCTGATTATGGAATGTCGGCCATCGCTTTGAATAAATTACTCAACAAATTAGGCGTACAGCATAAAGTTAGCGGTCAATGGCTACTCTATCGTAAGCATATGAATCAAGGGTATACAAAATCACACACAAGCGAGATACCAAAAGCTGACGGTGGCATAAAAGTTGTAATGAATACCAAATGGACACAAAAAGGACGAGTTTTTATCTACAACTTGTTAATTGCAGAGGGTTATTATCCTCAAATGGATTTAGAAGAAGTTGTATAGAAAGGAGAATATGAAGAAATGACTGAAATATCAGAAATCACTCAACGAGATAGAGAAAAAATTAAAAAGTATGTAGAAGGATCTAAATTCCTAACATACAAAATGCTTGCTGAAAGATTTGGAATTAGTAAGAGTTATTTATCTTTAATCTTAAGTGGTAAAAAGACTTCTGCAGAAGCTAATAGAATTATCGATTCGATTATTACTATGTACGAATTATAAAAAAGGAGGTTCTGAATTATGGAAGTGATCTTAACACCTGAAAACGAGATGTCGCTTCGTAGTTATATTCACGAAATCATAACTGACGAAATAGCAAATGCAAGAAAAGATGCTTCTATGGATAAGCGTGTATTAAAGCAAATTGAAATAGCAAAATATTTTGGGGTATCTACTTCAACGATTCGTAAATGGGAATCTCAGGGTCTTCCATTCGGTCAAATAGGCGAACAAAAATTTTATGACAAAGAACAATGTAGAGTTTGGGTTTTAGAACAATAAAAAATCGGGTAAGTGTTCGGAATTCTAGTAAGAAAAAAGGTGAACAAAAATGCCAACAATAAAAATATCAGACGGCAAAACAACACACACTGTTTCAACAAAAGAAGAAGCTCTTCATTTGATTGAACGATATTTCGGAAAAGAGGTTAAGAAATGAACAAATCAGATGTCATCATCGTTGGATTCATGCTAGCGATGCTAGTTACAATCACACATTTTAGTTTAGTTTTAGGCGTTATCTACAGCGCATGTTTATTTTTGATCAATTGGCTTGATGTTAAGAACATTAAAAAAGCCAGTCGGGGGACTGACTAATGAAGAATAAAAAACAAAAAATAATATATTCAATAATTTTTCCACTTATTATATCAGTGTTAATAACTTGGCTAATTAGGAAATAAGAAATTGGTTGTCAAAAAGGAGACTTAATAATGACTGAAAGTTTATTACAACAAATTTTAGCAGAACAGAAAAAAACAAACGAATTGCTCCAAGTTATTGTGAGTAACTCAGAGCAGAAAGTTAAGTTAGCTGAAAACTCTAAAAGTAATCGACCTATTACAGTAGAGGAAAAATTCAATAACTGGGATGAATGGAAAGGTGAATATGAATTTTAAAAAGGCCAATCATCAAATTCAGATTCAGTTTGAGTCAAATTATTCTCTTTACGATACTTTTCCTCAGCAAGTTTAGAAGCTTCGGCTTTAGCTTTTTTGATTAAATTAAGATTATTTTTTTCAAAGGCGTTAGTATCTGCTCCAATTATTATTTGGCCAAAAGCATCATAGTTGTCTTGTTTGTTTTGGATGATTGAAAGAAGTTTCCAACCGCTTTTAAGTAGTTCGTTTATTAACCGTTGATCTTGTTGATGTGTACTAAATATTTCAATGTGAATAATATCATCGAACAATTTTATCACCTCACTTTCTAAGAAAAATTATATCAAAAAGGAGCTAAGAAAAAATGCAAGAATTAGTAATTATGAAAAATAAAGAAGCTGTTACTACGAGCTTACAAGTTGCAGAAAGTTTTGAAAAGAAACATAAGCATGTGCTAGAAGCAATTGAATCAATAAAAAGATCGGTCGAAAATTCGGCCAATGTGGAAGATGGGTCCAATTTTGGACAGATGTTTGTGGAAGGGAACGAGCCAGACTCATACGGAAGAAGTCGGAGAGTTTATTTCATGAATAGAGATGGATTTTCCTTGCTAGCTATGGGATTCACTGGAAGTAAAGCAATAAATTTCAAACTAAAATTTATTGAAGCTTTCAATGAAATGGAAAAAGCAATTAAAGAGCAACAGATCGCTCTTCCAACCACACATAGAGAAGTGGCGATGTTAGCCTTGGCTGCAAACGAAGAAACGAACGAAAGAGTAGATGTTATAGAGTCCGATTTAAATGATTTGAAGAACAATCAACTTCTAGCTGAACCAGATTACCGAACAATTTCTAGGATGGTGCGTAACAAAATCAGAGTTATTTGCAATCAACAGCATTTAAATAGCAAAGCAAAAGCAGAATTGTTTAAAGACTTGAATGGAGGAATTAAGCGAATAACTGGGGCAGTAGCTAGAAATCGCATCAAAGCAAAACAGTTCGATGATGTTATCGAGTTTATTAACAACTGGATGCCTTCTACAGCAACAATGACAATTATTAAACAAACGGAGTTGTTAGAGGATGAATAGAGTTGAAGCGCTAAAAATAGGCACAGTGATTGCTAATTGTTGGTGGAAATACAACAAACCAATCATTTTAAGCCAACAACAAATCGATAAGCAAAAAGCATGGCAACAAATAAAAAAGTGACTCCGCCGTCCAAAGCAATGAGTCACATACAAAACATATCTAAGGAGATTTTAGCATATGGATAAAGAACTTTCCACTTTAGATCAATATTTGACTGATCCTGATTGGGGAAAATCAAGCATTAGAAAAATAAATAGGCAAAAAGTCAGAAAAAATCTTTTGACTAGCGAAGAGCTAGCATGTGATCAAGACGATTTAGGTAATTTTGTCGGGATTTGGGATCACGTTTATCTTATTCATCTATCCAAAGTATCTGGCAAACCTGAATACATTTACGTTGTTGAGGAAGGTTTGATCGATGCGTTAGAAGAGTACGAACATAACAACCTAATAGACATAACGTATTACGGTAAAGGTAAAAAGTTTATTAGTGAACTGGAGAGTGAATTTAGTGAGTGAAAAATTAGGCAATATACAAAAAAGAAGTGATAACACACTTTTTAACAGTCTATACAAAATTGCTTTTAATGACGTGGTAGAAAAACGAAATAAATTGACTTACCTTTCTTGGGCTTGGGCATGGGCAGAAGTCAGCAAGATTTGTGAAGAAGTGGACTATGAAATTTATCACAATCCAGAAACGCATCTACCATATATTTTCGATAAAAAAACAGGATATATGGTTTTTACAAACGTTACTGTGAACGGTGTAAAACGTGAAATGTGGTTGCCCGTGATGGATGGCGCAAATAAAGCAATGAAAGATGAACCGTATACGTATGAAGTCAATGACTATCAGTGGAATAACGAAACAAAGAAAAAAGAAATTGTTGGAAAAATAGAAAAGCGAGTTGAATCGGCAACAATGTTCGATATCAACAAAACGATTATGCGTTGTCTTGTAAAAAATCTAGCAATGTTCGGCTTAGGTTTATATATTTTCGCAGGTGAAGACATGCCAGAAGATGTTTCGATGTTGGAACCAGCAAGTCAAAGAAGCAAAAAGCTATTTTTAGATGCTTTGCAATTAGTTGCAAATAAATATGACAAGTCGATTGATGAAGCCGTCGTTGCTTTGACTGATGCTGCTTCTATAACTGCTGATGATAGTAAATGGTCCAAACGTGATTTAGGTGTTCTAAAACGTGGTGTCAACTGGCTAGAAGAACAATATAAAGAAGAAACAAAAGAGAAGTGATGTAAATGTTTCAACCGCTTATCGATTCGTATTCAGCAGTTTTGAAACGATTTAAAGGGAAAGATATTGGAGCAACTATCAACGAAGAAGTAAATCTTGAACGATTGAAAACAATGTATGACGGTTACGATGGCGATCGAATAATCGAAATCAGATTCATTGATCCACGAAGGTTTACGGTGCAACAACGAAATTTCGTTTATGCGCTGATAGGGGACATTTTCATTGAAACAGGGATGCCAACGGATTTTTGGAAGGAGTTCTTCTATTTCCGTTTTGAAGGTGTCACAGGACGAAAAATAAGCTTGAAAGATGAATCGAGCACGACAGTCAGTGACGTAAATATTTTAGCGAACATTATCCTAGACTTTATTTTTGAACATCACATCCCGTTTAAAGAAGGTTATGAAATTTTACCAGCAAATCAAGAATACTACTTCTACAAATGTATTACGAAAAGAGTTTGTTGTATTTGTGGCAAAACAGGAGCTGATATTGATCACTTTGATAAAGCATTAGGAAGAAGAAAACGCAAAGAAGTCGATCATTCAGAATACACATTTGCAGCACTCTGCAGAACACATCACACAGAGAAACATCAAATCGGAATCATTAATTTTAAAAATAAGTATCAAATCAAAGGTATTAAGCTAAATCAAGAAACGATCAAAAAGCTGAAAATTGGGGGATAAACATAATGGAACACAGAAGCTACTATGCGATCATACCAGCGGATATCAGGTACGATCAGCGGCTTAAACCCAACACCAAACTCTTGTATGGAGAGATAACTGCCCTGTGTAACGAGAAAGGTTTCTGTTGGGCGAGTAACGATTATTTTGCAGAACTTTATGGAGTCAATAAAGAAACTGCATCTCGCTGGATCAGCGACTTAATCAAGTATGGATATCTGACTAGGGAGATCATTTATAAAGAGGGTACCAATCAAATAATCAATAGGTACCTACGAATTAATCAACACCCTATTGACAAAAAACGCAATACCCCTATTGACGAAAAAGTCAAAGATAATAATACATCTATTAATAATACAGTTAATAATACAAAAGAATATAGGGAAGAGCTATCGCCTTCGAAAAAATCGAAGGCTAAGCCCGCCCGACATAAATACGGAGAATATAAAAATGTTCTTTTGTCAGATGACGAAATGGAGAAACTCAAAACAGAGTTTCCAGATGATTATCAAGAACGAATTGACAGACTGTCAGAATACTGTGCATCTACTGGCAAGAGCTATAAAAACTATTTAGCAACGATTAGAAATTGGGCTAAGAAAGAGTTTAAGCAACAAGCGCCACAAAATGGCTACAGGCGCAACGTGAGGCGTGAGAAACTACCTGAATGGGCAAAAGGTAGTGAAGTGGTTAAAAAGCCTAAAAACGATTCTCACGAAGAAATAGATGTGCCCTTTTAGGAGGCTCAAATGGATTTATTGCAACTAATCAGCGTACTAGGTGAAAAAGCAAGAACATCTGATGAAAAAGAAGAATTGAGAACAGTTTATAAAGAAGTTTATGTAAATAAAAATAAGTTAACCGAAAATCATTTCAATTGGCAAAGACTTAGATTTTATTACTGTGCGTATGTAGATCGAACAGCATTTAGAAAAAATAAGTATTTGTCTTTGAAATTGGATGAAGTAATCAACGGATTAAAAGCCTATTTGAGGAGCAAGTCATGAATAAATACAGAAACACGAAGACAATCCATCGAGGGATAAAGTTTGATTCTAAAGCAGAAGCAGAATACTACGATTTAGCAGTCTGGCAAGCGCAAGCGGAGGGCTGGGAGTTAAAACTTCAAGAACGATTTGAGTTATTGCCAAAATTCGAACTCGAAGGCAAAAAATATCGAAAGATTGAATATGTACCAGACTTCACATTTTATAAAAATGGCAAGTTGGTCAAGGTTGTTGACGTAAAAGGGATGCAGACTAAAGACTTTAAGCTAAAAGCGAAGCTATTTTGTCAGAAGTATCAAATCCCTTTGATTTTAGCTAAGAAATACCGAAAGACGTTCAAAGAAGAACGATTTTAGTGAGGTGACACTATGTACACGAAAGAGCAGAAAAAACTGGCTAGGAAACGTCTCGTTTTTTTAACGAGTATAAATCATTGGGAAGACTCTGAGAAACTCCGTCAAGAACGGGATTCGTTATTGAATATACTAGACCCCGAATATATCCCAGAACATGAAAGGGATCTTCCTCTTAAACAACGTGTTAGCAAATATTTAGACAGAAATCCACAAATCGAAGAAGAAATTCTTCAATCAATCAAATCAGGCATGAATCAAGTTGATGTGATGTCTAAGCATAGATGTACAAGAGATTTTGTGAGCGTTGTTAGGGGTAGGCATCTCGAAGAAATACAAATTGCTTTGATTAAAACAAGAAAGCCTAAAACAACTCGTAAAAAACGAAATAAAGCAAAACACAAAGTGGAACAAGAAGAGTTCACAAGAATTTTTGAAGAGGGCGGTAATGAGGCACTTCTTGAATATTACGGAATATCAAATTCTTGGATTGAGAAATTAAAACGGCGGTTTGGACTGACTAAGCAATATAAAAAACAAAGTAAATCTGAGAGGAATGTAAATGATGGGTGACATGGGTGAATATTGGCGAGATATTAAGCCGATTTTGAAAGAAAAGCATAAAAAACATGTGGCTCGAATGGGCAATAGCGCTAGCAAAAATATTGAGCGCTTAGATTATCCATTCACACATTATCCAGCGAACCACCAATTCGCTATCGAAACTGATAGAGGTGTAGTTGACTATTGGGGTACAACTGGAACTTGGATTGTTAGGAAGACGAGAAAAAGAGGCAAAGGTCTTCATAGTTTAAGAGAATTTTTGAAAAGGGATGAGGTGTAAATCGTGGAATATATTTCAATTTACGGTGAAAGAATCAAAGGCAAAATCGTTAGCGAACTAGAAAATACAGTAGTCGTTGAAGATGTAAAAGGACATCGTTATCTTGTCCATAAAAAGAGCATTGATTCAAAACGAAAAAAGCCAAATTTTGACCTTTTGGCTACTCAAAGTTTTGGCAAGTGTCCAGAACACAAAGTGCAGAAAATCGGGTATTACTAGGAGGAAGAAATAATGGACGAAATGCTAAAAGAAGAGATAGCAGAAGGAGCTGGTAATGCCATAGCATCTTTAGGCAGAAGCTTACAAGGTAAATAAAAAAAGCCGGATTCCTCCGACTCGTTTAATAAATTCGACAAGTTTATTATACCACAGGAGGAATCAATGAATGGTACTTTTCGATGTAAGTAAATACGAAACGCCAAGTGCGAAAGATGTTGATATGGAGCGTACAAAACATAATGTGAGTGTTTTTCTTTCAGCGTATCTTTCAGCTAGGTGCAGAATAGGTCAACCACGTGAGCCAAAAGTAACAGCATCGTTTTCTTTGGTTCCGCCGTCAACAGCAAACAGCACGTTTGAAGCCGAACAAATGCTGATTGATAAAGAAGAAGCACAAGAAGAGTTCATTTATCTTCATAAGTTGTTTATTCGTGGTTATTCAGCTATTCAACATCCGCACAAGCCAGATGTCACAGAGAGAAGAAAGAGAATATTCTATGATCGTTATATTAACGGCAATCCAATTTATCTAACAGCTCAAAGAAATCTCATGAGTGAAGAATCAGTGAAGCAAGAATCGAACATGATTATCGTGCAATTTGCTTCGGCGTTGGAACTGGTTGCTTTTAAGTAGCCAGTTTTTACACTTTTTATACCTATTTACTACCCTTTTTATACACTTTTTGTACACTTCATATACCTGTTAAATGTTTTATTATGATAGTGTCGAAAGATTAAATAAAACGACACAAAACAATCAATCAGCGTGAAAAGTCAAACTACTTTAACTGTCATTATTTTCGACTGATTGAATTGTTTTACAGAGAGTTTTTGAAGACTACTCACAAAAACAAAAATAAAAAGAACATCGTTTATTTTGTTTCAGTCAACAAATAGCTCTTCTTTAACAGATAGACAGCAACCAACCCATTAAAACATATTCCTCTTATCTATTTTAATGGGTTGCTGTCTAAAATATAAGTCCCATATCTCTTTTTCATAATCATTGATATAATTATAAAAAAGAGAGGTGTCTATTTTGGAGAAAAAATATCAAGTTTTTATATCTTCAACATACTTAGATTTAAAAGAAGAAAGACAGAAGGTTGTAGAAGCAATATTAAGCGCTGGACATATTCCTGCTGGTATGGAATTATTCCATGCTGGGGATGAGACTCAAAAAGAGCTAATTGAAGAGTGGATAAATAATTCTGATATATACGTCTTGATTTTAGGTGGACGATATGGTTCTTTGGATTCGGATGGAAAAAGCTATACTGAATGGGAATATGATAAGGCAAAAGAATTAAATAAGCCAAGATTTTCTTTAGTTTTAACACAAGATTATCTGGATAATAAAGTGGAAAAAGGTTTAATCAAAGGTACAGATTTAGAATATAATACTCCGAAACTTGTCAATTTCAGAGATAAAGTTAAAAGTAAAATTGTTTCGGAAATTAATACCATAGAACAGATAGAAGCTGAAGTTTTTAAGGCAATAAATAGAATTGCCAATAAACAATCAGAAAATTTAGAAGGATGGATAAAAGGTAGTTATCTTTCGGAAATTGAAAGGCTAAAAGGAGAAAATTCGAACTTATCATCGCAATTAGTTTCTCGACAGACTGAGGTTATCGATATGCAGAAAGAGCTATCATCTACTAAAGATAACTTTATAGGGGAATACAGATTTAGTTATGTTAAGAAAAAGTTAACAAACAAAAAAATAAAATCTGATATTTTAGATGAAAAATTACAAGAATTAGAAAAAGAGAAACATTTAGGAGATTTATCTGATGAAAAACAGAGAAGGTATGAAGAATTGACTGAATTTAAATATGAAAATCTTTCAGCATTAAATTATATTCTAAAAAACAAAGATAAGCTCTTAACTGACGGATTAAATTTATATAACAACACAGTAGATAATATCTTTACTAGCGAAATAATTTCAGTATGGAATCAGTTATCATTGATTGATAAAGTTGTAATTAAGCCACAAACCGTTAGTGGATTTTTTGTGAATATGTACGATAAAGTAACACTTAATGAGAACGGGAAAAAATTTATTTCTATGATTGAAATTGAACAAAGTGATAATGATAAAGCTTAGTTTATACTAGGCTTTTTTATTTTGAAAGGAGTTGAGAGCATATGCATCACTACATTACTAAATACAAAACAGATGATGGGAAACTGGTGATTGTTTCTTGGTTACAACTGAACCTGCTCAAAAGATGTTATTGCTTTTCAAAGGAAGAAGTAGTTGTTGCGATTGATTGAGAGGAGAGAAAACAAATGAATGACTTTCATGAAGCAGCACTCAAGCTAGATGTAGAAGCTGGAATGGGTAATGTTTACAAACAAGCAATTGAAGCAGAGAACAGTCCTTTTCGTGAAAATTGGAATGGCAATCATGTGTATGTCAGAATTGGAAACGAACTTTCTGATTGTGAATTTTTGACAATAACGTTATTGTCACACACATTGCCTAATTTAAAAGAGACTGTAAATTGGTATGAAAAAATGGGTTGTGAAATTATTTTAACAAACTACAAAGGAGAGAATCAAAATGGCTAAAAAGAAAAAAGAAGAAAACGTTGAAGAAGTTGTTAGTGATGAAGAACAAACAGAAGTTGTTGTTGAAAAAGAAAAAGGAACTAAAGACTTAGTGACTGAACAAACTACTAACACAGAAGAGGATACTGCAAAGGAGGCTGCTATGGTCTATGAGCGTGCTACGCCATTTGGGGTTGAGGTGTGGGATCCTGAAACTAAAACCACCACTATGAAATCCCATGGCTAAGTATTGCCGTCAGGAGGGCTGTCGTACCCTCGTAAATCAAGGGCAGTATTGCGACGAGCATAAGCGTAAGAAAGTCTACGAGAAGCGTTTCTATTCTAAGAATAAATCATTCTACAAAACGCAAGCATGGAAATCATTAGCTGACTATGTGCGCTTTCGTGATGGTTACAAATGTACAATCTGTGGCAAACCTGTCTTTGGTCGTGACAGTCAAGTTGACCACATTGAACCTATCTGGTTACAACCAGAAAAAAGATTAGACGAAGACAATTGTCGATTAGTTTGTTCATCTTGTCATCCAAAAGTCGAATATAACCCAAAAGACGCAAAAGAAAAAAACTTGCGAAGAAATTTTGATCCCGCGAAATATTTTTAAGCCCCCCGTTCAATTTCAAAAAAATTTTTCGGCGTGGGGATAGGGTAGGGGACTCTTACAGACACCTCCGGACAAATTTCAAAAAGTAAAGGGGGGTGAATTTGTTGGGAAGAAAGTCAAAACGTCAAAAAATACTTGATGAAGCCCAAGAGTATAAGGATTTTGAGAAAAAACGTATTGAAGAAATATTAAAATCTTTAGGGAAATACACACCAGCACTTCATCCTCTAATTGAAGTTTATCTGGACGCGTGTGAAGTCTATCATATCAAGTATTTAGAGTGGAAGGAAACAGGCTTTAAATCAACAAAAGTTCATACAAATAAAAATGGTGCAAAGAATGAAATTAAGCATCCATTGGCACAACAAGTCGAAGTTTGGAGTGAAAAGAAAACGAAGCTCTTAAATCAACTTGGTTTAGATATGAAAAACAAAGAATTGGATTGGGTTGATTTGTTAGCCTCTGAAAATAAAAAGAAAGTAGCTGAGGCTGAAAAAGAAACTGCAGTAACCCAACCAAAAAATAGATTAGTTCAATTTAAACAAATGCGGGGTGGCAATCAATGATTGATATGAATGTCAATTATGCCGACAAATTCGCAAAGTCTGTTAGACGACATAAAGAAAGATATCCTGATTCAATTCACTTGGCTGTCAAAAGATACAACAAGTGGAAGAAACGAAAGGATATCTTTTTTGATTTGGAAAAAGCGAACTCCATGCTTATGTTCACTGAAATGTTTTATAAACATTCGACAGGTGAATGGGCAGGGCAGCCATTGATTTTAGAAGATTGGCAGAAATTTAATTTCAGCAATATTTATGGTTGGCAAAAATGGAGTGATCAGTGGCAAAGAAATGTTCGTGTTGTAAGAAAAGCATACCTTCAAGTACCAAAGAAAAATGGTAAATCATTGATGGAGGGCGCACCTGTTCTTTACGGAATGTATGGTGAAGGCGTTAAGGGTGCGCAATTCTATTGTCTTGCTGCTGATTTTGACCAGGCACAAAACGTTGCTCATCCGCTGGCAACAGTTATCGAAAATGATAATGAATTGCTGGACGGTACTCGCGTTTATCGAAAAGAAAAGAAAGTGACAACAATCAACTATTCTTTCTTTGAGGATGAGTTTAGATATCAAAATAATTTTCGTGTGCTTTCGAAAAGAGAAAAAGTTGATGGTAAAAATACTTATATCGTTGTTGCCGATGAAGTTCACGAGTGGGAAGATACTTCACGCTACGATGGTTTGAAGTCTGGTCAGATTTCTCAACCAGAACCACTTATTTTAGTTTGTTCGACAGCTGGTAAAAACAGTGGTGCGTTAGGTGTTCAGATTTATCACGACAGTAAAAATATTCTTGAAAATGATAATGACGATGATTGGTTTGTAATGATCTACGAACCGAACAAAGGTTACGATTGGGAAGATGAAGAGGTTTGGAAATTAGTAAATCCAAACATTGGAATTAGCGTCTCTCTTGATTTCTTACGTGGTGAATACAAAGATGCCAAGCGTAACCCATTCCGAAAAGCCGAGTTCTTGTCTAAGCACTTGGATGTGTTTGTCAACTATGCTGAAAGTTATTTTGATAAGCAACAAATTGAAGATTGTCTTGTGAAAGACTTAGGTGATATTTCAGGGCAGCAAGCTTTCATCGGTATTGATTTATCAAGAACTACTGACTTAACTTGTGTGTCTATTAATGTTCCGACATACGATGATGAGGGGAATAACATCATCAAGATCAAACAGATGTATTTTATTCCAACGCACGGCATTGACGAGAAAGAAAAACAACGAAATGTACCGTATCGACATTATGCTGAACTTGGGTTTGTCACTTTGTGCGAAGGTCGAACGATAGACCAAGATGCCGTATTTGATTATGTCATGGATATGTACGAAGAATTAGAACTAGATATTCAACAAATCAATTATGATCCAGCAATGGCTGAGAAATTAGTTGAGCGATTTGAATTAAATGGATTTAATTGCGTAGAAGTTGGCCAATATCCAAGTGTAATGAATGAAGTCATTGACGATTTTGAATCGCTTGTGGATCAAGGGCGTGCGCAAACTGACAATCCATTATTTGTTATGTGTACCAACAACACAAAAGTAGTTACCAATATCAATAATCAAAAAGCGCCAAGCAAACGAAAATCGGTGGAACACATCGACGGATTCGTTGCTTTTTTAATTGGTCACAAAGAGAGTATGACTGTGATGATGGACGTTGGAAATGAAGACGAGTATGAAGATTACTTGAAGACGCTCTTCGGAAAATAATCGAAAGGTGGTGAGAACTTGGGAATTCGTTCATGGATCGCTCAAAAAAGAAATCAGCGATTAAATAAAAAATTGTTTGGCAGTTCCATTTTGTCTGGTCAGGTCGTTTTAGGGGATGAAACAATTTTGTCATCTAGTGATGTTTACCATTATTTGTTAGCTATATCGAACATGATCGCTTGTGCAAAATGGGAAATCGAAGACGAAAATGGTGTAAACCTAATCGATAACAATGTAAAAAAGGTATTGAGAAAGCCAAACGGTTATCTTACAGGATTTGAGTTTAAACGGTTGTTGGTCAATGTTTATTTGTTACAGGGCGAAGCGTTTGTGGTAAAAGACAAAAACCATTTGCATTTGATGAAGGGAATAACGCCAGAGATTACGGAGGAAGGCGTAAAAGTTTTTAAGTACGATGGCTACACTCTTTATCAAAATGAAGTGTGTCAAATCAAAAATATCGGTCTGTCCAGTAATTATGGATATGGGCTTATGGCTTTAGCTAAAAATACGCTTGAAGGTGTTATGAATGCAGAAAAAGCTATCACCGATAAATACAAAAAAGGTGGCTTGTTAGCCTATCTTTTAAAACTGGACACGCACCTTTCACCTAAAAATACTTTGCAAAATCAAATGGTAAAACTGATTCAAGACACATTAGAGGAAATACCTGACGAGGGAAAAACTGTGATTATTCCATTATCGAAAGGTTATAACATTGAAGGGTTTGAAAGTCCTGTTCAGGATGAGAAGATACTTGAATACTTGAATGTTTACAAACCAGAACTAGCAAAATTTTTGGGATTTGATCCAGATGCTTACAATGCGTTACTGAAGGTGGATTTAGAAAAAGCAGCGATTTATTTAAAATCGTTTGTCGTTGATCCAATTATTCAAAACATTTGTGAACATCTGACGTTTCTTTTTTATGGCGCCGACAGTGATAAACGAATCAATCTAAATGTAGATATCAAGAAATATTTAACAATGTCGCAAAAAATCACAAACGTTCAAGGTTTGTTGCGAAGTATGGTTTATACGCCAGACGACGGCAGACGTGATTTAAATGTGGATGCGTTAAATACAGATGAGTCTACAAGACTATACGCTTCTAAAGATTTAGTTGGACTAGATGATTTGGCAGAGCTTAACCAATCAAAAATGAAAGAAGGTGATTCAACTGGTTAAATTAGAAACAAGAAGTTTTGATATTAAGAACATGAAGACGCGGACTTTGAATGATGGTAGTGAAGCTACTGTAATTGAAGGTTATGCGTCTGTTTTTAATTCAAGAACAAACATCGATGGTTGGTATGAAGAAGAGATTGCGCCTGGAGCATTTACGGAAGCCTTGACACAAAACAAGGACGTTCGTTGTCTGTTTAATCACGACTGGAACTATGTGTTAGGGCGTTCTAGTGCGAATACACTCGTCCTTGAAGAAGATTCCAAAGGACTTCATTTTGAAGTGACATTGCCTAATACAACATTTGCAAATGATTTAAAAGAGTCAATGTCTCGCGGTGACATCAATCAATGCAGTTTTGGCTTTTGGGTGACTGGACAAGAAGAAGATTTTTCCGGAGAGTTACCACTAATCAGGATAACCAATGTTGATTTGTGGGAAGTATCCATTGTTCCGCTACCAGCATACGAAGATACAGAAGCTTCTTTGCGAAGTAAGTTCCAAGAAGAAACAATTGAAACAGTTAAGTTACGAAAAAAAATATTAAAACGAATTGGAGAGTTTACCCTATGAAAATGAGAAAAATTTTGGAAAAACGTGCCAGTAAATTAAAAGCAAAATTATCAGAACTAGAAGCTCAAGCGAAAGTTGAAAATTTAACACGTGATGCATTAACAGATATCGAAACTCAAGTTGAAGAAGTGACAACAGAGTTAGAAGAAATCACCGACGCCATTGCAGAACTTCCAGAAGAAGATGTGACAGAACTTGGAGATGTTGTAGATGATCTGGGAGCTGCTGCAGACGATGTTGTTGACGAAGTGACTGAACCAACAGACGAAGAGCCGAAAGCTGACGAAGAACAACGTAGTCGCGTGCTAGGTATTATCGGGAAAGGCATTTCTAGTCGAGGAGAAGAAAAAGCGAAAAAATTATCTAAACGCAGTGCATTCTTACGCTACTTAGCTGGTCGAATCACACCGAACCAAGCACGCTCTTTGGGTGTAGGGTTCAATAACGGAAAAGTCTTAGTGCCAGACGAATTGAACAAAGAAATTATTTCTTACTTACAAGAAGAAAATCCATTGCGTAAATTTGCAACTGTTCACTCTACAATAGGAACACAAGGATTCCCTGTTCAAGTTAAACAAGCAGAAGCAAACACAGTTACAACTGAACGTGACGAGAACAATTTAATTCCATTTACGGATATCGAATTTGATGATGTTTATTTAAACCCAATCGAATTTGACGCAATTATCAAAGTAACGAAAAAATTGACTCATATGTCAGACTTTGATATCGAAGCAATCGTAATTGAAGAATTGAAAAAAGCTTACTTGCGCAAAGAAACATTTTGGTATTTCTCAAATCCTGATAATGCAGGGAACCTTTCTAAAAAAGCAGTAGCGTTTACGGCAACTGGCGATAACGACTACTTGAAATTAGTTCAATTGAAAAATGCGTTACCAACTGCAATGCGTTCTGGTGCGCGCTGGATGATTAACCGCGCAGCACAAACATTATTAGAATCTATGTTAGATAGCACTGGAAATCCAATCTTAAAAGATTCTGGTAACGATGACTTCGATTATAAATTATTCACTTATCCTGTCGAAGTAACAGATTATGCTGATAAGTACGATGAAACAGGTAAGAAATTTGATCCATCTGTTCCAGTGATTTACTTTGGAAATTACTCTTACTTCCATATTCAAGATGTTATCGGATCAATGGAAATTGAAAAATTAACTGAATTGTTTTCTCGTGAAAATAAAATTGGTTTCAAAATCTATCATATCAATGATGGTCAGTTGATTTACGGACCATTCGAGACACCAGTTTATAGTTTGGATTTGAGTACGCCACCAGAAGGTGAATAATTATGGAAATTACCTTGGAAGGATTTAAATCGCATATTCAATTCGAAGAGGGAATGGATAGTACGAATTTAGAGTTCTATCTAAAAATGGGAAAAAGATACGCAAAAAGGGCAACCGATGACGAAAATTCGTCGGTTGCCTATTATATTGCATCAATTTTTTGGCTGTATAAAGTTCCGGAAGCTGAAATGGAAAATGCTTTTAATGCTTTAACTCCCTTGATTTTACAAGAAGGGCTGGTGGTTGATGATGCCGAAACTGATGCAAAACAAGATGAAATGGAAAGCTGAACTCTTAGATATTGAACAGGGAACAGATAAAAACGATCGTCCAGTTACAAAATACAATTTTAAGCGAGAAATTTTTTATGAGGAACTCGGTGTGACTTCGCAAGAAAAATATCTGTCACAGCAAGCAAAGACAGACGTTGTCAGGCGGATTAAAGTTCGATGGGATAAAACTATAACAGAGAAGTTTAACGCTCTTAAAATTGATTCTGTAACGTATAACATTACACGTATCTATACCAATATGGATGAGCGAGAAATGGAGTTGAGTTTGGCTTATGTCGAATAGTTTTGCGATTTTCAAAAAAGCGATGCAATCCACTGGTTTACCAGTGACACGCGATAAAGCAACAAAGGGTGCAGATTATCCCTATATCGTTTATTCATCGGTCAGCAAGGGAAAAAAGACCGCTTCTAGCAAAACATTCAAACGCCTGCCTTATTATCAAGTATCGCTTTTCACTGATAGTACAGAGGAAGATTTGAAGGTGTTAGAAGAAGCGTTTGAAAATCATGGGATTCGTTATAGTGAGTTTGCTAGTATTCAAGGTGATGAAAATGATGACACAGTGACGAATTTTTTTTCGTATGTGAGGTTGATAGAAAATGTCGAATAATAATGGATTTCAAGAACAAGCTGATTATTTAGGTCGATTAGTATCTGTAGATGCAACTAAAATTTCGATTCAATCACTAACAAGTGCCGCAGAATTTTATCTTGAAAAGTTGTTACCAGCCATCCCTAAATCTCTACTTAATAAAAAGCATGCGCGGGATCAAGTTAAAGTAGTTGTAGAAAACGAACAGGTCAAAGTTGTTTTTGAAGGTACTGCGTATTATTGGCGATTTGCAGAAAACGGAACAGCCAATCAAAAAGCGCAACATTTCGCAAGCGGAACTTTCGAGCAAAACAAAGATCAGATTGAAAAAATAATGGTACAAAAAATAACGGAATTGTGGAAAGGATGAGTTAATTGGGAAAACAAGATACATTTTATTTTGAAGGATTAGACGATATCTTAATAGCTATGATGACAACTAGAGATAGTGTATCAACTGAACCAGAATATGCAGAAATCGTACGATTACCTATTGCAACGAAATTAGGGATTAAAGGGAATGGCTCAGCACTAGAAAAGTGGGCATCTAGTAAAATGTTTAGACGTGTAAGTTGTGAAACTAAACACGAACTTGGATTAGATCACGTGGGTATTCCAATTGATGTGATGGATGAATTGAAAGGCTTGATTGCTAAGGGTGGCGTATCGTTTGGCAAAAACACTGCACGAGAATATCCATATTTTGCATTTGGTTTTATAGGTAACATAGAAAATGGTGGGAAAAAGGCTGTTTGGTATCCCAAAACACAACTATCGAATGTTATCGATGAAGAATATACTACTGCCGAGGACGAAGCGAAGATAGATGATGTCACAGCTAATTTTGTGGCTACAGGTTTAAATAATAATAATGTAATGTATTCAAGCTTTGATTCCAATCGTGATAGCGCAAAAGCGGAAGACTTTGAAAAATTTATAGCTCAACCAGTATTTAGCGAAGAGCAATGGGATAAGCTTGTAGGGAGTGAGAATAATGGCTAGACTATCAGATTATGGCATTGTTGTTTCTCAAAGTCCGACAGTGACAATCAAAGGACATGATTTCCCCATTTCACTTACAATGGAGACGATGGAATATATCGCTGATATCTACGATGATGATTACGCAAAATTTGAGTCGGATATGAACGAGATGATTGCAAAAAGTGGTGGGAAATTGTCTTCTAGAAATTTATCAGCATCTGATTTAAAAATAATGCGAGCGTTAATTTACGGGATGTTGCGAACAGGGGGATTAGAAGAATCAGCAGATGTAATTTTCAAGTTTATTGGGATGGGTGGAGATGTTATTGAAGCATATGCCGCTTGTATGGAAATTTTTTCTGAACAAAACTTTCAGGTCGAAGACTTAAAAAAATCCAAGAAGCCACAAGATTATCAAACTCCTCGAAAAAACAAAAAACAAAAAACTCCACGGAAGCAGAAATAGGCACTCCATGGAGTTTTTATCTTTATGTAGCACTTACTCTATTGAACTGGAGTGAGTGTTTTTTTTTAAAAGCAACACCTAACTTGTGGCTTAAATCTTACATTCAGTGGTTAAAAAATAATAAGGAGTTTGAACCACCTGAAAGCATAACGATGGATAAGAGTCCATGGTGGTAGTAGGAAAGGGGCGCTAAAATGGCTAAAGAATCAGACGTTGTTTTGAATTTTAAAACGAACGGCGAGGTTAGTTATTCAAAGACAATCAAAGAAATTAACAAAGAAATGAATTTAGCTGCTACTGAGTACAAAAACCAAACATCTGCCATGGATAAAGACGCTACTCAAACGGAAAAATTAAGAGCATCTAAACAAAAACTAGAAAAACAACTCAAGTTGGCTGAACAGCGCACAAAACTTTTGAGGGAAGAATATGAAAAATCCATCAAAGAAACAGGAGAATATTCAGCAGAATCGCAAAAGCTTCACAAACGATTGTTAGAATCTGAAACAGGAGAAAATAAGTTAAGGGCAGCGCTTGAAGAAACCAATAGTGCTTTGAAAGAACAGGGCGACATCTCTATTGATACTGCTAAAAAAATCCAAAAAATCGAAGAGACGGGTGAAAAAGTAGCTGGCGTAGGGAAAAAGATGACGCTGGGTTTAACTACACCCATCTTAGGAATTGGAGCTGCAGCTTTAGCAGCTTCTAAAGATTTAAATGATGTGCTTAATGGTATTACGACGGCGACAGGAGCAACTGGAGATCAATTAGATTCTTTACAAGATAGTTTTAAAAACGTTGTGAATGTTATACCTGCGGAACTCGAAGACATCGGAACTGGAATTGGGGAAGTAAATACACAGTTCGGTTTGATGGATGAAGCATTAGAAACAACTACCGAGAACTTCCTAAAATTTGCGAAAATCAATGATGCAGATGTTTCTCAATCAACAATCAATGCAAAACAATCGATGGAATTATTTAGACTGTCTATTGAAAATTTGCCTATGATTTTGGATTCGGTTACGAAAACTAGTCAAGATACTGGGGTCGGTGTAGATCAATTATTTAACGCGGTAAACGCAGGGGCACCTCAGTTAAAAGCTATGGGGCTTGGTTTTTCTGAATCAACTATGTTAATAGGTCAGATGGAAAAAGCTGGTGTTGATTCCACGAGTACGCTTGGTTATTTAGGTAAGGCTAGTGTCGCATATGCTAAAGACAATAAAACGATGCAAGATGGCTTGAGCGGAACAATTAAAGCTGTTAAAGCTGCCACTACGGAACAAGAAAAGATGAATATCGCAAGCGAAATCTTCGGTACTAAAGCAGCAAGCAAAATGATTGAAGCAATCGACAGTGGAGCGTTGTCTATGGATGGTTTTGCTAATGCTGCGAGCAATGCGGCAGGGGCTGTAGACGAAACTTTTGAAAATATTCAAACGCCATTAGCAAAAGCCGAGCAAGCTAAAAATCAAATGATGGTCGGCATGGGGGAGCTAGGGAACCAAGTTCAAATTGCACTATTGCCGGCATTCGAAGCAGCAAGCAATGCAATCCGTGAAGTGAGTTCGTGGTTCAGTAATTTATCAGACGAGCAAAAGCAAACGATAATTGTTATTGGTGGAGTTATTGCAGCGATTGGGCCAATGTTAATTATCTTAGGCACTTTGATGAGTTCTGTGGGTAAAGTGGTTGCAGGAGTGAAATCGTTAATAGCGGTCTGGCAAACTCTTTCAACGTTATTAGGATTAAGTGGAGGAGTGTTTGCAATAGCAATTGTCGCGATAGCTGCGCTTGTCGCTGGTCTTGTTTGGGCTTACAACAACGTCGAATGGTTTCATGACGGAGTGAATGCCTTTTTTAAAGGTGTATCAGATGTAGCTGTTGAAATTTTTAATTTTATGGCAGGTTATATTAGCGGTGTTTTTGAAGGAATTCTAGGTACATTTCAGACATTTTACGATATAGGTTCGAGAATTCTTGGTGGCTTTATTGATTTTATTACGGGTGTGTTTACTGGAAATTGGCAGCTTGCTTGGCAAGGAGTTCAAGATATCTTCGGAGGTATATTTGAGGGGATGGTTGCATTAGCAAAAGCGCCTATCAACATGATTATTGGGATGGTTAATAATCTAATTAGTGGTTTAAACAATATTTCAACCCCGAAATGGATGCCATTGATCGGTGGTAAAAGTGTGAATATCTCTAAAATACCTTACTTGGCTAAAGGCGGTCATTTAGTTGATGGACAAGCAATCACAGGTGAGGCTGGTCCAGAACTATTATCAGTTGAAAACGGTAAAACAACAGTTACGCCATTATCAGATACTGAAAAGAAAAAAGGCATTAGTGGAAAAATTGGCAGTGGTTCTATTGAGCAACATGTTCACATTGGAAAAGTTGATGCTAACAATCCGTCTGAATTAGATCGAATGAATCGAAAAATTGAACAAGCAAGTAAACAAGCGATTTATGATTTGGGAGGGGTGCCAGGATGAGCACGAATTTTATGAATCAAAATGAGCCTAACTTCATTTGGAAAGGTTTAAATGCGTTAATCGATATGGATTGTATAATCGAAACAGAATTGCCTGACATCCTCCCTCAAAAGCGATATGACACTTATTCTATTGTTGGTAGAAGCGGTGAGCTAACAGAAACGTTTAATGATTATGAGCCGTTTGATTTCGAAATTAAAGATGTAACTATTCCTTTCAATAGATTGAGAGAAGTGAAGAAGTGGCTTACTGGTAAAAGTCGGTTGATTACGCATAATGATCCAGATAAATATTTAGATGCTATATGTAATATGAGCAAAGAAGTCTCATTTGAAAATGAATGGGGCTTTTTTTATACGTTTGATATTTCTTTTAGGTGTCAACCGTTCAAAAAAGCATTGAATGAACAACCGCAAATTATCCAAACGACAAGTGAACAATTTTATGATTTTGGGGATGAAATGGCTTATCCATATTTTGAAATTGATTCAAAAGGTGGGGATATTTCGATTCAAATTGGTGGAAAAACTCTGACACTTTTAAACACGTTGGCTTCAAAAATTATTGTTGATACTGAGTTAGGAAAAGCAATGCAAGATAATGTCCCGTTATTTACTCGTGGCGATTGGCCGACCATTCAACCTGGATGGAACACAATAAAAATTTCTGGCAGTTTTAGCCAAATAAAATTATTGAACAGGAGTGTGTATTTGTGACACAAAATTTTATTTATGCTTATGAAAAAATGCCGGACAATCTAAGTGATAATGGTAAATCACTTGTCGATTGGGTGGATTTGCCGGAAGTTAACCGTGTGTTAAATGGTGCGTATCGTTTTTATGGAAATTATGCTAGGGACGGACAATATCGTTCTTATTTAAAAAAAGGTAATTTTTTGAGAGCAAAAGTTGAAGATGATTCATATCAATATTTTGAAATCTACAATGTGAAAAAGAATTTGGAATCTGTTTCAGTAACTGCACGTCACATTGGTTTTATGGCCAATAAAAATTTCATTGTTAAATCATTTACTGATAATGGAAATGGCACGCAGATTATGAATAACTTGAAAAACAATCTTGCGTTTTCGCAAAAGTTCAACTATTTATCAAACGTTGGCACTGTGCATCAATTTACCGCAAAGCAAGTTGCACCAGTAGAAGCGATTATTGGCTCGAATAATGGTAATCAGAACCTCGTTGGTGTGACAGGTGCAGAACTTGACATGGATAACTACGATTTGAAGCTAGTAAAACAAATCGGGGCTGATAATGGATTTCGTATTGATTTTGGCGTCAACTTAGAAGCGATTGAGGAAGAAATTGACGAGGAATCTATCATTAATAGTTTGTACTTGATTGGCGGTGTTCCTGACAACGACTATGACGAGGACAAAGAACCAATTGAGTACGGTTATTTAGAAGTTAGTGGTGTAGATGATTCAAATCGACGAATTGGCAAACGAGAAAATTCAGAGTGTAAAACCGTTGCTGATTTGATTAAGTGGGGAAACACACTTTTTACGAATGATAAAATTCATGAACCAAAAGCAACTCACAAGGTCAGCATGGTTGCACTCGAACATACGCTAGAATATGGTGAAATGTATCAAGAGTTAGCCTCGTTACATTTTGGAGATGTTGCACATGTACGAGCAAAAGAAATAGATATTGAAATTGCGGAACGAATGGTGGAGTATACTTGGTTTCCGACCATCGGTAAATTCAAAGATATCGTATTAGGCAACGATTTATCACTTTACACTTCTAAAGTAAGCACTCAAACACAAGAACTAAAGAAAAAAATTGATAATCGAACAGAAACTTTAGTTCAAAATGTTTTAAATGCAACGGCGTGGATTACTGGAAATTCTGGTGGGCACGTCGTTTTTCGTCCAGAAAAAGCACCGTCAGAAATACTTATCATGGATACCAACAAAGTTGCTACAGCAAAACGGGTATGGCGATGGAACTTGAACGGCTTGGGCTATTCAAGCAATGGCGTGAATGGTCCGTTCGGTTTAGCAATGACATCAAAAGGGGAAATCGTTGCTGACTTTATTAAAGTTGGGACTATTCAAGCAGATGTATTTGAAAGCTCGTTTAATGCTTATGGTGATGTACTTAAATTAGTGAAAGGTACGTTGCAAATTTGGAATGAAAATAAAAAAATAATGGAACTAACAAAAAAAGGCATGGAGTTCTGGAATAGTGGTGGTTCTAACATTGGGACGATTGGTACTACGAATTCCGCAGGTAATCCTTTTCCAGGTGCTTCTACACCAACGCCGATTGAAGACAATTCTTTAGTTATTCGTACGAACGGTGAAGGAAAATATATTTTAATTTCACCTAATGTAGGAAAAGGTTTGGTAATGCTTGGAAATGGTAAGGCATTTTATTACGGTGATTTAGACATTCAAGGAAAGCTCAGCGTGAAAGGTAAAGAAATTACTGGCGATAGCGGAAGCGGAGGGAATGGTGGAAGCTGGAACGGTCAGTATCCACCCGAAGTAACCTCTGACCGTGACAAACGTTACTGGCAGATTTGGGCGATGGCTATTAGTGCTGGGTTCTCTAAACAAGCCGCTGCCGCTTTACTCGGGAATGCACAAGGTGAATCTGATGCCAATCCAACAGCTGATGAGGGCGGCGGACGTCCTGGTTTCGGTTATGGGGTTTGGCAATGGACAGATAGTTCTGGAGCAAGTTCTGGACGTGTTTATATGATTAATCTCATGACACGAGCAGGAGTCACTGACAATCCTGATACAATCACAGCTCAATTCAAACTCTTGATGTGGCATGCACCAAATGGACAGTGGATTGCGACAAGTTCTTATCCTTATTCTTGGACTCAATTCATGAATTTAACCGATATCAACACAGCTGCACAAGCATTTGTAGCTAACTTTGAGCGTCCACGTGATCCGCACCCAGAAAGAAGCGTGTGGGCACAAGAGTGGTATGACAAATTTGTAAATCTGAAAATACCAGAATCGAAAGGTTATGTAAAACCAATTGCAAATCCAGTCACGGTTACTAGCGAATTTGGCTGGCGAACAAGTCCAATAACTGGCGCGCAAGAATTTCACAATGGGATTGATTTGGTGAATGGAAATCCGAACACGCCAATTTTTGCAGCAGGTGATGGTGAAGTTATCACTGCAGGTGCAGAATATTTTGATTGGTACGGAAATTACACCGTTATAAAACATGGGGATGGAATGTATACTGGCTACGCGCATCAAAGCCGAGTAGACGTTTCTAAAGGTCAAACGGTAAAGGCTGGTCAGCAAATTGGCTTGATGGGCACGACTGGGCCCTCGACAGGTGAACATCTGCATTTTCAATTTATGGATGAGTTTTATCCGTCATCAAGTAATCATTTCCATAATCCAAGGAACTATATTGCTTTTTAAAGGAGGAAAATAATGCCAATTCATAAAATGGTACTAAGCACGACCGAACCGAACAACAACGTGCCTTTAATTCGAGTCATACAAGATGACAAGAATAGTCAGATTTTCGAAGCAGAAATTATTGAAGAAGGCAAATTATTAAAATTTGAAGAAAAAATTGTTTTTTTTAACGCTCGAATTGGACCTTATAAAGTCCGAGATAAAGTAGAACAAATCTATTACGACAGCAGTCGAATCATCTATACATTAATTGATCCGTTTTTACAAAAAATTGGCGAATTTGAAGCGTGGTTCAGTTTTGCTGATGGTGATTATCCAGAGGCTGACCTATTTAGTACAATGCCGTTTCGTTATCGAGTGCTTCCTGGAATTCGAAAAAACATTTGGGAAGGCAATTACTTTTGGGATTTAGAAGAGCTAGTTCAATATTATGAGCGTTATAAATATTTGATTGCTGGAATAGTAGAAAACAAAGATTTTAGTGGATTGATTGACAAACTTGCAGAAATTGATGGGCGTACAACTCAAATAGATAATTTTAAGACAGCTTCAAAGATCGATGCGGAAGAAGGGATTGCCGCAAATAAATTTATGACGCCTCAACGTGTTACACAACAAACTGATGCGCGACTAAGTACAAGTAGTGAAGCTATTGATGCAATGGACGATAAAAAGCTAATGACACCACAAAAAACAGCATTATTAATTAGCGAGAGTAGAATACCGACAACCCAAATGAGCGGTAGAAAAGAAATGTTTTTAGTCTACAATTCAGATGCCGATCCAACAATGGTCTTAGAAAGAATGGGCGATTGGGTATTCTTGATGATTCGATGGACCTCACCTACAAGCGTTACAGCAGGTCAAGTAATTGATATTGCGAATTTGCCAGATGGGTTTAAAACGTTTAATAGTTTAAATGTTGGTTTGACAGCTCAATATGATGCAACTGGTAACGCAACTTATTGTCGTGTTCAGAGCGGGAACATAATTCAATTAAAAATTGTGGAAGGAGGATCACATGGCTATTCGATTAATGGTCTTTTCAGGACAGGTGACTTTTTCCCCGATGATGCCGGCGATATCACGCCGGCACTCTATCACCTTAATGCGTTAGAAGAATTTAAAAATGGCATCAATCAGTCGAAATTCAATATTGGATTTGTCACCGATTCTCATTACGATGAGTATACGTATCGTGACAAGTATTCAAAGTTCGCGTTAAAGAAACTCAATAATATTCTTTCAATTCAAAGCTCGTTCGATATGATTCATTCGAACGGAGATAACTGTGACAGCGATCATGCAGATCATGACGAACTATTAAAATACTATAAACGTTTTTGTGATCGTTGGTTTCGAGAAACGAAAACGCCAAAATTTATGGTAAATGGAAATCATGATGACGGGAGTCTTGGTTTTGCTTGGAGTCACAACAACGAGTATCTTCCTACAGATAAAATCATTACCCAAGAAGAATTCGCTACGCTTTTCAGAGGGACTCAACGTTTGTTCGGGGAAACGCGTTCTTCTACAAAGCAAGATTATGTTTATGACATTCCAAAAGATGATTATACTTTGCGAGTGATTGGACTAGATTCATTAGTTCGCTCGTCTATTTTAGATGAGAACGGACATATTAAATACCCCGCTCAAGACGCATATGGTTATTCTTTCGATCAACTCAAATTTGTATATGAAGCATTAAAAAGTGCTGATGAGAAAACTCATATCGCTATCTTGATGCATGTGCCTGTTACGGACTATTTGGATGGGAACGGTATAAATGTCAATGTAGATTCTTTTATTCAGTTAATTAGTGCTTTTGTAAGAAAAGAGACACTGACTATTGTTGGTACGAACGCTGATTTTCCATTTTCAATGGAAGTTGATTTCACGAATGCTGCAGGCGAATTTATCGCAACTTTTACTGGTCATACTCACTCTGAGCATTTGAGGCTAATTGACGACACGTGGTACTCAGTTTGCCATGCTAGAGCTATGCATAGCGAAGGTGATTCTTTGACAGGCACAGTAAAAGAAGACTGTTTCTATTGTATTGAAATTGATCCTTCCACGAAAACTGTGAATGTTAAAGGTTACGGAAGGGGAACTGCTTCCCGGAAATTCACTTATTAGGAGGGATAAAATGATTAGAAAAACAGGAGAAATAGTTGTACCGACAAAGCCAATGAAGCAAGCAACGAAGATTACAAATTTTACTTTTAAATCCTATGAGAAAAATTCGAATGCTTTGCAATTCGAGATTAAAAATCAAGACGGCAGTCCAACCGATTTAATCGGTGCGACTGTACGTCTTTTTATGTACATTTATGTAGATGAAGAAAAAAAAGAGTTTCCGATTTTTGACAATCAACTTATTACTGAAAGCTATATGCGAGGCATTATTAAATACCCAGTGCCTGATACGCTTTTGGACTACGAAGGAAAAGTTGATGCGAATGTTTATATTGATTTTCCGGACGGCACCTATACAGACAATTTAGCATTTACCTTTACTATTGAAAAATCATTGATTGATAGCGATGTTTCAATCAAAGGAGAATACTATTTTAAAGACTTTCAACAATTACTTAATAGCATGACGCAAGAAACGACAGACGCAATAAATGGTGCACTAGAGGGCTTAGACGAAACAGTCGGTGAAGCTGTCAATCAAATGCTCACAGATGCAACAACAAACATCAATGATTCAATAAAAGGGATCTGGGAAGTCTTAGAAGGTGTGCAGTTGGATAATTACTTTAACAAAGATAAGATCGAAAAAGATAAGTCTATTGCGAATTTGACTGGAGTAGTAGTTGATGCGCCAGGAGCCAATATTAGCGGCTACATCAGTGTTAAGGATATGACTGTCTTAGGTTGTAATCATTACTACAATACAGCAGGCTGTTTTTATGATGCGAATCTAAAATATATAACTTTCGCACGATTTTCAGATAGTGATACCGCAGGATGGTATACTTTGACCCGTCCTGAAAACGCTATGTATATACGTGTAGTTGTAACTACCGCTCATTTGAATGATTACATGTTACGTCCTAGCAAAGAGAAACCTACTCAATACTATCCTTATCAAGTTTCAGTATCGTGGCTACAACAAGAAAGTGCGTTAGCAAACAAAAAAGTTATCACATTTGGAGACAGTATCACGTGGCAGGATGGTCAAACAATCAATGGTGAAAATATTAAAGGATATCAAAGTTATTTTCGCGAAGCGGGTGCAATTGTTACAAACGAAGGTGTTGGAAATATGACGTTCGCGAAAAATAATAAAGCTGGTGCAGAAGAGCTGTATCTGTATAAAAAAATTGTCCTTGAAAACTATGACTTAACAGGAATAGATATAGTCACCATTGCCTGCGGAACAAATGATGTGGCTTTTGGAGTTTCTTCTGGAGACGTGGGTACAATAACTAGTACAGATTTTGATACAAGCACAAGTTTTGGTGCTTTACGCGCCATCCTTGAATACATTCGGCTTAATTATCCAACAGTTGACATTTATTTACTGACACCACTTCAAAATAAAACACGGGATATGGTAAAGCATCAAGCAATGGCTGATGGCATTATTGCTATATCAGGCTATTACGGTGCGCCTGTTTTTGATTTGTTTAGGCGTTCAGGAATTGGAAAATATACATTCGATATCTATACACGAGATGGTCTGCATCCGAACAATGCAGGTTATGCCTTGTATGGACCAAGGTTGGTAAGGATGCTGGGATCCGAATAATAAAAGTCTGAAACATCCGTTTTTGATATTAAGTAGAATATCTAATTTTTAAGACGAGCTAAAAAGTACGTCTTTTTATTTTGGGGAAAGTTGGTGAGTAAGTGATAGATGTTGGGAAGTGGGGAGCAATTGCTGGTTCGATTACAGCGATTGTCTCTCTTGTTTTGTTAGTGATAAAGCCTGTCATTTCTTCTTTTTCAGAGATTACAGAGACATTATCTAAAGTGAGTCATAACTTAGATTTGTTGACTAGAGATTTAGAATCAAGCAAATCTGATCGTGTTACGATCCACGAAGAACTGAAGAAACATGATGAAAGATTAGACACGCACGCAGAAAAGCTAGTGGAGCATACGCAGCAAATTAAAACTTTATTTAGGGAGACTAGAAAATGAAAAATATTAACTGGAAAGTACGAAGAAGAAACAAATCGTTTTGGCTAGCAGTAGTGCCCGCAGCATTGCTTTTAGCCCAAGTTATTGCTGTACCGTTTGGATATAATTTTGAAATTGATGTAATTAACAAGCAGTTGCTTGATATTGTTAACGCAGCGTTTGCTTTCCTTTCAATTTTAGGAGTTGTTACTGACCCGACCACAAAGGGCGTTTCAGACAGCGAACAAGCGATGAAATATGACACGCCTAAAATTGATGGGCAACCAAATTACGGCGATGGTCAAGAATTCACCGAACGAAAGGATGTCAAATAATGAGTAAAGAAGTTATGATTCAGTGGATGCAGAATCGTTTAGGAAAAGTTACTTATTCGATGACGCATCGTTTAGGACCAAATAGTTACGATTGTAGTTCTGCAGTTTTCTTAGCAATGATTGCTGGAGGCTTCCTACCTTCTGGCTCAATGGGAAATACTGAGACTTTGTTTGGTATGGTTGGAACGAAGCTAAAGAAAATTAGTCGTTCAGAAGTACAACGAGGAGATATTTTTGTATCTGGAACCCCTGGCGGTTCTAACGGTTCTGCTGGTCACACGGGAATTTTTCTAAGTAACAGCTCATTTATTCATTGTTCATACACACATAATGGCATCGCGATTGATACGAATGATGCTTACATGGGTACGAGACTACAACATAATTTTTACCGTATCATCGAAAGTGGTTCAGCTAGCAACACAGACGATAAACCACAAATGATTCAGTTAGAAGTTGATGGACAATTTGGAAATGCAACAGCCAGACGACTACAGGAATATTTCGATACAGCTGGAAAAGATGGTGTTATTAGTCACCAATACAAACAGAAGTACAATCAAAATATCTATGCTGCTCAATTTGATAATAGTTTGATTGGATCAAATGTGGTCAAGGCGTTACAAAAATTCTTGGGTATTTCACAAGATGGTTTGTTTGGTCAAGCTACTATTAAAGCATTACAAAAATATCTTGGGACGACACAGGATGGGATTATTAGCCCTGTTTCTGATTCTGTCAAAGAATTACAACGTCGCTTGAATGCAAATAAACTATAAAAAAATAAGCCCCTCGTTTTTTTGAGGGGCAGTACATATACTTTATCTATTGATCACTTTCAAGCGGTATGTCTATACCTTTGTTTGTATCTAAGTTACTATATAAATACAGAACAGAATACTTAGTTGTATCTTTTTTAGAGTAGATTAATGAATAACTGTAAACTTTATCTTGCCAAGTAAACTCGCCGGTTCCGTTATAAACATTTTTGTATATTTCTCCAGTTTCAGTATTTTTGTCATCTGGAAATTGATTTACTTTTACTGACTGTAAGTCCATTTTGAAATTATCAATTGCGTATATTCTTTTAATTTGTGTTTCGGCGATTGTAGCAAATTCAGCTATTTGTTTCGTGTCGGCTTCTTTGATTGAGCTATTAGTAGACTCGTAGTTTTTTTCTTCTTTTTCTTTTGAAGAACCACAAGCCGTTAAAAACAACAAAGCTAACATTCCAACAAAAAACACTTTAACCACTTTTTTCATTTACATCCTCCTAATTTTTGACAACTTAATCATATCAAATACAAGCTTTATTTGACCATACCGTTGTACGTTTTATTAAAAAACTCCGCTGTAGGCGGCTAAATTATTAACCGTCCCCACAGAAACAGAGAGCTTTTCGGCAACTTCTTGTGTCGTAAGCAAGTAACTCATTAACTTTGAAGGTAATTCATGAGCGTTATACAAGCAATAATTTCTTTTTTGGTACATAATTGTTTAAACAAGTAAGAAAGGAGAATTATAATGAAAACTTTAGATATTATTGCATTAGCTTTGTTGATTGTGGGAGGACTGAATTGGTTGTTGGTAGGACTGTTCGAATTTGATTTAGTTGCGACGATCGCTGGTGGTTCAACAACCATTTTTGCAAAGATCATTTATGTTGTTGTAGGTATTTGTGCAATCTACTGCTTAAAATTCTTTCCAATGATTAACAGAAAAGTTGATGAAACGCATTAAAAAGCTAGCATTTTTTTATGATCCTTCTGATCTATTGATTGGATTGCATGCATTTATTCTCCAAGTAATAACCTTAGGGGACTATCTTAATCTATACTTAAGATAGTCTTTTTTCTATGCTATATTTCATTTTGCTTCTTAAGTAAAACAAGTAAATCCTCAAATGTCATCAGTTTATGCTTTGTATACTTCAAACTCTCAATATTCTGTTCATAATCTTTACTGTTCTAACTTTTGATGAAAGAATAGCCAACGTAATCATAACGTTGGTGTTTTTTGCGAACATCTGGGACGTCTGTTTTCGCATGAAATAAAAAATAAACTGACTTGCGATTTCTACTCTTAGATGCGGAAATCTTAATGTAATTTTTTTGACTATAGTATAAATTGATTAGTAACCTATCCTCGATAGCTTCAAATATGATTTCGGTGTCCCAAAATTTATATAGATCATTAACAAATTTGTGCGTTGGATCATAATTGAACCACAGATAGACTCCGTCAATCTCAAACATAAGATCACCTCAAAAGTATTATACGAACGAATGTTCTTTTTGTAAAGTTTGAACGCGAATAAACTATAAAAATAAGTCCCTCAAAAAATGAGGGTCAGTACATATATTATTTAGATTTATCGAACACTTACCCGATTTTTTAATTACGTTTTTGACTACGTTTTGAATACGAGTAATTAACAGTATTTGCTCGTATTACATAAAAAATACTATTTTGCGATTGAATTTATCTGTATTTTTCTTTCATTATTATAAATTCACAAATCCTGTACCTTCCTTAATTAAACTGGAATAAACAAAAAGATTGAGGCTCATGTCTCAATCTTTTTTTTGTTTTGTCACATAACGACTAAACAAAAAATAATCGTGAATAAATACAGGTTTAATAGAATAAAAATGAGAGAAAAGTAAAAAAAAATCCTTTTTAGTTGTCGTGCAATTAAAAAAATAGAATAGAACAAATGAAAGAGTAAAAATTTCTTTTAACATGAGCGATTAAGATAGCATCATCAAAGAAAACATGTTAAATTAGTTATTGAAAAACTTTTTATTAAATGTGCAAAAGTTTTCATGACTTATTTTCATGTGACGAAACTGTTAGGGAAGAACCTTTCGCCAGCACTTTTCGAGTGTGTTAAGATGAGAAGCATGAAATAAAAAATGAAAAAGTAATTTATATTAGGATGTGAAAGTTAAATGTGCGGGATTGTCGGTTTTGTCAATGACAAAGATAACAAGAGTGCAGTTGTAAACGCGATGATGGATCGCATTGTACACCGTGGACCAAATAGTTCTGGTGAGTATGTCGATAAACACGTTGCTTTAGGCTTTAGAAGATTGAGTATTATTGATTTAGAAGGCGGAACACAGCCTATTTATAATGAAGATGGAACAAAGATCATTATCTTTAATGGTGAGATTTATAACTATCGTCCATTAAGAGAAGAATTACTTGCCGCAGGACATGTTTTTCGCACACATGCTGACACGGAAGTCCTACTTCATGGTTATGAAGAATGGGGAACAGAATTATTACAAAAAATTCGTGGAATGTTTGCTTTCGCTATTTGGGACAATGAAAAAAATGAACTTTTCGGTGCCCGTGATCACTTTGGAATCAAACCTTATTACTATGCAAGCATGAATGGTACATTCATGTTTGGTTCAGAAATCAAAAGTTTCTTACCACATCCTGATTTCAAAAAAGAATTAAATAAGGAAGCATTGAAACCTTATATGACTTTCCAATATTCACCTTTAAATGGTGAAACGTTCTTTAAAGATGTATACCGTTTACCAGAAGGCCATTATTTTACTTATAAAGACGGCAAGTTAGATATTCAAGAATATTGGGATGCTGATTTTGAAACAAAAGGTACACATTCTCGCCAAGAATGGATTGACAAAATTGATGAAACAGTTAAAGCTTCAATTAAAGCACACACAATCAGTGATGTTGAAGTTGGCTCATTCCTTTCAAGTGGTGTTGACTCAAGTTACGTAACCTCTGTTTTAAAACCCGATCATTCATTTTCAATTGGTTTTGATGATAAAACGTATAATGAGGCAATTGAAGCACGTAAATTAACAGAGATTTTAGATTTAGACAATACTGCGGCGGTTATCGACGGAGATATGTCATTCAAAGCATTCCCATTAATCCAATATCATTTGGATGAGCCAGATTCAAACCCTTCTTGTGTTCCTTTGTATTTTTTAGCTAATCTTGCTTCACAAAGTGTTCGTGTGGTTCAATCCGGTGAAGGAGCGGATGAATTATTTGCGGGTTACCAAACATATGGTTTCCATACAAACTCAAAATTTATTCGTGTGATTGCACAAGGATTGAAAAAATTACCAAAAGGAACACGCTATAGTTTAGGCCGTAAAATTGGTAAAATGAAAAACTTCCACGGACGTATTCATTTATATGAATCACTTGCGCCAGCTAAAGAGTATTTCATTGGTCATGCACGTGTTTTTGAGGAAAAGGAAGCCGCTGATTTATTGACAGCGACTTATCAAGATGCACCATCTGTGAATGAAATCATGGCTGTCCATTACGAAAAAACGGATGGAATCAAAGATGAAGTCAATAAAATGCAATATGTTGACCTGCACCAATGGATGCCAAAAGATATTTTGTTGAAAGCCGACAAATTATCAATGGCAAGTTCTTTGGAAGTTCGTGTGCCATTATTGGATATCGAAGTGATGAAATTAGCACAACAAATTCCAAGTAAATATTTATTAAACCAAAACAACACGAAAGATATTTTCAGACAAGCAGCAAACAAACAGTTGCCAGAAGAATGGTCAAACCGTGTGAAATTAGGTTTCCCTGTGCCAATCAAAGCTTGGTTAAAAGAAGAACATGGTTACCAAGAAGTGAAAGCTTTATTTGAAGCCGACTTTGCAAAAGAATTCTTTGATCAAGATAAAATCATGGAACTATTGGACAATCATCATGAAGGAATCAAAGAAGAGCAACGTAAGATTTGGACAATTTTTAGCTTCTTGACTTGGTATAAAGTTTACTTTATTGATGAAACAATTCCTCAAGCAGAAGCAATTGATTATGTAACTGTTTAAGAAGGATAGAAGCAAACGAGAGTTACTATTTATAAATGAAAAAGCACTTCAGCCATTGGAAAACTTATTTTTCAATGGCTGAAGTGCTTGAATTGATTCTAAATGAGTTAGTTTTTCATTACAAAAAAACCTAAGGCATTGAATGTAGTAATCTTCAAAAGTTAGATTTTTGTCTAGCTTTTGAAGATTGCTCCATTGACTGTCCTAGGCTTTTTTATTTTGTTTCTATTCTAATAGATACAAATTATAGTTGAAGTAATTTTTCTAAATGGTCAGCTAAGCCATCTTCTTGGTTTGTTTTTTCCGTAATATCATTAGCGATGCCTTTTAGCTGATCTGTACCATTTGCCATAGCAACGCCCCAACCAGCATACTCTAATAATTCAAGATCATTGTGTTCATCGCCAAACGCGATGACATCTTCTTGTTTGATATCCAGATAATTAGCTACTTGATGAACACCCTTTGCTTTTTCGATTCCTTTAGAAACAATTTCTAGAATGGCTGTTGGGCCACCCCAAGTGCGGACATCTACATAACTGCCGAATTGCCGTGTCAATTCATTTGATACTTGCTCGGCAAATTGTTTTTCTGTACGAACTAATAGAGAAGTCGGGTTAGTTATTAAGTTTTGAGGGGAAAGCAGATTTTTTTCACTTGGATTTGAAGAAGCAAAAATTTTTTCATCGAAAAATTCTAAGCTATCGATAAAAAATGTTTCGCGATTTTCAGCAGCAACGAAGTCAAGATTCAATGCTTTTTTTTGTGAGACAATTTCAAAAGCAATCTCACGGTTGATTTGTGATTCCTTTTCGCCACTCCAAAGTTGATTAGGAATGTGTACAAGAGCCCCATTAAAGTTAACCATTGGGGTTGTTAATTCTAACTGTTGATAAAATTGATAACTCATTCGAAAAGGTCTGCCAGTAGCGATACTAACATAGTGACCTGCTGCAATGGCTTTTTTTAAGGTTTGTTCAGTTTTAGTTGTAATTAAAGAGTCTTGATTCAGAGTAGTCCCATCTAAATCAATGGCAATTAGCTTTTTATTCAATGGCGATAGTCCTTTCTCAGCTGATATTTGTTTTAGTCTAGCATATTTGACGTAATAAACAAGTGACAAAATCAATAACCAAAGAATGAAAAGCAAGCTTTTTTGAAAAAATCAGAGAAAAACACGAACATTATTTTCTTTTTGATGATTAAATATAAATTTTTAGTTGAAAAACGAATGAAGCAACTATATAATCAATAATTGTTCGAGGAAATCATGCGTTGGTCTTATTTATTATCTTTCCTCATCAGAAAAAATCAGGGAGTGGAATTTTTTATGGATAAGTTTTTCGGATTGAAGGAAAACAAAACAAATGTATCAACAGAAATAATGGCGGGGGTTACGACGTTCTTTGCAATGAGTTACATTCTTTTTGTTAACCCAACGATTTTATCAGCTTCAGGGATGCCATTTCAAGCAGTTTTCTTGGCAACGATTATCGCTTCAGTTATCGGGACGTTAGTCATGGGATTGTTTGCGAATGTTCCGTATGCGCAAGCACCAGGAATGGGTTTGAATGCCTTCTTTACTTTTACTGTAGTATTCGGTCTTGGTTATTCTTGGCAGGAAGCTTTGGCAATGGTCTTTATTTGTGGTTTGATCAATATTTTTATTACAGTAACAAAAATTCGAAAAATGATTATTCATGCAATTCCAGAAAGTTTACAACATGCCATTGGTGGGGGGATTGGGATTTTCGTTGCGTATGTTGGTATTAAAAATGCTGGGTTTCTTTCTTTCAGTGCGGATCAATCAGCAATTACGAGTTCCGTCGTTGAAAGTGGCAAAGCAACAAATGTAACCATTAATGGTGGAATTGTTCCAGCTTTAGCAAATTTCAATAATGCACCAATTTTATTAGCAGTTATTGGGTTAGTTATTACCGCAATTTTAGTAGTTAAAAATGTTCGCGGTGCAATGTTGATTGGGATTGTAGTGACAACTATCTTAGGTGTATTAATGGGTGTAGTCGATCTTCAAGCCATTGATTGGCAAGCTAATTCATTAGGAAACTCAGTTAAAGAATTAGGAACAACCTTTGGAGCTGCTTTTGGAGCAGAGGGAATGCAATCTTTATTCAGTGATAGTTCAAGACTTCCACAAGTTTTAATGACAATCATTGCATTTAGTTTATCCGATACATTTGACACGATTGGTACATTTATCGGAACAGGACGTCGTACAGGCATTTTCTCAAAAGAAGATGAGGATGCGTTAGAAGACGGAAAAGGATTCAAAACAAAAATGGATAAAGCTTTGTTTGCTGACGCAATTGCGACTTCCGTAGGTGCAGTTTTTGGTACATCAAATACAACAACATATGTTGAATCTGCTGCTGGAATTGGGGCAGGGGGACGAACTGGTTTAACATCAGTAGTTGTCGCTATCTTGTTTGCATTAAGTAGTTTATTTTCTCCGTTGATCGCGATTGTGCCTGCACAAGCAACAGCTTCTGCCTTGATTTTAGTAGGCGTGATGATGATGGCATCATTTGCGGATATCAAATGGGGAAATCTTGATGAAGCTTTACCTGCTTTCTTTGCTTCAATTTTTATGGGACTTTGCTATAGCATTTCTTATGGAATTGCTGCTGGTTTTATTATGTATACAATCGTTAAGGTAGTTAAAGGACAAGCAAAAGAAGTATCGCTTGCTTTGTGGGTGGTTGATATTTTGTTTATCTTGAACTTTATTATTTTAGCTACTATCTAATTAAATTTAATTAAAAAAATTAACAAATTAATAGGAATGATGTTTAGTTTGTTAAAATTTTCAAGACAAAAGGTGCGTCTGTTGACGTTACTTTTTGTCTTTTTCTTTCGCTTAAAGTTATAAAAGTCAGAATTTTTTGTCTTTTTTTATTTTTACTTTCACATTCGTTGCTTGTTGCTTTAAAAATAGGTATGATGAAGAAAGATGAAAGAGGGATGATGAATGGGGATTAAATGGAGAAAGAATTTAATTATTGCATGGATTGGTTGTTTTTTCACTGGTGCAAGTATTAGTTTAGTCATGCCGTTTATTCCTGTTTACGTCGAACAACTAGGAACGCCTAAAGATCAGATTGAATTATTTTCTGGATTAGCGATTTCAGTTACTGCTTTTGCGGCAGCAATCGTTGCTCCAGTTTGGGGGAATTTAGCAGATCGAAAAGGGCGAAAAATTATGATGGTTCGAGCGGCAGCGGGAATGACGATCACCATGGGCTCACTGGCTTTTGTTCCGAATGTGTATTGGCTATTAATCATGCGTTTCTTTAATGGAATTTTATCAGGGTATATTCCAAATGCTACAGCAATGATTGCCTCACAAGCACCAAAGGAAAAAAGCGGTTGGGCATTAGGGACACTTTCGACTGGAGCGATTGCAGGAAATTTGATTGGCCCTTCAATGGGTGGTGCATTGGCACAATGGTTTGGAATGGAAAATGTGTTTATTATCACAGGTGCTGTACTTTTGGTAACAACGATATTAACCATTTTTCTAGTAAAAGAAGATTTTCATCCGGTTGAGAAGAAAGATTTAGTTAGCACGAAAGAAATTTTTTCAAAAATGGACCATTTCTCTATTTTAGTAGGACTATTTATCACCACGTTGATTTTACAAATTGGTGTAACCAGTATCAGTCCGATTTTGACATTGTATATTCGTCAATTAAGTGGGGATATCAACAATGTTCTTTTTATTAGTGGATTGATTGTTTCAGTTGCTGGGGTTTCGGCGGTGTTATCTTCACCTAAATTAGGAAAATTAGGCGATAGAATTGGTAATCATAAGGTGCTACTTGCTGGGTTGGTTTTATCGTTTTGTTGTTATCTCCCTATGGCGTTCGTTCAAACACCACTACAGCTAGGTATCTTGCGTTTTATTTTAGGCTTTTCGACTGGGGCGTTGATGCCTTCTATTAATACGTTGATTAGCAAAATCACTCCTCAAGAGGGTGTAAGCCGAGTGTATAGTTACAATCAAATGTTTAGTAACTTTGGGCAGGTTTTAGGACCAATGCTTGGTTCGACCGTAGCCCACTCGTTTGGTTACAGTGCAGTTTTCGTGGTAACGAGTTGTTTTGTCTTATCCAATATCGGCCTTTCGCTTTTTAATTTTAGAAAGGTTTTGCGTAGTAAATTTTAAAAAAAGAATTGTAGACAAAAAAACAGATTGGGAAAACTTGCTTTCCCAATCTGTTTTGATTTACTATGAGTGCGATGAGGCTTCTTTTTTTGTTGGAGCAACTGCACCGATTAAGATGATAATGATACCAGTAACTAGTGACAGAATTGCTGTCAAAGTAAAATCGTAAGTTCCTTGTGTCAAGGCACCACCAATGTAACCGACAACTTGTCCTAAAACTAGAGACCAAAATAACGTTACAATATATCGCATGAAGAACACCTCTTTTCTATCCCAATTTTAACAGAATTTTTTTGAATGTAAAGCAAGGTACAATGCTTCATTGTACTAACGATAGTGAATTTTAACGAAAAAAAAGGCGGAATGCAAGATGTTTTTTCCACAACTGTATACGAGAACTTCGTATTCTTTATTACAAAGCACGATTCGCATCCAAGAATATGTCCGTGAGGCTAAAAAATTGGGTTACACTTATTTAGCTATCACGGATGAGGATGTTTTGTATGGTGCTGCAGAATTTTACCAAGAGTGTGTCAAAGAGGGCATCAAACCAATTATTGGCATACATCTTGAGTATACTTTTGAAGACAATGATTACGGACTGCTAGTTTATGCAAAAGATAAGATTGGGTACCAACAATTGATGAATGTATCGAGCAAAAAGATGATTGAAGGTACTATCGAACTGAACACGTGGACGAAAACAGATCATTTGATTTTAGTTGTTCCGGATAATCACTCTATTGCAAATGATTATGGTGAGGTAGAAACTTTTGCAAGTCATTGGCAAATGCTAAAAGAAAAAGTTCACTCACAAGATTTTTATGGAGGTGTGACTATCCAGACCCCTTCCTCTTCTGAAGAATGGTATGATTTTTTACTAACGGAAGAGGAACAACTATGTGCGTTGCATCCAATTGCAAGTTTGCATCAGGAAGATTTGTTTGCGTTGGAAACAATGAAGCATATTAAAGAAGGAACACAGATTTCACCTGAGGAATTAGTAGAAGTTAGTCAATTAGAAAATAAAAATTTTCTTGAATCAGAGAGTAAGAGAATTCAGCAATTTAATGAGAGACATATGCACAAAGTTCTTGAAACCACTCAAAAATTAGCTGAATCAATAAACTTTGAGTTTCAATTTCATCAAAAGCTATTACCACATTATCCAGTTCCAAATAATGAATCCGCAGCAGTTTACCTGAAACAATTATGTCAAAGCCAATTAGCCAAAAGGGTGAAAACTTTGACACCAAAATATCAAGAACGTTTAGACTATGAATTGTCGATTATTCATCAAATGGGATTCGATGATTACTTTTTAATTGTATGGGATGTGATGGCATTCGCTCACAAACAAAAAATCGTTACTGGTGCGGGGCGGGGGTCAGCAGCTGGTTCATTAGTTGCTTATGTTTTAGCAATCACAGATGTGGATCCTTTGAAATATCATTTACTTTTTGAACGTTTTTTAAATCCTGAACGTTATACAATGCCTGATATCGATTTGGATATTCCTGATAATAAACGTGAAGAAGTCTTGAACTATGTCCGCGAAAAATATGGACAATACCATATGGCACAAATTGCAACTTTTGGCACAATGGCTGCTAAAATGGTACTAAGAGATGTTGCCCGAGTGTTTGGTGTTTCACAAAGTGAGGCAAATCGGTGGTCGAAGGCGATTCCAAATCAGTTGAAAATCACTTTGTCGCAAGCCTACAAATCTTCAAATAAATTAGTTGAATTAGTACAAGCAAATAAAAAAAACCAACTGCTGTTTCAAACAGCAATGATTTTAGAAGGCTTACCACGCCATATATCGACACATGCTGCAGGAGTGGTATTGAGTGACCGAAATCTGTTGGAATTAGTTCCTTTACAGCAGGGATCAGACGAAGCATTTTTAACACAATACACCATGAATGCTGTAGAAGAAATCGGATTGTTGAAGATGGATTTCTTAGGATTACGAAATTTATCGATTATCGATTATGCGCTTAAATCAATCAAACGTGTAGAAAAAATCGATCTTCAACTTAAACAGATACCACTGAACGATGCAAAAACTTTCCATTTATTTCAAAAAGGTGAAACAACAGGCGTTTTCCAATTTGAATCCGCAGGAATTCGAAATGTTTTACGGCGATTAGAACCTGAAAATATCGAAGACATCGCTGCTGTAAATGCTTTGTATCGCCCCGGACCTATGCAAAATATTGATACATTTATTGCACGAAAAAAAGGTAAAGAACTTATCAAATATCCAGATGATACATTAAAACCAATTCTAGAAAATACTTATGGGGTCATTGTTTATCAGGAACAAATTATGCAAATTGCTTCAACAATGGCTGGTTTTTCTTTAGGTCAAGCAGATATTTTGCGTCGTGCGATTAGTAAGAAAAAAAAGGAAGTTATTGATAGAGAAAGAGAACATTTTGTAGCTGGTTCACTGACGCAGGGCTACTCCAAAGAAAAGGCGATTGAAGTTTATGATTATATTGAACGTTTTGCTAATTATGGATTTAATCGGTCGCATGCATTTGCGTATTCATTTGTTGGATTCCAAATGGCTTATCTTAAAGCACATTATCCAGGAGCGTTCTTTACTAGCTTGATGAATGCTGTTCGGCACAATACTGCTAAGTTAAAAGAATACCTTGCTGAGGCGAGAAAGAACAAGCTGACATTAAGTCCGCCTTCTATCAATCAAAGTGCTTATGGGTTTGAATTAGTTGATTCACAAATGATTCGTTTTGGATTGACAGCAATCAAAGGAGTTCGACGAGACTTTGTAGAAGAGATTATTAATGAAAGAAAGGCAAATGGCTCGTTCACATCTGTTGATGAATTTTTGATTCGTATAGATAAGCGTTGGCTTAAAGAAGAGATCCTAAAACCTTTAGTTGCGGTCGGCGCATTTGATGAGCTAGAAAAAAATCGAAAGCAGCTCATGATTGACTTAGAGGGAAAAATTCAAAATGTTCAGTATAGTAGTGGGAGTTTGGATCTTATGGAAATCATGGCGTTGAAAGAAGAAAAAGTTGCAGATTATTCGTTAGATGAACGTTTAGCCCTTGAAGAAGAATATCTAGGTGTTTACTTATCTGGGCACCCCACGGAAGGCTATGAGCGACTACGTTTAGCTAAACGGGTTCAATTGATTACCGAAATCGTGCCTCAGCAGACGGTCAGTTTGTTGTTGTACATCAAAAGTATTCGTGAAATTCGGACAAAAAAAGGTGAACGAATGGCTTTTGTGGAAGGGACAGATAGCTCAGGCGAAGTAACAGTCACCGTTTTTCCCAAGTTGTATCGTCAATTCAGAAATCTTTTTGAAATGAATCGAGTATTATTTGTACAAGGTCGTAGTGAAATAAGCCATTATAACCAAGAATTACAATTGCTCGGTGAAACATTTGCAGATGCCAAAGAATTTGAAAAACAGTTTCCAGATCAAACTTGTTATTTAAGAATTACGGAAGAACAAGAAGACCATGAAACAATGCGTCAATTGAAAACAATTTTTCAGAAACATCCTGGGTACATTCCAGTTGTTTTATACTATGAAAAAAATCATCGGAAAATTGTGTTATCAGAGGAAAATTGGGTAGATGGGAGTGATAGTCTAAAAGGGCAGCTTTCTTATTTACTTCAGGAGGAAAATGTTGTTTTCAAATAAGTTACGGTAAAAAATACTACGTGCTTTCATTTTTTTTCATTTTTTTAGCTATTAACCAAGACAAGTTAGAAAAATAATGTTAGAATGTTAGACGTGGTTATTGCAAACAAACGGTTATAGCCTAAGTCTTCTTAGGATAAAGTATTTTAATGAGGTGAATGTTTATATGAAACGCATCGGAATTTTGACCAGTGGCGGAGACGCACCTGGAATGAACGCAGCGATTCGCGCAGTTGTTCGTAAAGGAATCTATGAAGGTCTAGAAGTTTATGGAATCAACTACGGATTTGCCGGATTAGTTGCCGGAGATATTCGTCGTCTTGACGTTGCTGATGTTGGTGATAAAATCCAACGCGGTGGTACTTTCTTGTACTCTGCTCGTTACCCAGAATTTGCTACAGAAGAAGGGCAATTAAAGGGTATTGAACAATTGAAAAAATTCGGTATTGAAGGATTAGTAGTTATCGGTGGCGATGGCTCTTATCACGGAGCGATGGCTTTAACTAAACGTGGTTTCCCAGCAGTGGGAATTCCTGGAACAATTGATAATGATATTCCTGGTACAGACTTCACAATCGGTTTTGATACAGCAATCAATACAGTGCTTGAATCAATTGACCGCATTCGTGACACAGCTACATCACACGTTCGTACATTCGTTATCGAAGTGATGGGACGTAACGCTGGCGATATCGCTCTATGGTCAGGTGTTGCAGGTGGTGCTGACGAAATCATCATTCCAGAACATGACTTTGACATGGCTGCTGTTGCTAAAAAAATCCAAGAAGGCCGCGATCGTGGTAAAAAACATTGCTTGATCATCTTGGCTGAAGGTGTAATGGGCGGAAATGAATTTGCTGAAAAACTTTCAGAATTCGGTGACTACCATACACGCGTATCTATCTTAGGACACGTTGTTCGTGGGGGCGCACCAAGCGCACGTGACCGTGTGTTAGCAAGTAAATTTGGCGCTTATGCTGTTGAATTATTACAACAAGGTAAAGGCGGACTATGTGTTGGTATCCACGACAATGAAATCGTTGCTTCTGACATCATTGATACTTTGGAAAACAACAAACATAAACCAGACTTATCATTATACGAATTAAATAATACTCTTTCATTCTAAAGTGATTTGAGCAAAAGAAGGAATGAGTAGAGCAAACTTTGTTTGACTCAACTAAATTATCTATAATTAGTAGCTATTTAAGCTGTAAAGCTTTAAATAAACAAAATTGAATGGGAGCGTTTTGTAAAATGAAAAAAACCAAAATCGTTAGTACATTAGGACCAGCAAGTAACTCAGTAGAAACTATTTCTAAACTGATCGAATCTGGAGCAAATGTCTTCCGTTTTAACTTCTCACATGGAGATCATGAAGAACAATTATCACGTATGGTAATGGTTCGTGAAGCTGTTAAACAAACAGGTAAAGATGTAGGTATCCTTTTAGATACTAAAGGTGCAGAAATCCGTACAACTGTTCAAGGAACAACAGAAGCTGATTTTGGCCGTGCTGGCTATATCAAATTTGAAGTTGGAGATCAAACTCGTATCTCAATGGATCCTGAACATGTTGGTTCAAAAGAAAAAATCGCTGTAACTTATCCAGGTTTATTCGATGACGTTCACGTTGGTGGACACATCTTATTCGATGATGGTCTTATTGACATGGAAATCGTTGAAAAAGACGAAGCAAACCGCGAATTAGTTGTAGTAGTGAAAAATGCAGGTATGCTAGGATCACGTAAAGGGGTTAATGCACCAGGCGTATCAATCAGCTTACCAGGTATTACAGAAAAAGATGCTGACGATATTCGTTTCGGTTTAGATAACGACATCGACTTTATCGCTGCAAGTTTTGTACGTAAAGCACAAGACGTTTTAGACATTCGTGAAATTTTAGAAGAAAAAAATATGACACACGTTCAAATTTTCCCTAAAATTGAATCTGAAGAAGGTATCGACAACATCGACGAAATCATCAAAGTTTCTGATGGTGTTATGATTGCTCGTGGTGATATGGGTGTTGAAATCCCAGCTGAATTAGTACCAATGGTTCAAAAACGTATCATTAAAAAATGTAACGCTGCTGGTATCCCAGTTATTACAGCTACACAAATGTTAGAATCAATGCAAGAAAACCCACGTCCAACACGTGCCGAAGCATCTGACGTTGCCAACGCTGTATTTGATGGTACAGACGCAACAATGTTATCAGGTGAATCTGCAAATGGTGACTACCCAGTAGAAGCTGTTGCAACAATGGCTCGTATTGACCAAGAAGCTGAAAAAGCTTTAGCTGAATTAGGTACATTCCAAATCAATCAATTTGACAAAACTGATGTTACTGAAACAATCGGTTTGTCAGTAGCTCGTGCTGCTAAAAACTTAGGTGTTAAAACAATCGTTGCTGCAACTGAGTCTGGTTACACAGCTAAAATGATTTCTAAATACCGTCCAGATGCTGACATCTTGGCAGTTACATTTGACGAACGCACAAAACGTGGTTTGATGTTAAACTGGGGCGTATACCCAACAGTTACTGAAAAACCAACAACTACTGATGAAATGTTTGAATTAGCTGCTAAAAAAGCAGTTGAATTAGGCTTTGCTTCAGAAGGCGATTTAATCTTGATCACTGCTGGTGTACCAGTTGGTGAACGTGGAACAACTAACGTAATGAAAATTCAAATGATTGGTTCTAAATTATTAGAAGCTCAAGGCGTTGGTCAAAAATCTGTTGTTGCAAACGCAGTAGTTGCTTCATCTGCTGAAGAAGCAATTAAAAAAGCAAAAGACGGCATGGTATTAGTGGTTCCAACAACTGATAAAGAATACATGCCTGCTATTGAAAAAGCAGCAGCAGTCGTAGTTGAAGAAGGCGGCTTAACTTCACACGCAGCAGTTGTAGGTATCGCTCAAGATATTCCTGTAATTGTTGGTGCAAAAGATGCAACTTCAACAATCGTTGATGGTGAATTGATTACTGTTGATTCACGTCGTGGTATTGTATACCGTGGCGAAACAACAGCTATCTAATTTACTAGATAGTATAAAAAAAACAGCTCCTTAATCTGAGGGGCTGTTTTTTTGTGTCTGAATGAATTCATTGATGACACGGACAACTTGTTGCTGTAAATCTGTTGGCAATTGTTGTGTGCGTGTGACAAGTGAAATCAAAAAGCGTGGTTGTACAGTATCGGTTAGTGGAAGCGCAATTAACTGGTCTTCTTGATGGATCGCAATCTCTGTTAAAAATCCTATCCCAACTTGTTCCCGAATCATACTTTTTAGAATGGATAAATCATTACTTTGGTAAACGATCTTTGGCTCGATATGTGTTTGCTTTGCTAGTTTTGAGAAAGCAGTTGGATGGACGTAATGCTCGTTTAATAAAACAAATTCTTCGTTAATCAATTCTTTGAATGAAACAGCTTGCTTTTGGGCAAGAGGATGTTCAGGTGAGACGACAATCATAAATCGCTTGTCTAAGAGCAATTGCGTTTCTAACGACTGATCAACAATTGGCTGAGTTGAACCGAGTAAAGCCAAATCAATTTGTCCTTGATGAATCATTCCATATAAGTCGCGAGAACCACCATCAATGATTTCCAATTGACTCATCAATTTTTGTCGAATAAAGTAGCCGGATAATTTTGGAAAATATTCATTTCCAATAATCGGCGGCATGCCAAGACGAATTTTTTTTGTTTGTAGTTGTTGGATCTCTGCTTTTGCACGAGTAATTTCTTGAAGGATAGACTGTGCATGGATAAATAGTTGGTAGCCAGCAGGCGTGATCAATAATTCATTGTGCGAACGATCTCGGACGATGAGAACGGCATTCAACTCTTTCTCTAATCGTTGGACAGCGTAAGTAATTGTAGGTTGGCTAACATGAAATAGATTCGCAACTTTTGTAAAATTTTTTAATTTGATTAACTGGACATAATATTCAATGTCTCGTGTGTTCATATGTTAGCTCCTCTCATTATCCATATAAATAATATTTATTGTAATAGATTCATTTCTTGATAGCAACTGAAAACTCTATGAAGTGATTCGAATAATTAAAAAGAAAAGATTAAGCAGATACACTTGGAAATTTTACGAAATCAATAAACGATTACTTGTTATTTCGATTGAATAGAAATAAAACTCAAATTTTTTTTCGGAAAAGAATTCAATGACATGAAAGACGTCTCAATAGAACTTTGGCAAAAAAGAAAACGAAAATTTTGTCACTAAAGTAAAAACAGAAAACTGATTTTGTATTTAATGTACTGTTTTTTTATGAAGTGTAAGGTGTCAAGAAAATTTCATTGACAAGGACGTTTTTGCCCTGTATAATTGCTTTTGTTGCTTAGGAGTGATGAAAAATGAAATGGTCTTTACTAGAATTACGAAAATATCAAGAGACACCATTAGTATTTCATGAAACACTTGATTTAAAATCAAGTTTGATGAAACGTGATAACTTAATACTCGATGTTGCACCAGTGGCTGTTGAAGGATTTATTTCCGTTGATAAAAAAGGCTATATCGTTCATTACACTGTGCAAACGACTCTGACTGTTCCATCAACACGTTCATTAGAACCTGTTGAGCTAGTAATGGATTTTCCAGTTGATGAATTATTCATGACAGTAGAACAGTACCAAAGTCGAGACGAACAATTATCGGCTGATGATATTTTGTTGATTGAAGGCACACAGCTTGATTTGACAGAGTCAATCGAAGATAATATTTTATTGGCGATTCCAATGCGTGTGCTTACTGAAGCAGAGGAAATAGATGAAACCAATCTGCCTAAAGGTATGGATTGGGAAGTTATTTCTGAAGCAGAACATGAGCGCAGAAAAATGGAAGAAGCTGAGACAAAAGTAGATCCTCGTCTTGCAAAACTATCGGAATTTTTTGATGATGAATCAAAGGAATAAAGATAATAAGTAAGATTGGAATATATTGCATCTAATTTGATGCAAGACTTTACAAGGAGGTGTAGCAAAATGGCAGTACCAGCTAGAAGAACATCAAAAGCTAAAAAAGCAAAACGTCGTACACACTACAAATTGACAATCAAAGGGTTAAACGAATGTCCTAACTGTGGTGAAATGAAAAAAAGCCATCACGTATGTACAAATTGTGGTTACTATGATGGTAAGGACGTAATGTCTAAAGAAGCTTAATACATTTTAATTAGAAAATGTAAAACCTCAAGGCTAACCATGGAGCCTTGGGGTTTATTTTTTTCTCGAAAAACGCCAAAATATTTTGCACATTGGTTTGCATTGCACCGATGATAGGCTATAATGAGAGAGATTAGGGGAGTAACCCCAAATGTAGGAGGAGTTCATATGACGAAACAACAAATCGGCGTTGTCGGTATGGCCGTTATGGGCAAAAACTTAGCCTTGAATATTGAAAGCCGCGGTTATTCAGTCGCATTATTTAACCGCACTGGTTCAAAAACGACAGAAGTAGTAGAAGAACATCCAGATAAAAACTTTAAAGCAACTTATACAATGGAAGACTTTGTTGCTTCAATTGAAAAACCACGTCGTATTCTTTTGATGGTTAAAGCAGGACCAGCTACGGATGCGACGATTCAAGAATTATTACCTCATTTAGATAAAGGTGATATTTTGATTGATGGCGGAAATACATTCTTCAAAGATACGATCCGTCGTAACGAAGAATTAGCAAATTCTGGAATCAACTTTATTGGTACTGGTGTTTCTGGTGGAGAAGAAGGCGCACTTAAAGGTCCTTCTATCATGCCTGGTGGTCAAAAAGAAGCCTACGAACTAGTGGCACCAATTTTAGAACAAATTTCTGCTAAAGCAGAAGATGGCGAACCATGTGTCACTTACATTGGACCAAATGGTGCAGGACATTATGTAAAAATGGTTCACAATGGAATTGAGTACGGAGACATGCAATTGATTGCTGAGTCTTATGATTTAATGAAGAACATTCTTGGACTGTCAGTTGAGGAAATGGCTGAAATCTTCAAGGAATGGAATCAAGGTGAACTTGATAGCTACTTAATCGAGATCACTGCTGACATTTTAACTCGTAAAGATGATGAAGGTACAGGCAAACCGATTGTTGATGTTATCCTTGATGCTGCTGGTAATAAGGGAACCGGTAAATGGACAAGCCAAAGTGCTTTAGATTTAGGCGTGCCACTTCCATTGATCACAGAATCTGTCTTTGCTCGTTATATCTCTGCTTATAAAGAGGAACGTGTCCAAGCAAGTAAAATTTTGTCAAATCCAAATAATTTTGAATATACTGGCGACAAAAAAGAATTAGTTGAGAAAATTCGTGAAGCATTGTACTTTAGCAAAATCATGAGTTATGCTCAAGGCTTTGCTCAATTACGAGTGGCTTCAAAAGAGTATGATTGGGACTTGCCATTTGGCGAAATTGCTAAAATCTGGCGTGCAGGATGTATTATCCGTGCTCGTTTCTTACAAAAAATTACAGATGCGTATGATAAAGACCCAGATATCGAAAACTTATTGTTAGATGATTATTTTGTTGAAATCACGAAGAAATATCAACAAGCTGTGAGAGATGTAGTTGCTTTAGCTGTTCAAGCTGGTGTACCAGTGCCAACATTCTCTTCAGCAATCTCTTACTTTGATTCCTATAGAGCAGAGCGCTTGCCAGCTAATATTATTCAAGCACAACGTGATTATTTTGGTGCACACACGTATGAACGTGTGGATAAAGAAGGAATCTTCCACTACTCTTGGTATCATGAAGAGTAAGTAGTTCTTGACTTTGCAAAACTGAAAAATTAGCGAAATCATGATAGAGCTGAAGTCATTTGTTACGAATAGACTTCGGCTCTTTTTAAAATTGTTTATTCATGATAGAATGACTATAGATTTTTAAGTAGAATATCGGTATAATGATAGAGTTTGTAGAAATCGCGTAGAGGGAAAGGATAAAATAATAGATGAGTAATATTCTAATCATTGAAGATGAAAAGAACTTAGCTCGCTTTGTCGAGTTGGAATTAAAGCATGAAGGGTATAATGCTGAAGTTCATTACAATGGTCGTACTGGATTAGACGCCGCTTTAAATAATGAATGGGATGCCATTTTACTAGATTTGATGTTACCTGAATTAAATGGATTAGAAGTTTGTCGACGTGTCCGTCAAGTGAAGAATACACCAATCATCATGATGACTGCTAGAGATTCTGTGATTGATCGTGTGTCAGGTTTAGACCATGGAGCAGATGACTATATTGTTAAGCCATTTGCAATCGAAGAATTATTAGCCCGCTTGCGAGCTTTGTTACGTCGAATCGATATCGAAGGTGATAAAAACGTAGCAAAACAAACAACAATTACTTATCGTGACCTAACGATTGAAAAAGAAAATCGTGTGGTACGTCGTGGAAATGAAGTAATTGAATTAACCAAACGTGAATATGAGTTATTATTGACTTTGATGGAAAACGTCAATGTTGTATTAGCTCGCGATGTTCTATTAAACAAAGTTTGGGGTTATGAAACAGAAGTCGAAACAAATGTTGTCGATGTATATATTCGTTACTTGCGTAATAAGATTGATGTTCCTGGGGAGGAAAGTTACATCCAAACTGTCCGTGGAACAGGTTATGTGATGCGCTCGTGATCAAACCGAAAAAATCGGAAAAAAGAGAACTGAAAGGCCCTTCCTTGACCATCAAGTGGGCTTTTGCAAGTTCTTTCTTTATATTTGTTGTTTTTACTATTTTTGCAGTTATTACTTACAAATCTTCAATTAATCTAATTGTTGCTAAAGAACGAAACAATGTGGAACGAACGATTTCGCAAGTGGCTTCCCGTTTAGCTAATTCAGATGAAGAGCTGACTTTAGTCAATACGTACCGAAATTTAACGAATACAACTACTAATGATAGTAACATTGATGATCAAACGACGAATATCGAAGGGAACTTGATGAAAATTGATTCCTTCATTGCTGAACTTGGTCAGTCATCATTAGATTTATTCGTCTATGATTTAGAAGAAAAGTTGATATTTAAGACACAACAGCATAGTCAAGCGTTGTTGCAAACAACCAGAAAAGTTCCGACAATTGTGACAATTGATGGTAGAACAGGATTTTTGTCAATCCAGCCAATCTATTCTAAAGGGACTCGAGAAAAAATTGGGTATGCACAAACTTTCTATGAATTGTCCTCTTTTTATGATATACGGAATAAATTATTGCTGACACTGATTATTTTAGAAGTCGTTTCGTTGATTCTAAGTAGTATCTTAGGTTTTTTCCTATCTTCTTATTTCCTGAAACCGTTAAAAGTTCTGCGAGATACGATGGATACTATCCGAAAGGACCCTCAGTCGAATATCCATATGCCTGAAATTGATACAAATGACGAGTTGGCAGATTTAGCTGAAATCTTTAATGAGATGCTTGATCGAATGCGTCTATATATGGAACAACAAGAACAATTTGTTCAAGATGTGTCTCATGAATTACGAACACCTGTTGCAATCATTGAAGGGCATTTGAGTTTGCTAAATCGTTGGGGAAAAGATGATCCTGAAATCTTAGAAGAGTCTCTTAGCGCAAGTATGCAAGAAATTAGCCGTATGAAGAGCCTTGTTCAAGAAATGTTGGATCTTTCTAGAGCGGAGCAAGTTGATATTCATTATGGTAACGAAACTACAAAAGGAAAAGAAGTTACCTATCAAGTCTATAATAATTTTAAGATTCTATATCCAGATTATGTAATCACTTTGGATGATGATTTATCTAAGGAAGTGATTTTACAAATCTATCGTAATCATTTTGAACAATTGATCATTATCATTCTTGATAATGCAGTCAAATACTCTACGACTAGAAAAGAAGTACATATTTCTATTTCTTCTACGTTAAGTGAATTTGAGATTGCGATTCAAGACTTTGGTGAGGGAATCCCACAAGAAGATTTGAAGAAAATATTCAATCGGTTTTATCGAGTTGATAAAGCTAGAGCACGTACAAAAGGTGGAAATGGGCTTGGATTATCTATAGCTAAACAATTAGTCGAAAGCTATAGGGGGAGAATTATTGCTGAGAGCGTTGTTGGGCAAGGGACGATTTTTCGGATATTCATTCCAATAGTAAAATCTGAAGACAAGTAAAACAATTTCGTTTTACTTGTCTTTTCCGTTTTTATAGAAAAGGGCTGCAAGGTAAAAGAAACGCAAGTATTTGATGGACGAACTATAAGCGCTAATCTGTAAAGCTTAGCAAGAAAATAGCAGAAAAAATAGAACAAAGAAGAAACTTTTTTTTTGAATATTCGTTTTTAAAAATATTATTCAAAAAAGTAATTATTTCTGTTGCAATTTAAGAAATAGATTGCTATATTATTATTTGTTCTCAAATAATTCTTTACTTACTAACAACACTAATTTCTTTAAAAAAGAGTGTTGACGAATAAAGAATGACATGTTAGAATAACAAAGTCGCTTGAGAAAAAAGCTTCAAAAAGTTTGATATCTCAATAAAAAAGTTATTGACAAATAACGAATGAGATGTTAAACTTATCAAGTCGTTAAATAAACGGCTTGAAATTAAAAAACAAAAAGTGTTGACAACTTCTAAAGAATCTGTTAAGATATAAAAGTTGTTAAAACAAATTGATTAGACCTTTGAAAACTGAACAAAGTAAGACAAACCAAATGTGTAGGGCGTCTTGATTCAATTCAAGACAATAAACATTTTTAAACAGCAAGCAATATGCTAGCAAACAAATTGAGCTTAACAATCGAAAGATTGTTCTAACTTTTATTATGAGAGTTTGATCCTGGCTCAGGACGAACGCTGGCGGCGTGCCTAATACATGCAAGTCGTACGCTTTTTCTTTCACCGGAGCTTGCTCCACCGAAAGAAAAGGAGTGGCGAACGGGTGAGTAACACGTGGGTAACCTGCCCATCAGAAGGGGATAACACTTGGAAACAGGTGCTAATACCGTATAACAATCGAAACCGCATGGTTTTGATTTGAAAGGCGCTTTCGGGTGTCGCTGATGGATGGACCCGCGGTGCATTAGCTAGTTGGTGAGGTAACGGCTCACCAAGGCCACGATGCATAGCCGACCTGAGAGGGTGATCGGCCACATTGGGACTGAGACACGGCCCAAACTCCTACGGGAGGCAGCAGTAGGGAATCTTCGGCAATGGACGAAAGTCTGACCGAGCAACGCCGCGTGAGTGAAGAAGGTTTTCGGATCGTAAAACTCTGTTGTTAGAGAAGAACAAGGATGAGAGTAACTGTTCATCCCTTGACGGTATCTAACCAGAAAGCCACGGCTAACTACGTGCCAGCAGCCGCGGTAATACGTAGGTGGCAAGCGTTGTCCGGATTTATTGGGCGTAAAGCGAGCGCAGGCGGTTTCTTAAGTCTGATGTGAAAGCCCCCGGCTCAACCGGGGAGGGTCATTGGAAACTGGGAGACTTGAGTGCAGAAGAGGAGAGTGGAATTCCATGTGTAGCGGTGAAATGCGTAGATATATGGAGGAACACCAGTGGCGAAGGCGACTCTCTGGTCTGTAACTGACGCTGAGGCTCGAAAGCGTGGGGAGCAAACAGGATTAGATACCCTGGTAGTCCACGCCGTAAACGATGAGTGCTAAGTGTTGGAGGGTTTCCGCCCTTCAGTGCTGCAGCTAACGCATTAAGCACTCCGCCTGGGGAGTACGACCGCAAGGTTGAAACTCAAAGGAATTGACGGGGGCCCGCACAAGCGGTGGAGCATGTGGTTTAATTCGAAGCAACGCGAAGAACCTTACCAGGTCTTGACATCCTTTGACCACTCTAGAGATAGAGCTTCCCCTTCGGGGGCAAAGTGACAGGTGGTGCATGGTTGTCGTCAGCTCGTGTCGTGAGATGTTGGGTTAAGTCCCGCAACGAGCGCAACCCTTATTGTTAGTTGCCATCATTAAGTTGGGCACTCTAGCAAGACTGCCGGTGACAAACCGGAGGAAGGTGGGGATGACGTCAAATCATCATGCCCCTTATGACCTGGGCTACACACGTGCTACAATGGGAAGTACAACGAGTCGCGAAGTCGCGAGGCTAAGCTAATCTCTTAAAGCTTCTCTCAGTTCGGATTGTAGGCTGCAACTCGCCTACATGAAGCCGGAATCGCTAGTAATCGCGGATCAGCACGCCGCGGTGAATACGTTCCCGGGCCTTGTACACACCGCCCGTCACACCACGAAAGTTTGTAACACCCGAAGTCGGTGAGGTAACCTTTTGGAGCCAGCCGCCTAAGGTGGGATAGATGATTGGGGTGAAGTCGTAACAAGGTAGCCGTATCGGAAGGTGCGGCTGGATCACCTCCTTTCTAAGGAATATTACGGAGACTACACAGGTTTGTCATTATTACTTTGTTCAGTTTTGAGAGGTTTACTCTTATTATTTTTAATACTTGGGGCCTTAGCTCAGCTGGGAGAGCGCCTGCTTTGCACGCAGGAGGTCAGCGGTTCGATCCCGCTAGGCTCCATTAACAACATTAGTTGTTAATTTTGTTCATTGAAAACTGGATATTTGAAGTAAGATCAAAACAAACCGAGAACACCGCGTTGAATGAGTTTTTTAATAAGTTCAATTGCTTATTTTTCTTGACACGTTTCTATCGCTAGAAATGAAGTCAAAACCCAACCGTAAGGTTGATAAGGTTAAGTGAATAAGGGCGCACGGTGGATGCCTTGGCACTAGGAGCCGATGAAGGACGGGACTAACACCGATATGCTTTGGGGAGCTGTACGTAAGCTATGATCCAGAGATTTCCGAATGGGGGAACCCAGCATCTTTTATAGGATGTTACAAATATGTGAATACATAGCATATTTGAGGTAGACGCAGAGAACTGAAACATCTAAGTACCTGCAGGAAGAGAAAGAAAATTCGATTCCCTGAGTAGCGGCGAGCGAAACGGGAAAAGCCCAAACCAACAAGCTTGCTTGTTGGGGTTGTAGGACTCCGATATGGTAGTTTTTTCAGATAATCGAATGACTTGGAAAAGTCAGTCAAAGAGGGTAAAAACCCCGTAGATGAAATTTGGAAAGCACCTAGGAGGATCCTGAGTACGGCGGAACACGAGGAATTCCGTCGGAATCCGGGAGGACCATCTCCCAAGGCTAAATACTCCCTAGTGACCGATAGTGAACCA